>NZ_CP024869.1:0-600000 GCF_003052165.1 Dietzia sp. JS16-p6b | reverse complement strand
AACGAGGTGGCCGACTCCTTTGTCGAGCTCCTCGCCGCGCCCTGGATGGCCCGGCCCGCCACCGGGACCCCGATCCTCACCGCGATGCTGCGCCTGCTCGGGTCACGCATCGGCCGGGGCGTGTGGTGCGAGTCCTACTGGCTCCCCGAGGCCGACCTGATCTCGGTGGGTGACGGCGCCACCGTCAACCGCGGCTGCGTGGTCCAGACCCATCTCTTCCACGACCGCATCATGCAGATCGACCGGGTGACGATGGCCGATGGCGCGACGCTGGGGTGCCACTGTGTGGCGCTCCCGGCGTCCTCGATCGGCGACGGCTCCACCGTGGGCCCGGCCTCGCTGGTCATGCGCGGCGACCGCATCCCCCCGGGCACCCGCTGGCAGGGCAATCCGATCGCACCCTGGCGGGGCTGAGCGGGGCGCGGGCTGCGCGGCGGGTCCGTCTGCCACCGCAGGGGCTGCGCGGCGGGTCCGTCTGCCACCGCAGGGGCTGCGCGGCGGGTCTGGACCAGACTCGCCGCGCACCCCCGTGGGTTCCGTGCAAAGACGCCGCGCATCCGGGGGAGGGAGGGGGATTCGCCGGTCAGCCGCCGGCGATGGCCCGGAGCGCCTCCAGGTGCGACCCGTAGGCCCTGCGACCCTCGCGGCTCAGGGCCAACCAGGTCCGGGGTCGCTTTCCCACGTACCCCTTGCGCACCTTGACGTACCCGGCCTTCTCGAGCACCGCGACCTGCTTGGACAGCGTCGAGTCGGAGACCTCCACCGCATCGCGGATCGTCGCGAACTCCGCGTCGTCGACCCCGGCCAACGCGGCGACGATCGAGAATCTCACCGGCGCGTGGATGACCTCGTCGAGCCGGTGGCGCGCGTGTCCTTGCGCGCGGTCGTCGGGGACGTCGAGGTCAGCGGCGTGACCGGCGTGACCGGCGGCGTTGTCGGTGTCACCTGCGTCACCGTCGGCGGTGCCGGTTCCGGCGGCCTCGCCTGTCGAACCGCTCACCGCGAGGCCCCCCGCCGTGCGATCCGCGCGGCGGCGATCAGTCCGGGCACCGCCACCAGCACCGCGCCGAGGAGATACCACCAGGCGGTGAGGCCGATCGTGGTGCGGATGACGTGCAGGCCGGTGACGACGACGAGCACCATCACCCCGGAACCCACGACCCCCCAGAAGGACGTGCGGGCCGAGCCACGGGGGCTGGCGCCGATCGACCGCCGCTGCCAGGCCATCACGGCGAACAGAAGCACCGCGTACGGCAGCATCGCCCAGTCGGAGAACATGATCGCGATGGTCCCGGCCCCCATCACCACCGCGATGACCGCGGTGAACCAGGCGAAGACCCGGGCGTCGCGCGTGGAGCTGACCGGCGGGCGCCCCTCGGCCTCCGCGAGGAGCCTGGCGGCCTCGGCGCGATCGACCGCGCCGGTGGTGTAGTTCTCCGTGGTCATGACTTCACCTTTCTCGACACTTCCCCGGGCCCTCGCCCGGCCGATGACCCCACACTAGGAAACTACTTTCCTGGTTGGCAAGTAGTTTCCGCAGAGCGCGGATCCGACGGCGGTGGCGGGCGTCAGCGGCACCGGCGGCGACGGCGACCGTGGCGATCCCCCGGGTCCACTACACTCGCGCAGGTCATGGAATTGAAGGCAGTCAAGAAGGACCTCATCGCCAAGATCGCCGCCCCCCGCGATTCGTCGCGCGCCGATCCGGTGGATCCCTACCTGCCCAGCGCCGGGAACCACGGCTACCGGGTGACCCGGTACGAACTGGACCTCACCTACAAGATGAGCTCCAACAACCTGCGCGGTCAGGCCGTGATCACCGCCACGGCCACCGAACCGCTCGAGTCCGTTCAGCTCGACCTGTCCCCCCACCTCGACGTCTCCAAGGTCTCGCTCGACCGCGGCCGGGTCGCCCGGTACGGCCGGCCGCGGGGCAAGCTCAGCGTCACCCCGACCGACCCGATCCCCGTGGGCGCGGCGTTCACCCTCACCATCCGGTACTCGGGCAACCCGCGCCCCATCCGCGGCGCCTGGGGGGAGGTCGGTTGGGAGGAACTGACCGACGGCGTCCTGGTGGCGAACCAACCCAACGGGGCCGCCAGCTGGTTCCCGTGCGACGACCACCCCTCGTCCAAGGCCCCGTTCCGGATCCGTCTCACCACGGACTCGCCGTACCGCGCCGTCGTGACGGGGTCGCTGGTGGGCAAGAAGCGCAGTGGCAGCACCACCACGTGGGAGTTCGACCTCCCGCAGCCCACCTCCACCTACCTCGTGACCATCAACCTGGGACGGTACGAGCACCTGGAGGTGACGGGTGGCTCGGTGCCGGTCCACGCCTATCTTCCCGCGGACCTCAAGCGGGACTTCCGGGTGGCGTTCGCCCGCCAGCTCGAGATGATCGACGTCTTCACCGACCTGTTCGGCCCGTACCCCTTCGGCGAGTACAAGGTGGTGGTGACCGACGACGAACTGGAGATCCCTCTCGAGGCGATGGGAATGTCCACGTTCGGCCGCAACACCGCCGAGGCGGGGACGGACGACGAACGGCTGATCGCCCACGAACTCGCCCACCAGTGGTTCGGCAACGCCGTCACCGCCGCCGAGTGGAAGCACATCTGGCTCCACGAGGGCTTCGCCTGCTACGCCGAGTGGCTGTGGACGGAGTTCTCCGGCGGCGCGGACGCGGGCAGCCACGCGCTGCGCTACTACTCCAAGCTGCAGAACTCCCCCCAGGATCTGCTGCTGTCCGATCCCGGCCCCAAGGACATGTTCGACGACCGCGTCTACAAGCGCGGTGCGCTCGCCCTGCACGCGCTGCGCCTGACCATCGGCGACGAGCAGTTCTTCCGGTTGCTCCGCGGCTGGGTGGTCAAGTACTCGGGAAAGACCGCGACCACCGACGACTTCCTCCACATGGCCGCGGACCACTCCCCCGTGGATCTGCGGCCCTTGTGGTCCGCCTGGCTGTTCTCCGAACCGTTGCCGCCCACCCTCGGCATGCCCGATGACCACTCCGGCCGCCGCTGACCCGACCCCCACGACCGGCCGCCGCGCCGTGGGTGGGATGCGGGCACTGACGCTGGCGACGGCGTTCGCGGCCGCCTCCGGCTACCTCGTGATGCTGGTCGCCGGCCGGACGCTCGGACCGTCGGACTACCCGCTCTTCGCCACCTACTGGGGCGCGTTCTTCGCTCTCGGCGGAGTGGCCAACGGACTCATGCAGGAGACCACCCGGGCCGTGAGGTCGGCCCGGGTGGGTCCCGCGGCGGTTCTCCCGGCACCGGGGACGGGAGGCCGGGTCCGGCTCCTGCCCGCCGGACTGATGCTGGGCCTCGTGCTGGCCTGCGTCGTCGCGGTGAGCGCTCCCGCCTGGCCACGCCTGGGACTGCCCGCGTTCTCCGGGGTGGGCGTGGCGGTGATGGCGGTGGGGATCCTCGGCTTCAGCCTCCAGGCCGCCACGGCGGGGGCGCTCTCGGGAACCGAGCGCTGGGGCCTGTACGCGGTGCTCCTCACCGTGGACGCCGCGCTGCGACTGGGCGTGGCCGGCGTGGCGTGGTGGGCCGGTGACGCCGGGCTCGGATTCGCCTTCGCCACCGTCGCCGGCACCGTCACCTGGGCTGTGATGATCGCCCTGTCCCCGGCCACCCGAGAGGCGCTGACCCGCGCGGTCGACGTGGGCCGTCGACGGTTCTGGCGCAACACCGCCTCGGCGATGCTGGCCTCGGCGGGGACCGCCGCCCTGGTGGTGGGGTTTCCCGTGTTCGTCACCGCCACCGTCCGCGAGTCGGACCCCGCGCCACTGGTCGGCGCGGTCATCCTGGCCATCACCCTCACCCGCGCGCCGCTGCTGGTACCGCTGACCAGTTTCCAGAGCGCGATCATCGTCTACTTCGTCCAGCGCCGCGAGCTCGGCCCGCGCGCACTGGCCGGCCCGCTCGGGCTGGTCACCGCGGTCGGCCTGGTGGGTGCGGGCGCAGCCTGGCTCGTGGGCCCGTGGCTCATCCGGGTGCTGTTCGGGGCCGAGTTCGAGCTCCCCGGAGCGGTCCTGGCCGCGCTCACCGCGGCCTCCGTCGGTACCGCCGCCCTCATGGTCACGGGCAACGCCGCGCTGGCCTTCGACCGACACACGCTCTACAACGCCGGTTGGTGGGTGGCAGTGGGGGCGGCGCTGGTCCTCCTGGTCTCGGTGCCCGGCCCGCTCGACGTGCGATCGGCGATCGCCCTCCTCGCGGGGCCCGGCATCGGGGTGGCGGTGCACGTCGCCGGCCTCGCGGTATCCGCCCGCCTCGACCGGGGCCGCGACGGATGAGCGAGGCCCGGTTGCTCGCGCGGCGCGCGGGTGAACTCCTGGCGGGGCTCGTCGTCGCCACACTGGTGGCCGCACTGACCCTCACGACCGTCGATGCGCTGTCCCTGCCGGAGCCCAGCTGGCTGCCCGAGGCCCTGGGAGCGACCCTCGCCGCGGGGCTGGTGGTGCTGGCCGGCTGGCTCCTGCTGCGCGGGGGGCGCCGGGGCCGAGGGACCGGCCGCGGTACCGGCGATCGCGGCCTGTGGCTCCTCGGGACCGCCGGCCCGGCGTTTCTCGCCTCCTCCCACCTCGGCCTGCTGCTGACCGGGACGCCGCACTACCTCTTCGGCCTCGGCGGCGACCAGCTCAACCGCGTCGCGTACGTGACCCGCTTCGCCGACTCCCCCGCGCTCGCCGACCCCTTCTTCGCCGACGCCGCGCCCTTCTACCCGCCGCAGTGGTTCTGGGTGGGCGGGCGACTGGCCGCCCTGACCGGGATCGAGGGCTGGGAGTTCTACAAGCCCTATGCGATCGCCACCATGGCGATCGCGGGCGCGATCGCCTTCGTCGCCTGGCGCTGGCTGGTGCCGACCCGGCTCGCCGTGCTGTTCGGTCTGGTCACCGCGGTCGTGGGGGGACACACCAACGCCTACGAGCCCTACTCGTGGATCCTCATCTGCCTCCTCCCGCAGGTCGTGGTGGCGACCTTCCTGCTCTGCGCACGCGCCGCCGCGGTGACGCGGGGCACCGACGGCGGCCGACCCACGTGGCCGCTGGTCGTGACGATCGGCGGCTACCTCGGATGGGCCGCCCTGGACTACACGCTCATCGCGGGTGTCGCGGCGTTGCTGGTCGCCCTCGTCGTCGTCATCACCACCTGGCGCCACCGCTCCGACCGCGCCGTGGTCGGCACACTGATCGCCCACCTGGCCGCGATGGCCGGCATCTCCGCTCTCCTGGCACTGCTGTTCTGGCACCGCTTCCTCCTGGCCGTGCTGGGCGGCGCCGAGACCGAGCCGTCCGTGGCCAACGACTTCGCCCCGGAGATCGCATCGCGCTGGCCACTGCCGATGTTCGAGGTGTCCGCCGCGGGCCTGCTGTGCCTGATCGGGGTGGTGTGGGTGGTGGTGACCGTGTGGCCGGACGGCGCCGGCCGGCTCTCGGACCGCGGTGCGGCGGCCCTGGGCGCCCGGATCGGCGCACCCCCCGAGGACGACGACGAGGTCACGTCCTCCCGGCCGGGCTGGCCCCTGCCCACACCGACGCGCTCGCTCGTGCTGGCGCAGGCGCTGGGGCTGATGGTCCTCACGGTGTTCGGCTGGTACGCCCTGTCGGGCCTGAGGGCGGCCACCGGATCCACGCTGCTGCCGTTCCGGTTGATCCCGGCGATCACGCTGGCTCTCGCGCTCGCCGGTGTGGTGGGCTCGCTCGCCCTGGCCCGGTGGGCGGTGGCGACGTCGCCCGCGCACTCCCGCGGGCGGGTCGCCGCGGTGGCCGTGGTCGTGGCCGGCCTGGCCGCGGTCCAGATGGTGCAGCACGTCTCCGAGGAGGACTCGGCCTTCGCCGCCGCCGCCCGTGACACCGTCGCCGCGCCCACGCCGGTGATGGAGGCGATCGACGAGATGACCCCCGGGCGGGAGCCCTCCGATCTGGTGGTGCTCACCGCGGTCCCGACCGTCTATTCCTACCGCCCCTATTTCACCTTCCAGGCGCCCGCGCAGGCCTATGCCACCCCGGCCGGTCGGTACACCGAGAGGACGGACGAGATCCGCCGGTGGGCCACCGCCACCTCCCCGCGCGAACTGGCCGACGCGCTGGAGTCCGGACCCTTCCGCGGCCCGGATGTCCTGGTGCTCGCGCGGGAGGGCATCCGGACCTGGGGGTTGCCGGTGGCGATCAACGAGATGCCGCTGGCCCGGAACAACAGCCGGGAGACGATCCGGTTCTCCCCGGCTCAGTTCGCGGACCCGGAGCTGTTCGACGTCCGCGAGGTGGGATCGCGAGTGGTGATCGTGCGACGCTGACCGGCCGGGCCGTGGTTCAGGCGGGCGGCGGCTCAGGCGGGGCGCAGCGTGCTCGGCGGGCGGCGGCTCAGGCGGGGCGCAGCGTGCTCGGCGGGCGGCGGCTCAGGCGGGGCGCAGCGTGCTCGGCGCGGGGAAGGGCACCACGATCTCGCGGCCGACCTCCTCGATCGCATCGGTGAGCGCGGTCGACAGGACGATCCGGTCCTCGTACAGGTGGGCGATCCGAACCACGGTCTGGGCTCCGTCCTCGCCGAACAGGAAACGCTCCATGAGGAACCGCAGGCCGATCCCCTCGAGGACCTCCTCCGCCCGGTGCCAGTGCTCGACCGGGTCGAGCGGGCGGCCGAGGCGGTCGATCGGCACGAGCAGCGGCGCCGCGGCTGTCATGTCGATCCAGCCGATCAGCTCGCCGTCCTCACGGCGGTGCGGGATCCACTGCTCGGGAATCACATAGACCTCCACTCCGGCCATTCCGGCGGCTCACCTGCCTCCGATTCTGGTCGTGCCCATTGCGGCGCGGGGGCCTTTCCGGCGCAGCAGGGACGACCAAATCTAAGCCGCCCCGGGGTCGTGCCCGGCCCGGGTCAGAACCTCCTGAAGCTGTGGCCGAGGAGCCGCTTGCCACCCTCGGCGAGCTTGCCGGCCCGGGCCGCGGTGGGCAGCAGCGACAGGGAGTTGAGCCGCGACGTCACGTGCAGTCGCGCGGCCCGCTCGGCCTTCTTCCAGCCCCGGGCGGCGAACGCGTCCGCCTCGGCGGCGAAGAAGCGGGCCTCCTCGTCGAAGCGGCGGCCGTCGAGCGCACGCACCGAGGAGTCGGACGCCGAGTGCCGGCGGTAAAGGAATGCCAGCGTCGGGTCGTAGACCATGTGGCCGCCAGCGGTGATCACGTCGACCAACAGCGCCAGGTCCTGCACCACGTCGAGCCCCTCGCGGAACCCGATGCGGCGAATCCACTCGGAACTCCACGCCAGTGACGGGAAGTAGGTCCAGTTGCCGTGCATCAGCGAGGTCATCAGCTTCTCGCCGTGCAGGACCGTGCGCCCGTCTGTCCTGGGCTGGGTGAACGACTTGACGGTGTCCGACAGTGGCCGGACCGGCGCACCGTGTTCGTCGATCACGCTGACGCCCACCTCCATCACCGCGGCGTCGGGAACGGCCGCGAACCCGTCGGCCACCACCTGCAGATAGTTGGGCAGCATGATGTCGTCGGCGCCCATCACCACGACGACCGGCGCGGTGACCATCTCCAGGCACTTGCGGTAGTTGCCGTTGGCACCGAGGTTGGTCTCGTTCTTCTCGTACGTCACCCGCTCGTCGCGTGCGGTGATCTCCCCCATGTAGCGGGCGGGCTCCGGGTCCGGGTAGCCGTCGTCCACCACGACCAGTCGGAAGTCCGAATAGCTCTGGGAGAGAACGCTGTCCACAGCCTTCTTGAAGTGGCCGACGTCCCCGTAGTAGGGGAGCATCACATCGATGGCCATCGGGGAACCGCCGTCCTTCTCGTCACCGGGTTGTCCGTCCGATCGCATAGTATCGACCGGCGATGAGCAGTGACAGTGAGCGACTCCCAGAGCACGGTGACACGGCCGGCGGCGACCCCGCAGACGACCCCGCGGGCAACCGCGACGTCTGGCTGATCGTGCCATGCTTCAACGAGGGCACCGTCATCGAGGACGTGCTCAGCAGTGCGCGAGAGACGTTCCCGAACATCGTGGCGGTCGACGACGGGTCGTCCGACGAGTCCGCCGCCGCGATCCACCGGGCGGGGGCGCACCTCGTCCGCCACCCGGTCAATCTCGGGCAGGGCGCTGCCATCCAGACAGGTGTCGAGTACGCCCGCACCCAACCCGGCGCCCGCTACTTCGTCACCTTCGACGCCGACGGCCAGCACCAGGTCAAGGACGTCCTCGCGATGGTCGAGAGGGTCCGAGCCGAACCGGTCGACATCGTGGTGGGTACCCGCTTCGGCCGCCCGCGACGCGAGGGCGATCAGGTCCCGCTGATCAAGCGGATCGTCCTGAGGACCGTCGTCATGTTGAGCCCACGCACCCGCCGGCTCGGCCTGACGGACGCCCACAACGGGCTCCGGGTGTTCAACGAGCGGGTCGCGAACGACCTCAACCTGCGGATGAACGGCATGAGCCACGCCAGCGAGTTCGTGGAACTGATGGACAACCGTGGGTGGCGCGTCGCGGAGCAGCCCGTCGACATCCTCTACACCGAGTACTCCATGTCGAAGGGGCAGTCGCTGCTCAACGGGATCAACATCCTCTCCGACGGGTTCGTGGGAAAGAGGTTGCCGCGATGATCAAGGCACTACTGCTGCTCGCCGGCGCCGCGCTGGTGGCGTTCTTCCTCGCCAACCGGCGCAAAGCCCGGGCGAAGGCCGGGGTCAAGATCGGCTTCGTGCTGTTCGTGGTGTTCATGGTCTATGCGGTGCTGCGCCCGGACGACCTCACCGTGGTGGCCAATGCCCTGGGCGTCCAGCGGGGCACGGACCTGGTGCTGTACGCGCTGGTCATGGGCTTCGCATTCGTCACCGTCTCCACCTACGTGCGATTCCGCGAACAGGAACTGCGGTACGCCCGACTGGCCCGGTCGATCGCGCTGCAGAACGCGGTGCGGCCGGAGGACCGGCCAGACGCGACCGCGGTGATGCCCGTCGCGGACGACGACGACCGCCTACGACGGTGACCGGCCGGTCCGCTGGTGGCGCGGGTACCGGCGGCGCGGGGTCCGGTGACGTGGGTACCGGCGGCGCGGGGTCCGGTGACGTGGAGGTCCGTGCGGAAGCGGGCCGGCTCGCGTTGCGGCTCGAGGCGGCGAGGGAGCGGTTCGACGACGACGCGGTGCGCGACCTCCTGGCCCCCGCCCTCGCCCGGGTCACCCGACTGCACGACATCGCACGGTCGCTGGCCGACGGCGCGGCCTCCGACGCCGAGACAGAGCAGGCCGCCCGGGACCTGGCCGACACCCACCCGACGCGGCGACTCCGGTGACCGGAGCCCTGGCCGAGGACCCGCCACCGGAGCAGGTGCGGTCGCTCCTCGACGTGGCGGCCCGCATGGTGGCGGCCCGGGACGCGCTGACGATCGCGCGGGACGCCCTGGCGTCCTCCCCCACCCGTTCACCCGCGCTGACCGCCCTGGCAGTGGCGATCGACGCCGAGGCCCGCGGGATCGACGAGCTCCTGGCGGGTGTCTACCGGCTCGTCGAGCTCGCCGAGGACGTCTGGGCCGACCTCGACGGCCCGGACCCGGTGCCGGTCTCCGGCCGGGACCGCCTGCGGGCGTCGCTGGACCGGGCGGTCGACAACGCGCTGACCGATCTGGCGAGGTTGGCCGGGGCGGGCGGCCCGGCCGGCTCGGACCCCGCCGGGCGAGCACCCGCCGGGACGCTCGACACCCGGGCCGTCGTCGCGGCCTGGCCAGAGGCCACGCCCGACGAGGTGTACTCGAGCATCGAGCACCTGAGCCCCGCCGACCGGCGCCTGCTCGCGCTGGCCGAGCCCGACGCCGTCGGCGGCACCTACGGCGTTCCGTGGCCGGTGCGGGCGCGGGCGAACTCAGTCCTGGTACGCCGCGCACTGCACCGCGAGCAGTTGGCCGGGACACCGTGGAGTCCGCGGATCGGGCGACTGGAGACCATGACGCGACGGGGGCCGGGTCGTCGTCGTCGGTCCTTCGTGGGGTTCTCCCCCCTGCGAGGTGGGCGGATGATCGAGGTGGTGGGGGAGGTCGGTCCGCGCACCGAGGCGGTCGCGGTCTACGTCCCCGGCACGGGCACCAACCTCGACATGTCCCACGTCAACACCGACGTCGCGGTGGACCTGGTGGAGGCCGGCGGTGGCCGGCTGGTCGTGGTGGCGTTTCTCGACGGCGAGTTCCCGCAGGACATCATGGCCGACGCCGGCGATCCGCGGTACGCCGAGGCGATGGCGCCCCGCCTGGTCCGGTTCTGTCGGGAGGTGGACCGGGTGATCGAGATCGAGTGCCCGGGCGCGGCGCTGACCGTCGTGGGCCACTCCTACGGCGGGCGGATCGTCGGGACCGCGGAGCGGCTGGGGCTGCGCGCCGACCGGGTGATCTACGCCGAGTCCCCGGACCTCGGGGTGGGGGTGTCGGGGCCGGCCGACTGGAGGTCCCCCGGCCCCGTCCGCAGATTCTCGTTCACCGCTCCCGGGGACCCGGTCGAGCTACTGCAGGTCAGATGGGGGTTGAGGCGGGCCTGGTCCACCTCCGACCTCTCCGACGGCGCCACCCGCCTCGACACCGGGTGCTTCGCCGACGGCACCCCCGTCTACGGCACGCGCGGCCACGGCGGGGTGTTCGACCGCGGGTGCGGTGCGTTCGAGGCGATGCTCGCCGTGATGCTCGGCGGCCGGGTGCCGCTCTGGCGTGACCGTCGGATCCGGGCCCGCCACACGCGCGCCGGCCCGGGAGATGACGGACGGATCCTGCCCACGGTGTGGCGTCATGCCACGGGGCTGTGGCTCCGCCGGGCCGACGACCCGTACGGTGACGCCCAGGTCCTGTGGGAGGGTCCGGAACGCCTTGTCGCCGTTCCGGTGTCGACACGCGCGGCGGGGCTCGGGGTTGTCCCGGGCACCGCGGGTGACTGATACTGGGGCCCATGGCTCCGCTGGACTCCCGCTTCCCACGCCCCTCGGCCACCGCTCTGGGGTGGGCGCCCTCGGCGTGGTCTCCGCCGGGCTGATCTCCACCGGACTCTGGTACGACTCCCACCGCAACGCCCTGGCGGTCGAGCGGGCGCGCGAGCAGGTGTCCGCCGCCCAGACCGCCGACGCCTCGCCGGAGCCCGTCGCCGTGACCACCTCCGAGCCGGCCGATGAGGGCGCACCCGGCGACTCGACCGAGACCTCGGTCGAGAGCCCGGACACCCCGGTCGGCGATGGTCCCGCGACAGACGCCGGGACGGCGGAGACCGGGTCCTCGACGGCGGGGACCGCCCAGGTCTCGGTACCCACGACCGCGGCGGCCGCGGCGGCCGTCGCCCCACGGCGTTCCGCTCAGTCGTCCCCACCGGCCCCGGTAGCCGAGCGGGCGACCCCGTCCACCGGCGGCGGCGCCACCGAGACCGCCACCGGGGACGCCACCACGGAGCCCACGGAACAGCAGATCACCCAACCGGTCGACCCCGCCCCCGCGCCGGGTGGTGTCCTGCCCGGTCTCATCGACCTGGTCCGCCCGTTCCTGCCGCAGCCGGATGCGGTACCCCAGGCCCCCGCGGTACAACAGGCGCCCGCGGCCGAGGTGGGGGCCGGAGCGGCCGACGAGGACCCCGGGCTCACGCCCTGAAGTAGTCCACGGTGCGCTCGACGCCGTCGGCGATCGGTACCCGCGGGACCCAGCCGAGGACGTCGGCGGCCCGGCCGGCGTCCAGCGCTGACCGGGCGACGTCCCCCAGACGGGCGGGCGCGTACTCGGGGTCGTCCCCGACCCCGCCGCCGCGGCCACCAGGGTGTGCAGGTCGCGGTCGCTGGTCTCGACCCCGGTGCCCACGTTGAACCGCAGCCCGGCGGCCGCCGGAACCGTCGCCGCGCGCACGAAGGCGTCGACCACGTCGTCGACGAACACATAATCGCGGGTGTTGCCCCCGTTCCCGAACACGCGGGTCGGCTGCCCCGCGAGCAGTCGCTGCGCGAAGATCGCCACCACCCCGGCCTCACCGTGCGGGTCCTGCCGCGGGCCGTACACGTTGGCCGGTGCCACGCCCGCCCACTCGATGCCGTACAGCTTGGCGAACATCTCGAGGTACACCTCGCCGGCGACCTTGCCCGCCGCGTACGGGCTCATCGGATCCACCGGCCGCGACTCGGCCACCGGCAGCTCGGCCACGGGACCGTAGATCGACCCTCCCGAGGAGGTGAAGACGATCCGCCGCACCCCGGCTCGTCGGGCGGCCTCGGCGAGCCGGACCGTTCCCACCACGTTGACCTCGGCGTCGTACACCGGGTCCTCCACGGACAGGCGCACGTCGATCTGCGCGGCCAGGTGGAACACGACCTCGGGCGCGACCTCGGCGACCAGGTCCACGATCCCGGGGTCGACCAGGTTCATCCTGTGGAAGCCGAACCGCGCCCCGGCCTCCCGCGCGCTCGCGAGGTTCTCGAGGCGACCCCGCGAGAGGTCGTCCACGACGGTCACCTCGTGACCCTCGGACAGCAAGCGATCCACCAGGGTCGACCCGATGAACCCGGCTCCACCCGTCACGAGTGCCTTCATTGACGAACCCCTCCCGAAGCGCGGCGACGCCGCCGCGGCGTCCCGTCGGACGACAGCTCCGAGGATACGACCCGGACCCGGTCGGGCCGCTCACTCCCCGCCGTACAGCTCGGTGGCGCGGGTGAGGGGGGTGCGCCTGTCCGGCGGGAACGGGGAGTCGGCCAGGATCCGATCGATCTCCTCCTGCGTGAAGGCTGCACGGACGGCGAAGATCCGCACCTGGGAGTCCGAGTAGACCTTGACCAGGCCCGGGGTCTGATCGAGCCGGAGGAGGTGCTCGTTGGGCTTCTGGAACCCCCAGTAGTTGGGCGGGCTGACGTAGACGTAGGTCACGCCGAGCTCGTCGAGCGCGGAGTCGACGCGTGGGTCGGTACCGGCCCGATCCATGCTGAAGAACAGGGCGGTCGTGAGCGGGGCGGTGGACCCGGGCTGGAGATAATGCCGTGCGGTCGAGGGCAGACCGTGGGTGGCGTACATCCACCCCGACCCCTCGTCGGGGTTGGTGTAGACGAGTCCCGAGTAGGCCTGCGGTTGCCGGGAGAGCCACTCGAAGGCGCGCAGATCGTGACCGTCGACCATCCGACCCGCGCGTTGGTTCGCGCCCGCCGCCGAGGCGTACTCGGGCGAGGCCTGCACGACCCACGACCCGGTGGCCACCAACGCGGCCAGCGCCACGGCGACCCGCAGACCCGCCGCACCGGTTCCGCGCGAGTCGGTGATCGGGTCGATCAGGCGGGCCGCCCACCCCGCCAGCGCCTGGACGACCACTCCCACCCCCACACCGACGGCGGCCGCCACGAGGACCGCCAGGAGCACCCCGATCCGCCGCGGGTCGTTGTAGTAGATGCTGCCGATCCCGCGCAGGACGCCGCCGGTCCAGTTGCCGAACATGCTCATGGAATTGACGCACACCACCAGCACCCCGGCCCAGAGCAGGATCGGCCACAGCACGAGGCGCCGGACCAGGACGAGCACGCCGAGCACCGCGAGGGCCAGCAGCACCCAGCGCACTCCCCAGTCCTGCACGTGCCGTACCTGCAGCGCCACGGCCCGACCCCAGACGGCCGCCCGGTCGGCGTCGATCTCGAACTGGAAGGCCGAGATCTCGTCCGCGTCCTCGGAGACGGTGAGGACCTGCGGCAGCAGTGTGAGGACGCCCGCAAGTCCGACCCCCGCCAGGACGAGGAAGTCCCGCAGCCGGCCCCGTACCGGGCGCCACAGGCCCTCGAACAACCACCAGAACAGCACGATCACCGCGGCGGTGACCATCGCCGACGGGTGGATACCCCCGACGCCGACCAGGCCCAGCGCGGCGGCGGGGACGAGGCGACGGTCGGACAGGGAGGCCACCACGACAGCGGCCACCAGTCCCGCCAGCCCGTTGGCCACCCCGGACGGCGTCGCGGCCACCATGACCTCCACGAACGGCAGCCCCGGGAACAGGGGGGTCGCCATCGCGGCGACGGCCGCGGAGGTCGCGACGGCCGGACGGGAGAACCGCCGGTGGGTGATGAGCCACGCGAGCGCGGCCACGCCGAGTGGGAACACCAGCGCCATGGAGCCGATCTGGACGAGGTTGTACGTCTCGACCGCCCCGATTCCGCGCAGTCCCATCACCAGGGCGGCGATCGCGTGCCAGGTGCTCGGGTAGTAGAGGGTCGCCCCGTTCTCCGGATAACGCAGCTCGCCCGCCTGGTCGGGGGACGCCAGGCCCGTGTCGTGGATGAAGCGGAGGTAGTTGGCGTGCCAGTGGGCGTCCCAGCCCTGGAAGATGTTCGCGGTGCCGCCCGGGGTGGCGGAGAGTTCGGTGATGATCATCTGGCCGATCAGCCATGCGCTCACCAGGATCGACGCGGCCGGCAGCAGCCACCACCACGCGCGACGGGGGCTCGGGGCCGGGATCGGGCTGCTGGTGCCCCCGGGGTCGCCGGACCGGCCCCCGGCCCGGGTACGGCGTCGACGCCGGAGCCACAGCGATCCGGAGATGAGCAGTCCCACCAGGCCCACGATCGCCGCGGTGACGGCCGTGGCGACCGCGTACCCGGCGAGGGACCACGGCACGCCGGACCGGCCGTAGACATAGGTGGCGATCGTCACGATCCCCGCGGACACGGGGATCGACGTGCCCACGGCCAGCCGGAGCGGGAGTCGGGCTGCCAGTCCCACGATCAGCCCGGGAACCACGAGGAGTGACGTCAGGGTCAGCATGACCATCGCGATGTCGATGACCTGCCTCCGTCTCTGTCGTCCTCATCCGGTCCGACCCATTATGGGCCACCCGCCCCGCGGGCCTCAGCGCGGCACGAGGAGTCCGACCGGTCCACTTCCGATGCACAGCTCCGAGACACCGCCGCGCGGGGAGACGGTCAACCCCGTCCCCCCTCCCTCGACGCGGACGAAGACCGTTCCCAGGCCCGCCGACACCGGAGCCGTCACCTCGGAGCCCTCGTCGAGCCGGACGCCCACCTCACCGTCCGCGTCGGCGAAGAGGTTGAGCTGGACGATCCAGTCCCGGTCGATCAGGGGCCCGTCGACGGGGATCCGGGCCCCGTCGCTCCCGATCCTGTACCCGCACCCGGGCTCGGGGCCCTGCGGGATCGTCCGCAAGGCCGCCACCTCGGCCGGATGCAGGGTGCCGAGGGCGTCGACGAGAACCGGGTCAATCGTCCAACCGGCGACCGGGGGGATGCCGGGGACACCCGCGAGGACGGACGACAGCCGGTGGGCCGGTGCGGTGACGGGGAGAAGGACCTCGAGCGGGAGGTCCTGGTCGAACACGGGGGCGCCGCGCTCCCGGAGTGCCTCGAGCAGCGGGAGGGCGTAGTCGCGCGACGGTTGGTCGGCCCAGGTCTGCCGGTAGGTGTGGGTCGAGACCGCCGAGGAGGCGAGCAGCGCGACCAGGGCGACCGCTCCGGCGGGCATGACCAGGCGGACGGTCGCCGCGCTCCCCCGCCGGGGAGCCGACAACGCCAGCGCGGCGGCCGCCGCCAAAACCAGCGGCATCTCGGCGTGATACCGGAGGGTCTGGACGATCTCCGCCGCCGTGTCCGGCCCCGCCCTCCCCACCGCCACCAGGACCACCGACAGGAGCGGGTAGAGCGCGACCGCCAGCCAGACGGGTCCGGTGTGACGCCGGGTGGCCAGGGACCACGCCAGCACGCCGGCGCACGCCAGGGCCCCGAGGAGGACGGCGGCCAGCGGAGGGTCCGCCATGGGCGGCCCCGGGTGCCACCGGTCCCACCGCCACGGCCCGCCGCCCAGGGTCGGGATGACCGCCAGGCGGTAGGTGTGGTCCACCAGGGCTGGGAACCCCGGTCGCGTCCCCTCGACCTCCCCGAACGTCCCCCGGCCACCGAGACGGCCGACGACGACGACGAAGATCGCCGCCCACACCACGAGCACGACTCCCTGGGCGGCCCAGGCCCCTCGCGTCCGTCGCCAGATCGCACGGGGTGACGCCGACCCGCTCCGCCCGACCCACCACCAGCCCACCAGGACGGCGGCCGACACCACGGGGATGAGCAGTGCCTTCTCCACGAACAGCAGGCCCAGCGCGGTGGCCAGGACCGCGCTCACCGCGTGCCTGCGGTGTCCCGTCTCGGCCAGCCTCACCGTCGAGGCCACGCACCACGCCATCGCCCCGGTGAGCGGCAACGCGTTGAGGGCCGCCGCCCACCACGTCGCGGCGGGGAGGCCGAGGGGGATCGCGAGGGCCGCGACGAGCGGCAGCAGCAGCACCGGCCGCCCCCGCAGCAGCACCCACAGCATCCGGGCGAGCGCCGCGCCGGCGAGGAGCTGCAACACGGCGATCTGCACCAGCGGGAGGCGGAAATCGAGCGGGGCCAGGTGGGCCGCGACCCACGCCAACGCCATCCCCCCGGGCATCAGATGGCCGTCGTGGTCGGCGAGCAGCAGCCCCGCGTCCGGGAACCGGTGGGCGGCGGCCTTGCCGTGCAGGATCAGGTCGTCCCAGTAGAACCAGCCCGCGGCCGCCACCCAGGTCCGCAGCGCGGTGACGGCCACGACGACGACCGCGCACGCCGCGACCAGGCTCCGCGCCGGGGCGTGGGCGGTCGGCTGGGTGTCGGTCTCGGGCGGCATCGGCGTCAGCGTAACCGGGCGGGCGGGCGCGGTGCCGGACGGTGCGGGGCGGTGCCGGACGGTGCGGGGCGGTGCCGGACGGTGCGGGGCGGTGTCGGACGGTGTCGCTACAGTGCGTTCATGGCATCACGGACCTCAAGAGCCACTCGAACCACTCGCGTCACAGTGGTGTCGGTGATGGCCGTGCTCGTTCTGGCGGGGCTGGGTCGGTGTGCGGATATCGAGCAGGTCACGGGTGGCGGTGTCGGAATGCCCGTCTCGTCGTCGTCCCTGGCCCCACCGCCTCCGCCGGCGTCGGACCCGGCGACCCCGCCCGACCCCGGACCGGGGGTGCCGGGGTCCGTCCCGATCGAACCGCCGCCACCCGAGCCCGCCCCGTCGGGGGATCCACTGGTCGCATCCGCCCGGTTGGCCCTGCCCCAACTGGAGATCAAGGGCCGCGCCCCCAAGACCGGGTACGACCGCGCCCTGTTCGGCCAGGCGTGGTCGGACGACGTCTCCGTGGAGTTCGGCCGCAACGGGTGCGACACGCGCAACGACATCCTGCGGCGCGATCTGCAGGACATCACGGTGCGACCGGGGACCCGGGACTGCGTGGTGCTCACCGGGGTCCTGTACGGGCCCTACACCGGGGAGCGGATCGAGTTCGTGCGGGGGCAGGACACCTCGTCGGCAGTGCAGATCGATCACGTGGTGGCCCTGTCGGACGCGTGGCAGAAGGGCGCCCAGCAACTCACCCTGGAGCAGCGTCGGGACTTCGCCAACGATCCGCTCAATCTGCTGGCGGTGGCGGGTCACGCCAACCAGAGCAAGGGCGATGGTGACGCGGCCACCTGGTTGCCCCCGCGTCGGGAGTTCCGTTGCCCCATGATCGCGCGGCAGATCCTGGTCAAGGAGCGCTACGGGCTGTGGGTGACCCACGCCGAACACGAGGCCATGGAGCGGGTCCTGGCCGGCTGCGCCTGACCCGGCCCCCGGCCCGGCCCCCGACCCGGCCACCTGGTCAGAAGTCGAAGAACCCGCCGCCGTCGCCGCCGAACAGGCCGCCGTCGAAGAACCCGCCACCTCCACCGTCTCCACCGCCGTCGCCGCCGAACAGGCCGCCGTCGAAGAACCCTCCCCCGTCGCCGCCCGCGTCGCCGCCGTTGCCACCCATGAGCCCGCCGTCGAAGAAGCCGTCGCCGCCGTCGCCGCCCCCCATGTCACTGACGTCCGCGCCGCCCTCGCCGACCCCGGCGGCGAAGTCCTCTCCGGAGTAACCGACACCCGCCATCCCGGCGAACATCATGTTGAACATCATCATCGAGCCCATCATCCACACGCCCGTCGCCAGCGCGGAGGCCCACCACGGCTCGGAATACCAGCCGGCCGGCACCGGCCGTCCGGCGACCACACCGCCGGGGTAGTAGTGCGGGGTCTTGTCGCTCGGCCCGGTCGCGGCGGTCATCGTGCGACCCTCGACCTCGACGGTCCGGTCCTCGGTCACCCGGCCGGCGCGTTCCTGACCGTCGGTCGTGGGCAGCTCCGGGCCGGGGTCCAGGCCCATCGCCGACCGGGCGGCACGCACGTAGTACAGCCCCTCGATCGCGGTGTCCTTGGCCAACCGCGCCTGGACCGGCGTGCGGGCGTTCTCGAGTTCGGTCACGGCCGCGGTGTAGCGCTCGGACGCATCGGCCATGGCCTGCTTCGAGGCCTCGTCGGTGCCGTCGAGGTTGAACACCTGACCACCGAGGCGCTCGACCCAGCGCGAGGCCTCGGCACGATGGTCCTCGAGATGGCGGTTGTCGTGCGCCTGGAGCTGCGTCTGACCGTTGTTCTGGCTACGGGAGACCACCGCGACGGCCACCGCGATCACTGCGGCGATGAGGAGGAATTCCACGGGTCGACCTTTCTCGGTACTACTGACCGAGCGTACCGAGATTGCGTCCCGCCGGTCGGTGCCCGCCTGGCTCCGTGGGCCGGGCGGTCGGGGTCCGTCCGACTCCCGATTCGCCGAGGGTGGCCCGGTCGAGCCACGCCGCGGCGGCGCCCTCGACGGAGGTGCCCTCGATGACCATCGGCCATGCGCCGTCCATTCCGCCCGTCACCGCGACCTCGGTGAGAACGGCGTCCCAGAAGGCCGTCGAACCGAACTCACCGCGCCACTGCAGTGCAGGCAGGGTCAGGCGGTGCAGGGTGTGCTCGTGCGTGGTGCCGATCGCCCCGTGGACCTGGTGCGCGTTGCGCACCGCGACCGCGACGGCCTGCGAGGCCACACTGCGGGCCACCGCCACCCGGAACTCCGAGAGCGGCCCGGTGAGGTCCGTGACCATGGCGTCGGCGACGGCCTGGTCGACCGCGGCCCGGGCCAGGACGGTCTCCGCGGCGATGTCGACCACCAGGTTCTGCACGGACTGGAACTTCGCCAACGCCCTGCCGAACTGATTCCGCTCGGTCGAGTGGGCGATCGCCGACTCGAGCATCCCCTCCGCGGCCCCCACACACTGCACGGCCCGGGCGAGCGCGCCGCGCAGCACCGCCGACTCCACCGCGGCGGAGTCGACCGCGGTCCAGCCCGCGTCGTCGGGCGGGCTGACGTCTCCCGTCGGCACGGCGGAGATGCCGTCGCCGGCCGTGATCCGTGCGCTGTCGGTCTCGACGTCGGCGACCTCGAACCCCGGTACGTCGCCGCCGGTGTCCGGTGTCCTGCGGACGACCAGGATGGTGTCGGTCGCCCCCGCCCAGGCCACCCGACGGGCGCGGCCGTCGGGACCGAGAACGGCGAGGGTCGCCGTACCGGTGGAGGAGTCATCGAGTCCCGCGGCGCGGCGCAGGGGTCCGACGACGAGGTCGGTCTCCGCGTAGGGGACCGCGACCCCGGCGGCGGCCGACAGCCGCAGCAGGGTGGAGGCCTCCGCCCACCCCGCCCCGCTGCCCCCGCCGTCCTCGGGCGCGGTGAGTCGACCGATCCCCACCTCGGACAGGGACCGCCACACGGTCTCCGCATCGGGCTCCACCGCGGGGCCGGAGAACTGGGCCAGCACGTCGGCCATCATCGACTCGAGGTCCTCGTCGATCTGGAGGCCCGCGCTCTCGACGGCCTCGCCGGTCGCCGCGGTCGCGCCGTTCTGCCCGTTCGCAGCGTTCGCGGCGTTCGCGGCGTTCATCGCATCCCCAGTCCCCGCGCGATCACGCCGCGCAGAATCTCGTTGGTGCCACCCCGCAGGGTGAAGCCGGGCCGCTGGTGCAGTCCGGCACGGAGCAGATCGGCGAGTTCGGACGCGGCCGCCGCCCCGTCACCGTCACTGTCACCGACACCGGGTGTGAACTCGTCCCCGAGCCGGGCGGAGACCGCCTCGACGATGTCCCCTCGGTGGTGGTGCCGAGCAACTTGACCAGCGCCGCCGCGGTGTCCGCCGGCTCCCCGCGCTGGAGGGCTCCGGCGATGTTCTGGCTCAGCGCGTGCAGGCCCGCCATCCTCGCGACCGAACGTCCCAGATCAGTCCGGACGGGCAGGTGCCCCTCGGCGATGGCCCCGATCTCCGCGGCCAAGAGCCGGAAAGAGGACAGGAAACGTTCGGGACCGCTGCGTTCGAACGCCAACTCGGAGTTGACCTGCTCCCACCCGTTGCCGAGGGCGCCGAAGACGCGGGAGTCGGGGACGAACACCTCGTCCAGCACCACCTCGTTGAAGTGGTGGTCACCCGACAGGGACACGATCGGGCGGATCGTGACGCCCTCGCCGCGCAGGTCGACGATGAACTGACTCAGCCCGGCGTGGCGGTCGGAGGTGTCCAGGGGCTCGGTGCGGGCCAGCGCGATGAACGCCTCGGCGTGCTGCGCACCGGAGGTCCACACCTTCGTCCCGGTGATCGACCAGCCGCCGTCGACACGGACGCCCTTCGTCCGCACACTGGCCAGATCCGATCCGGAGTCCGGCTCACTCATGCCGATGGCGAAGCAGCACTCACCCGCCGCGATCCGGGGCAGGAACTCACGCTTCTGCTCCTCCGTGCCGTATCGCAGCAGGGACGGCGCGATCTGCCGATCCGCGACCCACTGCGCGGCGACCGGCGCCCCCACGGCCAGGAGCTCCTCGGTGACGACGAATCGCTCCAGATGCGTGCGACCCCGTCCGCCGTATTCCGTCGGGACCGTCATCCCCACCCAGCCCCTCTCGGCGAGCCGACGGGAGAAGTCCTCATCCCACCGGGTCAACCAGGTGTCGATCCACGGCGTGAGCCGCCCGGCGGCGATCTCCCCGGACAGGAACGACCGCACCTCGGCGCGCAGGGCGTCCATCTCCACCGATGCCAGGGTGGTCGGGGGAACCAGGGCAGAGCTCATCGATGCTCCTTCGGGAGGGCGTGCGGTGGTGGTGATGGTAGGCCAGCGGCTCAGCGACCCTCGTACTCCCCGGCACGCTTCTCGCCGAACGCGGTGAGGGCCTCGCGGTGGTCGGCGGTGTGGTGTGCGAGCGCCTGCATCGCCGCCGAGAGCTCGAGGAGGGACTCGAGCGACTGGTGCTGCGATTCGCGCAGCAGTCGCTTGGCCATCCGGACCGCGTGCGGCGGGTTCTTGGCCACCCGGCCGGCCAGTGCCCGGGCCGCCGGGAGCAGATCCTCGGGCTCCACGACCTCGTTGACCAGGCCCCAGGCGGCGGCCTGCTCTGCCGTGACCCGGTCGCCGGTGAGCGCCATCTCCGCGGCCCGCGCGGGACCGATCGCCTTGGTGAGCAGCCAGGCTCCGCCGTCGCCCGGGATGATCCCGAGCTGCACGAAACTCTCCGCGAACCACGCCGAGGTGGACGCCACCCGCAGATCGCACATCACCGCCAGGTCGCACCCCGCCCCGACGGCGGGCCCGTTCACCGCCGCGATCACGGGCACCTCGCAGTGGTACAGCGCGCGCGGGATCCGCTGGATGCCCGTGCGGTACCCGTCGCGCAGTTCATAGGGACTGCCGCCGAACATCCCGGCCCTGTCCACCATGTCCTTGACGTTGCCGCCGGCGGAGAACGCCGAGCCCGCGCCGGTGAGCACGACGGCGCGCACGTCGTGATCAGCATTGACCTCCGCCACCCGGGCGCAGAGCGCGTCGACGATCGCGGGATCGGAGATGGCGTTGCGGGTCTCCGGCAGGTTGAGCGTCCACGTCTCGATGTGGTCGGTTCGCTCGACCACCAGTGGCTGAGAGGTCATGGGAATCCTTCTCATCGAGGGGCTGATACGTGAGAACCCCCGGCCGGAAGGGACGGGGGTCAGGGGTTCTGATGGAGCCGCGTGTCGGAATCGAACCGACGACCTTTTCATTACGAGTGAAATGCTCTACCGACTGAGCTAACGCGGCGAGCCCTTGTGGGGCGAGGCAACTATATATGACCGGCCCGCGCGGTCGGAAAACGCCTGGCCCCCCGTGGTGGCCGCCCCGTCCGCAGCCGCGCGTCTCCCCCTGCCGCCTCAGCCCAACGCCTCCCGGATGGCCCCCACCATCGCCGAGACCGCGAACTTCGGCTTGACGTTGACCTCGATGGCCGCGCGACACTCCTGGATGGCCTCGATGGCCCCCAGCACGGACGCCGGCGGATAGTGACCCCCGAGGCGCGCCGACTCCTCGGCCTTGTCCGGGTGCACCGGGGCGACGTCCGCGACGCCGAGTCCGGCCATGAGCGCGTCCCGGTAGAAGCCCGCGAGGTCGACCAAGGCGAGGTCGAGAGAGTCGCGGGTGGAGCGTGTCCGCCGCGACTTCTGCGCCTTCTCCAACTCCTTGACGGCCCCCGCGGCGCCCCGCCCCGCCGCGACGGCGCCCTTCCCGGTCCCGCCCACACCCATCGCGGTGCGCAGTTCCTCCACTTCACGCTCGTCGTTCGGGGTGTTCCGGGCCAGCGCCTCCTGCTCGGCCGCGCTGACCAACCGGTCCGCCAGCGGAAAGGCCCGGCCGGGGTTGTGCATGACCATGGGCAGTTCCAACACCACGTCGCGGCGTTCACGCGTGGCCTCGTCGGTGGCCAACCACCTCGCGCGGCCGATGTGACCGGAGGAGACGGCCGCCGCCCACCTCGCCCGTTCCGGATCGATCCCCCCATCGGCGAGGAGCGCGGCCTCGACGGCGGCCGCGTCGGGTTGACGCAGGGCGACGTTCCTCGAGCGGGACCGCAGTGTGACCATGATGTCCATCGGATCCGTCGTGGGCGAGCACAACAGGAAGACCGTGCGGCTCGGCGGCTCCTCCACCACCTTGAGCAGGGCGTTACCGGACTGCTCGGTGAGCCGGTCCGCCTCCTCCACCACGACGATCTGCCAGCGCCCGGTGCTGGGCCGGCTGGCGGCGCGGTGGATGGTCTCCTTGACGTCCTTGAGGAGGATGTTGACCCCCTGCGGCGCCAGGAGGTGGACATCCGCGTGGGTCCCCGCCAGGACGGTGTGACAGGACCGGCACTCCCCACAGCCCACGACCTCCGGGTGCTCGCACTGCAACGCGGCGGCGAAACACGTGGCGGCGACGCTCCGTCCACTGCCCGGCGGGCCGGTGAACAGCCACGCGTGGACCATTCGCGCGTCCGCCTCATCCCACCCCTGGCCGGGGACCCGCGCACGCGCGGCCGACGCCGCAGCGGTCAACTCCCCCACGACGTCGGCCTGACCGGCCAACCGATCGAACACCCCTGGCATGGCCCCACCATATCGCCGCAGTCCGTCACACCTCCGGGCCCGTGACGGGGGCTGGGACTACCCTTGGCCCAATGGAGCGATGGGTCAGGCTGTTCCGGTGGCTGTGGGCCACCCCCTGGCCCGTCTACGCCCTCACGATGGTGCAGGCCAACATCATCGGCGCGGTGTTCGTCTTCGCGTTCCTGCGCTTCGTCCTGCCGATGGACCGCTTCCTCGACCTGGAGCAGTTCCGGTTCCTCAACCAGTACCTGTTCATCGGTTACCTGGTGCTCGCCTTCATCGGCGGAGTCATCGCCTCGACGTTGCTCCTGCTCCCGGTCCTCCGGGTCGACCGCTCGGGTGAGGAGTTCGGCGGGGCGATCCGCAACCGGGCCCTGAAGCTCCCGTTCCACCAGGCGCTCATCTCCGGCACCATGTGGCTGCTCGGCACGGTCGTCTTCGTCGTCGCCAACGTGGGCCACTCCCCCCGACTCGCCCTGGTCGTGGGCGTGACGAGCATCCTCGGCGGGACCACCACCTGCCTCATCTCCTACCTCCAGGCCGAGCGGATCATGCGGCCGATCACCGTCCGCGCCCTCGCTCGGGGCGTCCCCGCCAACAGGCACGTCCCGGGGGTCCGTCGTCGCATCTTCCTGGGCTGGGCTCTCACCACCGTCATCCCCGTCGCCGGGATCCTGCTGATCCTCACCGGGCAGTGGGTCGGGTTGTTCGGCGACGACCCGGGACACATCCTCGTAGCCCTCGCGGTGATGGCCAGCGTCGCCGTGATCGCGGGCGCGATAGGCATGGGCCTGGTCTCGGACTCCATCGCGGATCCCGTCCGCGAGATGCAGGCGGGCGTCGGGCGGGTCAAGAAGGGCGATCTGGAGGCCCGCGTCACGATCTACGACAGTTCCGAGATCGGCCGACTGGGCCAGGGCTTCAACGAGATGGTGACCGGACTCCAGGAGCGCGAGGCGATCCAGGACCTCTTCGGTCGCTACGTCGGCGAGGAGGTCGCCCGCCACGCACTCGAACGCGGGACGGAGCTCGGGGGCCAGGAGAAGCAGGTCGCGGTGCTCTTCGTCGACCTCACCGGTTCGACGGAGTTCGCCGCCGCACACGAGCCGGCCGAGGTCGTCGCCGTGCTCAACGAGTTCTTCCGCATCGCGGTGGAGGCCGTCGACTCCAACGGCGGCTACATCAACAAGTTCCAGGGTGATGCACTCCTCGCCGTCTTCGGCGCGCCTCTGGAGGTCGAGAACGAGGCGGGGCGGGCGCTGCGGGCCGCCCGCGCCCTACAGAGCCAGCTCGCGGGTCTCTCCCCGCTGTCGGCGGGCATCGGGGTCTCCTACGGCACCGTGATCGCCGGCCACATCGGGCACGCCAAGCGCTTCGAGTACACCGTGATCGGCGACCCGGTCAACGAGGCCGCACGGTTGACCACCCTGGCCAAGTCGGAGCAGGGGCACGTGCTGGCGTCGGCGGCGGCGATCCGCAACGCGGACGCGCCCGAAGCCGCGAGGTGGGTGTTGGGCCGAAGCGTCGAGCTGCGGGGCCGCGGAATCATGACACAGCTGGCCAGACCACTGCGGCCGACCCTCGCGGACCGGTGGCAGTCGGGCAACGTCGCGCTGCGCCCCTCCGTCGAGGGAGTCGAGGCCGCCGGCGCCTGAGCGCCCCCCGCCGAGCCCCGGCGCCGGGTATGGGCGGGGTGCCCGCGGGGGTCAGCGTCCCGCGGTGGCCTTCTTCGCCGGTGACGTCCGGGCCGGGGCCTTCTTCGTCGCCTTTCCCCCGGCCTTCTTCGCCGCGGCCTTCTTGGGCGGCGGCGACTTGGCCCGCCTCTCGGACAACAGTTCCGAGGCGCGCGCGTCGGTGAGGGTCTCCACGGTGTCGCCCTTACGCAGCGACGCGTTCGACTCACCGTCGGTGACGTACGGCCCGAAGCGCCCGTCCTTGACCAGCATCTGCTTGCCGGAGACCTCGTCGACCCCCATCTCGCGCAGCGCCTTGGGGGCGGCGGCCTGCCGACCCCGACGCTTGGGCTCCGAGTAGATCTTCAGAGCCTCCTCGAGGGTGATGGTGAACACGGCGTCCTCGGTGTCCAGTGTCCGCGAGTCGGTGCCCTTCCTCAGGTAGGGACCGTACCGACCGAGCTGAGCGGTGATCTCCTCGCCGCTCGCGGGGTCGACGCCCAGGGTCCGCGGCAGTGACAGCAGCTTGAGCGCCTCCTCCAGCGTGATCGTGGCCGGCTCCATGGACTGCATCAGTGATCCGGTCCGGGGCTTGGGGCCCGTGGGGTTGTCGGATTCCTTCTTGGCCTTGCGGGTCACGGCGGACTTGGCCTTCGTCGCCGCCTTCTTGGCCTCGGCTCTGGCCTCGTCGTTCTCCGCGGCGGCGATCGCGGCGTCGCGTTCGGCGTCGATACGCTTCTTCTCCGCCTCGGCGTCGGCGAGCACCTTCTCCGCCCACCGTGCCTTCTCCTCGTCGGTGGGCTCGGGCAGCTTCTCGGTGACGTAGGGCCCGAAGCGGCCGTCCTTGACCACGATCTCGTGACCGGTCTCCGGGTCCACACCGAGGGGACGCCCGTCCTGCGGGGTGGCGAAGAGTTTCTCGGCCACCTCGAGCGTGAGTTCGTCGGGGCTCATCCCCTCCGGCAGGTTGGCGCGCTGCGACTCCTGCTCGCCGTCCTCCCCCGCGACCATGCGCTCGAGGTACGGACCGTACCGCCCGACGCGGACGTGGACCGGTCGTCCCTCGGCGTCGTCGAAGACCCGGATGGAGTTGATGCTGCGGGCGTCGATCGCCTCGAGGTTGACGTCGATGAGGTTCTTGAGCCCGACCGCGTGGCCCGCGTCCCCGGCGCCACCGTCGGGCCCGGACGCGCCGGGGTCCCCGAAGTAGAAACGACGCAGCCAGTCGTCCCGGTTCTCGCGCCCCTCGGCGATCTCGTCGAGCTCGTCCTCCATGAGCGAGGTGAAGTCGTAGTCCACCAACCGACCGAAGTTCTGCTCGAGCAGCCCGACCACGGCGAAGGCCACCCAGCTGGGCACGAGCGCGTTGCCCCGGGAGTACACGTAGCCGCGGTCCTGGATGGTGCGGATGATGCTGGCATAGGTCGAGGGGCGGCCGATCCCCATCTCCTCCATGACCTTGACCAGGCTCGCCTCGGTGTAGCGGGCCGGGGGGCTGGTGGTGTGGCCGTCGGCGGACAGGTCCGACCCCGTGAGGTCCTGCCCCTCGCTCAGTCGCGGCAGTCGCCGCTCGGCGTCGTCCGCCATCGGCTTGTCCGAGGACTCACCGGGCTCCTCGGTCGCCTCCACGTAGGCCTTGAGGAAACCGGGGAACGTGATGGTGCGGCCCGAGGCCGCGAAGGTCGCCCGCTCGTACCCGGACGGGTTCTGTCCCGCGGCGCCCGTGATGCGGATGCTCACCGAGGTGCCCTTGGCGTCGGCCATCTGGGAGGCGACGGTGCGCTGCCAGATGAGCTCGTACAGGCGGTACTCCTCGGCGTCCAGGACGCCGTGCAGCTGGCCGGGGGTGGCGAAGGACTCCCCCGCCGGACGGATGGCCTCGTGCGCCTCCTGCGAGTTCTTGACCTTGCGGGTGTACTGCCGCGGGGTGGGCGAGACGTACTCGCTGCCGTACAGCTCCGTGGCCTGCGCGCGGGCGGCCGCGATGCCGCCCTCGGACAGGGTGGTGGAGTCGGTGCGCATGTAGGTGATGTAGCCGTTCTCGTACAACCGCTGCGCGATGCGCATGGTGCGCTCGGACGTGTAGCGCAGTTTGCGGCCGGCCTCCTGCTGCAGCGTCGAGGTCATGAACGGCGCGTAGGGGCGGCGGGTGTACGGCTTGGATTCGACGGAGTCGACGACGAAGTCGGCGCCGTCCAGCGCGTCCGACAGCGCGCGGGCCGCGGACTCGTCGAGCACCACCGCGTCCTTGGCCGCGCCGGAGGTCTTGAGTCGACCGTCCTGGCCGAAATCGCGCCCCTGCGCCACCCGGGCGCCGTCCACCGCGGCGAGGCGGGCGGTGAAGCTGCG
Organism: Dietzia sp. JS16-p6b; assembly: GCF_003052165.1. Classification (NCBI taxonomy): domain Bacteria; kingdom Bacillati; phylum Actinomycetota; class Actinomycetes; order Mycobacteriales; family Dietziaceae; genus Dietzia; species Dietzia sp. JS16-p6b. The sequence continues at coordinate 572,670 of NZ_CP024869.1, read as the reverse complement.
CGGCTCACCGGCGTCGCCACCGGCGGCCTCGCGGGTCGTCAGGGTCGCGGTGATGTCCCAGTAGTCGGCCGCGACGAACGCCATGCGCTCCCGCTCCCGCTCGACGATCACGCGGGTGGCCACGGACTGCACGCGACCCGCCGATAGCCGCGGCATGACCTTCTTCCACAGCACAGGAGAGACCTCATAGCCGTAGAGACGGTCGAGGATCCGGCGGGTCTCCTGGGCGTCGACGAGGTCCGTGTCCAGCTCGCGGGTGTTCTCGGCGGCGGCGAGGATGGCCGGCTTGGTGATCTCGTGGAACACCATCCGCTTGACCGGGACCTTGGGCTTGAGCACCTCGAGAAGGTGCCAGGCGATCGCCTCGCCCTCGCGGTCCGGGTCGGTGGCCAGCAGGAGCTGGTCCACGCCCGCCAGCTCCTTCTTGAGCTCCGAGACCTTCTTCTTCTTGTCCGCGCTCACCACGTAGATCGGCTCGAAGTTGTGCTCCGGGTCCACGCCCAGTCGGGCCCAGGGCTCCTTCTTGTACTTGGCCGGGATGTCGGCGGCCCCCTTGGGCAGGTCGCGGATGTGCCCGACGGACGCCTCGACCACGTAGTCGGACCCCAGGTACGGCTGGATCTTGCGGGCCTTGGTGGCGGACTCGACGATCACCAGGCTCCGCTTCCCGCCCGATGCTGTCTGCTTGCTCGCCACTGAACCGCTCCCAACCTGCGCTGATACGTCGGCGACGTGCGCCACCGACCTCCGGTCCCGGATACGGTACGCGTGCCGGGGCCTGTCTATGAGAATTCATACCAGGCCAGGGGCGCTTCGGAAGAGTCGCGTTCGGCGCCGGCCCGGCCCCGGGCGGCGGACGGGCACCCGCGCCGATCGACTCCTCCCCCATGCGGAGGTGCCCCGGACGTCGCCGCGGAAAGCGGCGCGGGGACCGGCGGGCCGACCCGGGAAGGTGCACAGCCGCATCCCTATATATCTGTCACGCGTCGCATCGGGTCGGTTCGTCGTCGTCCCCGATCACGGACACCCCTCACGAGCAGCAGAGGGGCGTTCGACACGACGGCGGATTGGCACCGATAGACAGACCGGTCTATGGTGGGCACAAGCGGGAACCACGCCGAACTGGAACGTGTTACTGTTTTCCAATTCCGTCGGGGTGACGAGTCGCGCCCGAACCGGCGTACCGTCGGTGGCCGTACGGGAGTCACGACCAGCCCCGATCATCTCAGACACAACGGAGGTCAGCAGCGGTGGGCAATGCGTCCAAGACCAAGCTGGACAAGGTGGTCATCCGCATCGCGGGCGACTCCGGAGACGGCATGCAGCTCGCCGGTGACCAGTTCACCTCGGAGGCGGCGGCCTTCGGCAACGACCTGGCGACCCAGCCCAACTACCCGGCCGAGATCCGGGCCCCCAGGGCACGATCCACGGGGTGTCGAGCTTCCAGATCCAGATCGCGGACTACGACATCCTCACCGCCGGGGACCGCCCCGACGTGCTCGTGGCGATGAACCCGGCCGCACTCAAGGCGAACATCGACGACCTGCCCTCCGGTGGCATCCTCATCGTCAACTCCGACGAGTTCACCAAGCGCAACCTCACCAAGGTCGGCTACGAGTCCAACCCGCTCGGTTCCCCCGCCTTCGAGGCGTTCCAGGTGCACGAGGTGGCCATGGGCACGCTGACCATCGGTGCGGTCGAGTCCGTGGACGTGGGCAAGAAGGACGCCGAGCGCTGCAAGAACATGTTCGCGCTCGGGCTCCTCACCTGGATGTACGGCCGCACGGTCGACTCGATCGAGACCTTCCTGGGCGACAAGTTCAAGAAGAAGCCGACGATCCTGCAGGCCAACCTGCTGGCGTTGCGGGCGGGCTGGAACTACGGCGAGACCACCGAGGCGTTCGCCTCCGAGTACGAGATCCAGCCGGCCCAGCTGCCCAAGGGTCGCTACCGCCAGATCACCGGCAACACGGCGATGGCCTACGGCCTGGTCACCGCGGGCAGGTCGGCGGACATGCCGGTCTTCCTGGGCACCTACCCCATCACGCCCGCCTCGGACATCCTGCACGAGTTGAGCAAGCTCAAGCAGTTCGACGTGACCACCTTCCAGGCGGAGGACGAGATCGCCGGAATCGGTGCCGCCCTCGGCGCGTCCTACGGCGGGGCGCTGGGGGTCACCTCGACCTCAGGCCCTGGTCTGGCGCTCAAGTCGGAGGCCATCGGCCTGGCCGTGATGACTGAGCTGCCGCTGGTGATCATCGACGTCCAGCGCGGCGGCCCCTCGACCGGGCTGCCCACCAAGACCGAGCAGTCGGACCTTCTGCAGGCGCTGTTCGGGCGCAACGGGGAATCGCCCGTCGCGGTGATCGCCCCGCAGTCGCCCTCGGACTGCTTCGAGATCGCCCGGGAGGCGGCGCGGATCGCGGTCACCTACCGCACCCCCGTCATCGTGCTGTCCGACGGCGCGATCGCCAACGGCTCCGAACCGTGGCTCCTGCCCGACGTGGCCGACCTGCCGGCCATCGAGAAGAACCTCGCCACCGCGCCCGCGACCGGCGCGGACGGTGACACCGAGGCCGCCGGGGACTACCTGCCGTACGCCCGCGACCCGGAGACGTTGGCTCGCGACTGGGCGATACCGGGTGAGGCGGGTCTCGAGCACCGCATCGGCGGCCTGGAGAAGGCCAACGGCACCGGCAACATCTCTTACACGGCGGAGAACCACGACCTCATGACCCGCACCCGGGCCCTGCGGATCGCGCTCATCGACGTACCCGACCTCGAGGTCGACGACCCGTCCGGCGATGCCGAGGTCCTAGTGGTGGGCTGGGGATCGTCCTACGGCCCCATCGGTGAGGCGGTCCGTCGCGCCCGCGCCAACGGGCACCGCGTGGCCCGTGCGCACGTCCGACATCTCAACCCGCTGCCCGACAACATCGGCGAGGTGCTGGCCAGGTACCACCGGGTGCTCGTCCCGGAGATGAACCTGGGCCAGCTCGCGATGTTGCTCAAGGCCCGCTTCCCGGCGCAGATCCAGCCCATCACCAAGGTGCACGGCATGGCGTTCTCGGCCGAGGAACTTCAGACCGCCATCGAGGCGGAGTTCGCCGGTCGGCTCACCCACACCGAGCACGACAAGTACCGGCTGGCACTCGACGGGGTCATCACCACGACCGGCGAGCCCGCCGCGCGTCACCGGCGGATCGGCCACACCGCCACCGGCACCACCACCGCCAACCGAACCCGCTGACCCGCGAGCGAGGAGAGGATTTCCATGACCACCACCGAAACCGGACTCGTCGGCAGCCCGCTGCCCCTGGACGCGTTGGCCTCCGTCCCCAAGAGCGACGCACCGCAGAAGCCCAAGGACTACACCTCGGACCAGGAGGTGCGGTGGTGCCCCGGGTGTGGCGACTACGTCATCCTGGCCACCATCCGTGCCCTGCTGCCCAAGCTCGGTCTCAAGCGGGAGAACATCACGTTCATCTCCGGGATCGGCTGCTCGAGCCGCTTCCCGTACTACCTCGAGACCTACGGCATGCACTCGATCCACGGGCGCGCCCCGGCGATCGCGACCGGCCTGGCCACCGCCCGTCCCGACCAGTCGGTGTGGGTGGTCACCGGTGACGGCGACGCCATGTCGATCGGCGGCAACCACCTGATCCACACCCTGCGCCGGAACGTCAACCTCAACATCCTGATGTTCAACAACCGGATCTACGGGCTGACCAAGGGCCAGTACTCGCCCACCTCGGAGTCGGGCAAGGTCACCAAGTCGAGCCCCATGGGCTCGTTGGACCACCCGTTCAACCCGCTGTCTCTGGTGCTCGGCGCCCAGGCGAGCTTCGTGGCCCGCGCCCTGGACTCGGACCGCAAGGGGCTGACCGAGGTCCTCGACGCCGCCGCCCGTCACCGCGGCACCAGTTTCGTGGAGATCCTGCAGGACTGCCCGATCTTCAACGACGGGTCGTTCGACCTGTTGCGCAAGGAGGACGCCGGAAACCACCTCATCGGGGTCCGCCACGGCGAGAAGATCATCTTCGGCGACGAGGGCCAGCACTGCGTGGTCCGCTCCGGGTTCTCGCTGAAGGTCGCCGCGACCGCCGAGGTCGACGAGGCCGACATCATCGTCCACGACGCCCACGCCGAGGACCCCTCCTACGCGCACGCGCTGGCGAACCTGTCCAGCCAGGATCTCGAGTACACCGTCACCGGGATCATCCGGCAGGTCCAGCGCGAGACCTACGACGACCAGGCCCGCGCCCAGGTCGCCGCCGCCAAGGAGACCGCACCGTCGGACCTCCAGGCCCTGCTCGACGGCAGCAACACCTGGACCGTGGGCTAGAAGGGCCACGGGCCACGGATCACGCACCGACGCGATCGTCTCCCGGGGGGCGGCCACCGCACGGATCTGCGCTCCACTCAGATCCTCGTGGTGACCGTCCCCGCGGCGCGTCCCCGGGAGTCCCAGGTGCGCTCGACCACATCAGCCGTGCCGTGCTCGTCGATCCGCACCGCCGTCGTCGACCGGGTCCCGTACCACCGGCCGATCCGGACGAACCGCGACGACAGGCGCCACTCATGCCAGAGCGGGACCCCCGTGCGCGGCAGGTGCCGGAGCGGTGCCTTGCGGTGATCGGCGAGCAGGTCGAGCAGGGGGCCCGACCAGTCCTGACCCGAGATCGTCCCGGACCCCATCAGCGCCGTGACGTCGCTCACCGCGCCGACGACCTTCGGCCACGGGGTGTCCAGCGCCGCGTTGGACAGTCCGTGGACCCCCGTGTCCAGCCGCAGCGGCCCCCGGCCGGAGCGGTTGGACGCCCACCACAACTCGTCGAGGTCGCCGGCCAGGAGGTTGACCGGACCGTACCGGCCCAGATCGTTGACGATGTGCCGGGCGAACCCGGTCGCGGGGACCGAACCGGTGAGCGCCCGGACCGGCAACTCCCCCCGGGAGGCGGTGGCCGGGGCCGCCGAGCCGCCCTCCCGGACGTTGGTGACCGCTGCCAGCCGCGCACCGGCGGCCAGCGAGAGCCACGTCCCGCCGGCCGTGACGTCGCGACCCGCGACGATGCCGCCGACCCCTTCCCTGTCGGGGGTCCATTCGTGCAGGGGTTCGGTGGGGCGGTCGTGGACCTCGTCCCGGTTGGCCACCAGCACCAGCGGATACCGGGGGTGGACCCGGTGGGCGATGACGAGCATGCACATGGCATCGAACACTTCACCACCGGGTTGCCGGGCGCAACACCGGGTCCCGCCGGCGCCCGGCTCCGGTGCCGTCTGCTCAGCCCGGCCACTCAGCCCGGCCACTCAGCCCGGCCACTCAGTCCGGCCACGCCCCCGGCGGCACCCCGGGGGGCGCGGCACCGAGTGCCTGGGCCAGCCGGGCGCGGGCGCGGGCGGTCCCGAGCCGCAGCAGGGGCCCGTCGCCCCGGGGGCCGACGTAGGTGGCGCGGATCCCGGCCCTGGCCAGCGCTTCCGCGAGTGCGGCCCGCCGAGGGGCGTGCTGCTCCACCCCGGGGTCGAGTCCCAGGTCGATCGCGCCGGCAGCGGTGATGCGGCCGGCGGTGAGGAACCAGACCCGGAGCGCCCCCGCCGACGGGGTCCACCCCTCGGGCACCGCGGCCACGGCACCCCGGCGCCAGCGTCGCACCACCGGGACGAGGACCGCGGTCCGCGCGGTCGACACGGTGCACCGGCCGTCCGGGCCCGCCGCCGAGCGGACGGGGTCGAGTCCGGCCTCCGTGAGTAGGGCGACGAGGGCGTCCGCACGCCACGCGGCGTCGAGGGCCACGGAGACCTGGGCGAGGGCCCCCGCGAGCGTGGACTGGCCACGGGCGGCGAGCGCGCCCTCGAGGTCGTTCGGCTCGGGGACGTGCTCGTCGGCGGCGAAGAACGACAACTGCGTCACGGGCCCGAGCCTACGGCCGGCCCCCGACACGCGGCGAGGCCCCCGACGCGCGTGCGTCGGGGGCCTCGTCGATCACGGACGGTGGCGCCTCAGATGGCGCGGACCTCCTGGGCCTGCGGGCCCTTCTGGCCCTCGCCGAGCTCGAACTCGACGCGCTGGTTCTCCTCGAGCGACTTGAAGCCCGTGCCCTCGATGGAGGAGTAGTGGACGAAGAGGTCGGCGGAACCGTCCTCCGGGGCGATGAACCCGTAGCCCTTCTCCGCGTTGAACCACTTGACGGTGCCCTGTGCCATGGTGATGCGTTCCTTTTCCGTACTGCCTGGTGTGCGTACTGCCTGGTTGTTGTACTGAGTGGTGCGACCCCCGCGATGTCCACGTGGGTCGGGTCACCAATCCGTCCACGAAGAGCCCGCGAGCGGGACCGACGACCGCGACAAGTACACCACGAGACCCGGCGCTGGTGAACTGGTCGCCGCCGGGTCCTCACCCGACCGGGTCGCCCTCTACCGTCGAGGGGTGACGACGTACGGACGCGAACTCCTGGGCCACCTGCTCGAGCACCTGCCGGCCGGGCCGTCACCCGTCACCCACACCGTCGACCTGCCCGCCCGCGAGGCCCGATATGCGGACTGGCCGGCGTGGGCCCACCCGGGGTTGGTCGACGAGCTGCGCGGTCGGGGTGTCGACCGGCCCTGGGCCCACCAGGTGGCCACCGCCGAACACGCGCACGCGGGCCGGAACGTCGTGGTGGCCACCGGCACCGCGTCCGGCAAGTCGCTCGGCTATCAGCTGCCCGCGCTCAGCGCGCTCGCCGCGGACCGGGGGTCCTGCGTGCTGTACCTGTCCCCCACCAAGGCCCTGGGCCAGGACCAGCTGTCGTCGGTCGTGTCGCTGGTGGACGCCGTGCCAGGACTCGCCCACGTGACCCCCGCGTCCTACGACGGGGACACCCCGACCGACGCCCGACCGTGGATCCGCGAGAACTCCCGCTGGATCGTCACCAACCCGGACATGCTCCACCTGTCGGTCCTCGGCCGTTCCCGACAGTGGACGCGCGTCCTGCGGGGGCTCCGCTTCGTCGTGGTCGACGAATGTCACTCCTACCGGGGCGTGTTCGGGTCCAACGTCGCCCTGATCCTGCGGCGGCTCGATCGGCTCGCCCGGGCCCTGGGGGCCGACCCGACGTTCATCCTGGCCTCCGCCACCACCTCGGACGCCGGCCCGGCCGCCAGCACTCTCGTCGGCCGCCCCTGCGTCGAGGTGACCGACGACGCCTCACCCCAGGGGGGCCGGACCGTCGCACTGTGGGAGCCTCCGCTCATGGACGGGCTCTCCGGGGAGAACGGGGCCCCCGTGCGGCGGCCGGCGCCCGTCGAGGCGTCCACCCTCATGGCCGGACTGGTGGCCGAGGGCGCGCGGACCCTGACCTTCGTCCGCTCCCGGGCGGGCGCCGAGACCACGGCGCTGCGGGCGCGAGAACGTCTGATCTCCGACCACGGTGAGCGGGGTCGGGAGCTGGCCGGGCGGATCGCCGCGTATCGCGCCGGGTACCTGGCCGAGGACCGACGACGACTCGAGCGCGGTCTGGCCGAGGGGGACCTGGTGGGTGTGGCCTCGACCTCCGCGCTCGAACTGGGGGTGGACATCTCCGGACTCGACGCCGTGGTGAGCGCCGGGTTCCCGGGGACCATCGCCTCCTTCTGGCAGCAGGCGGGCCGGGCCGGCCGACGCGGGCAGGGCGCGCTTGTGGTCCTGGTGGCCCGCGACGACCCGCTGGACACCTATCTCGTCCACCATCCCGAGGCTTTGCTGGGCAGGCCGGTGGAGGCCACCGTCACCGACCCCCGCAACCCGGTCCTGCTGGCCGGGCAGCTCCGGTGCGCGGTGAGCGAGAGACCCATGACGCACGAGGAGGCCCGCGCGTGGGGCGCCACCGGGGTCCTGGAGGAGCTGGCCGCGAGGGGACTGGTCCGGCGCCGGCCCGTGGGGTGGTACCCCGCGGCGGACGACCACACCCCGCACACGGAGGTCGACATCCGCGGGACCGGCGGGGCCGAGGTGGTGATCGTCGACGCCGTCGACGGCCGGATGCTCGGGACCATCGACTCGGTCCGGGCCCGGTCGCAGGTCCATCCGGGGGCGCTGTACCTGCACCAGGGTGAGTCCTTCGTGGTGGACGAGCTGAACCTGGACGACGGGCTCGCGCTGTGCCGGCCGGAGGAACCCGAGTGGACCACCTCGGCCCGGGAGCAGGTGTCGATCGACCTGATCGAGACGCTGGAATCGGTCTCCGCCGGTCCGGTGACGCTGTCGTACGCCGATGTCGAGGTGACCGCCCGCGTGACCGGCTACCAGCGGCGCCTGCGCGGCGGGGAGATCCTCGACGTGACGCCGCTGGACCTGCCCGAGACCGTCCTGGCCACCCGGGCGGTGGTCTACACCCTGACCCCGCAACTGCTGCGGGTAGCGGGACTGGAGGAGGCCGACTGGCCGGGCGCGCTGCACGCCGCCGAGCACGCGGCCATCGGCCTGCTCCCTCTGGTCGCCACCTGCGACCGGTGGGACATCGGCGGCGTCTCCACGGCCCTGCACCCCGACACGGGCCTGCCGACGGTGTTCGTCTACGACGGCTACGCGGGCGGCGCGGGCTTCGCCGAACGCGGCTACCGGCGCGCCGCTTCGTGGCTCCGGGCGACCCTGGATGCCATCCGCTCGTGCGAGTGCGAGACCGGCTGCCCCTCCTGCATCCAGTCCCCCAAGTGCGGGAGCGGTAACGACCCGCTCTCCAAACCCGGCGCGATCGCGCTGTTGACGGAGGTCGTGGGGCAGCTGGCGGAGGCCGTAGGCTCATAGCGGCCCCGCGCGGGCCACCGCCGACGCCGCCCACACCCCCAACACCCCGAGTTCGACGCGGGCCTCGGCCCGGACCACCACGTCATACCCGTCGACCGTGCACCCGGCCACGACGGCCCGGTTGGCGGTGGCCACCCCGGCCGCGGCCGAGCAGGGGTCCTCCGAGACGCGGAGCGCGTGGGCCCCGGCGAGGGCGGCCAGGTCCGCCGCCGACCGGGCGGAGTGCGCGGCCACCGCCGCCCGCCCCACGAGCAGCACCGCCACGGTGAGGGCCAGGACCGCGGCCGCCGCGAACGCGGTCACGACGCTCATGTACCCGTCGTCGTCACCCCGGCCGGCACCGAGCCGCCCCACGTCCCGCCCGCCGCCACGACAACCCGGCTCCGTCACCCGGCCACCCCGGGTTCGGCCCGTGCCACCGCACGGCCCGTGAGCACGACCCCCGGCAGCCCCCGGGCCGGGACGCTGACCTGCGCCGTCACACTCCTCCCCTCGTGGTCGACCGACACCTCGGCTCCCGGCGCCGCCGCCTGACCGGCCACGACCCCTTCTTGCGCACCCGACATGGACGCCACCCGGGCGGCTTCCCGCGCGGCGTCCACGACCCGGATCTGGGTGAGCGCCGCGGCGGTCCCGGAGGCGGCCACGGCCAGGACAACGACGAGCGAGGCGATCCCCAGCGCCGCCTCGACGGTCACCGAGCCCCGGTCCGCGTCCGCGACTCCGCGCCGCGCCCGCCGCGCCCTCACACCGAGGTGTTGAGTGCGCGCTCGATGATCCCGCCCAGGGCGTCGGGTATCGAATCGCCGCTCACGACCATGTACAGCACGGCGCCGAAGGCCGCGGCGGCGATGGTGCCCACGGCGTACTCCACCGTGGACATCCCGGCGTCGGGCGCGGTCGCCACGGCGAACCGACGCGACAGGGCGCCGCGTGCGCGTCGGAGGGTGGAGGTGATCCGGGAGGTGGTGTGGATGGTCATCGTGCGTCTCCTTCTTGGTGACCGGGGCGGCGTGTCCACCCCGGAATCGGTGAGCGGGGCGCCGGTTCACGGCAGGACCCCCGGCAGCATCCCGTCGGCCAGACCCACGACGACGGGCAGGACTCCCAGGCAGACGAACGCCGGGAGGAAGCACAGCCCGAGCGGACCGGCCACGAGGACGGCAGCGCGTTCGGCGCGGGCGGTGGCGGCGGCGTCGGCGTCCGAGCGCATGCGACCCGCCGCGTGGTCGAGCGCGGCGCGGACGGACCCACCGCCGTCGGTGGCGCGGGCGAGCACCGACGCCACGGGGGCGAGGCGGTCCGCTCCGGGGACCTCGCGCCACGCCTGGGCGGGGGTCGCTCCGAGACGCACGCGCGCCGCGGCGGCGTGGAGGGGCCCCGCCACGTCCGGGTCGATGGGGGCGACCGCGTCCCCGACGGCGCCCAGCGCCAGGTGGGTGGGCAGTCCGGCGAGCAGCGCCACCGCGAGCAGGTCGAGCATCCGCGCGAGGGACCCGGTGTCCGCGGGTCCGGTGCGTCCCCGCCGGACACGATCGAGGGCCGGGGACAGCACGCCCAGCCGCGGGAACAGCCACGACCGACGTGGGAGGGGACCTCCGACAACACCCGCATCAGAGTCGGCAGCCGCGGCGGAGCCGACGGTGGAGCCCTCGGCGAGGTCACGCAGCCGCTCTGTGGCGGCGCTGCGCCACGGAGCGACGCACACGGCGGCGGCGATCAGCAGGAGCGCCGCGGTCATCGTGACGCCCCGTCCACGATCCGCTCCGTCCACATCAGACCCGTCGCCAGGAAGCCGACGCCGATCAGGCACAGCGCGCCGCCGATCGGGCCCCCGAACAGCACCCCGAGGGGGTCGGCGCCGAAACCCGACCCCAGCAGCACGCCGAACCCGGGCAGTCCGGTGAGGATCACCGCGGTGGCGCGGGGCCCGGCGAGCGCGGCGTCCACGCGCACGGCCCGCTCGCGCCTCGAGGCCACGTCCGCCCGGAGTCCGTCCACCACCTCCGCCAGCACCACCCCGTGGCGGGTGGCCAGGAGCCACGCACCGGCCAGCTCGCCCGCCACGCAGTCAGCTCCCCGGCCACCTGCCGCTGACGCACCCACCACGTCCGCCACCGCCCCACCCGCCTGCGGCGTGGCCGCCGCGTGCAGCGTGGTGACGACGTCCCCGCCCAGCCGGGCATGGGAGGCGGCGCCGCTGAGAACCTCCGCGACGCCCGGGTCCCCGGCGAACGCACCCTCCGCGGCGCGGCGCAGCGCCTCCTCCGGGCCCGCGCCGGCCCGCAGGGCGGACGAGGCGTCGTCGAGCGCGCGCTCCCAGGAGCCGAGGCGCGTGAGCCCCGCTCGGCGTGCGCCCGCGCGTCTGCGGAGCTCGGACACCACGGCCCCGAGCAGGGCTGCCGCGCACCCGTGGAGCGGCCCGGCCACGACCACACCCACGAGACCCGCGGCCACGGGGACGACCACCTTGGTCGGCACCCTGTCCAGGACGGCGGGCAGGCCACGCCGCCGGGCTGCGGCCGCACCATACATGTGTCGGAGTCGCGTCCGGGCCACACCGTCCGGCCATGCGATCAGGGCTCCGGCCAGCAGTACCATCGCCGCCGTCACCTGACGGCCCCCGCGATCAGGGCGTCGAAGACCGGTCGACCGGGAGTCTCTGCCCCATCGGCGCGCCAGGCGGGGTCCACCACGATCCCCTGTGCGTCCCGCCGGACCACTCCCATGGAGTCCACAACCCGCCGCCCGTCGGGCAGTCGCCGCATCCCCACCACCACCCTGAGCGAGGCGGCGACCTGCGCGGACAGCGCCGCGCGGTCGAGCCCGCCGAGGGCTCCGAGTGCCTCGAGTCGTGCCGGGAGTTCCGTGGGTGAATTCGCGTGGACGGTGCCGGCGCTCCCGTCGTGCCCGGTGTTGAGCGCGGCGAGCAGGTCTGCCACCTCGCCGCCCCGCACCTCGCCCACCGCGATCCGGTCGGGGCGCATCCGCAGCGCCTGCCGGACCAGATCGGACATGGCAACCCCGCCCGCGCCCTCGACATTGCCGTGCCGCACCACCAACCGGACGACGTGCGGATGGGCGGGTCGCAGTTCCGGGGAGTCCTCGACGCACAGCAGCCGTTCGCCCGGCGGCACCAGGCCGAGCAGTGCGGCCAGGAGCGTCGTCTTGCCCGAGCCTGTCCCGCCCACCACCAGGTACCCGATCCGGGCCGCGACCAGCGCGCGGAGCAGTTGCTCGGCCTGCGGCGGCACCGTCCCGGACTCGACGAGCCGGTCGAAGGTGGCCTGCGCGGGTCGCGAGACCCGCAGTGACAGGCAGGTCCCGTCCACCGCGACCGGGGGCAGGACCGCGTGCAGCCGCCACGCCATCCCGTCCCGGGACCGCACGACCCCGTCCGCCCAGGGCCGGGCGTCGTCGAGCCGCTGGCCGGCACGTCCCGCCAACCGCACCGCGAGGGCCCGCAACTCCGGCTCGGTGGCCACCACCACGTCGGTCTCCTCCAGCCCCCGCCCGCGGTCCACGAGCGCCGGACCAGGCCCGTCCACCACGACGTCGGTGACCCCGGGGCTCGCGAGGAGCGCCTCGAGCGGCCCGGCGCCGGCGAGGTGCTCGCGGACCAGGCGCGCGGTCCGCAGCAGGTCCAGGTGGCCGTGGAGGGCGTCGGACTCGGCCCGGACGGCGCGCACCACCTCGTCGGGGTCCGGCTCCACCCCGAGGCCGGCCAATCGGGCGCGGACCCGGTCCACCAGGTCGCCGGGGATCGAGGCCGTACCGGATCCCTCACCGCCCACCGGTGAGCACCTCCCCCAGGAGGGCGTCCGCGACCGCTCCGAGCCTCCGCAGCGGCCAACGCGACCTGAGCGCTCCGGTCTCGAGCGCCCCGCCGAGGGCACCGTTGCCGGCCAGACGGCGCACGGACCGGACCTCCGGCAGGACGTGCCACCGGGCGACCCCCGCCGCGTCGGCGACATCCGCCGGTTCCAGCGGGTCCCCACGGTGCGCGCGGATCACCAGGGTGACGCCGGCGAGGTCGTGGGTGATCCGACCGGCCGCGACGGCACCCTGGAAGTCCGCCCTGGTCACCACGACGACGAGATCCGCGCGCGCGAGCACCGGGTCGCCTGCCGCGAACCCGCCCACATCGCAGACCACCAGTCCGCCCGCCGACCGGTGTGCCGACACCGCGCCGAGGGCGCCGTCGGAGGCCGACCTCGCCACCGGGGCCTCATCTCGGTCCCTCGACCGGGCCAGCACCCGGCACCCCGTCACGATCTCGGGTGCGGCGCCCCACAGGGCGTCCGGGTCGGGACCGCCCAACTCGGCGCGCACGTCCTCGATTCGCAGTCCCGGTTCGGACTCCACCCCCAGGACCAGGTCGATCCCGGTGCCCCGCGGGTCCGCCTCCACCAGGAGGGTCCGGCCGAAGTCGGCCGCGCGGACGGCGATCGCGGCCGCCAGGGTGCTGACGCCGCATCCCCCCACCGCTCCCACCACGGCCACGAGCGATCCGCGAGCCGAGGCGACCGGGGCCAGGAGCGCCCCGACGAGATCCGCGGTCCCGGAGGGTAGGCGGACCACCTCGTCGTCGTCAGGGGCGTCCTCGGTTCCCACCCGCACCACACGAGCCCCGCCGGGCCGCGGATCGGCGTGGTGCCGGTCCGTCACCACCACGTCCGCGGTGTCGACATCCCGGGAGGCGGGGTCGAGGGCCAGCGCGGCGAGCACCGCCCGGACGTCGGCGTCCAGATCCGGGTCGGCCACATCAACGGCGACGGTCCTGCCCGCCGGGTGGTCGGGGACGGCGTCGCGCGGTGGGCGGGGGCTCTGGGTCACGGCCACAGCGTCGCGCACACGACCGTCGGCACCCCCGGCCCGGAGGGTCATCCGGGGGCGGGCTGTGGAGAGACCGTGGATGTGGAAAACCGGCGGAGGTGGAACGACCGCCCCGAAACAGAGAGAAACCGCGGCAGGGGGGCGCCGCGGTTTCTCGGAGTCCCGATTCGTAGGGGGGACGAATCGAGCACCTGTAGGGGGATGCTCTTTCGAGCGTGATCAGTATCACTTATCCACGCCTCGAGCACAAGAACCGTATCGTGGAGGCGTGTCCGCCCCACGCCTCAAGGGCCCTCGGTCGTCGCACCGACCTCGCCGGATCGCCGCGTTCTTCGACCTCGATAAGACGATCATCGCCACCTCGTCGGTGTTCGCGTTCAACAAATCGTTCCTCGACGAAGGCCTGCTGTCGCGCCGATCGGTGATCGACCTGGCGTACACCCAGCTCGCCTTCAGCCTCTCCGATGCCGACGACGAGCAGATGCAGAAGGTCCGCCAGGCCATGGCGACGGCCACCAAGGGTTGGGAGCCCGAGAAGGTCGAGCGGATCGTCACCGAGGCCCTCACGGAGAAGGTCACCCCCACCGTCTACTCGGAGGCCCAGGAACTCCTCGCCGAGCACCGGGCGCTCGGCCACGACCTCGTGATCGTGTCCGCCTCCGGGGAGGAACTGGTGGCACCGATCGCGCGGATGCTCGGCGTGGACCACTACGCCGGGACGCGCATGAGCCGCGACGCCGACGGGCGGTACGGCGGATCCATAGAGTTCTACTGCCAGGGGCCGGGCAAGGCCGAGGCCATCCGGGGTTTCTCCCAGCGCTACGGCTACGACCTTGAGGCCTCGTACGCCTACTCCGACTCCGCCACCGACCTCCCGATGCTCGAGGAAGTGGGACACCCCACGGTCATCAACCCGGACCGGACCCTGCGCCGTGAGGCCCTGGAGCGCGGGTGGCCCATCCTCACCTTCTCCAGCCCCACCCCGTTGCTGCCGACGCTGGAACGCGCGTCCGGGCCGATCATCGGCGTCGGGGCGATCGCACTCGCGGTGGGCGCCGCGACGGTGTCGTTCGCGCGGTCCGCGCGCCGGGGCGCCTGACCCCGATACCGCGGGGGGAGGTTCGTCCGGGACGCACCGACCCGCACGGCCCCTCCCGGGCTCGGGGCACAACACTTCATCGTCCGCCGCCGGTGGGGACGGAGGCGATGGCGGGAATCACCGGTAACTCCCCGGGTTCCTTGTGGGATCCCACCATCGCCGGGACCCCAGCCCGCGCGGCATGCTCAAGGCACGGTGACGCACGACGCCAGGACCGCGACGGAGGAGAAGTCACGGTTCCCCGTCCGAGGCACCGTCATCGATACTCCGGAACCCACGCGACGGATGACGCCCGAGAGGCAACCCAGCCGTGGGTCCGCGCCAGCCGTCACCGACGGTTGTCCCGGACCGGCGACACGGCGGACCACAGGACGCCTGGTACCCGGATCCCTCGATGGAACCGCAGCGAGTGGGCGGGTCGGCACGACTGCCGGCCCGCCATTCGCGCGCCGTGGGGCCGCACGCGGTGACGTACCGGTCATCCGTCCTGCGTGACGGTCAGCTCCCGGCGGCGTCGGCGATCGAGGTGGCCTCGCGAGCACCGGCCTCGAGAGCTCTACAGCAGTGGAGAATCCATGATCCGACACCCTCGCCGGTACCGGAGACGAAGCCCTCCAGGGCCGATCGATGCCCGGCGGGATCCCGGTAGAACGTCACCTCGGGCACGCCGAGACAATGTGGGTCTAGGCCGGTGGACACGGTCACCAACCGGAACGCCGCCCGCGCCACCACACCGTCAGCGGACCCGAACGGCCGCATGCCGGACAGTTCGCCCAGGACCACTGACGCCAGGACCGGGGCGGGCACCGACGTCCCGCCCGTCACCAACTCCGCCAGCCCCTGCAACCGCTCGGCCACCCCCGATCCGCCCGGGGACGACCGAGGGACGCCATACCCACCCCGGGGCCGGACGCGGCCAGCAGATGCAGGTGCGCCAGCTCCTGCAGGGGCGACCGGGTCCACACCGACACGGCCCGGTCGAGCGATTCGCCCGTCAGCTCGCCGGCCACCCGCAGAGCGCCGGAGAGCACCTCGTCGTGGTCACCGTCGGCGTCCAGTCGCACCGAGGCACCCTCCACCCCGGCTGACGCCCGCGCACCGCGCAGCACCGACTCCGCCGCCGTGGTGGGCCAGCCCCGACGGTTTGCCGGATGCCGGTGGACGCTCGCGAGCGCACCACGGGCCGCCTCGGACGCCTCGGCGACGCCGGGCAGGGAGACCAGCGGGGCGAGGGGATCCTGGGCGCGTGTGTTCACGCGGACGAGGTTACCGACCCGTGCGCGGCCGTCGCCCCGCGCGCCGCAATCCGCCGACACAAGCGTCCAACGGCCGGTTCCACCGCTGTCTGGCTGGTGTAATCAGCAGTCAACAGGGGAGTTGCAGTCCCCGACCCCGGCCGACGACCCCCGCCTCGTCCGCAACCCCGACCCCGCCCCCACCTCGACCCCCGGAGATCCCGTGACCCTCAAAGACCAGCTCGACGCCCTGCTCGACGCGACGGCATTCGATTCGACGGGGGCCAAGATCGGCGCGGTCCGCCAGGTGTACGTGGACGACGCCAGCGGCAAGATCACCTTCGCGACCGTGTCGACCGGCATCTTCTCCTCGGACGCCATCGTCCCCCTCCACGGCGCGCGGCTCCTCGACGACGAACTGCACGTGGACCACACCCGTGCCGTCATCCGGGACTCCCCCCGCCCTGACCACACCGAGGACGCCCTCACCCCCGAACAGGAGGTCAGGCTCCTGGAGTACTACGGGATAGATGCCCCGACCCGGGAGCGCGAGACCGCCCCGGCGACGACGGAGAAGTCCGCGGCGACGGCGCCGGCCGGCGCGGCGGCCGACGGGAAGGCGAAGAACAGCGAGGCGACCACGCCGAAGGCGCCCGGCAACGCGCCCGACAAGACGCCCGACGATTCCGCGACCACGACCGAGGACTCCCGGGACGCGCGACAGTCGACGGGAACGACGACGGCGTCACCGGGATCCCCCGCAGGCGGAGGCCGGTCCGACGCCGAGACTCCCGCCCAACAGAAGGGCGACACCACCCCTGATGACGGCGGCGAGGCCGTCGAATCCCCAGGCCGCGAACGGAAGTCCTGACCCCCACTCCCCCCGCGCCCCCCTATCGGGTGTGTTGCGAAACACGGTCGTGCGTATGTGACTACGCTCACAGAAACCGGTTCGGTCGCTTCCGCCGTGTCGATTCCGGCCGCCGTGAACACACA
This sequence comes from Dietzia sp. JS16-p6b, assembly GCF_003052165.1. NCBI lineage: Bacteria > Bacillati > Actinomycetota > Actinomycetes > Mycobacteriales > Dietziaceae > Dietzia > Dietzia sp. JS16-p6b. Next base: position 555,740 of record NZ_CP024869.1, on the reverse strand, counting down.
TCCCGAGAGAGAGCCGCTGATGACCGATCACGACCACACCCAGACCTACGCACCCGACCCCGCCTTCACCGCCCAGGCCAACGCGCAGGCCGACCTCTACGACGTCGCAGCCGCTGACAGACTCGCGTTCTGGGACGAGCAGGCACGGCGCCTGGACTGGTCCACGGAGTGGTCCGAGGTGCTCGACTGGTCCGACGCACCGGTCGCCAAGTGGTTCGTCGGCGGCAAGCTCAACGTGGCCCACAACTGCGTGGACCGTCACGTCGAGGCCGGCAACGGCGACCGGGTGGCCATCCACTGGATCGGCGAGCCGGAGGATGACGCCCGCGACATCACCTACGCCGAACTCAAGGACGAGGTCAGCCGCGCGGCCAACTACCTCAGCTCCCTCGGGCTCGTGGCCGGCGACCGGGTGGCGATCTACATGCCGCTCCTGCCCGAGGTCTACATCGCGATGCTGGCCTGCGCCCGCCTCGGGCTCACCCACTCCGTGGTGTTCGCCGGCTTCTCCCCCAACGCGCTCCGCCAGCGCATCGACGACGCGGAGGCGAAGGTCGTCATCACCGCCGACGGCCAGTTCCGTCGCGGTAAGCCCGCGCCGCTCAAGGCCGGGGTCGACGACGCGCTCTCCGGAAACGGGGTCGACGCCGAGGGGACCGCCGAATCGGTGCAGACCGTCCTCGTGGTCCGTCGGACCGGGCTCGACGTGGAGTGGACCGAGGGCCGGGACGCGTGGTGGGACGAGGTGGTCCCGCAGCAGTCCACCGAGCACACGCCCGAGGCCTTCGACTCCGAGCATCCCCTGTTCCTGCTCTACACCTCGGGGACCACGGGAAAGCCCAAGGGGATCGTCCACACCTCCGGCGGCTACCTCACCCAGGCGTCGTACACCCACCACAACGTGTTCGACCACAAGCCCGGCCAGGACGTCTACTGGTGCACCGCGGACGTCGGCTGGGTCACCGGGCACACCTACGGCGTGTACGCCCCGCTCTCGAACGGTGCCGAGTGCATCGTCTACGAGGGCACCCCCAACTCACCGGACGAGCACCGCCACTTCCAGATCATCGAGAAGTACGGCGTCACCATCTACTACTCGGCACCCACCCTCGTGCGGACCTTCATGAAGTGGGGCGCCGAGATCCCGGCCGCCCATGACCTGACCTCGATCCGCCTGCTCGGCTCCGTGGGTGAGCCCATCAACCCGGAGGCGTGGCGCTGGTACCGCGACAACCTCGGCGGCGGCACCGCCCCCATCGTGGACACGTGGTGGCAGACGGAGACCGGTGCGATCATGATCTCCCCGTTGCCGGGCGTGACCGAGACCAAGCCCGGATCGGCCATGCGGCCGCTGCCCGGCATCTCCGTGTCCATCGTGGACAACGAGGCCAAGGAGGTCGCCGCGGAGGAACAGGGCTTCTTGGTGCTCACCGAGCCGTGGCCGTCCATGCTCCGCGGCATCTGGGGCGACATGGAGCGCTACCGGGACACCTACTGGTCCCGGTTCGCCGAGGAGGGGTACTACTTCGCCGGTGACGGCGCCAAGTGGGACTCCGACGGCGCACTGTGGGTGCTGGGGCGCGTCGACGACGTGATGAACATCTCCGGCCACCGCATCTCCACCTCCGAGGTGGAGTCCGCCCTCGTCGGGCACCGCGCGGTCGCCGAGGCGGCAGTGGTGGGCGCCAACGACGAGACCACCGGCCAGGCGATCGTCGCGTACGTGATCCTGCGCGGCAACGTCGACGCCGAGGAGGACCGCCAGAAGCTCATCGACGAGCTGCGCGCCGAGGTGTCGCGGGAGATCTCCCCGATCGCCAAGCCCCGCGACATCACGATCGTGCCCGAACTGCCCAAGACGCGCTCCGGGAAGATCATGCGGCGTCTGCTAAAGGACATGGCGGAGGGCCGCGACGGCGGGGACACCTCGACCCTGTCCGATCCGACCATCATGGAGCAGATCAGGGAGAAGGGCACGCGCGGCTGACCGGGTAGCGGGTGAAGGCGGCCACGTGTCGTGGCACGATGGACGACGGTGCATCCGTCGCCTGACTATGGAGGAACAACCGTGAGCCACGCCCAGGGAACCCACTCGCCGACCGAGGCATCGATCCCCCTGCACGACGCGGACTCGATCGGTCGGGGCGACGCCAGCATCGGAACCCTGGTCAAGAACGCCACCACGCAGGTGTCCACGCTCGTCCGCGCGGAGATCGAGCTCGCCAAGACCGAGGTCACCGAGCAGGTCAAGAGGGCCGCCACCGGGTCGGGCTTCTTCGTCGCGGCGCTCGTGCTTCTGCTGATGTCGTTCTTCCCGTTCGTCTTCATGTGGGCCAAGCTCATCTCCCTGTGGTTCGGCACCCAGTCCTGGGACTGGATCGGATTCCTCATCGTCTTCGTGGTGCTGGTGCTGTTGGCGGCGGTCTGCGCCCTGCTCGGCTACCGCAAGGTCAAGAAGATCCGTAAGCCCCAGCGCACCATCGACTCGGTGTCCGACCTCAAGCTGGCCATGCCCACGGGCACCCAGCCGCGGCCCGGGACGGTGCGGGTCACCGAGACCCCCCAGCCCGCCACGCGCAGCTGAATACTCCCGCACACCGGCCGCCCGACCCGTCGATCGTCAGGATCGACGGGTCGTGGCGGCATCGTGACGTCTCGGCCAACGGCATCCGTCTGCACGTCGCCGAGGCCCTTCCGGCCGACACCGTCCCCGGAGAACTCCCGCCACTGGTGGTGTTGATCCACGGCCTGGGCGGGATCTGGTGGACCATGCGCAAACCCCTCGTGGCGCTGGCCGAGGCCGGATTCCACGCCGTCGCGGTGGACCTGCGGGGCCACGGGGACTCCGACAAACCACCGCGCGGGTACGACGGATGGACCCTGGCCTCGGACATCACGCACCTCATCCGCGCGCTCGGGCACACCTCCGCGGTGATCGTGGGACAGGGCGAGGGCGGATTCGTGGCCTGGACGGCGGCATACCACCGGCCTCGTGCGGTGCGGGGCCTCGTCGTCGTCGGTTCTCCGCACCCCCTGGCCACCCGCCACGCCGCGATCCGCGATCGCGCCCAACGCCGTGCCCTGGTGCCCCGTCTTCTCGCAGACCAGGCTCCCCGGCTCCCCGAACGCCGCCTCACCACCGACGGCGCGGCGTCGGTGGAGGCGATGCTCCGGGACCGTTCCGCGCCGGCGTGGCAGGACACCGACGACTTCCGCGAGACCGCGGCGCTGCTCCGGCAGGCCATGCTCATCCCCAAGGCCGCCCACCTGTCCCTGGAGTCGCGCCGCTGGATGGTCCGCAGCCAGCTCCGCCCGGACGGACGCGATTTCCGCCGCACGGTCTCGGGTGTCCTCGACCAGCCGGTATTGGGGATCAGCGGCGAGGAGGACCGGTTCATCCGCCCGTCGACGGTCCGGGCGTCAGCGGCGTGGGCCAGGGACTTCCGTACGGAAATGGTCGCGGAGTCCGGGCACTACCCGGCGATGGAGCAGCCTCGGGCCACGTCCCGGCTGATCGTGGACTTCGCGCGCCGCGCGAGCGGGCTCTGACGGGCCGGTCCTCCCTTCTCCGGCCGGATCCCGCCAACGCGGACCCGTGCCGCCCCCTCCCTCGGCCTACGCGCCCCCTCTGCTCGGTGATCGCCGGGGTACGCGGCGACAATGGACCATTCCCGCCGCGCAAGTCGGGAGAGCCGCGCAAGTCGGGCGTGGCGGGGCGGTCCGGGCGGGTCGGACGGGCGGGGGGCGCTGACGCCCGCGGACCGCGGGCCCACGGCGGGGTCTGCGCTCAGCGGGCCCCGACGCAGCTGCCGGTGGGGACGGGCTCCAACGAGTCCACCCCGCGCTCGAGCTGCGGCAGCACCTGCTCGACCGTGAGCGCGTACCCGGTGTCGGCGGCGTCCATCGCCGCACCGAAGACCACGCCCACGACCTGCCCCGCCGGCGTGATCAGCGGCCCCCCGGAATTGCCCTCGCGCACCGAGCCACGCAGGATGTACACCTCGCGCTCGACGGTCGCCTCACGGTAGATGTCCGGACCACGCAGGGTCACCCTCTCCCGGATGCGTGCGGCGTCCGGCCGGTAGGGGCCGTTACCGGGGTAGCCCACCACGATGGCGTCGTCGCCGCTGCGGCCCTGCCGGTCGGCGAAGGGCAGGACCGGGGCCTGGAGACCCGATACGCGCAGGACCGCCACGTCGACGCCCGGGTCATAGACCACCACGTCCGCGTCGAGTTCCCGGTCTCCGGCGACGACCCTCACCGAGTCCGTACCGGCCACCACGTGCGCGTTGGTCATGACCAGTCCGGGGGAGGCCACGAAGCCGGAGCCCTCCAGGGCGCGACTGCACGACTCGGCGCGGCCCAGGATCTTGAGCACGGACGGCTGCACCGCGGCCACGACCTCGGAGCCCGCGAGCACGGGATCGGGCGGGGGCACCTCCTGGAGCGGAGTCGTGCCGAAGGGGCCGAGGATGTCGGGGAACCCGGTGGTGCCGAGAACCGACGTGAACGCCGCAGGGATCCGCTGCATCTGCTCGGGCGCCACGTCGTCGATCTTCGCCAGCACCGACGACCCGCGTACCGCCTTGCCCAGTCCCGGGCCCTCCTGCGCGGCCACCGGGATGGCGACCAACCACGCCACCAGCAGCATCGCCGCGGCCTGGAACACGGCTCCGACGGTGCTGTCGAGCACCCTGGCCCCCGCCCCGGAGATGTAGCGCCGGGCGGCACGACCGATCGTCACGCCGGCGATCTGGCCGATGAGCACCATCACCGCGATCACGGCCAGCCCCGCCGCGAGCCGTCCGACGGGGGAATCGAGTTCCCTGACCAGATGAGGGGCCACGAGCAGGCCGGAGGTGGCGCCGATCGCCACCCCGAGCAGTGCGAAACCGGACGCCGCCGCCCCGTTGATCCATCCCGAGATCGCGGCCGCCGCGGCGAGCGCGTACAGCGCGATGTCGAGCCACTGCGAGCCCGTCACCGGTACCCCCTCCGGGGTTCGTCGGCGGGCAGGTCGAGCGGTTCCTCGTCCTCATCGTCGGTGAGGCCTGACCGGGCGCCGGGCACCCCGGCGACCGTCCTGTCCGCCAGCGGATCGGAGGACTCGCGTCGCGCCTCCTCCGCCGACAGCCAGGGCCGCTCCCCGTTCGCGGAGGCCGACAGGGTCTGCTCGAGATCACGCACGTCATCGGTGTCCCAGTCCAGGTCCCAGCCCGCGGAATGGAACATCGCGGCCAGGATCCCGGCGGTGAACCCCCACACCACCAGGTCCTCGTGCTGGAACGCGGGGCCCGTCCACCCGGTCGAGTGCCGCAGCAGGAAGCGATTGGCGGGGTCGAGCAACTCCCCCACCGGCACCGTCATCACCCTCGCGGTCTCGGCCGGATCCACCGACGAGACCTCCATCGGCTCCCGCCAATAGGCCAGCACCGGGGCGACGGAGTAGTTGGAGACGGGGATGTACAACTCGGGCAGCACCGCGAGCACGTCCACACCGTCGCTCTCCAGTCCCGTCTCCTCCCACGCCTCGCGCAGGGCCGCCTCGACCGGCCCGCTGTCCGTGTCGTCGACCCCGCCACCGGGGAACGAGATCTGCCCGGAGTGGCTGCGGAGGGTCGGTGCGCGGTGCGTGAGCAGCACGCGGGCATCCTCCGGGGGACGCGGGCCGGGGGCGTGCGCCGACCCCGAGAACAGCACCAGCACCGCGGCGTGGCGGTGCGGGCGGCCGACCTCGTTGGGGCCACCGTCCTCGGGCGGGCGCCGCCGGGGCAGCAGCCCGTCGAAGCTGCCGTCGGTGCAGGCCGCCATGAGCGGATCCATCCACCCGGGGTGCGGCACTCCGGTCACGTCACCGGGGCGGGGCACGGAGGCGTCCCGCGCGGAACCGGTCATGCGGTGACCCCCAGGTGCTCTTCGACGGCGTCGAGCACGTCCTGCTCGGTGTCCATCGGTTGGATGAGGACGTGCGCCACGGTCCCGTCGGCGCGGACGAAGACCGTCAGCGGGAGGACGGGAGGTGCCCCCAGCAGCGTCGGCAGTTCCTCCTCCTGATCGGAGACGGAGATGAGTTCCTCGATCCCGAGCGCGGCCAGGGTGTCGAACCCCTTGGTCTCGGACGGGTCGGTGTGGGACAACACCACGCGGACCCGGTCCCCGAGCGTGGCCTGCGCGTCCCGGATGGCCGGCAGTTCCCTGCGGCACGGCTCGCACCAGTAGGCCCACATGTTCACCACCATGGGGCGGTCCGCCTGGATCTTGCCGAGGGTGGTGGTGCTGCCGTCGTCCATGCAGCGCACCATGAACCCGGCGACGGGGCCGGTGGTCGTGGCGGGCGTGGCGCTGTCGCGACAGGCGGGGAGGTCCGCGGTCGCGCGGGTCCGGTCGTCGACGACCGTCCGCGGCTCGTCGAGCGGGGGCGCGCCGACGGGGGGCGCGGCGGGGGCCGACGCCGCGGATCCGGGTCCCTCGTCGCCGCCGAGGGTGGAGACCAGTGCCACGACGACGCCGACCAGCGCCACCAGCGCCACCAGCGACCACCTCGCCGAGGCACTCACGCCTGATCCCCCAGTCCGACCATCTCCAACAGGTGCGATCGCTCGGGCCCCACCACGAGGCGGGCGGCGGCCACCGGGTCGAGCGGGCCGACCTCGCCGGCGGACGGGCAGTCCGAGGCCAGGGCACACGCACCGCAGGCCGCCGTCCTCGCGTGACAGACCCGGCGACCGTGGAAGATGATCCGGTGGCTGGCGTCGGTCCAGGTGGGCCGGGGCAGCAGCGCGGCCACCTCGCGCTCGATGCGCACCGGATCGGTGGCCTCTGTCCACTTCCACCGGGCGACCAGACGCATGAAGTGGGTGTCCACCGTCAGTCCGGGCACACCGAACGCGTTGCCGAGCACCACGTTGGCCGTCTTCCGTCCGAATCCGGGGAGGGTGACCAGGTCCTCGAGCCGCCGCGGAACCTCGCCGTCGAACTTCTCCACCAGCGCCGCACCCAGCCCCTGGATACTCCGCGCCTTGTTGCGGTAGAAGCCGGTCGGTCGGATCAGTGTCTCCAGTTCCTCACGGTCCGCGCCCGCGTAGTCGGCCGCGGTCCGATACCGGGCGAACAGCGCCGGCGTGACCTCGTTGACGCGCTTGTCCGTGCACTGCGCGGACAGGATCGTCGCGACGCTCAGCTCGAGCGGGTTCCGGAAATCCAGCTCGCAGTAGACGTGGGGGAACGCGTCCTCCAGGGTGCGGAGCATGCGCCGGGCGCGGCGGGTGCGCCCGAGGTCGGTTTCCACCCCCCTCGCGGCCACCCCTCGTCTGCGGCGCTTCACGGAAGCTGGAGCGGGGTCGGGCATGCGTCCACATTACGGCCCGGGCCACCTGCGGGTGAGCCGGCCGCACGTGCGCGTCGGCCCGCGGGGGTGTTTACTCGGGGGCATGCAGGGAATCCTCGTCGTCCTGGTCCCGGTCCTCCTCGCCGGGTTCGCCCTCTTGATGGACCGGTTCGAGGCCTCCATTCTGGCCGAGCCGGAGCAGATCGAGAACTGACCCACCCCGGTCGCCGCGGGTTGGTCACACCGGGGGCACCGGAACGGCTACAGTGGCTCTCGCCACACGCACGCCATGGCGCGGACCTCGCTCGTCCTCGCCCGAACGGGAGGGTCACGGACTGTGACGATAGATCGCCGCACGGACCAGTCGGCCGACGACGTACTCACCCGGGCCGGCATCTTCCAGGGTGTCGAGCCCGCGGCCATCTCGGCGCTGCGTGCCGACCTGACCCGCGAGGAGTACTCGAAGGGTGATGTGATCATCCGCGAGGGCGAGCAGGGCGACAGCCTCTACATCGTCACGTCGGGCAAGGTGAAGCTCTCCCGCAAGGCCCCGGACGGTCGCGAGAACCTGCTGTCCATCCTCGGCCCCTCGGACATGTTCGGTGAGCTGTCGATCTTCGACCCGGGCCCGCGCACCTCGTCCGCGGTCTGCGTCACCGACGTCTCCGTGCAGTCCATGGACCGCTCGGCCCTCAAGCGGTGGATCTCCGAGCGGCCCGAGATCTCCGATCAGCTGCTGAGGGTGCTCGCCCGCCGTCTGCGCCGCACCAACAACAACCTCGCCGACCTCATCTTCACCGATGTGCCCGGTCGCGTGGCCAAGGCGCTGCTGCAGCTGGCCCAGCGCTTCGGCACCCAGGAGGGCGGCAACATCCGCGTGACGCACGACCTCACGCAGGAGGAGATCGCCCAGCTCGTCGGCGCCTCCCGCGAGACGGTCAACAAGGCCCTGGCCGAGTTCGCACACCGGGGTTGGCTGCGCCTCGAAGGCAAGAGCGTCATCATCTCCGACACCGAGCGCCTGGCCCGGCGCGCCCGCTGAGGCCCGCCGAGCCGCCCCGGCCCATCGACAAGAGCGTTCCGCACACCTCCCTCGAGAAGGGGTGCGGAACGCTCTTGTCGTAGGGCGGGCCGGGTCGGCCGGTCTAACCGGACCGATCCAGATAGCGCAGGGCCACGAGGGTGGACTGCTCGGCCACTTTGAGCAGGAACGGAGAGACATCCCGGTAGATGTGCTGCGTGATGACCTCGGCGGACGCATCGGGTCCCAGCACGTCCCGGGCTGCCGCGATCTGCTCTAGCCGGTCCCGCCGGTGACGGGCCAGCACCTGGGCGGCGCGAGCGGTATCGGCCACATCCGGACCGTGGCCGGGGATGCCCACCACGCCGTCGGCGCGGGCGGACAGCTGGTCGAGGCTCTGTAGGTAGTCCCCCAGATCGCCGTCGGTGGAGTCCAGAACGGTCGAGTCGCGACCCAGGATCGTGTCGCCGAGCACCACACAGTCCGCGCGCGCGGTGAACCCGGCACCCGCCGGACGCACCTCGAGACTGATCGAGTCCGCAGTGTGCCCGGGAGTGGCCAGCACGGTGAGGTCCAGCCCGGCGGCGTGGATCACCTCGTCGTCGTCGCCCCCCGTCACCAACGGCGCCGCATCCCGGCAGTACACCGGTCCGACCGCCCGGACCGGCGCGCCGGTCAGCGCCCGGAGGTCGTCGATCCCGCCGGTGTGGTCCCCGTGTCGATGGGTGATGACGACGAGCTCGATCTCGCCCACGATCGCGGCGATCCGCTCAGCGTGCGCGCGATTCTCCGGCCCGGGGTCCACCACCACGGCGGTGCGCGATCCGGGGGCCCGCAGCACCACCGTGTTGGTCCCCTCGAAGGTCATCTCCGAGGGGTTGTCGCAGAGGATCACCCCGGCCAGGTCCGTGACGGGGCGCAGGGTCTCGTACGCCGGGAACGTGATCGGGGCCAGGCCGCCGGTCATCGGCATTCTCCGTCCCGGGCCACCGTCCGGCCCTATCCCTCGACCTCGACGATGAGCTCGACCTCGACGGGCGCGTCGAGCGGCAGCTCGGAGACCCCGACCGCGGAGCGGGCGTGGACGCCGGCGTCCCCGAACACCTCACCCAGCAGATCCGAGGCGCCGTTGACCACCGCGGGCTGGGCGTTGAAGCCCGGGGCCGACGCGACGAAGCCGACGACCTTGACGATCCGCACCACCGAGTCGATGCCCACCAGGCCGTCCACGGCGGCGAGTGCGTTGAGGGCACAGGTCCGGGCGAGATCAGCCGCCGTCTCCGGGGACACCGCGGCACCGACCTTGCCGGTCGCGGCGAGAGCGCCGTCGATCATCGGCAGCTGACCGGAGGTGTAGACGTAGGCGCCCGTCCGCACGGCGGGCGCGTAGTTGGCGAGCGGGGGGACGACGGTCGGCAGGTCGATCCCCAGCTGCTCGAGCTTGCGGGTCCAGTACCCGCCGCCCTCGCCCTCCGGCATCAGAGCCGACGCTTGAGGTAGGCGACGTGCTGCTCACCGGTGGGGCCGGGCAGGACGGAGACCAGCTCCCAGCCGTCACCGCCCCACTGGTCGAGGATCTGCTTGGTGGCGTGGGTGAGCAGCGGGACCGTCACGTACTCGAACCGGGCTGCGGGGGTGGATTCGCTCATGCCCCCACTCTAGGGAAGTCGCCGGCGGCCCGCGCGCCGTGGTGGAACCGCTTAGGGTGGACCGCATGCCGTCCACCGACACACCAGGAACGCAATCGACCCAGTCGGGTACGTCGAGTCAGTCCGTGAGGTCGACGATCGCCGACGAGCTGTCCACCGGCTGGTCCGACGCCTCCGCCCGCGCGGACCTCCACTACGTCTCCGGCAAGGGGGGCACCGGCAAGACCACGGTCGCCACCTCGCTCGCGCTGGCACTGGCCTCGACCGGACAGCGCGTCCTGCTGGTGGAGGTCGAGGAACGCCAGGGCATCGCGCGGATCTTCGACCGCTCGCCGCTGCCGTACCGCGAGGAACTCGTGGCCCGGGTCGACGGCGGTGGCAAGGTGTTCGCGCTGGCCATCGACATCGAGGCCGCGATGCTCGACTACCTCGACACCTTCTACCACCTCGGGGTGGTGGGCAAGGTGATGAAGTCGGTGGGCGCGATCGAGTTCGCCACCACCATCGCACCCGGCCTCAAGGACGTTCTCCTGACCGGCAAGATCTACGAGGTCGTCACGCGCCAACACGCCAAAAAGGAAGTGGTGTACGACGCGGTCGTCGTCGACGCCCCGCCCACCGGTCGCATCGGCAAGTTCCTCGACGTGACCACCGCGATGGCCGACCTCGCCGCCGGCGGGCCCATCCGTCGTCAGGCCGATGCCGTCGCCGAGCTGGTCCACTCCCCGCAGACGGTCGTGCACCTGGTGACCCTGCTCGAATCGCTGCCCGTCCAGGAGACCATCGAGGCGATCGAGGAGCTCCGGTCCCATGATCTGCGGGTGGGTCAGGTGATCATCAACCGAGCGGAGACCCGGCACCTCGACGACGACGCGCTGCAGCGGATCGCCGAGGAGGACATCGACGCCGAGGCGGTGCTGGCCGGTCTCGAGGAGACCGGTGTGGAGCTCGACGACGAGGGGCTGCAGGGGCTCCTGGTGGAGGCCATCGAGCACGCCCGCGTCGCACGCGGACAGCTCACAGCCGGCGAGACCCTGACCTCGTCCGGCTGCCCGACCCTCGTGCTGCCGGCCCTGCCCAACGGCGTCGAGGTCTCCGACCTGTACGACCTCGCCTCCGCCCTCGCCGACCAGGGAGTGCACTGATCATGACTCGTCGTCTCGACATCACCGGACTGCTCACAGACCCGGCGACCCGGGTTGTGGTCTGCACCGGCGCCGGCGGGGTGGGCAAGACCACCACCGCCGCCGCGGTGGCCCTGCGCGCCGCCGAACTCGGCCGCGACACCGTGGTCCTCACCATCGACCCGGCCCGGCGCCTCGCGCAGGCGCTGGGGATCGACGACCTCTCGAACGAACCGTCCCGCGTGGACCTGGGACCGGAGCACGCGGATTCGGACGGGTCGTTGCACGCGATGATGCTCGACATGCGTCGCACGTTCGACGAGCTGGTCATCGCCAACACCACGGCCGAGAAGGCGCAGTCCATCCTGGACAACCACTTCTACAAGACCATGGTCACCTCGTTCGCTGGGACGCAGGAGTACATGGCCATGGAGAAGCTGGGGCAGCTGCTCGACGACTCGACGTGGGACCTCGTCGTGGTCGACACCCCTCCCTCACGCAACGCGCTCGACTTCCTCGACGCCCCGCGCCGCCTGGGCGCCTTCATGGACAGTCGCCTCATGCGGGTGTTCGCGGCGCCCGGCCGCGGCGTCGGCCGCTTGATGACCGGTGCCATGAGCACCGCCATGCGGGGGGTGTCGGCGGTCGTCGGGTCCTCCATGCTCAAGGACGCCTCCGAGATGGTGGTGGCCCTGGACTCCACCTTCGGCGGGTTCGCCACGCGGGCCTCCCGCACCCAGGCGATCCTGCGGCGCAAGGGCACCGAGTTCCTGGTGGTCTCCTCCGCGGAGCGGCCCGCCCTCCGCGAGGCCGCGTTCTTCACCGAACGACTGTCGGAGGAGTCGATGCCGCTCGCGGGGGTCGTGATCAACCGCACCCACCCGCGGCTCACCGACCTGACAGCCGAGCAGGCGTGTGCGGCCGCCGACCGGTTGGCGGGGAACCCCGAGGCGGAGGCGGTGCTGCGGATCCACGCCGACCGGGCCGGGACGGCCAAGCAGGAGGTCCGCCTCCTGGAGTCCTTCACCGACACCCATCCGGATGTGCGGATCGTGGGAGTGCCCTCGCTCCCGTTCGAGATCTCCAACCTGGAGGCGTTGCGCTCGGTCGGCGACCAGCTCTGCGGGTGAACCGACTGAGTGGGTGAACCGGCGCCGGGCCTGAACACACGACACGACCCGCGGCGGGAGCCGCGGGTCGCGTCGTGTGGGGTACGGAACCGGTGGGAGTCAGTAGATGACGGTATGGCGTTCGATCTGCTGCGCGAAGAAGTCGGCCCAGGACCGCACCTCGGGGTGCTGCTTGAGTAGGGCGCGCCGCTGCCGCTCGGTCATCCCGCCCCAGACCCCGAACTCCACGCGGTTGTCCAGCGCGTCGGCGCGGCACTGCAGGAGGACCGGGCAGTGGCGGCAGATGGACGCTGCCTTGCGCTGCGCGGCGCCGCGGACGAAGAGCTCGTCCGGGTCGATGTCCTTGCACCGGGCCTGGGCGACCCACTCCTGGCGCCCCTCCCCGATGATCGTCTCCTCGGAACCGAGGGGATTGCTTGAGCCGGGGCGGACCCCGGCGTCGTCGGTCCGGGAGGTCCCGGGAAGGGTGGCCGTCATCGATGTACCCCTGTCTGTGTGGAGTCGCGGACGGGTCTGCCGCACACGCCTCCGGCCTTCTGGACCCGCCCGGCGCGGCGGGCCCACGGTGTCCGCGGGAGCCTCTCGGCGGTGAGGGCCGTCACACGACCTCATCCGGGTTCGAAACGTCCCGCGTTCTCTAATATTGTTACCGCAGTCACACAACAGAAGTAAAGAGTCGTGTGCGACGGAGGCCTCGCGGGGTGGCGGGACGGGGGTGTTCACGTACTCTTGGCCCCGTGTCGGGTATGAGTTCGCTGGGAAAGCTGGTCGCGACCTGTGTCGCGGCCGGGGTGGTCGCGGCCGGATCATTGTTCCCGATAGCCGGGGCGGCGGGGCTGGCCTCCAACAAGATGGCGGATTCCCTGTCCGGGACCTCGGCGGACCTGATCAAGGGCGATCTCCCGTCCATCTCGACGGTCACCGACTCCGAGGGCACACCGATCGCCTGGTTGTACGACCAGCAGCGCGTGGTGGTCCCGAGCGATCAGATCTCGCAGAACATGAAGCTGGCGATCATCGCGATCGAGGACCGCCGGTTCGCCGACCACAACGGTGTGGACTGGCGGGGCACGATCCGCGCGGCGCTCACCAACGCCACGTCCGGCGACGTCCAGCAGGGCGCCTCGACCATCGATCAACAGCTGGTCAAGAACTACCAGTTCCTCGTCTCAGCGGAGAACGACGCGGAACGGCGAGCCGCCGTGGAGACCACCCCGGCGCGCAAGATCAAAGAGATCCGGATGGCGCTCACGCTGGACGCCGAGATGAGCAAGGACGACATCCTCAGCAAGTACCTCAACCTGATCTCCTTCGGCAACGGCGCCTTCGGCGTCCAGACCGCGGCCCAGACGTATTTCGGGGTCGACGCCTCCGAGCTGACCGTGCCGCAGTCGGCCATGCTCGCCGGGATGATCCAGTCCACCAGCATGTTCAACCCCTACGCCCACCCCGAGGACACCAAGGACCGTCGCGACACCGTCATCGACACCATGGTCCAGACCGGCGCGATCACGCCGGCGGAAGGCGCGGCCTTCGCGGCCGAGCCCCTCGGCGTGCTGGAACGCCCCAACTCGTTACCCCGTGGCTGCATCACCGCCGGCGACCGAGGGTTCTTCTGCGACTACGTACTGGACTACCTGGACCAGAACGGTCTGAGCCGCGAGATGGTCCAGGAGGGCGGGTACACCATCCGCACCACGCTCGACCCGACCGTCCACGACTCGGTCCAGCGGTCGCTCAACACCTACGGCAACCCGACGGGCCAGGGCGTGGCGCAGGTCATGAGCGTCGTGCGTCCGGGCCGGGATTCCCACAAGGTCGCGGCGATCGCCTCCAGCCGCCGGTACGGCCTCGAACTGGGTGACAGCCAGACGGTCCAGCCCCAGCCGTTCTCTCTGGTCGGCGACGGCGGCGGCTCGGTGTTCAAGGTCTTCACGGTGGCCGCGGCCATGGAGAAGGGGATGGGCACCAACACCACGTTGTCGGTTCCGCGCCGCGTGCAGGTCTCCGGCCTGGGCGCCGGCGGCGCCCCCGGATGCCCGCCCGGCCAGTACTGCGTGGAGAACGCCGGGTCGTACCCGGGGTCACTGGTCCGTGGCGGACGCGCTGGCCCAGTCGCCCAACACGACCTTCGTCAACCTCATCAAGGACGTCGGGGTCGCTCCCACCGTGGACATGGCGGTGCGTCTCGGGATGCGGTCGTACGACCGCAAGGGCACCGCGGCGGACGGCGACTCGATCGCCGGGTTCATCAAGAAGAACAACCTGGGATCGTTCACCCTCGGACCCACGGCGGTCAACGCCCTGGAGTTGTCCAACGTCGGGGCCACCCTGGCCTCCGGGGGAACCTGGTGTCCGCCGAGCCCCATCGAGTCGATCACCGACCGCACCGGGGCGCCGGTCGAACTGAACGAACCGAGCTGCGAGCAGGTGGTCGAGCCCGGGTTGGCGAACACCCTCTCGGTGGCCCTGTCCAAGGACCACGTGGGAGCCGGCACCGCCGCGGGCGCGGCGGGGGCCGCCGGATGGGGCCTGCCCATGTCGGGCAAGACCGGAACCACGGAGGCCAACCGTTCCTCGGCGTTCCTCGGGTACACCAACAACTACTCGGCGGCCGTCTACGCCTTCAACGACGGCACCACCACGAGCGAGCTGTGCACCAGCCCCCTGCGCCAGTGCGCGTACGGCAACCTCTTCGGCGGTCTCGAGCCTGCCAACACCTGGTTCTCCGCGTTCACCCCGATCGCCCAGATCTACGGCCCGGTCCAGCTGCCCGCACCGGATCCCGCCTACCAGGCCGGAACCAGCGGCGCGGCGCTGCCCGATGTCGAGGGGATGAGCCAGTCGGCGGCGACCTCGCTGCTCACCGGCGCCGGATTCATCGTCAACACCCAGTTCGTCTCAGGCACCGGACGCACCTACGGGACCGTCGTGGGTCTCGACGGCGGGACCGGGATCCCCGGATCCCAGGTCACCCTCCGCGTCTCCGACGGCTCGGGGGGCGGCGGCCGGGCCGCGGCCCGGAACACCGACGGCCAGGAGGCGTCGGGCCCGGGGGCCGCGATCGGCGACGAGCCCGTCGTGCTGAACGTCCCCGGCCTGGCGCCCATCACCATCTCCCCGCCGAGGTAACCCCCGCCGGGGCGGAGCCTTCACGCGGGCGCCGCCGGTACGATGGTGGGATGCAGCGCCCCTCCCGTCGGACCCGGAGCACCCCGTCGACCCCCTCCGCGCGCGCGGCGGCCGTCCTCGCCGGTGCGGTGGTGGCGGGCACGGTCTACGCGTCGGGATGGGAGCGCAACGCGTTCACCGTCCGTCGTCATTCCCTCCCACTGCTCGCGCCGGGCTCGGAGCCGCTGAAGATCCTGCACATCTCGGACCTGCACATGATGCCCGGCCAGAAGCGGAAACAGGACTTCCTCGCGGCCCTGGCCCGGTTGGAGCCGGATCTGGTCCTCAACACCGGGGACAACCTCTCGGACGTGCGCGCGGTGCCGGCCGTCGTGCAGGCGCTCGGCCCTCTGCTGGGCCGGCCCGGGGCGTTCGTGTTCGGGTCCAACGACTACTACGCGCCGGTACCCAAGAACCCCCTGTCGTACCTCGGCGTGGGACGGAAGAAGCACTCCTCCGTCCCGCTGCCGTGGCGGGACCTCAAGGCCGCGTTCTCCGAGCGTGGATGGATCGACGCCACCCATCGGCGCGCGGAGATCGCCGTGGACGGTCGTCGCGTCCTGGTGGCGGGGGTCGACGACCCGCACATCGGCCGCGACCGCTACAGCGAGATCGAGGGACCCGCCGGCCCGGCGTTCGACCTGCGGATCGGCCTGGTCCACTCCCCCGAGCCCCGGGTGCTCGACCGCTTCGACGCCGACGGGTACGACCTCGCGGTGGCGGGCCACACCCACGGCGGGCAGCTCTGCCTGCCCACGGGGGCGATCGTCACGAACTGCGGCATCGACCGCTCGCGCGCCCAGGGACTGTCCGCCTGGGGCCGGAACCTGGTCCTACACGTCTCCGCAGGGCTCGGCACCTCGCCGTACGTGCCGGTCCGGACGTTCTGCAGGCCCGAGGCGACGCTGCTCGAGCTGGTCGCCGGGCCCGGCGGTGGCGGCGACGAGGCCTCGGTCCCCGAGACGCCGTTGCGTGAACGGATCCCGCTGCCGGCCTGACCCGGTTTCGCGATTCACCCCGGTTTCGCGATTCATCCGGCGGGGCGCTAGAGTATCCCTCGTTGTCAGCGGGGTGTGGCGCAGCTTGGTAGCGCGCTTCGTTCGGGACGAAGAGGTCGTGGGTTCGAATCCCGCCACCCCGACAATGCGAGGTCCCGGGCCGTTCACGGTCCGGGACCTCGGTCATTTGTGAGGCCGCGGCGGACCAGGACCCGCGGACAACCGGGTTGCGACGACCGCGCTTCCGGTGCACGTCGGCGTAACAGATCCGTAGAGTTGTGTCATGACCTCCGAGACCGACGTCCAGAACGCCGCGGCCCCCGGCGCGGCGGCCCCCCAGCCGGCCAGCGCGGGGCACCCCCACTACGGCCGCATCACCACGACCGGCCAGGGGGACCCCGCCCTCGCCGCAGGACTCCAGAAGGTTCTGGACGGTCGCTGGGCGGACGCGCGCCGGATGACGCGAGAGGCCATGACCCCCGACATGCTCAACCCGATCGGGGCGACGATGGAGGAGCACAGGGCGCGGGTGCTCGAGCAGATGAGGCTCCTCGCCGACTCGGGTCTGCCCGGGTTGGGGTTCCGCACCGAGGACGGCGGAACGGGTGACACCGGCGGGGCGCTGACCTCCTTCGAGATGCTCGGTCACCTCGACCTGTCGCTCATGGTCAAGGCCGGCGTGCAGTGGGGCCTGTTCGGCGGGGCCATCGCGAACCTCGGGAACGCCGAGACCCGCTCCACGTACCTGCCGGACGTCATGTCGCTGGACCTGATGGGGTGCTTCGCCATGACCGAGCTCGGTGGCGGTTCGGACGTGCAGAACCTCGAGACCACCGCGACCTTCGACCGCGAGACGGGCGAGTTCGTCGTCCACTCCCCCACTCCGAGCTCGGAGAAGTGGTACATCGGGAACGCCGCCCGTGACGGTTCCATGGCCGCCGTCTTCGCCCAGCTCATCACGCATGACGAGGAGGGTGAGGAGGTTCACCACGGGGTCCACTGCCTGCTGGTGCCGATCCGGGACGAGGACGGGAACGACCTGCCGGGCGTCACCACCACCGACCACGGCCACAAGGGCGGCCTGCTGGGCGTGGACAACGGCAAGATCATGTTCGACCACGTCCGGGTGCCCCGCGAGGCGCTCCTCGACCGGTTCGGCGCCGTGGACGCCGAGGGTCGGTACTCGTCGCCCATCGATTCGGTCGGTGCCCGCTTCTTCACGATGCTCGGAACGCTGATCCGCGGCCGCGTGTCGGTGGGTGCGGCCGCCGGTGCCACCGCCCGGACCGCGCTGGCCCTGGCGGTGCGGTACTCGCTGATCCGCCGCCAGTTCGACCACCCCGAGACGGGCAAGGGGATCCCGCTGCTGGAGTACCGCGAGCACCAGCGGCGCCTGATGCCACGGATCGCCCGCGCGTACGCCTACGCGTGCGCCCAGAACGCGATCGTCGCCGACCTGCACGACTTCGAGAAGAACCCGGATGCGTTCGACGCCGAACGTCGGCGTGAGATGGAGTCCCACGCCGCGGGCATCAAGGCCACGGTGACGGGGTTCGCCAACGACACCATCATCGAGGCCCGCCTCGCGTGCGGCGGTGCCGGGTACATGTCCGAGAACCTGCTCACCGAGATGCGCAAGGACTGCGACGTCTTCTCCACGTTCGAGGGCGACAACGTGGTGCTCACGCAGTTGGTGGCCAAGGAGCTGCTCGGCGCCTACGCCGCGGAGTTCGGGGACATGGACCAGCGCGAGACCGTGGCCTTCGCGCTCACCACCGCGGTGGACGTGGTGCAGGAGAAGGCGCGTGCGTCGACGCTGTGGCAGAAGCTCATCGACACGGTGACGGACCGGGAGAACACCGACCTGCTCGACCGCGCCAACCAGCTGGAGCTGCTGGTCGACCGGGAGGAGCATCTGTTGGAGACCGTCGCACGCCGCCTGCGCAAGGCCCAGGGGGAGGACGGTTCGGCGGCGTTCAAGGTGTTCAACTCGGCGCAGGATCACATGCTGCAGGCCGGACGCGCCCACATGGACAGCTGGGTGTTCGCCCGCTTCGCCGAGGCCGTGGACGCCTGCGAGGACCCGCAGGCCAAGGAGGTCCTGGGGACGCTGTGCGATCTGTACGTCCTGGACATCGTGGACCGCGACAAGGGCTGGTTCCTCGAGCACAACCGTCTGACGACCGAGCGCACCAAGGCCGCGACCGCCGCCCGCAACCGCCTGTGCACCAAGCTCGCGGGCAAGGCGCGGACCCTGGTGGACGCGTTCGCGATCCCCGAGTTCGTCTTCGACGTCCCGATGCTCACCGACGGCGGGGTGGACGCCCCGCTCGAGACCACATCGGGAGCCGGCGAGCGCGACTGACGGGCCGCCGGCCGCAGATCCCGGACGCCACACCGGCACACAGGGCCACCGCGGCCAGCACCGCGGCACCGGTCCACGCCACCGTCGGCGAGCCACCCAGCAGGACCGCGTCGAGGGCTGCGGTGGCCTGACCGGTGGGGGTGCCCGACACCGCCGTGAGCGCGGCGGCCGGGGCACCCCCGGACACCCACACCCACCAGGCGACCCCGATCGAGGTGGCCGCCACGAGCAGACCCGCCACTCGGCCGGGCCACCGCCCGAGCACGACCGTCAGTGCGTGCCAGAGGGTCGACGAGGCGACGACGACGAGGACGATCAGTCCCACGACGGCCGCCGCTGTCGCGACCGTCGGCGCGTCGGCGGTGGCGAGAGCCCACGCGGACAGGCCCGCGGACAGGACCGCCAGGGCGAGGACCGGTTCGGCGAGGCCGGAGCCGGGCCGGCGGACCAGCTGCACGAGTAGCGCCCCCAGCACCGCCGCCGCGGCGAGGGCGAGGATCCCTGCCGAGGTGCGGCGCTGGGTGGCGTCGGCGGCCTCGGCGGCGGCCACCCCGGCGTCCCCGCGTTCCGCCGCCAGCGCCCGTCCGGCCCTGCTGACCGCCGCGTCGGTCCGTTCCGCGGATCCGGCGACCCCGGCGGCGCCGTCGCGGAGTTCCACGGTCCCGGCGGCCAGTTCCGCGGCGCCGTCCCGCAACTCGTGGGAACCGCGGGTCACCTGGAACACCCCGTCACGCAGGGGCGCGCCCGGGGCCGAGAGCTGGCGGGCCAGCTCGTCGGCCCCGCCCTCCAACGCGTCGAGTCCGTCGAGGGTGCCCTGTCCCATCCCCTGGGTGGCGATCTGCTGGCGCAGGCCGATGAGTGCCTCCCTGGCGCGGACCACCTCGGGGGCGTCGCCCTGCAGGCGCCCCAGTGCGTCCTCGATGGCCGTCGAGACCTGCCCCTGGATCACCGCCACCCCGCGGACCGCCCCGACGACCTCCCTCACACCGCCGGCGACCTCGGTCGCACCACTGCCCGCCTGACCGATGGCCGACTGGAGTTGGTCCATCCCGCCCGCGAGTTCGGCGCCCCCCGCTCGCATCTGCTCGGCCCCGTCCGCCAGCTCGGCCGACCCGTCCCGGAGCTGCTCCGCCCCTGCTCTGGTGAAGGTGGACTGGGCCGAGGCGTCGGCGAGTGCGGACTGCAGGGGCCCACCCGTACCGGCGCGGTCCGGGTCCTCGGTCGGGGACGGACCGACGGCCGCCCACAGTGCGGCCAGGACCAACGGGAGGACCAGCACCACCAGCGCGAGTGCCCGCCGGCCGGGCCCCGGTGCGTCCGGGGTCGCGGCGACCGGCTCACCCGCCGGGTCACGCTCCCGGTCGTCGGTCCGGTCGTCGGTCCGGCCGTCCGCGGGCTCATCCGCCGGGTCGTCCGTCCTGTCGGCTGCACTGGGGATGGGGGTGGGGGGCATGCCGTGGATGGTAGTGATGTAGAGCACCCGTTCCCGCAGGTCATTCGGCATGCCCCTGAATCCTGCTCGAATCCGTCCCGATCGGGAGTGTTAACCTGGGTCGGCGGGCTCGGTTCCCACGGGTCTGTTCCGACGCCCACCCCGACCACCACCGGAGCCAACGGCACGTGACCTTGACCCTCGCCCTCGCAGTGGCCTTCGGCATCGCGGCGATCTCACCGTTGCTGGCCCGCACGATGGGGCGGGACGCGGGGTGGCCGCTCGCCGCCATGCTCGGCGGCCTCGCCCTGTACATCTGGTTCGCCATCCCCGTCGACACCGTCGCGTCGGTCGAGTGGATGCCCGCACTCGGTGTCGAACTCCGTCTGTCCCTCGATCCGCTGGCCCGCGTGTTCACCATGATCGTCCTCGGGATCGGGGCCGTGGTGATGGCCTACTCGTCCCGGTACCTCGGACGCGGCTCGGGCCACGGTGGGTACTACGGCCTGATGACGCTGTTCGCCGCGTCCATGCTCGGGCTCGTCCTGGCGGACGACGTGGTGGTGCTCTTCGTCGCATGGGAATTCACGACCCTCTGCTCGTTCTTCCTCATCACGCTCGCGGGCCCCAAGGGCACGCAACCCGCCGTGCGGACGTTGCTCGTCACCGTCGCCGGCGGGCTCTGTCTGCTCACCGCCGCGGCGCTCATGGTGGTCCGCACCGGTACCACGGTCCTGTCGGAGATCCTGGTCGACCCGGTGTGGTCCGCCGACCCCGCCTTCGCGGCCGTCATCGCGGTGCTCATCGCCATGGCCGCGTTCACCAAGTCCGCCCAGTTCCCGTTCCAGGCGTGGTTGCCCGACGCGATGGTCGCGGCGACCCCGGTCAGCGCGTATCTGCACGCCGCCGCCATGGTCAAGGCCGGCATCTACCTGCTGCTGCGGTTCTCCGAGGCGCTGCACGACGTCCCGGTGTGGAATCTGCTGCTCATCACCTGCGGTATGACCACCGCGGTCCTCGGCGCCGTGTTCGCCATGCAGCGCGACGACCTCAAGGAACTGCTCGCCTACTCCACGATCAGCCAGCTGGGCTTCCTGGTGGCGACGATCGGCGTGGGCACCCCGGCCGCCATGGTCGCCGCGATCATCCACACCATCGCCCACGCGCTGTTCAAGTCGTCCCTGTTCATGTTCGTGGGCGTGGTCGACCACCAGACCGGCACCCGCGCCATGAGCGGCCTCCCGCGGCTGTACCGCATCATGCCCGGCACCGCGATCGGTGTGGGGCTGGCCGCGGCATCGATGGCGGGGCTGCCCCCTCTGTTGGGCTTCGTGTCCAAGGAGTGGATGTTCAAGTCCATGCTCGACGCGCCGGGGGGCGCGTGGGCCGGTCCCGCGCTCGGCGCGCTGGCGGTGTTCGCCGCCACGTTCACCTTCGCCTACTCCGCGCGCTTCCTGCTCGGCGGGTTCGTCACCCACGGCCCGCCGGCGGGTCCCGGGCCCGAACCGGTGCACAGCACCCCGGAGACCATCGAGGCCCCGCGCGCCTCGTTCTTCCTCCCCGCCGCCCTCCCCGCGGTGCTGGGGCTGGTGCTCGGGCTCACCGGATTCCTGCTCGAGCCGGCGGTCGCGGCCGCCGCACGCGCGTCGATCGGTGAGGGCTACGAGGCCGACTTCGGTCTCTGGCACGGGTTCGCGCCCGAGCTGTTCATGTCGATGATCGTGATCACGCTGGGGATCGTGCTGGTCGTGGTGCGCCACCCGGTCGACCGCTTCCTCGACCGTGAACTCGCCCCCATCACGGGTGTGGCGACGGTCGACGCGCTGCGCCGCTGGGCCATCGCGGGCGGGGCGCGCGTGGGCGACGTCACCCGGACGGACCGGATCTCCCGGCACGTCTGGGCGGTCCTGCTGGTGCTGGTGGCCCTGGCGGCCGTCGGGGTCGTGGCGGTCCGCCCCGAGCCCGAGGTGGGCTCACCTGTCCGCGCGGAGGACTGGATCGTGGTGGTCCTGCTCGTGGTCGGCACCGCGGCGATGGTCATCTCCCGCTCCCGTCTCGGTGCCGTCGCGAACGTCGGGATCGTCGGCTTCGCCATGGCGCTGTGGTTCTTCACCCTGGGCGCCGTCGACGTGGCCCTGACCCAGCTCCTCGTCGAGGTCCTCACCGTCGTCGTCATCGTCCTGGTCCTCCAGCGTCTGCCCCGCGCCTTCCACACGGTCTCCCGCTCGCGCACGCTCGTCAGCGCGGCGGTCGCGATCGTGGTCGGCCTCGCCTCGGGTGCGGCGGTGTGGGCCATGACCGGTCGCCGGGAACTCTCCGACGTCGGCCGGTACTTCCTCGACAACGCCGAACAGGACACCGGCGGTATCAACGTGGTCAACACCGTCCTGGTCGACTACCGAGCCCTGGACACCCTCGGCGAACTCACCGTGCTCGGGGTCGCCGGGCTCGCGGTGATCCTCGCACTGCACGCCAGACGCGCCCTGCCCCGCCGCGACGTCCCGCTCGCCGTCCACGCGGATTCGCCCCTGCTGTCCGCGCAGGACAACGGCGTCTTCCTGCGCACGTTCGCCCGCATCCTCGGCCCCCTGATCGTGCTGCTGTCGCTCTACTTCCTCGTCCGCGGCCACAACGCCCCCGGTGGAGGGTTCAACTCGGCGCTCATCGGCGGGGCCGGGATCGCGATCTACTACCTGCGGGCACCGAGCGACAAGGCGGCGCGGATCCGTGTGCCGTACGTCGCGGTCATCGCGGCGGGCGTCATCATCGGCGTCGTCACGGGCCTGGCGGGCTTCGTCGACGGCTCGTTCCTGCTCCCGCTGCACGCCTACCTCGGCGACGTACACCTGACCACCGCGCTGATCTTCGACGTGGGCGTCTACCTGGCCGTGCTCGGTGTGATCATGGCCGCGATCGACAAGCTCGGCGGGGACGACCGGAGCGATGAACCCGCCGTGCCGCCGCCACCGCCCACCGGGCCGGGTGCGGAGGCCACCGCCCCGGCCGCCACCGAGGACGCGGACCGGGTCATCGACGTCACCGACAACCGGGAGGTACAGGCATGACCCTCGCGATCTCCGTCGGCGTCCTGATGGCCGGCTTCGTGTTCCTCGTCCTGCAGCGCGGGATGGTCCGGGTGATCCTGGGCTTCATCCTGCTCAGCCACGCGGCGCACCTCACGCTCATGGCGGCCGGCGGTGCGTCGCGCCGCGAGGCCCCGCTGGTGTCCGACCCGGACCCGGCGCTGACCTCCGACGGTCTGCCGCAGGCGTTCGTCCTCACGGCCATCGTCATCGCGTTCGCCATCACGATCTACCTGCTCGTGCTGGCGGTGATCGGCGGTGACGACGACGACACCGACATCGGCGACCTCGACCCCCTGGACCTCCTCCCCGAGACCCCGGGCGGCGCCCACCCGGAGGACCCGGAGCCCGATGAGCCGTCGACCCACGACGCGGAAGGGGTCCACCGATGACGCTGGAGTCCGCCCTCACGCTGTTCGTCGCCGTCCCGCTGCTGACGGCGGGAGTGCTCGTCGCGGTCGCCTCGAGGACACGGCTGATCCTCACCGTGCTGTTCGCGGTGCTCGGGACGCAGTTGGCCGCGGCCGTGGCCACCGTGCCGTGGGTGTCGGACGGCTCGGTCGTGGTGCACCAGGTCGCCCTGTGGGCGCCCGGGGTGTCCATCCCGTTCGTGCTCGACATGTTCTCCGCGCTCATGCTCACGGTCACGAGCCTGTTGACGCTCACGTGTGCCGCCTTCGCAGTCGCGGCCGGGGAGGCGTACAAGAGGTTCTACCCACCGCTGGTCCTCCTGGTCACCGCCGGCGTGAACGGCGCCCTGCTCACCGGGGATCTGTTCAACTTCTTCGTCTTTGTCGAGGTCATGCTCCTGCCCTCCTACGGGCTCATGATGATCACCCGGTCCGGGCGTGCGAGCGTGGTCGGCGTCGCGGCCTCGCGCCTCTACATCTCGGTCAACCTCCTCGCCTCGACCATCTTGTTGATCGGGGTCGCGCTGATCTACGGGGTGACGGGGACCGTCAACATCGCCCAGCTCCACGGGGCCGCCTCGGAGGACACGGCCGTGGCCGTGGCCACCGCCCTGGTGCTCTTCGCTCTCGCGATCAAGGCCGCGGTGGTCCCCGTGCACGGGTGGCTGGCGCGCGCGTACCCCAAGATGTCCCCCGCGGTGACCGCGATGTTCTCGGGCCTGCACACCAAGATCGCGATCTACGCGATCTACCGCATCTACGCGGTGATCTTCGACGGCGACTCGCGCTATCTGTGGGTGGGGGTCGTCGTGTTCTCCGCGACCATGCTCATCGGCGTGCTCGGCGCGGTGGGCGAGGCCGCGCCCCGCTCGATCCTCGCGTTCCACATGGTCAGCCAGATCGGCTATATCCTCCTGGGAGTCGCGCTGTTCGGCCCCATCGGCCTGACCGCCGGCATCTTCTATCTGCTGCACCACATGATCGTCAAGGCCGCGTTGTTCCTGGCGATCGGCGCGATCGAGGTGCGCTACGGTCCCCGGCGGCTGGGGCAGCTCTCGGGACTGGCCAAGACCGAACCCCTCGTCGCGGTCGCCTTCTTCGCCTCCGCGATGTCGCTGGCCGGGATCCCGCCCTTCTCCGGTTTCGTCGCCAAGCTCAGCCTCATCATCGCGGCCCTGGACGCCGGCCAGATCGCCGCCGCGGCCGTCGCGGTGGTGGTGAGCATCCTGACCCTGCTGTCGATGCTCAAGATCTGGACCGGGATCTTCTTGGGCGAACCCACGCCCACCGACTCCCGCACACTCCCGGAGGGTCTGGACCCGGCGCACTCGGAGGCGACGGGCATCCCCGACGGCAGGGACGTCGACGGGCGGCACCGCGACGGGGTCGAGATCACCGGCGCCGCAGCGGGCGCCACGCCGACCGACACGATGGCTCCCGCCTCGACCACCGCCACCGCCACCGCCACTGACACCGTCACTGAGACCGCCTCTGTCGCGGACACCGCGGAGGCCGGCTCGCCCGACCCGGACATGGTGCCCCCGGGCCGCCGGATCGGCCTGGCACTGGCGGCGCCCGCGCTGGCGTTGTCCGTGGTGACGCTGGCGCTGGGCCTGGGGGGTCAGCTCCTGCTCGAGCTGTCCGGGACCGCCGCGGCCAACCTCTACGATCCGACCACCTACATCCAGGCGGTGCTCGGATGACCTCCACCCTGACCTGGCCACTGAGAATCGCGTGGTTCCTGCTCTGGTTCTTCTGGCAACAGACCACCACCAGCGCGAAGGTCGTCCGCGACGCCTTCCTGCCCCACGCCTCGATCACCCCGGGCTTCGTGCGGTTCCCCACCAGGTGCCGCAGCGAACTCGAGGTGACGATGCTGTCCTCCCTCATCACCCTGACGCCGGGAACGCTGACCCTGGGTGCGCATCACCCCGGGGAGGGTGAGGACTGGGAGATCGTGGTCCACGGCATGTACTTCCCGGATCCCGACGACCTGACCGCCTCGCTACACGACTTGGAGAACCACATGCTGCGGGCGATCCGTCGAGAGGGGTTGACCCGATGATCGTCGTCGACATCGCCATCGTCCTGGTCGCCATCGCGGCGGTCCTGTCCTCCTACCGTATGATCCGCGGCCCCCACGCCGGGGACCGCGCCATCGCGGCGGACCTACTCTTCTTCGCGTTCATCGCCCTTCTCGCCCTGGTCGGCGTGAGAGTGGACAGCCCCTTCGTCTACGACCTCGTCCTGGTCGCGACGCTGGTGGGCCTGGTCTCCGCCCTCTCACTGGCCCGACTCATGTCCGGAGGTAGACGATGAGCTGGGAACTGGTGGCGACCGTCCTGGGATCGGTCTCCGTCCTCGTCGGCGCGGTGGTGTTCCTCGGCGGCGCCATCGGTCTCCTGCGATTCCCCGATCTCTACGTCCGTTCGTCGGCGATCGGCGCGGCCGCCGGACTCGGCCTGGTGTTCGTGATCGCCGGAGCCTTCCTGCTGCACCCCACCTGGGAGGCCGCGCCCAAGGTGGCCGTGGCCGCCATCCTCCAGTTCGCCTCCTCGGCGATCGGCGCGATGTACATCGCGCGCGCCGGGTTCCTCTCCGGGGCCGCGCCCACCACCGCGACCCGCTACTCGCAGATCGAGTTCACGACCGGGCCCCCGACCGACTCCACGGAGGTGACACGCGATGACTGAGCCACGCGAACTCTCGGACGATCCCGCGGCACCACCGACCGACGCCACCGGGTTCGCGCTCATCGACGCGTCCGACGAGGACGACACCTCCTACGGCGAGATGAGTCTCGACGAGGCGACGCGGCGCCTGACCAGGCTGCGCTCACGCGGCGACCTGAGAGCCGCGTCGCAGCTCATGGCCTCGCTACCCGACCAGGTCGTGGTGGACATGTTCGAGCGCAGCACCGACAGGGACCTGGCCGTCGCGTTCCGCCTGCTGCCCAAGGGACGTGCGCTCGTGGTGTTCGAGGCCCTCGACGCGCCGGTCCAGTCGGATCTGCTCCGGGGACTGCGTGAGGAGCAGGTCGCCCACCTGTTCGAGGAACTCGACCCCGACGACCGCGTGGCGCTCATGGACGAGCTCCCGGCCCTCGTCGCCACCCGCCTCCTCCGCGGCCTGCCTCCGGAGGAACGGGCCCTCACCAACGAGATCCTCGGCTACCCGGCCGGCTCCATCGGCCGCAGGATGACGCCGGAGTTCGTCTCGGCACGACCGGAGATGACGGCCGAGCAGGCGCTCGCCCGGGTCCACGACCGGCTCGCCGACGTGGAGACCATCTACACCATCCCCGTCGTGGACCAGGGGCGCCGACTCGTCGGAGTGGTCGGTCTCCGGTCACTGATGGGCGCGGATCCCCGCGAGCTCGTCGGGGACCTCATGAACGACGCCATCTCGATCCACGCCCGGGCCTCCGAAGAGGAGGCCGCCCGTCTCAGCGCGGACGAGCGGGTGATCGTCCTGCCCATCACCGACGAGGAGGACCGCCTCGTGGGCATCCTCACCGTCGACGACGCGCTGCGGATCCTCGAGGACGCCGAGACCGAGGACGCGGCCCGCCAGGGTGGCGCCGAGCCCCTCCGCCGGCCGTACCTCTCCACGCCCGTCCGCTCCATCGTCCGCTCCCGCGTGGTGTGGCTGCTGGTGCTCGCCCTGGGCGCCGCGCTCACCGTGCAGGTGCTGGCGGTGTTCGAGACCACCCTGGAGCAGGTGGTGGCGCTGTCGCTCTTCGTGCCGCTCATCATCGGCACCGGCGGCAACACCGGCAACCAGGCGGCCACGACCGTCACGCGCGCGCTGGCACTCGGAGACGTCAGACCCCGCGACGCCCTCCGGGTGCTCGTGCAGGAGGTACGGACCGGGTTCATCCTGGGCCTGGCCCTCGGCGGCGTGGGGCTTCTCGCCGCCGGGTTCATCTTCGGTTTCGATTTCGGCCTTGTCATAGGCCTGACACTGCTGGCGCTGTGCACCATCGCCGCCACCGTGGGCGGACTCATGCCGCTGCTCGCGCAGTCCGTCAGGGCCGACCCCGCGGTGTTCTCCAATCCGTTCATCACCACCTTCGTCGACGCGATCGGGTTGATCGTCTACTTCCTCATCGCCCGCTCCGTCCTGGGGTTGTAGTGGACGGTCCCGCTTCGAGGCCGGAGGGATCGTCACCGTGGACGTGGTGACCGTCGTCCTGCAGGCCCTGGTGATCGTGCTGGTGCTCAACATCCTGGCCTGCCTCGTCCGGGTGGTCCGCGGCCCCTCCCCGCGGGACCGCGTCACCGGGGTCGTCCTGGCCGGCACCACCGGGGCGGCGTCGCTGGCGGTGCTCTCGGTGATCGGCCCTCTGCCGTCGCTGCGGGATGCAGCGCTCGTCCTGGTGGCGCTGGCGCTGGTCCTCACCGTCACGATGGTCACCGCCCGCCCGCGATGAGTGGTGCGGGCGCCGTCCTCGACGTCGCGGTGGTCATCGCCGCCGTCCTCGGGGGCCTGTTCTTCACCGCCGGGACGGTCGGGCTCCTCCGGTTCCCGGACCTGCGCAGCCGGCTCCACGCCATCACGAAGGCGGACACCCTCGGGCTGGGGTTCGTGATGCTCGCACTGTCACTCCGGGCGGAATCCGGGTGGGAGGTCGCCAAGTACGCCACCATCTGGGTGCTCGGGATGACCGTCGCGGCCGTGGCCGCGACCCTGCTCGCCGCGGAGCCGGACCGGGGGGCGGCCCCGTGATCGGTGCCGGCGTGATCGACATCGTGGTGGGCGTCGCGGCCCTCGCCGCGGCCGCCGTCGCCCTCTCGGTGCGGGACCGGCTCACCGCTCTGGTCTCGTTCGTCCTCCTCGGCGGACTCCTCGCGCTCGTGTGGGCAGGAGTCCGCGCGCCGGACGTCGCGCTCGCCGAGGCCGCCATCGGGACCGGGGTCACCGGGGCCCTCCTCGTGGACGCCGTGGCCGACCGGCGTCGGGGCCCGACCCCGCGGATCGGTCGCGCCGGAGTCGCGGTGTGGACCGTCGGCGCCCTGATCGGTGCCGGGTTCTGCGCGCTGCTGCTGCGCGCGGTCCTCGCCTCGGACGGGTCGGAACGGCATCCCCCGCTCAACGACAGGGTCGACGAGGCCATGGACGCCACCGCCACAGGTCATCCCATCACCGCGGTCCTGCTGGACTTCCGGGCCTACGACACGTTGCTCGAGGTCGCGGTGATCCTCGTGGCCGTGGTGGGGGCGTTCGCCCTGGCCGCCGTCGCACCGCGCACACCGCGTCCCGGCGTTCCGTGGGCTGGCGGGAGCGGGGCCGGCGAGGCCGTGACCGGCCCCGTCCACCGCTCGCTCGCAGACTTCCTCCGGCTGGCCTCACCCGTCCTGCTCCTCCTGGCGGCCTGGCTCCTGTTCGCCGGCGCCTATCGCCCGGGCGGGGCGTTCCAGGGCGGCGCGGCCGTCGCGGGTGTGATGATCCTCGCGACCCTGGCCGGGGTCCCACCCCGGATCCTGCACGGCAACCGCGGCCGGTGGCTCGTGGCGGTCGGCCCCGCCGCGTTCCTCGCCGCCGGGGGCCTGGGGCTGCTGCTGGCCGGCCACTGGTTGGCGATGCCCCCGGGGTGGGAGTCGGCCGCGACGATCGGCGTGGAGACCGCGCTCACCGTGTCCATCGGAGCGGGTCTGACCCTCATCTTCCTGGCGGTGCGTAGGGACACCTCGCGGATCGGGGACGGCCGGGACAGCGGTGGCCGGATCGAAGGAGGTCGGCGCTAGATGACCTCCTTCGCGTGGTACGCGACCGTCGGCTGCGTCCTGGTGGCGCTGGGGCTGGTCGTGATGCTGCTGGCCGCCGACCGCTTCCGCAGGCTCGTCGCCCTCAACGTGGCCGCCTCCGGCACGCTGGTCGTCCTGCTGGCCGTCGCCGGACGGGCGGACGAACCCGACCCCGTCCCCCACGCCCTCGCCCTCACCGGGATCGTGATCACCGTGGCGTTCACCGGGCTCGGGGTGGTGCTCGCGCGCCGCATCGACGAGCTCGACGAGGACGAGGTGGTCGACGTGGACGACGCGGACGACGTGGACGACGTGGTCGACGGCGGGGGGCGGGACCGGTGACCGCCCCCGCCGCCGCAGCGGCCCTGGTGCCGGGCGCCGTGTTGCTCCCGTTGGCGGCGGCGGTCCTCGTCGTCGTCGTCCCCACCGCCGCCCGGCGGGTGATCGGGCTGATCGCGGCGATCCTCACCGCCGCGACGGGGATCGCGGTGGTGGCGCTGGTCGTCGCGCACGGGCCGCTCGCGGTGTCCCTCGGTGGACACCGACCCCCGCTCGGCATCTCGCTGCGCGCGGACGGGATCAGCGCGGCGTTCCTGCTGCTCTCGGCGGTGGTCGGGGGCGTCGTGTCGGTCCACGCGGCGGTCCACCCCCCGTCGACCGGGATCGCCGGGTCCCGGGACTGGTTCTGGCCGACGTGGCTGCTCGCGTGGTCGGGCCTGGCGGCGGTCTTCGTCTCGGGCGACCTGTTCAACCTCTACGTCGCCCTGGAGATCGTCGGCCTCGCGGCAGTGCTACTGGTCGCACTGGGAGGGCCGGACGCCTGGCGGGCGGCCTTCCGCTACCTCATCGTGGCGGTCGCGGGCTCACTGCTGTTCCTCCTGGCACTGACGCTCGTGTACTCCGCCACCGGGACACTTGACCTCGCGCTCGCGGGCGCGCGTCTGGCCGGGTCGGACGACGGCGCCCTCCTCACGGCCGTCCTGGCGCTGACCGTGGCGGGCATGGCACTCAAATCGGCGGTGTTCCCGCTTCACGGGTGGCTGCCCGGGGCCCACGGGCAGGCCCCGGCGGCGGTGAGCCCGATCCTGTCCGGCCTCGTGGTCAAGGCGTCGTTCGTCGTCGCCATCCGGGTGTGGACCGAGGTCACCGGGCCCGTCACAGGGGTGGCGCTGGTGATCGGCGTCGCGGCCGCCGGGTCGATCCTGTGGGCCGGCCTGGCCGCCCTGCGCGCCACCGGGTTCAAGCGGCTCGTCGCGTACTCCACCGTCTCCCAGGTCGGGTACCTGTTCCTCTTCTTCCCGCTCGCCACCGCGGCGGACCGGCAGCAGATCCCCGCGACGGCCGCCCTGACGGCGGTGGTGACCCTCGCCGTGGCGCACGGGCTCGCCAAATCGGCCCTCTTCCTGGCCGCGGGCATCTTCAAGGAGCAGCTCGGCAACGACCGGATCGACTCCCTCACCGGACGTGGCGCCGAGCTGCCGGTGGTGACCATGGCCATCGGGATCAGCGTGGTCAGCCTGGCCGGGCTGCCCGTGACGCTCGGCTTCGCCGGCAAGTGGCAGCTGCTGTCCGCTGCCGTCGACGTCCGGGCCTGGTGGGTCGTGGCGGTCGTGGCGGCGGGCACCCTCGTCGCCGCCGGGTACCTGCTGCGCCCGCTCCAGGCCCTGCTGACCGGCGCGGCCGAGGACGGCATCGACTCCGCACCGGATCGCCCGCACTCCACCCTGCCGCGCGTGGTGACCGTACTGCCGCTGCTGCTCGCCCTGGTGACCGTCGGCGCGACCTTCGCCGCCGTCCCGCTCGCCGAGCTCGCGATCGTCGGCCAGACCCCGGGGGGCCCGCGATGACGGACCTCGTGGACCTCATGCCGGGCAGCCTGCTCGTCCTGGCGCCGCTGGCGATCTCGCTCCTCACCGCCGTGGCCGTCTTCCTCATCCCCGAGGGAGGAGTCCGCTCGAGATCGACCGTCAACCTCGGCGCCGCCGTGGCCAAGCTGGGACTCATCGCGCTGATGGTGCCGGTCGTGGTGGGCGGGGCCAGGCCGGAGTGGCGGACCGCGCTGCTGCCGGGGATCGACTTCGTCCTGCGCATCGAGCCCCTGTCCCTGCTGTTCGCCGGACTGTCGTCCCTCCTCTGGCTGCTGACCACCGTGTACGCCATCGGCTACCTCGAGGACCGCCCGCACCGCAGCCGGTTCTTCGGGTTCTTCGCCCTGTGCGTGACCGCCACCGTCGGGATCGCCTTCTCCGGGAACCTCGTGACGTTCCTGCTGTTCTACGAACTGCTCACGCTGGTCACCTATCCGCTGGTGGTGCACAACGGCACCGCGGCCGCGCGACGCTCCGGTCGCCTCTACATGCTGTACACGCTCGGCGGTGGCCTCAGCCTGCTCACCGGGATCGTCTGGCTCTCCGCGCTGGTCGGCGACGTCGAGTTCACCCCGGGCGGGGTCGAGGCGGTGGGCGCGCTCGCGACGGACTCCCCGGCCACGGCCGTCGCGATCTTCGCCCTCATGGTCGCCGGCCTGGGCGTCAAGGCCGCGCTGTTCCCCCTCCACGGCTGGCTGCCCCGCGCGATGGTCGCACCCGCACCCGTCAGCGCCCTGCTCCACGCGGTGGCCGTGGTCAAGGCGGGCGTGTTCGGCCTGGTGCGCGTGATCGACGACGTGTACGGCGTGGCGGTGGCTTCCGCTCTCGGGGTCCTGACGCCCCTGCTCGTCCTGGCCTCTTTCACCGTGCTCTACGGCTCGGTACGCGCGCTGTTCCAGGACGACCTCAAGAAGCGGCTCGCCTACTCGACCGTCAGCCAGGTGTCCTACATCACGCTGGGGATCACCCTGGTCACCGCAGTGGGCACCGCCGGCGGGTTGGCCCACCTCGTGCACCAGGGACTCATGAAGATCACCCTGTTCTTCTGCGCCGGGCTGTTCGCCGAGGTCCTGGGGATCAAGACCGTCTCGGCCCTCGCGGGACTGGGCCGGCGCATGCCGTGGACGTGCGCCGCGTTCACCGTCGGCGCGTTCGGCATGATCGGTGTGCCCCCGGTCGCGGGATTCATCTCCAAGTGGGAACTGGGGCTCGGAGCGCTCGACTCGGAGAACCAGTGGGTGATCTGGGTCCTGGTGGCCAGCGCGGTGCTCAACAGCGCGTACTTCCTGCCCCCCGTGGTGGCCATGTGGTTCCGCCGTGCCGAGGAGTCGCACGAGGGATCACCGGGCGTACCCGATCGCCGGCGCCGCCGGAGGCTCGAGGCCCCGGCCGCCCTCCTCGCCCCCGCGGTCATCACCGCCGGTCTCTCCCTGGCCGTCGGGATCGTCGCCGCCGCCCCCTACGCCCCGCTGGCCATGGCCACCTTCATCGCGAGGGGGGTGTTCCCGTGATCACCGCCCTGTGGACCGCGACCTTCCTGCTCCCCCTCCTGGTCGCCGCGGGACTGGGGATCCTGGCCACGCGCCGCGTCCCGGGTGGTCTGTCGATGCTGCTGATCCGCCTCGCCCCCCTCACGTGCCTGCCCGCGATCCTGCTCACCGTGGCCCCCGGGGCGGGCGGGGGCCTCCCGCTCGACGTGCCGTGGCTGCTCGTGGGCACCCACCTCGAACTCGACGCTCTCGCCCGGCCGCTGGTGTTGGTCTCCGCGCTGCTCTACGGCTCCGCCCTGGCCGCGGTGGCGTGGACCGCCACAGACCGCAGCCGCGACCTCGTGGCGTTCCTGCTGATCTGCCACACCGGCACCACCGCGGTGTTCACCGCGGCCGACGCGGTCACCTTCTACCTCGGGTACGCGGTGATGAGCTTCGCCGCCTACGGGCTGGTCGTGCACTACCGGACCGAGTCGGCGATGCGGGCCGGGCGCGTGTACCTGGTGCTCACCGTGGTGAGCGAGACCGCCATCCTCGCCGCGATCCTCATGGTGGCCGCCGCGGGCGGGACCCGGCTCGCCGACGCCCCGGCCGCCGTGGCCGGCGCGACGAACACCGGGGTGATCGTCGCCCTGCTGCTGATCGGGTTCGGCGTGAAGGCCGGGACGCTGCCGCTGCACGTGTGGCTCCCGCTCGCCCACCCGGCGGCGCCACCCGCCGCGAGCGCGGTCCTGTCCGGGGCGATGGTCAAGGCCGGACTCGTGGGGTGGCTGCGTTTCCTCCCCCTCGGGGAGGTCACCCTCCCCGGATGGGGCCTGACCCTGGTCCTGCTCGCGCTGGGCGGAGCGTTCCTCGCTGTCCCGGCCGGCGAGCTCCAGAAGGACCCCAAGGTGGTGCTGGCCTACTCCACCATCAGCCAGATGGGGTTCCTCGCCGCGCTCGTGGGGGTCGCGCTGGCCGCACCCGGACTCGCGCCCGCGGTCGCACCGGCCGCCGTCGCCTACGCCGTGCACCACGCCCTGGCCAAGGGAGCGCTGTTCCTCGGCGTCCCGGTGTGGAAGCACCACGCCCGGGGGGTCAGACGGTGGATCGTCGGGGCGGGGATGGTCGGTGCCGGGCTCGCGGTCGCCGGGGCCCCGTTCAGCTCAGGCTCGGTGGGCAAGTACGCGGCCAAGTCCGCCGTCGGCGAGGCCACCGTCCTGGGGATGGACCTCGTCACCCTCCTCCCGCTCATCGCGACCGGGTCGACACTTCTTCTCCTGCGCTTCGGGTGGCTGCTCGTCAACGGGGAGCCGGAGACCCGCCGGCGAGGGGACGCCGAGCTCGCCGCCTGGCTGGTCTTGGTGGCCGGCGGGATCACACTGCCCTGGATCGTCACCGACCTCTGGCTGCCCGTCGGAACGGTCCCCGGCCTCGACGCCGTGACCCTGTGGGACGCCACCTGGCCGATCCTGCTGGGACTCGCGCTCGGCGGGCTCGCCTGGTGGCTGTCCGCGAAGGACATCCTGCCCGGGTGGGCCGCCCACCCCGACGGCCGCACGATTCCCCCCGGTGACCTGGTCGTCCCCGAGGAACGGCTCGCCCGCTCGGCGCTGGCGTTCGCACGGTCCGCGGCCGCGGGCCCCCGTCGCGTGACCGAGCACGCCGCCGCCCGCCTCAGCGCGCATCACCCCGCCGGGGCGGCGGGCCGCGGGGTCGACACGGCCGAGGCGTTCCTGCGGTCGCGCGCCGGGCGTGGTCTGCTCCTGCTGGGCCTGGCCACCGTCCTCGTGGCCGCGGAGGTGACCTCGTGATCCGCTACGCCCGTTCCGGGATCGTCCGGTTCCTGCCGCTGCTGCTCCTGTGGTGGATACTCGCCGAGGGCGACCCGCGGTTCTGGTACTACGGGCTGGCAGCGGCCGTCGTGGCGACGGCTCTGAGCCTCCGGGGGATCCCGCCGGCGCGCGACCGGCGCGGGCGGCGACCGTGGGCGGCACCGCAGTTGGCGGGGTGGTTCCTTCTCCAACTCCTGCGCGGCGGCGCCGACGTGGCCCGGCGGGCGCTGGACCCCCGCATGCCCATCTCCCCCCGCACGCTGCGGCTCCCGATCCGGTCCGGGACCCCGGCCGGGCGCCGCCTGGCGCTGTGGATGATCAACCTCATGCCCGGCACCCTGGTGGTGGACGAGGGCAGGGGCGAGGGCGGGGGCTCGGACTGGGTGGAGTTGCACGTGCTCGCCGAGGACATCGACGCGGCCCACGCGTGGGCCGGACTCGAGCATCGCCTGGGTCGGATCTTCGGGAGCTGACCCGGACGACCCCCGGTGGCGAGGTAACGTGACACGTGTCACTTTCTCCCGGGTCGCCCCCCTCCCGCCGAAGGGCACACATGACCATCGCTGAGACCGCGCCGCCCCCCATGCCCGAGCTCGCCTGCTACGGCCTGGCCGGCCACAGCGCGTCGCCGGCCGACCTCATCGTCGAGGCCGCCCGCGCGGAGGAGCTGGGTCTCGGGTCGATTCTCCTGTCGGAACGGTTCGCCCTCAAGGACGCGGCGGTCATGGCGGGTGCCGCGGTCGCCGCGACCACCCGGATCGGAGTGGGGACCGCCGCGACCAACCACAACACCCGGCACCCGCTCGTCACCGCGACGATGGCCACCACGCTGCACAGGATGTCCGGCGGCAGGTACGCGTTCGGGCTGGGCCGCGGCATCCCGCTGCTGTTCGACATCATGGGACTGCCGCATGTCACGTCCGCACAACTCGAGGACGCCATCGGCATCTACCGCACGCTGTGGCGGGGCGGATCCGTGGTGGGCCACGACGGCCCGGCGGGCAGCTACCCCTACCTCGTGCAGGACTCGACGTTCGACGAGGACATCCCGATTCTGCTCATGGCCATGGGCGACAACTCGCTCCGGCTCGCCGGTCGGATCGCCGACGGCGTGGTCCTGCACACCTTCATGTCCGACGCGGCCGTCGCCAGATCCGTCCGGCTGGTCCGCGAGGCCGCCGAGCGGGCGGGCCGGGATCCGGCGCAGGTGCGCATCTGGTCGGTCATGGCCACCATCGAGGACTCGCTCGACGAGACCGCGCGCCTGCGCAAGCTCGTCGGCCGCCTGGCCACCTACCTCACCGGATACGGCGACGTCCTGGTCCGGGTGAACGGGTGGGATCCGGCGGGCCTGGAGCGGTTCCGCGCGGATGAGCGTCTGTCCGCGCACTCCGGGGCGCTCGACGCGACCGACGACCTGGACATCCTGCGCCACGCCCGCGAGGTCCTGCCCGACGAGTGGCTGGCCTGCGCGGCGGTCGGTAGCGCCGACCACTGTGCGGACCGCATCGACGGGCAGCTCGCGCTCGGTGCGGACTCGGTCGTCCTGCACGGTGCCACCCCCGACGAGCTCGCCCCGGTCCTGGCGGCCTGGCGCCGACGGCGTGATCCGCGCCGGTTCGACCACCTCGCCCCCAACCCCGGACGACTCCACCTGCGGAAGGACCCACAGTCATGACCGGTGTCGATTCCAGCGCCTCCGTGGTCTGCACACCGCAGGAGGTGACGGCGCAGTGGCTCACCGCCGCGCTCGGCACGGAGGTCAGGTCCGCGCGGACCGAGGCCGTGGGGACCGGCCAGATCGGCTGCTGCGTGGTCGTCCACGTGGACGGTGACGGGCTGCCCCCCACGTTGTTCGTCAAGCTCCCCAACCCCGACGAGGGCATGCGTCCGCTCCTGCACGGCGTCTACCGGAGCGAGGTGCTGTTCTACCGGGACCTGGCGCCGACCGTCGCCGTGCGGGTCCCCCGGGCGCGGTTCGCGGCCCTCGGGGAGCGGGAGGGCGACTTCACGCTCGTGCTCGACGACGTGTCGCCGCTGGTCCAGGGAGACCAGCTCACCGGGCTGACGATCGAGGACGCCCGCGACTGCGCGATCAACCTGGCCGGACTGCACGGACCACGCTGGTGCGATCCGCAGTTGCGCGGCATCGACGGGCTCTCCTGCCCGTCGGTCGAGGACAACGTGACCCTGCAGGAGCTCGGCGGGCCGGCGCTGGAGGCGTTCCTCTCCGAGTTGGGGGATCGGCTCGACCACGACGAGCAGCGGATCCTGTCCGAGATCGCACCGCTGATCGCCGACTGGGCCAACGGGCGGTCCGAGCGCTACGCCCTGCTCCACGCCGACTACCGCGCCGACAACATGCTGATCGACCCCTCCGGCCAGCGGCCGTCCCTGGCCTGCGACTGGCAGACCCTCGCCGTGGGGCTTCCCGGGCGCGACCTCGGCGGCTTCCTCGGCTCCAGCCTGGATGTCGCCGACCGCCGGGCCGCCGAGCGGGGGATCGTGGCCGACTATCACCGCGCACTCACCGGGTTCGGGGTGGACGACTACTCCCTCGAGACCTGCTGGGACGACTACGTCTACGGGCTGCTCCAGACCCCGGTGCTCGGGATCTTCGGATGGATGTACGGCACCCGCACCGAGCGCGGCGACGCGATGTTCGCCCTGCTCATGCGGCGAGCCTGTCGGGCGATCGCGGACCACGACGCCCTCGCCGTGGTCCGCAGCGGCTGACCCCGGCCGCCCCGGCCACCCCAGCCGGGTTGCGCGACGCCCCGGCCACCCCAGCCGGGTTGCGCGCCGCCTCTGCCCGCCCCGGCTGGGTTGCGCGCCGCCTCTGCCCGCTCGTCGATGACTTGCGCTGCCGCAATGGTCCATTCCGGGCGCGCAAGCGACCCGGGCCCGGCGGTGGCGCGACCGTTCAGTCCCGGCGGTGGCGCGACCCCACGCACGGGAAGGGCCCGACCCCGCCGGTCGCGGGATCGGGCCCTTCGCACCAGCCGTGCCGGCCTCGCCGGACTACGGCGTCGTCACTCCTGGCGACGGTGGTTGCCGCGCGGACCGGACTCGACGCCGGCCTTGACCGCCTCGCACAGCCCGGGGTCCACAGCGGCCCAGTAGGCGTAGACGCGCTCGAGGAGCTCGGTCTCCGACGGGTCGATCTTGCTCACGTGGCCGGCGATGTTGCCCGCCAGACGACCGCGGGCGGCGTCGTCGAGGACCTCGCGGTAGAGCGTCGTCGCCTGCGCCTGATCGGTGTCGTCGGAGTGCGGCGAGACGTCCCCACGGTAGATCTCGGAGCCCTTGGTGTCCCAGTCACCGAAGTCGAAGGCCTGGGCCTTGTCCGCGGCGGGGCCGTCGAGGGTGTTGGGGGCGTACTCGGCCTGCGCCGGGTGCGGGAACTCGTACTGCATGGAGCCCTCCTTGGAGTAGGAGTTCACCGGCGAGAGCGGACGGTTGACCGGAATCTGCTGGTAGTTGGCGCCGATGCGGTAGCGCTGGATGTCCGGGTACGCGAAGACGCGGCCGAGGAGCATCTTATCCGGCGAGAAGCCGATGCCCTTGACGATGTTGGTCGGCGCGAACGCGGCCTGCTCGATCTGGGCGTGGTGGTTCTGCGGGTTCCGGTTCAGCGTCATGGTGCCGATCTTGCGCAGCGGGTAGTCCTTCTGCGACCAGACCTTGGTGAGGTCGAACGGGTTGAAGCGGTAGGTCGCCGCCTCGTCGACCGGCATCACCTGGACGTGCAGGTCCCACGACGGGAACTCGCCCTTGCTGATGGACTCGTAGAGGTCCTGGCGGTGGTAGTCGGCGTTCTCCCCGGCGAGCTTGTCGGCCTCGGCCTGGGTGAGGAAGTCGATGCCCTGGTTGGTCTTGAAGTGGAACTTGACCCAGTGCCGCACGCCTTCGGCGTTGATGAACTGGTAGGTGTGCGAGCCGAAGCCGTCCATGTGGCGCCAGGTGGCGGGGATGCCGCGGTCGCCCATGAGCCAGGTGACCTGGTGGGTCGACTCGGGGCTGAGGGTCCAGAAGTCCCACTGCATGGCGTGGTTGCGCAGGCCGGAGGCGTTCTTGCGGCGCTGCGAGTGAATGAAGTCCGGGAACTTGAGGGCGTCGCGGACGAAGAAGACCGGCGTGTTGTTGCCGACCATGTCGTAGTTGCCCTCGTCGGTGTAGAACTTCAGCGCGAAACCGCGCGGGTCGCGCCAGGTGTCCGGGCTGCCCTTCTCGCCGGCGACGGTGGAGAAGCGGGCGAGCATCGGGGTGGTCACGCCCTTCTGGAACAGCCCGGCGCAGGTGATGTCCGAGACGTCCTCGGTGGTGACGAACTCGCCGAAGGCGCCGGAGCCCTTGGCGTGCGGCAGCCGCTCCGGGACGTTCTCGCGGTTGAAGTGGGCGAGCTTCTCGATCAGGTAGAAGTCGTGGATCGGCTGCGGACCCAACTCACCGAGCCGGGCGCTGAACTCATCGCTCGGAACCGGCTGTCCGCTGTCGGTGGTGGTGGCGGAGTTGGGCTGGAAGTCGCGTACGCCGCGGTCGGCGGGATGCGTGGTCACGTCTGATACTCCTCGAGGTGGTGGGGTGATGGGCGGTGTGGTCTAGGTCTCAATCTTCACCGAGACGGGCGCCGCCCGCCTGACATTCGGGACATGTGCCCCAGTAGTTGACCTCGGCCTCGTCGATCAGGAAGCCGTGATCGTGGTCCGCCTGCAGGCAGGGTGCGTGCCCTACCGCGCATTCGACATCCTCGATCCGGCCACACTGCCGGCACACGAGGTGGTGATGGTTGTCCCCGGTGCGACGCTCGTACCGCGCCGGCGAACCGGCCGGTTCGATGCGTCGCATGAGGCCGACATCGGTACACACACGCAGCGCGTCGTAGACGGTCTGTGTGGAGACCGCGCCCAGCCGCTCCCGGACCAGTACCGCGACGTCTTCCGCCGCGATGTGGGGACGACTGTCGACGACGGCGAGGACCGCCAGCCGGGGAGAGGTGACCCTCAGCCCGGCCGACCGGAGCTGCGCTCCCGGATCCTGCACGTCCGTCGTCATGGCGTTCACTGTAGCCAACTAATTGGAACTAGTCCAGAAAAGGACTGGTTCCGCTTTGGTAACGATGCCGATCGGCGGGCATCGACTCTCGTTTCCGCCCCCGCGCCCGCCGACTAGGCTGATCCACGACGCCGAACCCGCAGGAGGACGCCATGACGGAGACCGCCACCGGACCGGTCGTGTGCGGCTACGACGGGTCGCGGGATGCCCGCCGGGCCGTCTCCTGGGCCGCGACCTGGGCACGTGACCATCACACGACTCTCGAGGTGATCTCCGCCGACCGCGCCGTCGGTCGGGTCGTCGCCTTCGACGAGACCGCCCGCGCGAACGTCGAGGGCGCCATGCGGGACCAACTGGCCGACCTCGTCGGACAGGTCCCCACGACCTACCGCGTCGTGGCCGACAGTCCCGTCGGCGCGCTCGTCGAGACCACGGGGTACGCCTCGGCGATCGTGGTGGGCAGCCGCGGCCTGACGGCCCGCGAGGACTTCGCCATGGGATCCACCTCGGCCGGGGTGGTCGAACACGCCAGGTGCCCCGTCCTCGTGATCACCCCGCGCACGCCGGAGGGCCACGACAGCGGCCCGGTGGTGCTGGCCGCCGACGGGTCCGAGGCCGGGGACCCGGCCGCGGCGTTCGCCTTCGCCGAGGCCGAACGCCGTGGCACCACTCTGCGTGTCGTCCACTCCGTCGAGGCCCCCCGCCTGCCGGGCGCGTCGCTGTTCGACCTCGATCAGCTCGCGGAGGATGTCCTCGCCGAGGACGAGAAGGCCGTCACCGACGCCCTCGCCCCACATGAGGCCCGCCATCCGGGAGTGCCCGTCGACCTGGTCCTCGTCGTCGGTGAACCCGCCACGACCATCGCCACCGAGGCCTCGGGGGCCGCACTCCTGGTGACCGGGTCACGCGGGCACGGCGGGTTCGCCGGACTGTTGCTGGGATCGGTCAGTCGACGCCTGCTCCAGACCGCGCCGTGCGCTGTCGCCGTGGTCCGCCCCACCGACTGAGTCACCGCGAGCCCTCGGTCGTCGGCCCGATCCGGAGCATCCGGGTGAGGGTGGGTTGCCACATCACTCCTGCCCCGTCGCCGCGGGAGACGATGGTCCCGGTGAGCTCCATCGGCTCGTCCAGCGGGGCCACGCCGACGAAGGAACGGGCCACCTCCACGCCGGTCTCCACATCCGTCGAGGTCACGTCTACCAGACCGAACTTCTGCGCCAGCCCCTGATCCAGGGCGGGATGCACCCCCGAGGGGCCGTATGCCAGGGCGTGAATCTGCCCGTCACCCGTGGTGAGCTTGGGCAACGAGGCGGTGCGTGCGAGTGAGGTCCATGCCCGTGAGCAGGCACCCCCCACTCCCCCGGCCCCGTCGCTCCGCACGTCGATGCGGGTCATTCCCCCCGTGTACGGGGCGGACGCGGGCACGGCCGGGCCGTCGACGGCGAACGGCGGGTACTCGTACCCGTACGTGTTGACCAGCACCAACGCATCACCGACCGCGATGATCGAGTTCTCCGTGGCCGCCGGCCCCTCGATCACCACACCGTCCGGGGCGGCGGAGGCCGGTGCGAGTGACGTGGCGAACGCCGGCATCCTGCACACCTCCGAACCGTCGCCGCGACGCAGGACGATCAGATCGGGATGCTCGGCGTCATCGGTGATCGCCACCAGCGAGTCACCCGGGCCGAAGTAGGTGGGCGTGGTTCCGGAACCGTGAGCCAGCAGGCCGGGCTTGCGTGCCGGGCCCACCTCGTAGCCGTGCCGCCACCGCACCTGCGGGCTCCCGTCGGGCGCCGCGTCGACCTCGTAGAGCGCACGGGTCGTGATCACCGACGCACCACCCGGCCGGACGGTCAGCCCGTTGGTGATCCTCTCCCCTGCCGGCAGGGCGAGGGTGCGCACGGTGTCGTCGTCGCCGGGGAGAACGGTTCCCACCACCCCGTCGGAGGTCGCGAACCAGATCCGTCCGTCGAAGGCGGGGATCAGGCCGGTCACCGCGTCCCCGTCCGGGACGCCCGCCGAGAGGTCGGCCAGGACCTCGACCGACATCCGCCAGGTTCCGTCCGGGTCGCGATGGTGCCCGACGGCGAGGAGCCTGCGGTTGCCGTCGGCCACCACCACCCGGTCGCGCTCGTCGAGGTAGCCGTACACCCCACCGAGCAGTGCGCCCTTGGCCAACTGCACCTCCGCCAGCACCGCCGCGGTCTCGGGGTGGAAGAGCTTCACCGTCGGCGCGAGCGGGGTCGGCGGATGGAGTCCCACGTACGAGGTGCACAGGGCGACGGGCATGCCGTCGGTCCCGACGAAGACGGTGGAACACGTGGCCCCGGTCAGGGCGCCCACGACGGCGGGGTTCGCTCCCGGCCCGCGACCGGGCATCGTGTCGGTGGACGCCACGTCCCCGTGGACCGTGGAGGTACCGGCGGGGCCCAGCCCGGGCGGTGCGGCCGACTGGGCGGTGGACGGCGCGGCGCCCAGGACGGACAGGCTCGTCACTGCCGCCGCGAGCGTCGCAGTCCGTGCCGCCGTCCGCGCCGCTGCTGAGGTCGCGCCGACTGCCGCGGCGCCGGCTGCGAGGATCCCACCCGGTGCACCCATGGAACCGATTCCACCACGGACCCCGGCGCCTCACGGCCGGATCCGCTAGAGGTGCTCGGTCACGTCCGCACCCTCGCGCAGTTCCTCGGAGAGCATCTGCATGGCCTGCGCCTGCTGCTCTGCCACCAACTGCTCCTCGACCTCGTCGCGCACCTGCTCGAGCGGGGGCAGTCCACCACCCGCCTGGCCGCCCGACATCGCCTGCTGCTGCGCCAACTGCTGGTAGGCGGCCTCGATCTCCTCGTCCGTGGCGGAGAACTCGCCGTACTCGTCGACGATGAGCTTCTCCACCAGGAGCTGCTTCTCGATCTGGTCCATCACGTCGTCGCGGTCCAGCCCCTGCTCGCCCATCGCGGCGAAGAACTCGTCCTCGCTGGCCTGGTTGGACTCGGCGAATCCGGCGAGCGCGGTGTCGATCTCGGCGTCCGAGACCTCGAGTCCGCGTTCCAGTGCCTCCTGCCGCAGCAGCTCGCTCCCGACCAACCCTTCGAGGGTCTGCGCCCTGAGCTGGTCCTCGTCCACCGGCTGGCCGGTCATCTGCGCCCGCATGGCCATCTGCTGATACTGGCCCTCGAAGACGGTGACGAACTCGTCCTTGGTGATCTCGGTGCCGTTGACCTCGGCCACCGGATCGGGGATGTCGTCGGT
Source organism: Dietzia sp. JS16-p6b (assembly GCF_003052165.1). NCBI lineage: Bacteria > Bacillati > Actinomycetota > Actinomycetes > Mycobacteriales > Dietziaceae > Dietzia > Dietzia sp. JS16-p6b. The sequence continues at coordinate 512,810 of NZ_CP024869.1, read as the reverse complement.
GTTCGGGCCCGCGCCGTCCTGCGCGGGGTCGGTCTGCGGGTCGGCCTGCCCGGTCGCGGCGGTCGGCTCGGCCCGCGCGGCGTCGTCGCCGTCGCCCGGGGCACCGCAGCCCGCGGTGACGAGCACGGCTCCCGCAGCGACCGCGACCAGCCTCCTCGTGTTCTTCAGCACTCGATCTCCTGACGTTGATGGGTGCATCAGTCCGCCGAGGCTACACATCGGACTTAGGCGGGGCCTGTGCGCGGGACCCCTGAACGCGCGCGAATACGCCCGCTGCTCGCCAGCCGGCCGGCCCCGGTCGAACCAGGGCTACCATCGCCCGGGTGACCGACCACCCTGTGACTCCCGCGGCCGAACCGCCCGTGAGCACGGCACGGGTGCTCACCACCCTGATGGTCCCGCTGTTCATGGCGCTGCTCGCCCTGTCGGTGATCAACGTGGCGCTTCCCGTGATCGGCCCCGCTCTCGACGCCGGGTCCACCGGCCTGCAGTGGGTGGTCTCGGGCTATGCGCTGTCGTTCGGCCTGTTGTTGGTGCCGTCGGGACGACTCGGGGACGCGACCGGCCGCAAGCGGATCTTCCTCGCCGGCGTCGCCGTCTTCACCGCCGGGGCCGTCATCGCCGGGTTCGCCCAGAACATCGAGATGCTCAACGCCGCGCGGGTGGTGCAGGGCATCGGATCGGGGATGCTCAACCCGCAGACCTTCGGGCTCATCCAGAAGTACTTCCGCGGAGCGGCCCGCGCCCGCGCGTTCGCCACCATGGCCACCACGGTCTCGGTGGCCACGGCCTCGGGCCCCCTTGTCGGTGGCCTGCTCATCGAGGCCCTGGGCGACGACCTGGGATGGCGCGCGATGTTCTTCGTCAACGTGCCGCTCGGCGTGATCGCCCTGGTGCTGGGGCAGAAGTGGCTGCCCGACGACCGCGCGCTGCCCCGGACCGACCGCGACGGACGCGACGTCGGCGGATCGAGAGCGCGCGCCGGCGCGTTGGGCTACCAGGAGGACGACGGCGACGTGGTCGCCGCTCCGCCCACGCGTCCCAGGCGTCTGGACGTGGACCCGGTCGGCATCGTGCTGCTCGGGGCGGCCGTCCTCTCGGTGATGCTGCCCTTCCTCAACCGCGGCGCGAACCCCGCGATGTGGGCCCTGGTCCCGCTCGGGGTGGCCCTCCTGGGGGCCTTCGCCTGGTGGGAGCGCCGCTACGAGCTCATCGGTCGACCGCCGCTGGTCAATCCCGAGATCTTCCGCGATCCGGCGTTCCGCAACGGCATGATCATCGTCTCGATCTACTTCATGGGCGGGACCAGCCTGTGGATCGTCATGCCCATGTATCTGCAGTTCCACCTGGGGTACGCGCCGATCGACTCCGCGTTCGTGAGTCTTCCCGCCTCGATCTGCGCCGCGGTGTCCGCGCAGGTGGCGGGGCGTTTCGTGCTCACGCTCGGGCGGCGTTTGGTGATCGGGGGCTTCTGTCTCACCCTCACCGCGCTGGGCACGTTCATCCTGCTCGCGGGTCTGGTGGAGTCCGGTGCGGTGGGGTACCTGATCTTCATGGCGCCCGCCGCGCTGATGGGTACCGCGCAGGGCATGACCATCTCGCCCAACCAGACGCTCACGGTCCGCGCGGTCGACCCCGCGTACGGCGGGGTGGCCGGGAGCATCATCTCGCTGGGCCAGCGCATGGGCACCGCGATCGGCACGGCAGTGGTTCCCGGTGTGCTGTTCTGGATCGTCGAGTCCCAGGACGACTGGTTGCTGGCGTTCCGGGCGGCGCTGGGACTGATCGCGGTGTTGGCGGCGGGCGCGTTGGCGTTCAGCGTCGTCGACCGCCGCCGGGAGAAGCGCTGCGCCTGACTCAGGGGCTGAGTGAGGCTGCTGAGCAGAGCGCCTGCTCGCAGGCCTGGGGTGGAGCGGGGTCTCAGAGCCTCGCGGCCAGCTCCACGCCCTGCTTGATGGCGCGCTTGGCGTCGAGTTCGGCGGCCACATCCGCACCGCCGATCACGTGGACACCCGGTCCGCGGCTCTCCGCGCCCCGGGCCCGGATCAGCTCCTCAGCGAGATCCCGCACCGACTCCTGTCCCGCGCACACCACGACGGAGTCCACGGGCACCAACCGCGGCCGGCCGGCGTCGTCGAGGATGTGCAGCCCGCCGTCGTCGATCTTCTCGTAGGTGACCCCGGTGTACTGGTGCACGCCACCGGTCCTGAGCTCGGCGCGGTGGACCCAGCCGGTCGTCTTGCCCAGCCCCGTGCCGATCGAGATGGTCTTGCGCTGGAGCAGGTGCACCTCGTGGGCGGGATCCTCCAGGACGGCGGTGCCCAGCCCCGCGCGTTCGACGGCGGGATCCACCACGCCCCAGTGCCGCTTCCAGGCCTCTACGTCGGTGGAGTGACCATGGGCGCGGTGGCCGTCGAGGGCCAGTCCGGACCCACCGGCGAGGAGGAACTCCGAGACGTCCACCCCGATCCCGCCGGCGCCGATCACCGCGACGCGACGCCCGGGCCTGCGGGCACCGGTGAGCAGCTCGGGGTAGGTCATGACCATCGGGTGGTCGGCGCCCGGGATCGTGATCTCCCGTGGGCGGACGCCGGTGGCCACCACCACGTGGTCGGCGTCGCCCAGGTCGGCGGCGGTGGCACGTCGGCCCAGGTGGACGGGGACCCCGAGAACGTCGAGGCGTCGGCTGAAGTAGGCCAGGGACGCCGCGAACTCCTCCTTGCCGGGAACTCGCATGGCGTAGCGGAACTGCCCGCCGATCTCGTCCTCGGCCTCGTACACCTCCACCGACAGCCCTCGGGTCGCGGCCGCCTCCGCGCAGGCCAGACCGGCGGGACCCGCACCGACCACCGCCACCCGCCGGCGCGAGGGCGCCACGGTGAGCAGCAGTTCCGTTTCCCGGCCCGCGCGGGGGTTGACCAGGCACGACGCCCGCTTGTTGGCGAAGGTGTGGTCGAGACACGCCTGGTTGCAGGCGATGCAGATGTTGATCTCGTCCGCCCGCCCCTCGTCGACCTTGGCCGCGAACGCCGGGTCCGCCAACAGCGGCCGCGCCATGGACACCAGGTCGGCCTGCCCGTCGGCGAGGATCCGCTCGGCCACATCCGGGGTGTTGATGCGGTTGGAGGCGATCACCGGCACGCCGACGGTCTGCTTGAGCCGGGCCGCCAGGTCGACGAACGCCGCGCGGGGCACCGAGGTGACGATGGTGGGGATGCGCGCCTCGTGCCATCCGATCCCGGTGTTGAACACGTCGGCGCCCGCGGCCTCGAGGCGCTGCGCGAGCTCGGCGGTCTCGTCCCAGGTCTGGCCGCCCTCGACCAGGTCCAGGACGCTGATCCGGTACTGGATGAGGAAGTCCGGTCCCACCTCGGCCCGGATACGTCGGACGATCTCCTCCGGGAAGCGCATCCGCTTGCTCGCGCTGCCGCCCCAGCGGTCGGTGCGCTGGTTGGTTCGGGCCGCGAGGAACTGGTTGATCAGGTAGCCCTCGGAGCCCATGATCTCGACGCCGTCGTACCCCGCGCGCCGTGCCAGTCGAGCCGCTCGCACCCAGTGGTCGATGGTGCGCTCGACGCCGCGCGCACTCAGGCCGCGCGCCCTGAACATGCTGATCGGGGACTTGGTGGACGAGGCCGACCGCACGAACGGCTGGTAGCCGTACCTGCCTGCGTGCAGCAGCTGGAGCAGGAGGTGCGCGCCCTCGGCGTGGACGGCGTCGGTGAGGCCGCGGTGCTTGTCCGCCATCCGCCGACTGGCCATCATCGACCCGGCCGGCAGCAGCCAGCCCTGGATATCGGGCGAGAATCCGCCGGTGACCATCATGGCGGTGCCGCCGCGCGCCCGTTCGGCGAAGTAGGCCGTGAGCTCCGGCAGGTGCGCGCTCCGGTCCTCGAGCCCGGTGTGCATGGAGCCCATGACGACGCGGTTGCGCAGGGTGAGAGGCCCGACGACGAGGGGGCTGGTCAGGTGCGGGTGGCTGGAGCTCATGGGGCCTATTGTGCCCTGCCCGAGCCCGACCTTACTGGCGGGTAAGGTCGCGAAGTTCGGGAGTCCGAGTGCGTCACCGCTCTCAGTAGCGCAGGATCGCGCCGACGGAGTTCCCGTGCGGGAGCGCCTCGAGCACCACGAGCCGCCCGGACGTGGCACAGGTGTGGCCCACGGCGTCGTCGAGGTCCCCGGGCCGATCCTCCGGTCGGCAGATCGCCCCGGTGAGGATCAGGGTCTCCACCCGACCCTCCGCGGCGGCGGCGACGATCTCCCTCGGGTCACTGACCCCGAGGCCGGTCCCGAGCGCCTCGCCGAAACGCTCGGTCGCCGCGGCGGCGTCGGCGTTGAGGACCGGATGCACGAGCGGCCACGCCTTCTCCTTGAGCTCCGCACCGTCGCAATGATCGGGATTCCCGGCCACCACCTGGTCGAGCAGGTGCGGGTAGGACAGCTCGCTCCTGAGCATCGGGTGGTGCTCGGCCACCGCCGCCAGGACGAGCGGCCGTCGCTCCTGCCCCGCGAGGAGCTCGTCGATCCCCCCGGCCACCTGACGGAAGAACTTCTCGAGCATCACGCGGTCCACCTCACCCCCGGCGCCGTGCCCGTGGAAGGCGGCGGTGCCCCCGGCCGCCGCCTGGTGCTGCAGCTGGGGCTCGCGCTCGGTGCGCCCTTCGGCGTCCTCCATCGACGCCGGGGCGGTGCCGATGTCCCTCTCGTGGACCGACCCCCGGGTGGCCTCGAACAGTCGCACCGAGTTCTGGCTCAGGGCGAGGATCAGGAACTCGCCGTCGGCGACCGCGGCCGGGACGAGCGGACGGACGGCGAACGAGTCGGACACGTGGACAGTCTCGGGCATCTCGGTGTCCAGCCTGAAGACCCGCGCGATCCCCGGCGCGGCGTAGAGGGCCAGCCCGTGCGCCGTGTGCTGCCAGAAGGGGTCCTGCCCGCCCAGCTCGCGCAGCGGCGCGAGCAGCTCGGCGGCGTCCTCGGCGGTGGTCCCCCCGGTGACCAGCTCGGACTCCGCGCGGTCGAGCAGGGAACGCAGCCTCATCGGCCCCTCCCGAGTCTCCGGCCCGCCACGGTGGGTCGGCATGAAGACCGACACCGCGGGGCCGGAGGCGGTCCCGAGGGCCTGGAGATCGGCTGGGGTGATCTGATCGATGTTCCGGGTGCGTTGGATCGGCGTCATGGTTCCGACCGTAACGCCGATCACGGATCGGCGCCGGAGCTCGTGCTGATCGTTGTCGGTCAGAGACGTGAGGGCGCCTGCGCCCCGAAGTCCACTACAGGCGATGTAACGAATGTGACTGATGAGACGAAAGATGCGTAAGTGAACTCTCGACGGTAGTCTTACCGTCAACGATCCCCGCCGGGCCCGGCTCCGGCCGTCGCCCGAGGAAAGGACATGCCACGTGCGCCATCCCATCCGCTCCGCCGTCGTCGCGGGAGCCTCGGCCCTCCTGCTCGCCACCGGCGCGGGCACAGCGTCCGCCCAGGGGTCCGTCGAGCTCGCCCTCCCGTTCCCCCTGGACATCCCCGGCCTGGCCTCGCTGATCCCGGGCGCGACCGCACCGGGGGCCGCGACGGTGGCCGCACAGGACGCTCCTCTCGTCGTGGTGCCGCCCGAGGTCGCCCGGAAGGCGTTCGAAGGCAGCGTCGTCGCAGGCGTCAACGAGGCGCGCACCGCGGTCGGCGCCGAGCGTCTGGTCACCGACCCGGTCCTGTCCGTCGAGGCCGAGGTCCGCGCGGACCAGCTGGCCGCGGGCGACCCCACGACCGGCGATCTCCCGGTCCCCGAGAGCGGCGAGACCCGGGATCGTACGGTGCTGGCCCTCCCTCCGGAGGCCACACCCCAGAACGTGCTCACCGCCATGCTCACCGACACGGGCATGCGCGACCGCATGCTGGACGGAGAGTTCGCGAAGGTCGGGGTGGGCACCGCCACCGACGAGGAGGGTCGGATCCACGTGGTGCTGGACTTCGAACGGGGGTGACCGCTCCGGCGCACGGCCGGTTAACAGTGTGAAAATACGGCTAGATTCCCCAAGCCCACTAGCCCAGAACGGCTTTGGTCTCTACCGTGTTTCCTGCATGCCCTCCCCCTCGGGGCGTGCAGAAATGGAGTTCCTCCCGTGCGCCGCACTTCCCCTCGTTTCGTCAAGCCCCTCGCCGTCGTCGCCGCCGCCACCATGGCGGTCGGCGGACTGGGGGTTCCCGCCGCCTCGGCACAGCAGTTCCTCGTGCCCGGATCGTCCTTCGGATTGGCCGTTGGCGGCGGCGGCACCGCCCCGGCCCTCGATCCCACGAGCGCCGAGTACCGCCAGCAGCTCCATGACGCCACCAACGCCGCTCGGGTCGCCAATGGCCGTGCGCCGCTGCCGTCCAACGACGCGCTCGTCCAGCTGGCCACCGCCTGGAGCCAGGTCCAGGCGGCGGAGAACCGGATGTATCACAACCCCGACCTGCGTAACCAGGTCCCCAGCGGCACCACCCGCTGGTCGGAGAACGTGCTGCAGAACTGGCGCAACGCCACCCCGCAGCAGCTCGTCAACCAGTGGATGGCCTCGACCGGACACCGGCTCAACCTGTTGCGCACCGATCACACCTCCATGGGCATGGGTGTCGCCGTGGCCGGTGACAACAGGCTCTACGCCACGCAGGTGTTCATCCGCAGCTGAGCCGGGCCCGGGCCGGCGCCGACCCGTCGACAAGGACGTTCCGCACACGTGTCGCGAGAAGCGGGTGTGCGGAACGTCCTTGTCGACGTGCGGGCCCGGGCATGCGCCGGCCCGGCCGTGGCGCGGCGTCAGCCGCGGAATCCCGCCAGCAAGGCCTCGAGACCCTCGCTGAACCGCGAGTCATAGTCCACGCCCGGCATCGCGGGGTCCACGGCGGCGAGGTTGTGGTGGGTCTGCTCCTCGATCGTCACGCCCAGGACGTACGCGGTGAGCGCCGTGGTCAGGCCCGCCGCCCGGTCCTCGCCCCCGTGTCGAGCACCCGTGCGCGCGACCGCCCCGGCCACCGGGTTCACCGCACCGGCCGCGAGACCGAGCGCCACGATCTCGGCCCCGTCCGGCACCCCCGCGACGGCGTTCCGCAGCGCCCGGGTCACTCCGCGCAGCTCGTCGGCGGCCGACTCGCCGGCCTCCACCGGGGCCACCTCCGACAGGACCCGTTCGGCGACAGCGGTGAGCAGCGCCTGCTTGGACGGGAAGTGCCAGTACAGCGCGCTCGGCTGGACGTTCAGCCGGGTCGCCAGCGTGCGCATGGACATGCCCGGCAACCCCGCCTCGTGCAGAAGTCCGAGCGCGGTGTCCACGACGGCCGACTTGGTGAGTGCCACGACAGGTCACCCTATCGCCCCGCCCGCCGCTCCGACGCGCCTGCAACCTGAACGCTGTACAAGTCGGCGAATTCCCGCTACCTTAACGGCGTTCAATGAACGGCGTTCAGGAGGAACCATGGCCACCACGACCACCCGTTGGCACGAGCTCGCGGACCGCATTCTCGACGGCGGGGCGATCGACGCGACCGAGGCGCTCGCCGTGCTCGACTCATCGGACGCCGAGCTCATGGAGGTGGTCGCGGCCGCGTCCCGGCTGCGGTTCGAGCACTTCGGCAACAAGGTCAAGGTCAACTACCTGGTCAACCTCAAGAGCGGCCTGTGTCCGGAGGACTGCTTCTACTGCTCGCAGCGCCTCAACTCCACCGCCGGCATCCTGCGCTACACCTGGTTGAACACGGACGAGGCCGTCACCGCGGCCAAGGCGGGAATCGCCGCCGGGGCCTCGCGCGTGTGCCTGGTCGCCAGCGGCACGGGCCCGAGCAACCGCGAGGTCGGCAAGGTCTCCGACATCATCGAGGCCATCAAGTCCGACACCCCGGGCGTCGAGGTGTGCGCCTGCCTCGGCGCGCTCAAGGACGGCCAGGCCGAGAAGCTCTGCGCGAGCGGCGCCGACGCCTACAACCACAACCTCAACACGGCGGAGAGCCACTACGAGGAGATCTGCACGACCCACACCTACACCGACCGCGAGCACACCGTGAGCCAGGCGCACGGCGCGGGCCTGTCGGCGTGCTCGGGCTTCATCGCCGGCATGGGCGAGACCCGCGAGCAGCTGGTCGAGCTGGCCTTCGACCTACGCGCCAAGGGCGTCGACTCGATCCCGGTGAACTTCCTGCTGCCCTTCGACGGCACCCCCCTCGAGGGCGTGGACACGCTCAACCCGCGCGACTGCCTGCGCATCCTCGCGATGGTGCGGTTCGTCGCCCCCGACACCGAGATCCGGATGGCCGCCGGCCGCGAGCGCCACCTCGGCTACCTCCAGGGCATGGGCCTCTACGTGGCCAACTCGCTGTTCCTCGGCGACTACCTCACCTCCGAGGGCCAGCCCGGCGGTGAGGACCTGCAGATGATCGCCGACGCCGGCCTCGAGGTGCTGCAGAGGGAGGATGCCGCCGGGGCCGGCGAGGTCACCCACGCCGCCGCCCCTGTCACAGCTCCCGCCGCGCCGGCCACGCAGGAGAAGAAGGTGGCCATCCGCACGCGCGGTGCCGGCACCAGCGAGCCCGCGAACGCCTGACATGTCCGCCCCGCTGCGCCTCACCTCGTCCTCCGCTCCGAACCCCGCCACGCTCCTGGCCGCGGACGCCGAGCACGTGTGGCACCCGTACGGCGGGTTCCCGGCGTCCACGCAGCCGCTGCCGGTGGCGTCCGCGTCAGGGGTGCGGCTGCGTCTGGCGGACGGCCGCGAGCTGATCGACGGCATGAGCTCGTGGTGGGCGGCCATCCACGGTTATCGCCACCCGCACCTCGACGCCGCCGCGCACCGGCAGGTCGACACGATGAGCCACGTGATGTTCGGTGGCCTCACCCACGCGCCGGCGGTGGAGCTGTCGACCCGGTTGGCGCGGATGGCGCCGGGAGAGCTCAACAAGGTGTTCCTGGCGGACTCGGGATCGGTCTCGGTGGAGGTGGCCGCCAAGATGGCCCTCCAGTACCAGCGCTCGATGGGCCGCCCCGGACGCACCCGCCTGGCCACCTGGCGGGGCGGCTACCACGGCGACACCCTCGCCCCCATGAGCGTGTGCGACCCCGACGGCGGCATGCACTCGATGTGGCGAGGCGTGGTGGCCGAGCAGGTGTTCGCGCCCGCGCCGCCGGCCCACTACGACGAGGCCTACGTCGCCGAGCTCGAGCGCACCGTTCGCGAGCACTCGGGGGAGCTCGCGGGGATCATCGTGGAACCGGTGGTCCAGGGCGCGGGCGGCATGCGCTTCCACCACCCCGACTACCTGCACGACCTGCGGCGCCTGGCCGACGAGACCGGCGCGCTGCTGATCTTCGACGAGATCGCCACCGGCTTCGGCCGCACCGGCGCACTGTTCGCCGCCGACCACGCCGGGGTCGCGCCCGACATCATGTGCCTGGGCAAGGCGCTGACCGGCGGATACCTGACCCTGGCCGCCACGCTGACCACCGACCGGGTGGCCGAGGTGATCAGCGCCGGTGAAGCGGGTGGCCTGGCGCACGGGCCGACGTTCATGGGCAACCCGCTGGCGTGCGCGGTGGCGTGCGCGTCGCTGGACCTGGTGGAGTCCGGTGAGTGGCGCGAGCGCGTGCCGCGGATCGAGGCGCGCCTGCGCCGCGGCCTGGCGCCGGCGCTCGAGGTGCCCGGAGTGCTGGACGTGCGGGTGCTGGGGGCGATCGGCGTGGTGCAGCTCGACCGGCCTGTGGAGATGACGACGACGACAACGGCGATCACCTCCCACGGGGTCTGGCTGCGCCCCTTCCGGGATCTCATCTACACGATGCCGCCATTGGTCTCTACGGATGAGGAGATCGATCAGATCTGTGCCGCGGCGGTTCAAGGGGCAGCAGTGGCGGGAGCGGCAGCAGCGGGGGCGGGCCGATGAGCGAGCAGCTGACCACCACCCGGGTGCCCGCGGAGGTCGCTCGGCCCGCATCTGATCGCTCCCCCGCCCTGGACTGGCTCGACGCCGCCGCCGAGGACCGGGCGGCCCGGCACGTGCACCGCGAGTTGCGGCCCCGGCCCGCCGACGACCGGGTGATCGACCTGGCCTCCAACGACTACCTGGGCCTGGGCCGGCACCCCGAGGTGATCGAGGGCGCGGTCCAGGCGACCCGTCGCTGGGGGGCGGGCTCGACCGGGTCCCGGCTGGTCACCGGCACGACGAGCGACCACTCCGCGCTGGAGTCCGAGCTCGCCGAGTTCACGGGCACGCCGGCCGCGCTGGTGTTCTCCTCCGGGTACACGGCCAACCTCGGGGCGGTGACCGCGCTCTCCGGGCGGGGATCGCTCATCGTCTCGGACGGCGGTTCTCACGCCTCCCTGGTGGACGCGTGCCGGTTGTCGCGGGCGCGCGTTGTCGTCGTCGCCAGGGGTGACGTCGAGGCGGTCGCCCGGGCCCTGGCCGGGCGGGCCGAGGAGCGCGCGCTGGTCGTCACCGACTCGGTGTACAGCGCCGACGGCCACCTCGCGCCACTCCTCGCCCTCCACGGGGCGTCCCGGGCGCACGGCGCGGTGCTGCTGGTGGACGAGGCCCACGGGCTGGGCGTGCGCGGGACCGGCGGGCGGGGGCTCGTCGACGAGGTGGGGCTGGCCCGGTTCGAGGACGTGGTGGTCACGGCGACGCTGTCCAAGGCGCTCGGCTCGCAGGGCGGGGTGGTTCTGGCCTCGGAGCGGGTGCGCGAGCACCTCATCGACACCGCCCGCACGTTCATCTTCGACACCGGCCTCGCGCCCTCCAGCGTGGGCGCGGCGCGGTCGGCACTGGCAGTGCTGCGGAGGGAGCCCGAGCGGGCCCGCCGTGTGCTCGAGGTCGCCGAGCACCTGGCCGCGGTGACCGGTGCGGACCAGCCGCAGTCGGCGGTGGTGTCGGTGATCCTCGGGGATCCGTCTCGCGCCGCGTCCGCGGCTGCCCGCTGCGCTGAACTGGGCCTGCGGGTGGGCTGCTTCCGCCCGCCGTCGGTTCCCGAGGGCACAGCGCGTCTCCGGCTCACGGCGCGGGCCGACATCTCCGGGGCCGACCTCGCCCGCGCGAGCGACGTGCTCGCCCGGGTGCTCGAGGAACACGGTTACCTACTTCCCGACTCCTCGGCCTCCCCTGCCTCCCTCGGGGCCTCGCACTCCCCCGCCTCGACCGGGGTGTCCACCGGGGCCCGCGGATGACCGCCGCGGCCGCGCCTGTCCTCGTCACCGGCACCGGGACGGACGTCGGCAAGACCATCGCGACCGCCGCGCTGGCCGCGCTCGGGCGCTCGGCGGGCCTGGACGTGGGGATCTGCAAGCCGGTGCAGACGGGTCTCGCGCCCGGTGAGCCCGGTGACGCGGACGAAGCCGCCCGACTGTCGGGGGCCCGGCGCGTGCTGGAGGTACGGCGCCTGCCGGATCCGCTGGCCCCGGAGACCGCCGCGCGAGTGGCCGGGGTGCCGCAGGCGACACTCGACGACCTCCTCGCGCCGATCCTGCGGTGGCTCGGCGGCACGGACACCGGTTCCTCCGAAGCCTCTGCACCTGCTGAGGAGCCCACCACCCCGGCCGGCCGGCTGGACCTGATCGAGGGCGCCGGTGGTGTACTCGTGCGCCTGGGCACGGACCTCACGGTGCTCGATCTCGCCCGGTCGCTCGACGCCCCGGTGGTCGTGGTGGCCCGCGCGGGACTGGGCACACTGTCCGACACCGAGCTCACGGTCCGCGCGATCGAGTCAGCGGGGCTCCGGTGCGCCGGGATCGTGATCGGCTCGTGGCCGCACGACCCCGATCTCGCCGAGCGCTGCAACCTGGAGGACCTGCCCCGCCTGACCGGGATCCCGGTGCTCGGCCGGGTGCCCGCGGGGGCCGGTCGGCTGGATCCCGTGGAGTTCACCCGGTCCGCCCCCGCGTGGTTCGACTCCGGCGCCCTCGACGCACTCCGAGAGGTGTACCGGCCGACAACTGTTCCGACACCGTAGGCACGGCGGACCCAGACCGGATCCCCCTGCGGGGACCGCTCGGCGGCTGAACTCAGCCGACGTGCCAGTGGCGGCGGATGAGCTCCTCGCGCGCGGCCTCGTCGTCGTCGCCCTTTCCACCGGCTACCTCGTCGGCCTCGGCGTCGGCGTCGCGCAAGCCGGCGAGCAGGGCGTCGATCAGTTTCCCGGGGAAGACGCCGTCGGCTTCGAACATCTCGCGCTCGGCCTCCAGCACGTCGGCCGCCTCCCCACACGAGGTGGGCAGCTGCTCGAAATCGTCGTTGGTGTCGGCGTTGAGGCGGTCCGCCAGCTCCAGGCTGCCGTCATCTCCCAGCGCGCGCGTCGCGGCGACGGCCATGCCCGCCAGGAGCAGGTGGACGTCGGCCGAGCCGTCGCCGAGTCGCAACTCGATGGTCTGGGGGTGTGTGGCCGGTTCGGGGACGGGCTCGGTGCTGCCGGGATTGGCGTGGGCCACCATGCCGGCCAGCACGTCGCCGCCCCAGGCCAGTGGGACCCGGACCAGGCCGGTGCGGTCCTTCTCCCCCCAGCAGATGTCCTCGGGCGACTCGTCGCCGGCGGTGAACCGCAGGTAGGACGTGGGGACGGTGTTGCCGACCGCGGACAGTGCCCTGGCCGCCGAGAGGTAGCCGGCGATCAGCCGTCGCCCGGTGGCGTTGATCCCCGCCTTGGTGACGAGGGTGTTGGTGCCGTTACGCACCAGTCGGCTGTGGATGTGCAGGCCGTTCCCAGCGCCCTCGCCGCTGACCAGCGGCGCGAACGTCGCCTCGAGGCCGTGGGAGTAGGCGACCTCGCGCACCACCCATTTCGCCAGGACGAGGTTGTCGGCAGCCTGCTCCAGCGGCACCGGCTGGAGCTCGATCTCGTGCTGAACCAGCTGACGGTCGTCCTCGAGGATGTTGCCGACCTCGCCGTGGGCGTACTTCAGCGGCACCCCCATGGAGGAGAGGTGACCCAGCACCTGCTCGCGCACCCGCTCGTGCTTGGAGAAGGGCCCCGACTCCTGGTACCCGCGCTCCTCCTCGACGGGATAGAGCGCCTCGGGCCGGTCGACGAGGTAGTACTCCAGCTCACCGAACGCCTCGAGCGTCATGCCGGTCTCCTGGGTCAGCACCTCGGCGCCGCGGCGCACGACCTGCTCGCGCGCGTACGGCAGCGGCGTGCCGTCCTCGCGGTAGAAGGAACACAGGACGTCGAGGGAGATCCGCTCTCCGAAGGGGTTGAGAAAAGCGGTGCGGTGCCGCGGGACGATGTAGACGTCACTGGCGTCGGTGTCGGTCCCGGGAAAGACGCTCGAGCCGTCCACGCGCTCGCCTCGCGTCAGAACCTCGTGGAGGTGCTGGCGGGAGTTGATGGGGAAGGCCAGGGTCTTGAGACGACCGTCGCCGCCGACGTAGCGCAGGTTCACCTGCTCCAGTCCCAGCTCTTCGACCGCTCGGACGAGGGCGTTCGCGGTGAACTCCGCCGAAGGCATGCCGAGCAGGCGGACGAGGGGGTGGGGTTCGAATGCGTCGATGGGCATCCCTCGTTGTATCAGCGTTGCGGGGCAGTCCCCACCGGAGGAGCGCACCCCCCGGGCGAGACCGCCTGATTCCGCCTGGAACGTGACTCTCCCTGGAACGTGATTCTGCCCAGAGCACGGGAGAATAGGGCCATGGGCGCAGCGGACTTCGATCTGACGATGGACGAGCTACGAGCGGTCGTGCGGTTCGCCGCCGACTGCGCTGAGGGACTGCTCCCCGAGTTCGACGCCGTGGCCCCGGATGACTCACGTCCACGAGACGCGATCGACGCGGCGCGCGCGTTCGCCGACGGCGCTCGGCGGTCGAACCTGCAACGAACCGCCGCCGTCGCCTCCCACCGCGCGGCCAAGGAGGTCTCCGACGAGAGCGCGCAGCTCGCGGCACTCGCCTGTGGTGACGCCGCGGCGGCCGCCTACCTCCATCCGATCGCCAAGGCGTCGCAGGTCGGGCACATCCTCCGCGCAGCTGCGTGCGCCGCGCGGGTGACCGAACTGAGGACCGGCACTTCGGAACGCGACACGGTTCGAGCCCTGGCCGGTCGGGCGACCCCGCCCGTGCCCGCGATTCTTCGTCGGTACCCGGAGGCACCGACTGGCAGCTCACGCGTCTTGCAGCTGATGAGCGCTCTCGACTCAGCGATTCGGGAACGCGGTTAGAACCACAGCTCCGCCAGCAGTTCGATCGACCGGTTCCGCACCGCCGGGTCGTACGCGTAGGTCACGGTGATCAGCTCGTCCGCGCCCGTGCGCGCGACGAACTCGTCCAGCTGCGCCTTGACCGTGGTCGGCGATCCCACCGCGCTGATCTCGAGCATCCCGGGCGAGCTGCCGGCGAACTGCTCCGGGTCGACGGGCGGCTGGATCTTGCGTCGTCGCCCGGCCCGCAGGTCGAGGAACATCTGCTGGAGGGTGGTGAACTGTCGCTGCGCTTCAGCGTCGGTGTCGGCGACGATCACGTTGATCCCGGCCATCACCTGGGGCGTGTCGAGGCGCGCGGTGGGGGCCTCGGTGCTGAAGGACTCCCGGTAGACGCGGATGGCGTCGTCGATCTGGTCGGGCGCGAAGTGTGAGGCCAGCGAGAACGGCAGACCCAGCTGACCGGCGATCGAGGCGCCGTTGACGGTGGACCCGAGCACCCAGATCGGCACCTCCATGCCCTGAGAGACCGACGAGAGGATCGGGGTGCTGTGCGCCGTGCCGGCCTCGCCGAACCACGCCTGCAGGTCGTAGATGTGCTGCGCGAAGGCCTGCGGTTCGGCCGACGACCGGCTCAGCGCCTGGGCGGTCATCCCGTCGGTCCCGGGGGCGCGGCCCAGGCCAAGGTCGATCCGGTCGCCGTGGAGGTTGGCGAGCGTGCCGTACTGCTCGGCCACCATGAGCGGCGCGTGGTTGGGCAGCATCACCCCGCCGGAACCCACGCGGATCCTCTCCGTCACCGAGGCCGCCTGCGAGATCAACAGTGCCGTGGCGCTGGACGCGAGGTTGGGGGTGTTGTGGTGCTCGGCAAACCAGAGCCGGCGGTACCCGAGCCGGTCCGCGAGGCGCGCGGACTCCATCGAGGCGGCGATGCCCTCCCTGGCGGTCGAACCGTCGGAGATGGAGACCAGGTCGAGGATGCTCAAGGGGATCGACAACTGCACACCTTCTCCTGCGTTCACTTTTCGAGGTTTCGAGTCGGCACGACCCGCGATCCGAGGCTACCGACGCGAGGGGATCGGTGACGGATCATCGAAACCCCTGTAGTCACCCCCACCCCCCGGGTGGGACGCCAGGCGGTCCGCCTCTACGCCTGAGTATGACGACGACGACAACGCGCGCCTTCACTCCGGCGGGAACGGCGCCGGGTTGCGCATTTCGAGCACTTCCTCATGTGCTGTGGGTCACACTGATCCGAGCGCGGGTACCGCCCGCGCGGCAGGTCCGCACGAAGGGTCCACACCAGATGACTGACCATGCGACGCAGGTGACGTCCACCGAGTCCAGTTCGACATCGACGCGATCAGACGAACCACTCAACCAACGCATCACCTCGGGCGAGGCCGACCTCGATGAGTTCCGCGAGCGCCTGACCCTGTGGTTGGCCGGCCGGGACGAGGTCGACTCCGACGCCGGGGTCGAGGTCGCTGCGGTGAGCCGGCCGGAGAGCTCGGGGATGTCCAACATCTCGGTACTGTTCGACGCCGCGTGGACCCCGGCCGGGTCGAGCGAGCGCCAGTCCGTGGAGTTGGTGGCCCGGATGTGCCCGCAGGACGACGCGTTCCCGGTGTTCCCCGTCTACGACCTGCAGAAACAGTTCGACGTGATGAGAGTGGTCCGCGAGAACACCGACCTACCGGTCCCCCGCGTCCGCTGGCTCGAGCAGGACCCGGCCGTTCTCGGCACTCCTTTCCTGGTGATGGACCGGGCCAGCGGCCGGGCCCCGGTCGACAACCCCCCGTACGTCTTCGACGGCTGGCTCCTGGAGATGGACCCCGAGCAGCGGCGGGAGGTGCAACAGGAGTCCCTGGCCGTGTTGGCGGCGATTCACCAGATCCCGCAGCCCGCCGACCTGGTGTCCTCGCTCGCCCCCGCCCCCGGCATGAGCGCGCTGCGCGCCCACGTGGATGAGCAGCGCGCCTACTACCAGTGGACGACCCGCGAGGACGGGTTGACCATCCCCGTCATCGACCGAGCTTTCGACTGGATCGAGGCCCACTGGCCCGACGAGACCAGCCCGGACACCCTGAGCTGGGGCGATGCGCGGATCGGCAACATTCTCTACGACGGAACCCGACCGACCGCAGTCCTGGACTGGGAAATGGCCACCATCGCGCCGCCCGAGGTGGACCTGGGCTGGTTCCTGTATTTCCACGACGTCTTCCAGGAACTCGCGGTGGCCTTTGACTTCCCCGGGATTCCGGACCTGTTCGAGCACAGCGAGGTCGTCGAGCAGTACGAGCACCTCACCGGATCCACGGTCCGGGATCTGCCGTTCTACTACGTGTACGCGGGGCTGCGGCAGGCCGTGATCCTGTCGCGGATCACTCGCCGTCGTATCCACTTCGGCGAGGTGGAGACCCCCGCCCACCCGGACGAGTACGTCCTCCACCACACCAAGTTGGCGCAGCTCATCGCCGACTGACCACGCCACCGGCCCGCCGCTCCCACCAGCCTCTTCCCCGCTGCCCCAGCGGCCGACTACTGCCCGAGGATCCACGTGAAACCCACCCCGCTCGACGAGTTCCCCGTCCACCAGACGCCGCTGCCGATGGCGCAGGTGGGCACGAGCGATCGGAACTTCTACGACCGCTACTACTTCAACGCGCACGACCGCACCGGGGAGGTGTTCCTGGTGACCGGGTTCGGGGTGTATCCCAACCTCGGCGTGGTGGACGCGTTCGCGACAGTGCGCCACGGCGACACCCAGCGGTCGGTGCGGTTCTCCGACGCACTCGAGTCGCGGTCGCTGGAGCCGGCGGTGGGCGGGTATCGGATCGAGGTGATCGACCCGCTGCGGTCGTTGCGCCTGATCTGCGAGCACCCGGACTTGTCGATGGACATGACCTGGCAGGGCTCGTTCGATGCGGTGCTCGAGGACCGGCACGTCCTACTGGAGGGCACGCGCGCGATGCTGGACGCGAGCCGGTTCGCGCAGGTCGGCAGCTGGTCGGGAACGCTCTCGGTGGACGGCCGTGACTTCTCCGTCGACCCCGACGTGTGGCTGGGCACCCGGGACCGCTCGTGGGGGATCCGCCCGAGCGGCGAGTCCGATCCGCCGGGCCGGTGGGCGGCCGAGCCGCGCGAGGGGTTCTGGTGGACGTACATCCCGCTGCGCTTCGACGACTACGCGATGGTCGTGATCCTGCAGGAGAGCCCCGACGGGCACCGCACGCTGAACCACGCGAGCCGGGTGTTCGCCGACGGACGGATCGAGCAGTTGGGTTGGCCACGACTGGAGGTCGACTACCGCCCCGGCACCCGTCATCCGGAGTGCGCCCGGCTGCACCTGACCACTCCTCGCGGTGAGCCGTTGTTGCTGGAGGTCGAGACGCTGGGCGGGGTCCCGCTGAGCATGGGCGCGGGCTACGTGGGCGACCCGGCCTGGTCGCACGGTCGCTGGATGGGCCGCGACTGGAGTGAGTCCGTCACCTACGACATGACCTCCCCTGACGTGGTGGGCATGCTGCCGTTCAACGTCGTGGACCACGTGGCCCGCGCGACCTGCAACGGCGATGTGGGCTGGGGGCTGTTCGAGCACGCCACCATGGGCCGGCACGACCCGTCGGGGTTCGGCGGGTGGGGGGATATGGCTGAGTGATTGCGACTTGCGGATAAGGTCGACGCCCGCAGTTGACGCACGCTGATAGGGGCCTTAGTGCTGCGGATCGTGGTTACTGTCTCAGACATAGGCCCTTACCGTGCGGCACATGAGGCCGAGAATTCACCTTATGTGAAGCTAACGGTGCCGGTGTGCCAATCGCGCGAACTCGACCTCTCCCTCGATTTGTCCGCAGCCCATTCCAGTTCGGGCCGCACATAACCTTTGCATAGGAGGACATCGAGTCGCCGACTTACCACTTTTTGGGCTGGTGGAGCACGGTCTGGAAAGTGCGCCGCAATGGTGCAGATGGACAGCCTCGGAGTCCGAGGAGTAGACCGACGCGACGTAGACCGTCGTAGTCCCCATGGGGATAAACTACCTGCGCACCCGAGCAGCAAGTCCCTACATTCCTACCTTAGATCCAGAGTGGATATCCTTCCCCGGTTCGGACAATCTCCTCGATGGGTACCGGGGTTGAGTCAGACGATAAGTTCATAACCTCCAAGAACAGGACGGCATTGAGGCCTTCGATAAGCATCCGATGCGCCTCACCGCTGCGCTCACCTGGATCGAGCAGAAAGAAGACGCCGAACGACTTTGTACCAGTAAGCGTGCGGAATGCGCCGAAGGCATACTCAGCTCCACCTTCGCGCTTAAGTATCAAATAGCCGCCGCGGCTCTCGCTGACCGACTCACGAAAGCCTAGTGTCTCGCCTCGAACAAGGACCCTAACGAGAGTATCGGCGTCGCCGTGTTCGGCATAAACCACGGGGTTGATCGGCCCTAGGTTCGATCGAAGCTCGTGGAACATTTCCACCATCAACTGAGCTTGCGTTGGATCAGATTGCACCACAGTCCCCTTCCGTGCACATAAGCTATGGTTCACAGTAGCTGTTCATGGGAACAGCGGGGAGCGTTGGAGGAACAGTGGCAGATCTCAGTGGATACCAGAAGGACATGGCGTACCTCAAGGAGAAGAGCGACAAGAGGACGCTCTCCAGCGACAACGCGATTTACAAGAAGCTGGATGAGAAGGCAAAGAATCTACCCAACTTGAGGCGCTTCCTGAACGATCTCAACGTCAACTACGTCTGAGAGCCCTGTCGCGGCGTCTTGCGTCGGCGGAGTCGAGTTTTCGGGTCTGCACGCGGCACGTGGATGTAATGACGTAGACGTTGGTTAAGCGGCTGATCGGCGGCCGCACCTCAGGTGTTCGATCATCCGCCAGTGGGCTGATCGGTCTGAATGGGGATCGTCAGGATCGGCATCCGCCGAGAGCAGCGCCGCGATCCGATTGCCGGACCGCCACTGCTCGGCGGCGGTTTCGAGGTCGCAGCAACCGTGACTACCGACCAAACGAGACATGAATGCGAGCTCATTTTCTCGGTAGCGCTGCAGGGGCCGTTCGAAACCGATCGGCTTTGTCGGATCTGTCGGGTTCGAACCGGCACCTCCAGCATCATGGAGTGCTGTGAGCGACAAGGAATCCGTAGTCGATGTTGTCGTCGCTGCGTCCGCGCGCGTCCATCGTCAGCTGCAGCTCGGGAAAGTCACCGAGCATGAAGCGGTTTCGGACTTGCGGACCACGGTCTGGAACGACCCGACTGCTCGGCTCGACATCCAGGCGGTTCCGGTCCTACCGGAAGCAGGCCGCCGGGCCGTCGAAACGATCCGAGATGAGCCCCTGATCGTCGCCGCCATGTGGCAGGGCCTGCTCCAGTGGATCCCGATCTCACTCGCCGAGCAAGTCCGGCGGCTACTACTGCCCAGCAAACGTCGCGGCACTTCGGGCAGGCATAGAAAACCGGTGAGGAACGCAGTGAAGTTGACGAACTGACCCCGGTGATTCACTGGAACCTGCGGATTCCCTTCTGGCGGACCGTGTCAGACGACTGAGCTGTCCGAGGCCATGGGGCGTCGACGCTTCATCGCTGTCCATGACTGCGGGCGGGTACTGACCAATGTCGCGGTGGTGCTCGCCGAGGGCGGCGAATCCATCTCCTGCGTCACCAATTCGGCGGCTTGGGGCCGGTCGCCTCTGCCCCGACGGTGTGGTGCACGCTGGGAGAGGTCACCCGCTGGGAAGCGTAAGAAGATGCAGGCGGCCCGTGCCCGCACGCGTGGTCTCACCTGCTCAGCGGGGGGCGGGTCAGTTGGGCGAGCTGTTCTTCGCCTCCCCTAGATGGGAGCAAGCAACTCGAACCTGGGGATTGATCGCCCGTCGGACACGATTGACTCGGTAAACACTTCCACAGGGCGAACCCATAGATTGAATTCGCCGTACAAGGGGCGATACAGCACCAGAACGCCGTCGTCTTCACTGTGCCGGACCACATCGATCACCTGGTACAACTTGCCTTTGAAGTGGCGATATACGCCTCGGACCACGTCGCCACCCGGGCCGTTCGGATTGCGCCAGGAGATGATATTCGCAACCGCAAAATTGCGGGTGTCGCCGCGTTCGTTGTCGAATGCCTCGAGCAGCCACCGAGCCTCGGGATGATAGTCGGTCGTGCCGAACCAGACTCGTATCGGCGTCACGGAACGCCATGCTCTCTCGCCCGTGTAGTTGACGTAATCGATCGAAAGACGTGTATCCCCTGCCGGCTGGAGCATGACCGGTGACGCTACTGGACCGCCGTTGTAGATGAAGGCACTTTTCGCAAGGTACGGTTCGGATGATCGGGTCTCGATCGGACGGGGGATGGAATATCGGCGCTGGCGCGCCTCAGCACTGGTGCACATGGAGAACTGGGCTGCTAAGGGTTGCCGTGGCGAGATGTCGTCTGTGGTCGCCAAGGCCGATGGCCTCGCCCGGCGCCGACAATCCGGTTGAGGATCGATTCCGCGTCGGTAACCCGGGGAACTCGCCACCACTCCGTTGGGAACCGACGGTCTTGGGGGTGCCCACGAGATGCCCCCGCACTTCGTGTTGTCAGTTGTCGCTGCGACTGTCAGCGGGTGTGGCCTGCAGGGCGTCGATGACGGCGCGTGCGGTGGTGAAGACCTCGCTGATCGCGGCGTCGAGACCGTGAACGGTCAGTCCGGCACTGGGTTGGGCAAACCGAATGATCATGCTGTCCTCGAAGGCCACGATTCCCGCTCGGCCGGCGGTCAGGGCGGTTCGACATGCCGCAGTCAGGTGAGCATCGGAGACGTTCCCAAAGCTGCAGAACACCTCAAGCCACCACTCGCGGGCGGCCACCCCAAGGTGGAGGGGGCGACGACCTGGGTGCTGGAGGGCCAGTATGACGCGGTGATCGTTGGTGTCTTCGGTCGAGTAGCGCCCACTGAGGGTGTTGACGATTGAATCCCAGTCGGGCAGGGGTAGGGCGGTGGTGTCGAGGGGTCGTCCGGCTTCGGGGTCGTTGGCCAGAACCGCCCGCACAGTCTTCTCCAGCTCCGCGTCAACGACCTGCGGAGTGAGTTCTTGGTATCCAGGTCGCATCTGCTCGAGCCATGCGGTGGCGTCGTCATGGTCGCCGGAGATCGCATCGAATTCCTCGAGATGCGTGTCGGACATTCCTTCGGAGAGGGCTGCGCCCACGCGGTCGATGATGTGATCGGCGGTCAGTAGGGACAGCTCGGTGAGCACGGCTGGTGCAAGCCCGGGCAGGTGCTTGCTCAGGTGGTCGGAAGTCAGGGTGAAGGTGAGGTCATCAACGCTCATTGCTGCTCCGTGATGGTGGGGTGGGCGAAGGCACGCTTGGCCAGCCACTCCTCCAGGAAATCCGATCGCGGGACAGCGTCGGGGTTTCTGGGCGCAGGGGCTAGGGGGCCAGTGTGTTCCAGGTGGCTGTAAGCCTGGGAAAGTCGGTCGGTACCAAATAGCGGGCGTGCGTTGCGGTAGGGGTCGACGAGGTCGTGGCGGGTGTTGTCTCCCACCGTCTGCTCGCTGCGGTCGTGGCGGCGAGTTGGCCGGTCATTGTGGTCGATGTGCAGGGTGAAAGGCCGGGCAGCCAGTGTGTCCGTCGACCGCAGAGTCAGCGCCTGCAAGTCGGGCAGGATTGGCAGGTCAATAGCAGAAACGGGGTCGGCGAACCGCTCGGCCAGGGCTCGGCCGTCGGCGGGAGAGGTACGAAACGCCACGGTAGTGCCGACATTGCCATCCAGAGCGGAACGCAGTTCGGGGGCCAACTGGTCGAGATACTGGTGTGCCAGAACCAGGGAGAGACCGAACTTGCGGCCCTCGGACAGGATCCGGTCCATCGACCCGCTATGCAGGCTGTGTGCTTCATCGATCATCAACGTCACCGGGGTGGTGCCACCCCGGCGCAGCGCCGCGGTCCACACAGCATTGACAAGGAGCATCCCGAGCAGCCGTGACGCTGTCTCTCCGAGAGTGGCTAGGGACAGATCGATGAGGATTATTCGACCGGCATCCATCGCCTGCCCCCAGTCGATGGAGTTCTCCCCGGTGCCCAGGATTGACCGCATTGCCGAGGTTCCGGAGATCTGCTCGAACTTGGAGGACACCCACGCGTGCAGATCGCCATTTTCAGTGGAGCGCTTCAGGGCTCTCTCGTTACCAAGCCAGCGTGCGAGTCGGGGTTCAGTGCCCGGATGGTTCTTCACAGCCTCGACCAGTCGGTCGTCAGCAAAGAATCCCGGTACGTCCAGTAAGGAGGCGCGCGGCCCAGAGATGGTGCACAAGGCACGCAGCGCCATTGAGCAGCGCTCGAGGAACCGAGGTCCGACAATCCCGTCGCTCTTAGGGTCGTACAAGCGCTGAAACATGTCGCCGATCTCTGCGATGACCAGCTCGCGGTGCTGCGGATCGGCAACGGCCAGCGGATTGAATCGGAACGGATCGTCCAGGTCCCCGGCGCGGATAAACCACGCCCGCTTGGCCGCCTTGGCGGACAGTTCGGCCGCGATGCGCTCCACTAACTGTGAGTGCGGGTCCAGGACGATCACGCATTCGCCGGCATCCGCGAGGTCCCCGGCCATCGCCGCCACCAGTGTGGACTTGCCGGTGCCGGTCTTGCCCAGGATGTGGACGTGCCGCTCCCGCTCATGCCCGGTGAGCCGCACGTCCACCGATCGACGGTCGGCGGTCCGGGCACACCCCAGCCTCACCCCTGGCGTCTGTTGATCGGGTCCTCCGTGTCTCGCCACGGTGGGAGCTACGGCCCTGTCTGAGGCGGCCGCGACGGCCACCCCCGACAGCGGGACGTCGGTAGCGACAGGCATCCGCAGCACCGCAGGAACAGTGTCAGACTCCACAAGTAGGCCAGGCCTGCTGCCCCCAGGCTCGCGGCCAGCGGGCCGCAGTCCCGGGAAAATGCGCTGTACCAGTGCTTGCGCAGTCACGGGCAGCGTCTCGGTGACACATTCCAGACGGGGACGCACGACCGTGCTGCCCGGTGAGGTCGATGAACCGGCCTCCACGTCCACGCAGTATGCAACGTCCGGGTGACGCGACAAGAGCCCGGTGAGTTCATCGATCTCGACGAGCAACGCAGACCCACCCCGGGGTGCTTCCCACCGGGGCGGCATCGTTGCCGCCCCGGTGACGAAACCGGGACTACCCCCGGCGACGACCGGCACCAGATCCCACACCCACACCGTTTCCGGGCAGACGAGATCAGTACACGCGGTGACGTCGCCGATCGGCAACAGCGCATCGGCCACCGCCTGACCGGCCCCCGGACCCTGCCTGGATGAGGAGCGCACGCGCAGCTGCACACCACTGCCGTCGACCACCCCCAATCGCAGCGACAGACCACCCTCCAGAATGCTCGCCGTCGCCGCCAGGGACTGTGCGACGGACACCACCCGAGTGAGCGCCCGCGACTCCGGCAGCGGCCGACAGGCGATCAGGGTCGCGCCGTCCCACACGGAGGGAAATGACCGACTTCCGACTCGGTAAGCCGATGAAGCTCCGTCCATGGATGTGACCTTTCTGTCTAGGAGCATCGATCTGTTTGACCCGAGCAACGCCCCGGGCCCGACCACGACCCCGCCGACGGAGGGAAGAAGCGGTCCTTAAGCCATCCGATCCGCACCACCACCTCTGCCCAACCCCACGCAGTAACGCGGTGTCCACTCAGGTCTGAGACAGATGGCGGCGGACCACACCCACAGGGATACATCCCGACGCTGGTGTCGCGCTCTTCGGCTGAGGGCTCGATGCAACACCGGCTGCGGGCCCGGAAAGGACCTCGCCCTGCGATCTGAGTCGTCGCAGGTCAGACACGACCCCGATGTGCCGCCTGAAGAGGTGGTCAACGACCGAGGGATCAGTTTCCTTGCCCTCGACGTGACCCACACTCAGCCCCGCCCTGTTTGGGACGCCCTTCGGAAAGCGCGGTTCTGATGATCGGGTAGCGGTCGGACGGGCATCGGATAGCGGCATCTGCCCGTCCGACCGCTGGGCCGCTATGGCGTTGCCGTGGCGAGGTGTCGTCTCATGTTCGGGCCGTCGAGGGCGATGATCTCGGCGCCGGCGACGATCCGGTTGAGGATCGATTCGGCGATGACCGCGTCTTGGAGCGACTTGTACCAATCGGGCGGATCGAACTGCGAGGTCACCAGAGTCGAGCCCCGGCCTTCCCGAGCGGCAAGGATGTTGAGCAGCTCCGCCGCTGTGTGCGGAGCCACCGGCGTGGTCAGGAAGTCATCGAGAACCAGCAGGTCGCAGTTGTGCAGGTCGGTGAGGAAGTCCAGCCTGCGCTGCGAGGTCGGCTCCAGAACGGCGAGCCGGTTGGCCAGGTCGTCGAGTCGGAAGAACCTCGCGGTGTAGTACTTTCGGCACGCGGCATTGAGCAGTGCCTGGGCGAGGTAGGTCTTGCCCACGCTGGACTGGCCGAGCACGACGAGATTACGAGTGGCGTCGATCCATTGACAGCTGGAAAGTCGTGCGATTAGCTCGCGGTTGACGTTGCGGTCAGGCAGGTAGCGGATCTCTTCTACGCAGGCGTCAGGGTTTGGCGATCTGGAGGCCTTGAGTAGTTTCTGGGTCCGGCGTTCCTGCCTGGCCGTGATCTCTTTGTCCAGGGCGTGGAAGATCTTCTCCGAGAAGGTCCACTCGTCGCAGGCGGGATCGTTGGCCAAGTCGATGACGGTCTGGCCGAACGCGGTCATCCGCAACTGGGTGAACAGTGGCATGTCGGCGTCGGTGAGATGACGATCAGTCACTGCAGCTCCTCCTGCCCCGCGGTGCCGCTGCTCGGGCTCGGGCCTCCTGTGAGGGCGGCGAGGCTGAACTGCTCGGGCCCGGCCAGATGCGCCCCGGTGGTATCTCGCCGACCCGGTGGCGGCTCCAGCCGGTCCGTCGTAGCCGCCACCGCCGGCTGCGTGGTGGTGGGCCGGGCGGCGGCCTGGGTCCTCAGGGCCGCCAGCTGCTGCTTGACGGCGGTGTAGCTGATCGCCCGGCGGGAGGTCTCGGAGACGAGTTGGCCACAGGCCCGCTCGAGCAGCATCTTGTTGTCCCCGCGGGCCAGGGCGAGGATGTTCTGGCACGAGCGATAGCCCTGAGCCTCGATCCGCTGGCGATCGAGGACCTCGCTGATCGCGGCGACGGTGTGCGGTCCGATCTTGTGGGCCTGGCGCACGAAGTACGCCCGCGACCATAGGTCCGAGGTCTGCAGATGCTGCGCGGGAACATGGTCAGGGTCGGTCACGAAGGAATGTCGCCTACCGGAGACGGCGTGGGAGGCGATGACCTCCCCGCCAGCCATGACCGTGAGTGTGGGGCCGGTGATCTTCACATCGACGTGCTGGCCAGCGAAGGTGTAGGGCACCGAGTACTTCACCGTGGCGATCTCCACGTGGTAATCCCTGTTGACCTTGGACTTCTTCCAGATGACTGGCTGCCAGCGGGCCTCGGGAAGGTCGAACAGTTCCGACTGCTCGTGCTCGGTGAACAGCTCCCGGCGGCTGGTCTTCTGGCCGCGGAACGGGGTCCGGTCGTTGATCGCCTCCACCTCGGCGGCGATCGCGTCGTTCGCATCGTCCAGGCTCGCGAAGCGCCGATCGGCCAGGCGTCCAATCACCCAGTTCGTCACCACTTTCACTCCGGCCTCGACGTTCCCCTTGTCTGTCGGGCGCACCGGCCGAGTGGGCACGGCAGCGGTCTGGTGATACTCGAGGAAGTCCCGGTACTCACGGTTGACCTCGCGGGCCCGGTCACCGCGGGCGATCTGGTTCGACGCCGTCGAGGCGTTGTCCGGGACGATCACCTGCGCCGCGCCGCCGAAGTACTCGAACGCCCGCAAGTGCGCGTCGAGCCAGTTCGGCATCTTCTCGTCCAGACAGCCGCAGGCGAAGACCATCCCCGAGTACGGAAGCGACGCCACGAACACCGACACTGTGGTCTTGGTGCCGGTGACGGGATCGAAGATGGCCATCTTCGTGCCCGCCCAGTCGACTTGCATCGTGTGCCCGGGCACGTGCGTGATCCGCATCGTCAGCTCGTTGACCTCGACGTACTCGCCGATGATCTGGCAGAACCGCTGGTAGCTGTAGTGCCGCTGCCCCGGCGTGCCGTCAGTGTCGAGGTAGTTGGCCCACAGCACCCGCAGCGGCAGCTTCTTCTTGCCCGTGCGCTTCTTCACGGCAGCCGCCACGTCGAAGGCGACGAACTCCTTCGACGGCGTCTTGCGCCCATCGGCGAACAAGACGTCGATCTCCTCGACGCTGAGCGCCTCGACCTGGCTCGTGGCGGTCAACCCGTGCTCGTGGCAGACCTTCTTCGCCTTCGCGACCGTGCGATGCGAGCAACCCGCGATCGCCTCGATGTCCCGGTAGGACCTGTCCTGCAGCAGTAGCGACATCACCAATCGGTAATCAGTCACCCGTGCCTCCTGTTCGGATCCACGCGCAGCCTGGTTGCCACGCGTAGAACCGACACGAGCACACGAGGACCGGCACCGCTATCCGATGCTCATACTCGCGCTACCCGATCATCAGAACCCTGCTATCCGAAGCACGTCCCTAACACCGCCCCCGCAGGCAGCTACGAGTGGGTCCGCGAAGACCAGGAAGAAGAAGCAACGAAGAACAACTGAGTGAGCTCCTCGGTGACCGCAGCGTTCATGACAGCCACGTCCCCCACGTGGCGAGACGGACGCTGTCGACGATCGGGGGGAAGATCGACATCTTGAGCGGGCCGCGATGCGCTAGAAGGCGTGAGTACCTGCGGCTCAGTCGATCGAGGGCATCGCCATCCGCCGTCTCGCCGTGACGCGGTGAGCCCACTTAGCATTCGGGATCCGGAGACCCGGTGGACGCGGTCACGGGAACTTGAACCGGGGCACGAAATTCCCTGGGCGGACTTCGCCGGGCAGGAGTTTGTTTCGGCGGTTGGCCTCGCCAGCGTCCACACCTTCGTCTTCGATGCGGCCGGTCGTGCGCTCATGAGCATCGGAAAGCTGTTCAAACTGCTGGGTCATGTCGGCGCCGGGGGGGCGACGAGCCACATCAGGAGAAAGGGCCGCCGTCCCAGCGATAGCAAACCCCGCAGTGGTCATTCCGATCAGGACGCACAGCTTCCAGCGTTTCATGACTAGTGTCCTTGCCTCTCTTCTTTAATGTGGTCTTCTGCTTCGATGGGGGATCTCATGTGCCCACCGTTGACAGTCCGGGCGCTATAGCACTCGCTTCCCGAACGCGATACGTCCGACCAACCACGACAGGCCCACAAACGCCAACGCTCCAATCGGGTGAGTGATCAGGTACTCGACAAAGTCACTGCCCTGCTGCACGATGCCGATCAGGATCTCGCCAACGATCCCGTCGAGCGAACCGGTAGACCACCAGAAAAAAGCTACGAAGGCTAGGAGCGGCAACGTAATCGACGCGAGGGCCCCGATCCGTACAGACCGCCACAGTGCCGCACGGTCATCGAATGCCGCAGTCCCACGACCTCGGTGCGAAACACGCAGACAATGCACGGGAACGCGAAGCTCTCGCGACCCCAATGCGGTGCCGATCCTGATGACAACACGAGGAGTCAACACTCCCTTCGCGCGAGCATCGGTGACGACCCCACGCTGACCACGACTGATAAGCGGTAGCAGGCCAGACTCGGAGATCGGCCGAGTAACCACCACCCAGTCCCCCTCGCGGGGATTGGTGAACCACATGACAACTCCTCACGGTGAAGGACACGCTGCCCAACCTCGACCGGGAATCGGCCAAGACTGGGCAGCCATATCGGAACCGACGCACAGTCCCCTGTGTTTTCCAACCAATCCCCACACACCGGACCGAATCACCCCTGCCCCCACCGCCCCTGTTCCCGAAGACAAGAAAGTTCACCGAACAAACTTGAGCAGCGGCCAAAGCAGGCGCGGCGAAGGGCGTCCTGCGACCAAGACAATGGGCCACCCACATTGACGCCATTGAGTCGATGACTCGCGACCCCGACAACCGGCGTCGGCCACCAAACCGGCCCTTCCGGTTTTAGAGTGCATTGATCCGGTCCTGAAGCTGTCCGGAGTGGATCAGTGACCGCAAGATGTAGTGCTTGAGGTTCCGGAAGCCCAGGGCGATTCCGCGGAGGTGCTCGAGGCGTCCGTTGATGGCTTCGACGGGGCCGTTGGAAGCGCCCACGTCGAAGTAGGCCAGGATCTCCCGATGCCGCTTCCACAGCGAACGGCCGAGCTGCGCGAGCTCGGGGAGTTCGGCGGGTACACCGGCCCGGATCGACTTGAGGAGCTTGTACATAGCGATCTTGCCCTCCCGCTTGCCCGAGGCTTCGTAAGCAGTGATGAGTCGCTGGTAGACGCCGTAGGTGACCTCCACCGCCGCGTGCGCGTCATGGGCGGTGAACGCTTGGAACAGGCGCATCTTCTGCTTGTCGGTCAGCAGTTCAGCGCGGGTTCGCAGGGTGCGGCGGATGCCGTACAGCGGGTCGCCCGTGCGGCCCCGGTGCCCGGTGGTGGCCTGCTGGATGCGTTGGCGGCACACGGTGAGCTTGTCGGCGGCCAGGTGCACGACGTGGAACGGGTCCATCACCGTCCGGGCAGCGGGCACCGCGCTGGCGGCGGCGGTGTGGTAGCCGGCGAACCCGTCCATCGTGACAACCTTGACCCGGTCTCGAAACACCTGGTCACGGGCGTCCAGCCACTCGGTGAGGACCTTCGCCGAACGGCCCGGGACCATGTCCAACAGGCGAGACGGGCCGGTGCCGTCCACGACCGGGGTCAGGTCGACCAGGACGGTGACGAACGCACTGCTGCCGTCGCCGCGCACGTGCTTCCATTTGTGCTCATCGACACCGAGAACGCGGACTCCGTCGAAGTGTCCGGGCTGCTCGTAGACCATCGTGCGAACCTCCGAGACCGCCAGGTCATTGACCAGGTCCCACCCCAGCCCGAGGGCCTTGGCCACGGCGGACACGCTGGTGCGGTCGATCGCCAGACGCTGCAGGATCCAGCGGCTGCAGCGGCGGGTGGTCTTGGCCCGCGGCTCGGCCAACGCCGGCATCCGCTGCTGGAAGATCCTCGTAGCGCACTCGGTGTTGTCGCAGGTGAAGCGCGGTACCCGCACGTGCAGTCTGGTGGGATGCCCGACGATCGGTAGATCCGTGACCTTCCGCTGGACGTGGTCCCGCAAACGGCCCGCCATCCCGCACTCGGCGCAGATCGGGTCGAGTGTGACCGGGGCGCAGAACAGGTGCGTGAGCTCGTCAGCCACAGCGGCGTCGGTGATGGTCACCCCGAGCTCGACGGTGCGGCAGATGGTGTCGGCGAGCAGGCTGGCGGTAGCGTTCAAAGCGGGTCCTGGGGATGCGAAGTGCTGGTGTAGGAACTTGCATCTTCACACGCCCCAGGACCCCTACATCTTGTGCCTCACCGCATCACCGCAGCATCCCCGCTACGCACTCCGGATCCGGAAGAGCCACCAAACCCAACGCAATGTGCACGATCCCGATACCGACATGAGACGCCGATCCCAGAACTGACCTGGAACAACTCGCTGACCTGTGACTGCCCGGACGCCGGGCCGAATCTCACCACCTAACCGCGCTCTGTCGCTGGCCGGTCAGACCTCGTCTAGGTGAGGGTTAGTGGATGGGTATGCGTGCGGGGTGTGGGGTAGGTGTGGCCGGTGTCCTGATCCCATGGGGTCAGGGCGAGGTGAGCATCGGGCATGCGTAGGCGGGGCGGGGGCCGTAGCGGCAGATGCGCCCCAGCGATGAGGCGGCTGGTCCCACCCAGATGCGCCGAGGGACCCGTATCCGGGCCCTGTCCGTCGGTGCCGGCGGGTTCGAACGCCGGCGCTATCGCCAAGGCGCGGACGGACTGTTCCCGCTGCAGGGGCGTGTCGGTATCCGCCGCGGTGGTGGTGTGGACACCGGAGTTGATGGCGGTCTCCACCAGATCAGCCATCAATGTCTGGTCACCGACGTCGCTCGCGAGTTGGAACAGGAAACTCGTAGCGTGCGCGATGCGTGTGGCCCAGGCGATGCGATCAGAAGCCGAACGGAACTGGAAACGCATCCCATCTAGGTACACCACAGCAGGAACCGCGAGCTGCAACGCCCGCTCCAACAACACTCGCCGATCACCCTCCCCTGACACCCAGGCCTGACCAACCCACGAAGCGGCGGTGTTCAGCTGACACTCTGCCGTCTCCCGGTGCATACCCAACCGGGTGAACACCTGCAAAGCAGGGAAGAGGTGGCTGCGCGCCTGCTCGAATTCCCCCAGGTCCTTGGCTACGATCCCGAGGTTCCACTCACAGGTGGCGACTTTCCGTTCAAGGCCTAGGCGGGAATACACCTGCGAGGCCTCTTGGTAGTGCTCCCGGGCTTGGTCGAACAACCCCAGCCGATGGGCGACGTTCCCGAGGTTCCCTTCACAGTTGGCGGCGGACGCCGCCAGACCCAATTGGGCAAACACCTGGCGGGCCTGCTGGTAGTAGGTGCGGGCCTGCTCGAACAACCCCAATCCCAACGCCACGACTCCGAGGCTTACCTCGCATTCGGCGGCATCCCGATCCAATCCAAGTTTGGTGAATACCTGCCGGGCCTGCTCGAGGTGCACACGTGCCTGGTCGAACAGCCCTAGATCCTCGGCCACGCTCCCGAGGTTCATCTCGCAGCCGGCGGCTTCTCGCTCCAGACCCAACCGGGTGTACACCTGCTGGGCCTGCTGGTAGTGGGTACGGGCCTGCGCGAACAACCCCAGATGCACGGCCACGCTCCCGAGGTTCATTTCGCGTTCGGCGGCATGCCGATCCAGTCCAAGCCTGGTGTACACCAGCCGGGCCTGCTCGAGGTGCACACGTGCCTGGTCGAACAGCCCTAGATCCTCGGCCACGCTCCCGAGGTTCATCTCGCAGCCGGCGGCTTCTCGCTCCAGACCCAACCGGGTGTACACCTGCTGGGCCTGCTGGTAGCGGGTGCGGGCCTGTTCGAACTGGCCCCGATCCCTGTCCACGTTCCCGAGGTTCATCTCGCAGTCAGCGACCCCCCGATCCAAACCCAACCGGGTGTACACCTGCCGGGCCTGCTCGTAGAGAGCTCTAGCCTGCTCGAACAACCCCTGATTCAAGGCCACGGTCCCAAGGTTCATCTCGCAGTCCGCGACCCCCCGATCCAAACCCAACCGGGTGTACACCTGCCGGGCCTGCTCGTAGAGAGCTCTAGCCTGCTCGAACAACCCCTGATTCAAGGCCCGGGTCCCGAGTTTCTTCTCGCAGTCAGCGGCTTCGTGCTCCAGGCCCAACCGGGTGAACACCTCGCGGGCGTGCTGGTAATGGGTGCGAGCTTGGTCGAACAACCCCAGATCCAACGTCACGGCCCCGAGGTGAATTTCGCAGCTAGCGGCTTCTTGCTCCAGGCCTAGGTTGCTTAACAGGGTCAGGGCACGGGTGAACTCTTCGTAAGCGTCGGGAAGTCGACCGTTCTTGGAGTGGTCGAGTGCTCGGTTGTAGTGGCTGATCGCCTCTTGGCGTCGTTGGGCGGAACTGTCATCCATCCCCTGTGCTCCAGTTCTGGGTCAGCATTTAGAGGGCGGTCTGGTTCCAGATGAGGTATTCTTCCGCCTTAAGACCACCTTCGCTTAGCGGATCCACAAGCGGCTTGCAATCGATCGCACCAGCCCTTCACGAAAGTTGTTTCCAGCGAGGTTAGAAGAGGGTCGACTTATCGATGCGGTACCTATAGGCATCAAGTGTGATGTGGTACCCATAGGCGTCTAGCGCTTTGCTGAGTAGTGTTGAGATCACGGTTAGCGCGTCTTCAGGTTTGGTGCAGATGGCCGACTCGGGGGCGCCGCTCGCGTAAGCGTGGCGGATGTCTTCCGCGAAGTCCTCGGTCCGGAAGAGCGCTGGCAATAACGTGTCGAAGCTCTCAGTCGCTGCGATTGCTTGGTCCAGTTCGAAGGATCCCCCTGCGTTGAGCAGAACGGCAGACAATTCTTCGACGCGTCTCTCTTTGATCGGCGTCGAGACATCTGCTTCAGCGCTCTCGTCAAGAAGACTGCGAACTCCGTTGAAGATTTTCTCACGGTCGAGGCGGGACACCAGAGCACCTTCAAAGTCACGGTACATCCATTGGCCTTGTTCGCTACCGACTGATTTGCCCTTCGCTACGGAACGGCTGCTCATATAGTCTACTTGTGATTCACCGCGGTCCTCGGCGACACCAAGCGCCTCCAAACTGACGGGGCGAGTAAGATTGCCTCTCTTATGTTCGCCCCAGTAGCTTGCCCAGAAGCGTCCGAGCAATTCATCGTCCGAGATAGAGCCCTCTTCCCAAGCGCTTCGTGCGGCCTTGTCTGCAGCCTTCTCCAAGGCGGGGCGGTAGGCCAGTTCCGCAACCGGATTGGCGTACCTTTCGGCTTTCTGACTTTCCACGGAGAGGTAAGTGTGCGCTTTGTCTAGGGTAAGCTTGTCGAGAGAGTTGCGCTTGGATGGACTACGAACGTATTCGTGCAGACCATAGGAGCAGGCCAGCATTGATGGAGTTTCGAAAGAGAGTCGTTCCAAGCGTTCTAACATCTCCCGAATCAGTTTGTCCCTTCCGGGGCCCGCGGGGACGAGATCTGTGGTGTTTATTTCAAGCCATTCCCACAAGCGCGATGTCGCATCCTCGATCATTTCCTCTGTCCAGCCTGTGACTCGCGGGCTTTCGGAACCGTCGATCCAGTGGACAAAACGCTCGATTTCGCTGACTAGTCTTAACGATCCTTTTGTTGCCAGCAGCACTGCGATGTCGACAAGCTCGGGACTTATTCCGCCGAGCCCCGAATCTTGCGCGTTGACAGATTCTGCTTGGATGAGATCGGCTATGCGTCGTGCGCGTTCTTGGGACCGCAAGACATCGGCTTCGTCGGGAGACTCCATGACCTCGCGCAAGCGCACTAAAGACTTCGCCACCCTATCCCTAAACTTCGAAAGACCGTCGCCGTGCACTCCTTCCGGCCTGGTGGCATAGAGCGCCGAGTAAAAAGAGTAGGCGAACCGGATGGTAGGCGTCGAGTACCGCGTGAGAGTCTTTCGCACTTCGTCGACCACGACGTGGGTGTGGTCTTTCTTGCCAACTGGGGCCCTCATGAATGTGCGGAGATAGACGCACTCCGCATCACCCCAGGCTGTTTGGGAGATCTTGAGCGTGAACATCTTCAAGCCATTGGCGAACTCGTCTGCGCGGTTGAGTCCACTTGGCCGGTTACCGTCGATTCTTGCCCATGTGGTGAATACCTGTTTGCTTGAGGCAGGAATGTCGATCCATTTGTCAGCGCTGCCGGGAAGAGCCACGTAGCTGGGCATCTCCCAAGAGTTCAGGACCTGGTTGACCAGGGGAGGAATTGGTGGCCGTTCTCCGGTCATAGCTTGCTGTCCGGATGTGTCGGTGATGATTCCGTGCTTTTCATGCAGGGTCGCCGCCTTCAGTAGGGGTGAGAGCGTCGGGACGAGCGGGGGCCACGGTGGTAGACAGTGACGCCCATAGCAAGGGCGTGTCGGCGATATCTCCGGACGTGCGCCATCGCCGGAGCTTGTTCAACTGCCACTGGCGAAGAGAGGCGACGGCATCCTCGTGTCGGTGCGCGGAATCAACTGCCAACGCCAGCTCTGTGGTCGGCCCGGAGCTGGGCCCTGAATCGTTCGGCGGGCGTGGCGGTTGGGTCAGGGTGGCGAAAGCGTGGTCGGTGGGAAGCGGCCACCGGGTCGTGGTGATCAGTTCTGCACCGGCATCGATCATTGCCATAACCAGTCCGAACGTCTCTGCCGACCGGTAGTCAACGCCGCCCTCGCAGGCAACCAGTGCTACCCGGGAGGGCATGGGCCACAGCTGGTGGCCAAGGGTGGGGTCGTCAAACCCATACAGGTGATGCGCCTCAGGGTCTTGCGCCAGCGACGTTCCCAGGAGCAGGTCCAGGGCTGAAAGCGGCATGTGGTTGCCGGGTTGGGCCGAGTGGGCGTATCCCTGCTCGGAGGAAGGACGGACGGGTTCAGACATGCCCCACACATCGTTGGGTTCGTGGTCGGCTCGAGGTCCGGACCAGTACACGTCGGACAGGTGCAGGCTCGCCGAACCGGGCTCATCTGAGGAAGATGAGATGTGCCCGAAATACAGCAACCGGGAAATCTCGGGGACCTCCAGCAAGCAGCGGGACAGATCGAGACGGGAGACCTCGTCGCGCAGTACGGGAAAGCCGTCACCGCGTACTGTCGTCGGGTCGTTGCCGATCACGTGTACGAGGTGACTGTCGTTGGGGATGGTCTGTCCGTAACCGGCGGAGTGTGCGCTTGCCGGCAGGAGCGGGTCGATGATGTGCAACGCTGGGAAGGTCTTCACCTCAGACCAGGGGCGAGGGAGCCGAGAACGGTCAGCATGCACCGTCACCGGGGGATCTAACACGATCTCCGCGATCTCGACGAGCCGCCTAGGCTCAACGAGATCCTCACCCTCGTCGACACACAGTAGTTCCCACGGGATTTGTGCCAGTCTCGGGCTTGGCGTGATCCGCAGTCGCAGTGCCACATCCTGCTCGTGCAGGTCGCGGATCAACTCGCGAAGGCGTGGCGGCAAGACCGATTGAGTGAGCTCACGCGACAGTTCGCGTTCAGCGCTCTGGTCGGCGAAGGGGCCATCGGTTAGGACTTGCTGGACAGTCTTCTGTACGGTCTGCTCGTCGCCGCCGGAGAGAGTGATCAACGCCGACTCCAATGAGCCCAGCGCCGTGTTGAGTACGTCGGCGTCCAGCCGTTCGGCGTTCTGGGTGAACGGCTGCTGGAGCAGGATCCATGACAGGTAGGTTGGCCCTGCGTCGGCAGCGTGAATCAGAAGGTCTACGCGGGCAGACCCGGCATTGTTCATGCCACGTTCCGCATCATGGCATCAAGTTCTGCCAGCAATGGCGCAGGGGGCGGCGCATCGCTGGAGACGGTCGACCAGGCCTGTCGCCTGGCCTCGACCTCTTCGACCAGACGGTTGGCCGCGCGCCGGGATGATCGTTGAAGCGAACGCGCTAGTGCGCCGAGCGTCCTGTCGACCTGCCGTGCGTGTGCGTCAGCATCTGCGTTCAGAATCCGGGCACGTTCGTCGAGTGTGGCGGCAGCGTGCTGTGCCCTGTCCTGCACCTGGCGCAGGCGCTGCGCTAGTTGCGCAGCGGTAGCCGCTTGCCGACGGCAGTGCCAGAAGTCCATGGCTAGCCTGTCTACCTTGACCAGCTGAGTCCCTACCTTGTCGGCGCGCACGGCCGGCAAGGGCCCATGAAGGGCGATCACGCCGAAGTGCAGTGACGTCTCGACTCCGTCACCACGAGCGGGGAAGGTGTACTCCAAGTCTGCGACGAGCCGCCCGCCGTGACTGCCCAGCGTGTCAGAAACTGGGTCCAGCCCTTCGGGAGTGTGATCGGTGACCTGCATTGGTGAGATCTTCAAGACCTTGCCCGTCGAGCGGTCGGCAACATACGCCCGTAGCGATTGTTCGGCGTCGTCAACGTCATGGACGTCGATGTATACCTGGGACCTCATTGGCGACCCGGGCTCGTAGGCCTGGTCGCCCTCTTGGGCAGCCTCAGTGACCACGAACACTTCGTTGTGGCCCGCGCCCGACCACCGGACAAGGCGTGCAGGCACGGCGGTCGGGTCGACTGGATAGCGGGTTCCGGTGGCATGGGGACCCCCATCGCCAGCGTGAACCGCCATCGCCCCCCGAGTCATGGATGCGCTCTCAGCAAGCGTCGTCTGAAACAGCTCCAAGTCCAGGTCGTCGAAGCTGCGCCTGTTCCCCAGTGCGGCGATGCCGTCTTCTACACGGGCCTTAAAAGGGTAGGTGGCGAAAGGTGCGGAGTCGATCAGGGCAGCCTCAACTACAACGACGAGACTCTCGGGCAGTGCCCCGTCGAGGAGATCGTCGACAAGATCTTCGATGGCCTCGACTGTGAATGCCAACACGCGGGCCGCGGCAATCGGATCCTCAACGCTTGCACTGGCTAGCGCCTGATCCAGCGCTAACTGTCCTCGGTTAACAGGGGTGGGGCGCAAGGTTAGGACGGCCTCCACCTCAAAACGCCGTGACCACGCCGCTGGCAAACGCAAGGCCTCCAGCAGCGAAGGATCCTTGTCGTCGAGGTAGCTGCGCCACGCCCTTGTCCCGGCGTCACCGAAGACGCCGGTCAATGAGCTCACCGATGTGGACAGAGTGGTCACTGCGAGCAACCGGTCGGGGAAAACCGCGTCTACTTCCAGCGTCACCTCACTATCGACACGCAGTGACACCGCGGCGACAGCAGCCGGCCCGCGGCGCCAACTCGCCACGGAGTCGAGATCACGAATGAGGACGGGCTGGGACTGGGGGGTGGGCGAAGAAGCCATGATGTGAACTCCAGATGTTGGTTGGGTATGCGGCCAGCCCACAGACTCAGGTTCGTGTTGAGCATAGTGACCGGTGCCGACATGTGGGTAAGATTCCGCTCATTGCGACGGCGTAGTCGAGGTAGTCGAGACGAGGCGCCTGAGTGTGTGAACTGTCTTGTACGCCGGACAAACAGTTCAAACCCGCCACGGCGAAGCCCGCGAGTGCGATTGAGGTCATCTCGTGGCGATGAGACTCCACGCTCAACGCATCACTGGGGTTAAGCGGAGCCGGCCGTACAGCAGGCGCGTCTGCGACGTACAACTGGGCGATGTGAATCGCCGCAATTGCGGAGAGTGGCCGCAAGAGCCAGTTTGTGTCTTCTCTCGGTTGAATGTCGACGGTTTGGTGTTGACCCCCGCGCCGCTGCCATTGGCATCGGGGCGGGGGTCCTGGAACGTCAGCGCCGCCGTCTCCCGCCGCCGCCCAGCAGTCTGGACGCTACGAGCAGCACCCCGATGAGGACCAAGAGCCTCCAGAAGGTGTCTGTGGCTGAGCCCATAAAGGGTGCGGCGAGGGCTCCGGCGACAATGAGTACGCCGAGAGCAAGGACCGGATGTCCGACACTGCCGCGCAGCATCACGGCGATCAGAATGAGCATGGTGCGCACAGAACTCTCCTTTCGCTATGACCTGGCGACCGGGCTCAGTTGGAGACGACGGTCAGGACGACGGACCGGTTTGCAGCAGCCTCATCCTGCCCGGGAGCAGGTGTGACCGGCTCGTCGAAACCGACACCGCGAACGGAGACGAGCTTGCTGTTCGACACCCCATTGCGCACCAGCTCTTCAGCAACGGCACGCGCCCGCTCAAGCGAGAGCTGACGGGCCCCCTCGGGGCTACCAAAACGAGCCGTGTGACCGACGATCTCAACCGAGGACGCACTGGCCGTGAGCTGTCGCGCGGCTTGGGCGATCACCTTCTGCGCCTCGGGAAGAAGGACGGCCGAGTCCGGGGCGAACAGAGCCGAGGAGTCGAGTGACCAGCTGACCTGACCGTTTACCGCGGGCCGGGGCTGGAGTTCGAACCTGGGGACCGGAACCGTCTTGACGCCGGTGGTGTCGGCGGCAGGAGTGGATCCGCCCGCGCCGGAGACGAACCGGCACGAGGTGGCGTGCCCGCGCTCGCACACCCCCCGCCAGAAGTCCTCCAGCGTCGTGCGCATCGGCGCGGGCAGGGGCTCCTGCGCTCCGGTGACGTCTCCGACTCCGACAAAGATCATATCCTTACCGGTCAGGTCCGGTTGGAACCCGGCATCGGCCAACCGGTCCAGGACCTCCGGCAGGGAAAAGTCCCATCCCAGACCCGCGAAATCAGCAAGGCCCCGTGTCTGCAGCCCACTGGACAAAGCCACGATCGTCGAGGCCGGGGCTTTACGTGCCGCCGCGTCCAGACCCGTCAACAGGTCCAGGTCACGAGCCGAGGACTGTGCGGACGTGAGCATCTGGTTCAGAGCGTCCAGGGTCGGGGCGAAACCGCTCTGGCGCCTGGTGCGGTCCTGCTCGATGTCCTGGCCACGCATCACAGCCAGATCAGCCGTCCCGACCTGATCGATCTGCCCTTCCTGCGGCAGGAGCACAACGGCTCTGGCCTCACGCACCCCCGCACTGGTGAGCAGAACCTCCTCCGCCTCTTTGACCAACATCTGAGCCGGCTCATTCGCGGTCGCGGTGGTCACCAAGAACACCGCCTTTCGCGGGTCCGGACCCTCCTGGGACGAGCACGCCCCAAGCCCTAACACCGGCACGACGAGTGCGGCGAGCACTGCAAGCATCCTGCGGACAACTCTGGCCCGAACCCCACAGGGACGGACAGCTCCAAAAGCCATCGTCTTCTCGGTCATGACAAAGTCCTTCCCGACCCCACTCAAGGGGCCAGATCAGTAGCGATGATGCACAGCAGAAACGTGACAACCCGGGCAAGCCCTCGAAGACCAACCAATCCCCACACCGGGCCCCGGCTGCCCCTCAGAAGTCCAGAGCCCGACGGGGTAAGTGGGGGTTGTAGTTGCGCGGTGCGGACGATGCGGACGATGCGGTCGGAATGATCTACCGGAACGGGACCGATGTCGACGCCCGGTTTGTCCCTGCAAGGTTCGGCCGGCTGGCGTAGCTTCCGGATAATTAGCTCGCTCACCTGACGGGCGACCAGCTGGTTGATCAGGGCCGACGCAGGCTAGGCCGTACCTTGAGCACACCCCGCGGAACCGGATCGAGCCCCTCATCATCGGGATCGAATTCTGAATCTGCGGGCCTGTGGGTAGCCGACTTTACATATGTATGGACGCTGGCCGGCTTCTGTTACGTCTCGTTCGTCGTCGACGTGTACTCCCGCCGAATACTCGGCTGGCAGGCCTCGATAACCAGGCGATCCGATCTGGTTCTGTCGGCGCTCGAGCAGAAAACCCACACCCGGCGACGGGGCTCGTTCGAGTTCACGACGACCGGTCTCGTACACCACAGCAACGCCGGCACCCAGTACGGCTCCCTGGCACTGACCGATGCGCTCCGCGAGGCCGAAATGCAGGGGTCCATCGACAGCATTGGCGACGCTCTGATTATCGGAGTCCACTATCGCGCTGTACAAGACCGAACTGATCGACCTGGAGACCACCCAAAGGTGGACCGGTTACAACGAAGTCGAACGCGAGACCGCGGACTGGGTGCGATGGTTCAACAACGAGCGCCTGCACTCCGCGATCGACTACCGGCCACCCGTCGAGCCCGAGGAGATGTACCGTTCCAACCAGGCGACCAAACCTCAGGCCGCCTAATTCAGTAATACCCTCCGAGAGATCCAGTGCGGTCCACACGGCGAAGACCGACACCACAACGCCCCGAACACCCCGGCGGCCAGAAAACCCGCCCCCACCCGCTCCGGCGGACGCATGATGAACAAATGGACGACAGTTCCGCCCAACAGCGTGAAGAGGCAATCGCCAACTACAACCGTGCAATCGAGCACTACACAAACGGTCAACTCGAACACGCATACGACGAGTTCACCCATGCCCTGAGACTGCTTACCACCACGGGCGAAGAAGAACTCGCCGCCCGATGCGAAGTCAACCTCGGGGTCGTCGCCGCCGAACTGGGGGAGTTCGAGCAGGCACGCACTCACTACCAACTCGCCCGCCACAGATTCACCCGCCTAGGCCTAGAACAGGAAGTCGCCGACTGCGAGGCAAACCTCGGGGTCGTGGCCAGGGATCTCGGACTGTTCGACCAAGCCCGCGCCCACCACCAACAGGCCCGCCAGGTATACAGCGGCCTAGGCCTAGGACAGAAGGTCGCCGACTGCGAAGCAAATCTCGGGGTCGTGGCCAGGGATCTCGGACTGTTCGACCAAGCCCGCGCCCACCACCAACAGGCCCGCCAGGTATACAGCCGCCTAGGCCTAGAACAGAAGGTCGCCGACTGCGAAGCAAATCTCGGGGTCGTGGCCAGGGATCTCGGACTGTTCGACCAAGCCCGCGCCCACCACCAACAGGCCCGCCAGGTATACAGCCGCCTAGGCCTAGGACAGAAGGTCGCCGACTGCGAAGCAAACCTCGGGAATGTCGCTTCAAATCTGGGGTTGTTTGACCAGGCCCGCAGCCACTACCAAAAGGCCCTGCAGGTGTTTACCCAGTTGGGTCTGGAGCGGCAGGTCGCTGGCTGTGAGTTGAACCTCGGGTCTCTGGCATGGAAGCTGGGGGTGTTCGACCAAGCGCGAGCACATTACGAAGTGGCTCTGCAGATGTTCAGCCGCTTAGAGCTGGTACGGGAGGTCGCCGACTGCGAGGTGGGCCTCGGTGTCGTGGACCAAAATTTGGGGTTGTTTGACCAGGCCCGCAGCCACTACCAACAGGCCCAGCAGGTGTTTACCCAGTTGGGTCTGGAGCGGCAGGTCGCTGGCTGTGAGTTGAACCTCGGGTCTCTGGCATGGAAGCTGGGGGTGTTCGACCAAGCGCGAGCACATTACGAAGTGGCTCTGCAGATGTTCAGCCGCTTAGAGCTGGTACGGGAGGTCGCCGACTGCGAGGTGGGCCTCGGTGTCGTGGACCAAAATTTGGGGTTGTTTGACCAGGCCCGCAGCCACTACCAACAGGCCCAGCAGGTGTACGCACGCTTGGGTATGCACCGGAAGGTTGCGGAGTGTCAGGTGAACACCGCCGGTTCGTGGACGCGGCAGGCGCGGGTGTCTGAGGCGGGTGATCGGCGGGTGTTGTTGGAGCGGGCGCTGCAGCTGGCGGTTCCTGCTGTGGTGTACCTGGATGCAATTCGGTTTCAGTTTCGTTCGGCCCCGGATCGCATCGCCTGGGCCACACGCATCGAGCACGCTACGAGGTTCCTGTTCCAACTCGCGAGCGACGTCGGTGACCAGATATTGATGACGGACTTGGTGGAGACCGCCATCAACTCCGGTGTCCACACCGCCACCGCCCCGGACACCGACACGCCCCTGCAGCGGGAGCAATCCGTCCGCGCCTTGGCGATAGCGCCCGAGTTCGAACCCGCCGGTACCGACGGTCAGGACCCGGACACGGGCCCCTCGGCGCATCTGGGTGGGATCAGTCGCCTGGTCGCTGGCGCCCACCTGCCACTGCGGCCCCCGCCCCGCCTACGCATGCCCGATTCCCATCTCGCCCTGACCCCATGGGACCTGGACACCGGCCACACCTACCCCACACCCCGAACACACACCCACCCACTGGCCATCACCTAGAGAACCCCACAGGGTGGGGGGCTGATGCACGGATAGGTGACAGGGTTAGTCACGCGGCCTGAAGGGCCTCGTCGGTCATGATCGTCTCGAATTCGATGGGGGTCAATCTGCCGAGGCGGTCTTGCCGTCTGCGGCGGTGGTAGGTGCGTTCGATCCAGTGCACGATCGCCGAGCGGAGGTCGTCTCTGGTGGCCCAGGATCGGCGGTTGAGGACGTTGTTCTGCAGCAGCGAGAAGAAGCTCTCCATGGCCGCGTTGTCACCACCCGCACCGACCCGGCCCATCGAGCCGATCAGCCCGTGACGGGTGATTGCCATCTGCATCTTCTTCGAGCGGAATTGCGATCCTCTATCGCTGTGGAGGACGCAGCCGGTCATGTCGCCTCGTCTGGCGACGGCGCTGCCCAGAGCGCTGACCGCCAGGCGGGATTTCATTCTCGAGTCGATCGAGTAACCGACGATCCGGCCCGAGTAGACGTCTTTGATCGCGCACAGGTACAGCTTCCCTTCGGCTGTCCCGTGTTCGGTGATGTCGGTCAGCCACAGCTCGTTCGGACCGGCTGCGGTGAAGTCCCGCTCGACGAGGTCGTCGTGCACGGGCGGGCCGGCCTTACGGTGCCGACCCCGGCCTTTCTCACTGATGGCGCTGGTCCAGCCGCCGGCCGAGCAGATCCGCCACGCCGTCCGCCGGGACATCCTCTCGCCCGCGGCTTCGGCCTCGTCGGCGAGGTAGCGGTAGCCGAACTGAAGGGTCTTCGCGGTGTGCGTCGAACAGGGCGTTGGCCCGGTACGCCTCGGCCAGCTCGGCGTCGGGGACCGGGTTCTTGAGCCACCGGTAGTAGGGCTGGCGAGCGATCTTGAGTACCCGACACGCCACCGTGACGGGGACCCCGTCAGCGGCCAGCTCACTCACGAGCGGGTACCACCTTTTCCCGGCAAGTTCGCCTGGACAGGTACGCCGCCGCCCGGCGTAGGACCTCGTTCTCCTGTTCAAGCAGGCGCACACGCCGATTAGCCTCGCGCAGCTCACGCGATTCGGCCGACGTGGTGCCGTGCTTGATCCCGGCCTCCACGTCGGCCTTGCGGATCCACTTGTTCAGGGTCATCGGGTGGATACCGAAGTCGGCAGCGATCTGTTCGAGCGTCACACCGTCTTCGCGGTTCTGGGCGACGCGGACCACGTCGTCGCGGAACTCCTGGGGGTAGGGCTTGGGCACAGCTGGCATCCTTCCAGGCCCGCCCCGCAGGGCAAGCCAGATCAGATGTCACCTACTCGCGCATCGGCCCCGGGGGTTTCGGGGCGCCGAGGCAGCCACATCCTCCCCCGT
Source organism: Dietzia sp. JS16-p6b (assembly GCF_003052165.1). Classification (NCBI taxonomy): domain Bacteria; kingdom Bacillati; phylum Actinomycetota; class Actinomycetes; order Mycobacteriales; family Dietziaceae; genus Dietzia; species Dietzia sp. JS16-p6b. The sequence continues at coordinate 470,153 of NZ_CP024869.1, read as the reverse complement.
CGGACCCCGGACGGTTGAAGTGCCCGGGGCCCAACGGGGTGAGCGGGGGTTGTGGTTAGACGGCGTGGATGACGCGGTCAGGGAGGTCTACCGGGACGGCATCGACGTCGACCTCGACGGGGGCGTCGATGTCCAGTTCGACCTGTTCCGGTCGGGCCGGGATGTCCTCGGTGACCGGGCCGGCAGCCTCGGGGGCGGGGGAATCCTCCGCCCCCGAGGCGGCCGGCTGGTGGGGCTGCTTCATGCTCAGATCGGCCACCTGGCGGGCGGCCATCTGGTCGATCAGGTGCCGGCACCGGGCAAGGGGCTCGGAGTCGAACAACGGCACCGCTGCGGCGATCTGTGAACGGCCCCGCTCGACCAGGTCCTGCTCCCCGCCCACTGTCTGTGCCTGCGTCGACGTGTCGGTGCGGGGTGCGACCTGGAGAACGGAGTACCGCTCACCGGCGTAGCCGTGCTCGGTACGCAGCCGAAGGATTGCCTGGGTCGCTGGGAGAGCCGCCCGCCTGTCGGCGTCTTCGGCCACGAGGTACCTGCGACACGCCTGCTCCAGCACCGCCGCCATCGCCTGGGTTTCAGCGGTGTAGGTCCGGTGCTCGTTCTCGACCCGGCGGTCGATCTCGGCGATCGCCTGGGCCAACGCGTTACGACGCAGCACCTCGGGCGACGGGCCTCGGGAGTTCACCAGCGCCACACACACCGGCGCGGCGGCAGCCATCGCGCCGACCAACACCGCGATACACACCCCGGCAGCGGTACCGACTCCCGTTTCCTGCGTCACCGCATGTCCCAGCCGGGCGAACATCGTCACCGCGGTGAGCACCGACATGCCCACCACCCCGGCCCACCCCACGACCAACATCGGATTGTCAGAAGCCGCTGCCCACAGCGGGGCCAAGACAGACTGCGAGGTCGTGGGAGACGATTCGTCCGCGTCCTGGTTCTGCTGGGCTGATGTTTTAGCACCGTCGTCAGGCAGGGACGTGGCTGTGTTGATCGCCGCCCACGTCATCTCTCCCACCAGATGGGCCCACACAGCGATAGCGCCGGCCACCAGCAGAGACAGGGCACACGCTGTGAGCAGGCGGGGCAGCTGAACGACCCACTCCCCGTCCTCATATGCCGTCGGGTCCAGGGTGGTGTTCTCCACCGGGATGAGGATCATCGCGATCGCCAACACGTCGACGAATACCAGCAGGAACACCGCCCACTTCATCCACCCGGGCACACCCGAGCGATGCCGCACCTGACCCTGTTTGAGGTCCTCGTCGATCTTGGCTCCCAGCGCATCATGCTTGGCTCGCAGCGCCGGCGCCGGGAGGGTGTCCCCACTCAGATCGGGCGACTGTGAGAAGGGCTTGTGCCGCGTGATCCGCTTTGGTGTCGTGACCGTGACGATGTTCTCCCGCGACTGCCACAAGCCGACATTGGCCACCGCGGTCTGGGCACCGTCGGCATGACGACGATGCTGCTCCGACAGCGCGTCCAGAGACGACACGTGCGGGGCGACAGCAGCACTTCGGGCCTCCATGACCCCGGAATGCAACAGCGCCTCGTGCTGGAACAGACCCTGACCACCCTCATCCGAGGCTTTCCGATCCGTGTCCTGCGCCAGCCGTTCGGCCTGCTTACTGGCCGCGGCGAACAGGACACCATCATCTTCGAACTGACGCCTGGCCTTTCGCTGTGAACGGCCAGACTGCCACCACTCGAGAAAACCCATCACACACAACTCCTTGACTCGAACCGGAAAAACACACGGGACGCAGCAGAAACACCTCGGCCGCCAACACCTGACAGCGGTCACCATTCGGATAACCCGGAAACCGAGCACCACATGAGCGCAACACCACGCCCCGTACTTAGAAACCAATCCCCACACACGCACCACGAACACCGACCCCACAACGCCCCGAACACCCCGGGCGGACAGGAAGCCTGCATGCCGCCGCCGCGGCGGCGGACACCGACTCGGCGAGCACACCTCACTCGCCCCGGTGAAGAAGAAACCCACATACCACCGCCCCGGCGGACGCATGATGAACAGATGGACGACAGTTCCGCCCAACGGCGTGAAGAGGCAATCGATCACTACAACCGCGCGCTCGAGCACTACACAAACGGTCAACTCGAACACGCCTACAACGACCTCACCCACGCACTGACCCTGTTCACCACCATGGGCGAAGAAGAATCTGTCGCCCAATGCGAGTATTTCCTCGGCTGGGTGACGCAGAAACTGAAGCTGTTCGAGCAGGCCCGCACCCACTGTCACAACGCCCTCGAGATCTTCATCAGCCGGGGGCTCAAGCAGAAGGCCTCCGACTGCGAGAGGACTCTCGGGAACGTGGCCCAGGAGCTCGGAGAATTCGAGCAGGCAAAAGCCCACTACCAACAGGCCCACCAGGAATACACCCGCCTAGGACTAGAACGGCAGGCTGCCGACTGTGAGGCGAACCTCGGGGTCGTGGCCAAGGACCTGGGGTTGTTTGGTCAGGCGCGAACTCACTACTTGCAGGCCCGCCAGGTATTCAGTCACCTAGGATTGGATCAGAAGGTCGCTGGCTGTGAGGTGAACCTCGGGAACGTGGCCAAGGACCTGGGGGTGTTCGAGCAGGCAAGCACTCACTACCTGCAAGCCCACCAGGTGTTCGCCCGCCTAGGACTAGAACAGGAAGTCGCTGGCTGCGAGATGAACCTCGGGAGCGTGGCCAAGGACCTGGGGGGGTTCGAGCAGGCACGCACTCACTACCTGCAAGCCCACCAGGTGTTCGCCCGCCTAGGACTAGACCAGGAAGTCGCTGGCTGCGAGATGAACCTTGGGACTCTGGCCTGGGAGTTGGGGGTGTTCGATCAGGCACGTGTGCACCTGGGGCGGGCCCGGAAGGTGTACACCCGGTTGGGCCTGGAGCGAGAAGCCGCCAGCTGCGAGATGAACCTCGGGAACGTGGCCAAGGACCTGGGGGGGTTCGAGCAGGCACGCACTCACTACCTGCAAGCCCAACAGGCGTTCGCCCGCCTAGGACTAGACCAGGAAGTCGCTGGCTGCGAGGTGAACCTGGGGAACGTGGCCCAGGACCTGGGGGTGTTCGAGCAGGCACGCACTCACTACCTGCAAGCCCAACAGGCGTTCGCACGCCTAGGACTAGAACAGAAGGTCGCTGGCTGCGAGCAGGGCCTCGGGAACGTAGCCTCGTATCTAGGGTCCTTCGAGCAGGCCCGCACCCACTACCTGCAAGCCCAACAGGTGTTCGCCCGCCTAGGACTAGAACAGGAAGTCGCTGGCTGCGAGCAGGGCCTCGGGCACGTAGCCTCGTGCCTAGGGTCCTTCGAGCAGGCCCGCACCCACTACCAGCAGGCCCACCAGGTGTTCGCCCGCCTAGGACTGAAGCAGAAGGTCGCTGGCTGCGAGCAGGGCCTCGGGATCGTGGGCTCGTATCTAGGGTCCTTCGAGCAGGCCCGCACCCACTATCAGCAGGCCCAGCAGGTTTACGAACGGCTGGGCATCGAGCGGCAGGTCGCCGAGTGCCGACTGAACACGGCCCGGTCGTGGGCTGCTCAGGCCGAGGTGTCCGAAGTCGACGATGGGCGGGTGTTGTTGGAGCGGGCGTTGCAGCTCGCGGTCCCTGCTGTGGTGTACCTAGAGGGGATGCGGTTCCAGTTCCGATCGGCCTCGGATCGCATCGCCTGGGCCAAGCGAATTGAGGACTCCTCGAGTTTCCTGTTCCAACTCGCGAGCGACCTCGGTGACCAGATCTTGATGGCGGACTTGGTGGAGACCGCCATCAACTCCGGTGTCCACACCACCACCGCGGCGGATACCGACACGCCCCTGCAGCGGGAACAGTCCGTCCGCGCCTTGGCGATAGCGCCGGCGTTCGAACCCGCCGGCACCGACGCACAGGGCCCGGATACGGGTCCCTCGGCGCATCTGGGTGGGACCAGCCGCCTCATCGCTGGGGCGCACTTGCCGCTACGGCCCCCGCCCCGCCTACGCATGCCCGATACTCACCTCGCCCTGACCCCATGGGATCAGGACACCGGCCACACCTACCCCACACCCCGAACACACACCCACCCACTGGCCATCACCTAGAACAGACCCACAGGACGGGACACCAACGCGCCGTCGCCCACGCCCTCCACCAGGGCCAGGGTCAGGATTTCCCGGCGGTTCAAGCGGCTACCGGTGACTCATCTTGATGAACGTCAGCAACGATGTTCGAGTAGATCCGATCCGCGGTCGCCTGATCAACCTGGGCGTCCTCGTTTCGTCGCCTCGCGACGGCCAGCCTGTCGGCAGTCTCGTTTAACAGGACACCGGAATGCCCCGGCACCCACCTGTAACTGACTTCTCGACCTTTGCTGGCTGCCCTGATCGAATCGACAAGGCGTGCCACCTGAGTAGATGACGACACCTTGGACCCGGTAGCCAACGCGATCGCATTCCGGGAATCGGACACAATCTCCAGTGGCCGGCCGCGGAAAGTTCTGACCGCACACTCAATGGCCACCAACTCGGCAACATTGATGTTGCGCAACTCTGCGCAGTACTTTGTGCGCCATTGGCCGTTCTCCGCCATCACTCCGATACCCGCCCCGGCCTTGCCCTTCCTCACGGACGCATCGGTCGCAACCTGCAGCGCCTTCGTGCGGGCCTGCGAAGACTTCTTGTCACTGCCGAGAAGCTTGCGTTCCTTCGGGCACAGTCCGGCGCCGACCGGACGGGCTAGTCGGGAACTCGCGATCGAGTCCACCAATTGGATCACGGAGTCCTGCACCGAGTCATCCCGGGAACGCAGGAAGCTGAACGAGGCCTCGTGCGTACGGAACCAGGACGCGATCTCCTGCACCCGCACGGCCAGCAAGACATGAACCTGGTGCTTCTTCGACCAGGCATCGACGAACTCCATTGCATCCACGGCTACCAGTCCGCGATTACCATCCTCACGAGACAAGCTCCTCACCTGACGCCCCGCCAACGACACCTGCCCCGACTCATCCAGCGTGAAGATCACCACCTCAGCTCGAACCGGAACGCCCTCCCGCGCAGGTTCGGCCACGATCGACGCAACCGCCCGCGCAGGAACCACCGCCTCGGTGGCCTCCTCCACGCTGGTCGGGGTGGACTCCACCACCATGGTCGGGCCGTCCCCAATGCCAGTGCGCCCACCCGACCGGGCCTCCAGCACGGCAACAAGCTTCCGGACCCGCAGAGCAAGTGCGATAACCACCGAGATCACAACCTCGACCAGCCAGCAGAACATGACCATCAACCCCTTCCAGAAGCACGAGCGCCACTCGCCCGCACACCTGACAACCAATCCCCACCAGATCTGAAGCAGGATCGAAACTCCCTGGGCTCTTCTCCCGGCTCCGACCCGGCGCCGGCGCCTACCTGTGCACTTGTCAGGGATGGGGTTGTGCACGAGTAAGTAATTACTGATTGTGTCGCAGTCCCTCCCTCCTATCCAAAGGTGAGGATGTGACTTATGCGAGTGGGGGGGGTAGGGGTGGTGTTTGGGTTCGCTCCAGGGGTCAGGGCGATCTGGTTGTTGGGCATTCGTAGGCGGGGTGGGGGCCGCAGAGGTAGATGGGCTCCAGCGATGAGGCGGCTGGTACCACCGAGGTGTGATGAGGGCCTTCATCTGGTCCCAGATCCCCCTTGGCGCGTAGGGCCTGATGGTTGCGCAGATCCATCGACCCGGTAGCAAGATTCTGGATACCCGGTAGCGGCGGGTTGGTGTGTGCTCGGCTGAGGGCGACGGCACAAGGGGTGTCGTCGTTCGTGGCATGAGAGGCGGGATCCGTGGCGGATTACCGAAGGATTATGGCGCTGTTGCTCCAGGGCCGCAGCTACCGGGAGGTCGTGGAGACGGCGGGCTGCTCGCACCGTGACGTCGCGCGGGCCAAGCAGGTGATCGGAATGAACGGCATCACCTCAGTGGAGGGCGTCTCGGATGCGGAGGTCGCCGGATGGTTCCCCGACGGGCGACGGCGGGTCTCGGATGAGTACGAGCGGCCGGAATTCGAATCTGTACTCCAAGCGCTCAAGCACCGTCGCCACTTCACCTTGCTGCAAGGGTGGCGTCGGTACGCCGATGCCGCCGGCACGGGGAAGAAAAAGTACGGATACGCGCAGTACTGCGCCCTGTTCTCCGAGTGGGCGCGAACGAATGACCTGGTCGCGGTCCTGCGCCACGAGCCGGGCCGGGCGATGCACGTGGACTGGGCCGGGGACACCCTCGACGTGGTGGACCGGGCCGACGGCGTAGTGGTCAAGGCCTACTTGTTCGTGGCGGTCCTGCCGTACTCGGGCGCGGTGTTCTGCCGGGCGTATCCGGACATGAAGTCCGAGGCCTGGCTGGACGCCCACGTCCAAGCATTCGCCTTCTTCGGGGGCGTGCCCCAGCTGGTGGTTCCCGACAATCCGACCACCTCGACGCACCAACGACACAAGGGCGATGCAGAGCGGGTCGTCAACGCCCGCTACCAGCAGCTGGCCGACCATTACCAGTGCGCCATCGTCCCAGCTAGAGCCAAGAAACCAAGGGATAAGGCTGCCGCAGAGTCCGCGGTGAACGTGGTGAACCTACGCGTCATCGGCTATCTCGAGGGCGAGACGTGGTTCTCGGTGTCCGAGCTCAACGAGGCGATCGACGAGCGGGTGCGCGAGGTCAACCGCGACCTGAGGCGAGCCGACGATTCCACCCGGTGGGAGCGCTTCGAAACCGAGGAGCAGCACCTGCTCACAGCCCTGCCGGATGCCCGGTTCGAGGAGGTGGCCTGGAAGCAGCTCAAGGCCGCCCGCAACTACCACATCACCGCCGACTACCAGCATTACTCAGTGCCGTACTCGCTGGCCGGGCAGCTGCTGCGGGTTCGGCTGACCTCGAGCCGAGTCACGGTGTTCAACGGCAACGAAGTCGTCTGCGAGCACCCGCGGCTGAGCGGCCGCAAGGGCCAGTACTCCACGCTCGCCGAGCACGTGCCAGACAAGCACCGCGACATCGACGGCCTATGGTCCAGGACCTGGTTCAGCGATCGCGCCCGCAGCTTCGGTCCGGCCACCCAGGAGGTGATCGAGCAGATCCTGGACCGCCACCAGATCGAGGCCCAGGGGTATCTGGACTGCCAGAACATCCTGGGCGGACTCGGCAAGAAGAACCGACAGCGCCTCGAGGCCGCCTGCGGAGAACTCCTGGCCCGCGGCGGCTATCCCACCTACACCACCCTCAAGCGACTGATGGCCGCGATCGACTCCGATGCCAAGGCGCCCAGGACCATCAGGCCCGCAGCCTCAACCCGCAAACACACCGAGACCCGAGAACCCGGACCCGAGGTCTACGTCCGCGACGCCTCCCACTACGAAATCGGCAGTCAGGGGGCAGGGCAGTGACGTTCACCGACATCGACTACGACAAGTTCCGCGCCCTGCGCGTGACCAGGGTCGCCGCCCGGCTGGAGCAGCTCATCGGCGACGAAGCCAACGACGAGCTGACCCCCGAGCAACTGTTCCTCACCGCCGTGGATGATGCCCTCGAAGATCGCCGGGCACACAAGGTCGACAAACTCATCCGGGCCGCCGGGTTGCCGATCCCGGAGGCGAATGTCGCCGAGCTCGACTACCGGGAGGGCCGAGGGATCAACCCGGTGCGGATGAAACGCTACGCCGCCCACGACTGGGCCGCCGACCCCACGAACCTGCTGGTCATCTCCCCAACCGGAGGAGGAAAAACGTACCTGGCCTGCGCCATCGGCATCGCCGCCTGCCACAACGGCCACGCCGTCACCTACGCCAGAATGGACTCGCTCGCACGGCAATTGGTCATCACCCGCGCCGACGGGATCGCACACCAGAAGCTGCTCAACGATCTGTCGAACACCGATCTGCTGATCATCGACGACTTTCTCACCGTCGGCATCGACAGCGACGCCGCCTCCGACCTGTTCGCCATTCTGGCCAACCGAGAACACCGCCTGCCGACGATGATCGCCTCGCAGACAGGACCGGCCCACTGGGTCGCAGAACTACCCGACCGGGTCGCCGCTGACTCCATCGTCAACCGTCTGGCCAACAACGCGCGGACGATCAACCTCGGCCAGATCGATATGCGCCGACAGCGCCAAGACCAGGCTCGCACCACCGACGGCTACTGGGAGTAAACGCCAGCGGCTGCGGCCCCGCCCAGAAGCAGGGGCCGCAACCGACCCCCCAGAACAGCGCTACCAACTCCGTGGACTCGCGCAACCGAGTAGCCCTACGCGCCACCCCTCACCGGTGCCAGCTAGTTCGAACGTCGCCGCTCTCGCCAGGGCGCGCGCGGAATGCCCACGCAATACCGGCATATCGGAGTCTGGGCCGGTGTGGGCGGCATGGACACCGGAATTGATGGCTGTCTCCACAAGGTCGGCAATTAGCTGCTGGTCGTCGAGAGCGTGCGCAATACGGAACACAAAAGCGGTACATAAAGTAATCCGTCGAGCCCAGGCAATGCGGTCGTTGGCGGAGCGGAATTGGAATCGCATCGAGTCCAGGTAGACCACGGCGGGCGCAGCGATTTCCACCGCTACTCGCAACATCCCCTGACGATTGCCACTGGTCAGTTTCGAGCCTTCGGCCTGAGCCCACCAACTCTCTGCGATCATCACCTCGCAGTCGGCCACCTCGCGTGTGAATTCACGGCGAGCGTAGGAGTCGCGGGCAGCGGCCAGGTGGGTGCGGGCCCGCTCAAACTCAAACAGGCGCACGGCGATCTCGCCGAGACAGAAGTCGCAGTAGGCGACTTCACGCGCCAGATCAAGACGCGAACAGGTGTCACGGGCGGCCAGATGATGGAGCCGTGCTTGTCCGAGTTGGCCCAAGTTTTGAGCGATGGTACCGAGACCGATCCCACAGATGGCGATCTCCCGAACCATCTCGAGGCGGCCAAAGGCCTCGTGAGCAACGTCTATGTGGGTGCGGGCCTGCTCAAACGCCCTCGAGCAGATATCAACATTGCCCAAGTTGAACTCACAGATAGCGACCTCACGAGCCATGCCGAGGCGGCCAAAGGCCTCGTGAGCAGCGTTTTTGTGGGTGCGGGCCTGCTCAAACTGACCCAGTTCAGTAGCTACCGTTCCAAGGTTGAGCTCGCACGTGGCGACCTCGCGTGCCACACCGCATCGAGCGTAAGTGTCGCGGGCGGCCAGATAGTGGATAAGTGCCTGCTCAAACTCAGACAGGTAGTTAGCAACGTTGCCGAGACCGTGTTCGCAGTCGGCGACGTCAGCAGGCAGGCTAAGGCTCGCATAGGCGTCGCGGGCCGTGATCAAGTGTGTGCAGGCCTCCTCAAACTGACCCAGCTCAGTCGCGACCGTTCCGAGGCTGAATTCGCCATTGGCAGCCTCTCGGGCCATACCGGGACGCGCGCAAATGTCGCGCGCTGTCAGATAGTGAAAACGAGCCTGCTCGAACTGAGACGTGCTTCTCGCAACGTCGCCGAGACTGTGCTCGCAGTCGGCAACCTCGGGAACTAGACCGAGGAGAGCGTAACTGTCACGAGCAGTGGATAGGTGGCGGCGGGCCTGCTCATACTCGCCCAACTCGATCGCGCCCGTTCCGAGCCTAAACTCGCACGCGGCAATCTCGCGTGGCATACCAAGACGATCGAACGCAGCGCGCGCGGCCAAATAGTGAACGCGCGCCTGATCAAACCGACCCAAGCGGGTTGCGACGGTAGCTAATTTGACTTCGCAGTCGGCAACTTCCCGAACAAGAATAAGTGCAGCATGAAGATCGCGGGCAACGGTGAAATGAGTGCAGCCCTGCTCGAACTGGCCTAGTTCGGTGGCTGCAGATCCGACCCTGAGTTCGCAGCGGGCAACTTCGCGAGCCAGACCAAGGCGAGCATAGGTATCGCGAGCCGCCAGATAGTGAACACGCGCCTGCTCAAACTGACCCAACCCGGTTGCGACAGTGATGAGGCTGTATTCGCAGTCGGCAACCTCGCGAGCCAGACCAAGGCGAGCATAACTATCGCGAGCCGCCAGTTAGTGAACACGCGCCTGCTCAAACTGACCCAAGTCGGTCTCGACGTTGCCCAACCTAAGTTCGCACGCGCCGACCTCGCGGGTCGATTCGAGGCGCATGTACGTGTCACGAGCGATCAGATAGTGAGTGCGAGCTTGCCCGAACTGGCCCGAGCGTTGTGCCAGGTTGCCGAGGTTGAACTCACTGGCAGCGGTATGACCGAGGTTTTTGATGGCGTCATCCATGCCTTGCCTCCATCGCCCCGTGATCGCGATGCGTGGCTGTGATTGTCACGCGTTTTGGCGTCTGGGTGGGCAGTTCTGCGAGGATCATCCATCGATTCATATGGTTAGACGTGTCTTGGACCAAGAATTGAGGGGATGGCTAGTTCCGCTAACGCATCTGAGCGAACCATGGAAGTAGCCAAGCTGCACACAGTTAATCCGCTTGTGTCCTGTCAGTTTCGTTCCTGTTCGCGTTGCCGTAGCGCACGGTACAGAGTCGACCTGCCAACACCAAGGTCTCTGGCGATCGTCGACGGCCCCTCCCCTGCCTCGATTCGAGCGCGGGCCTTGTCGATTTGCTCAGCGGTCAACACGCGTTTGCGTCCCTTGTACTTGCCTTTCGCCTTGGCGATGGCGATGCCCTCGGCCTGGCGTTCACGGATGATGGCCCGCTCGAACTCGGCGAAAGCCCCGAGCAGAGAGAGCATGAGGTCCGCCCGGGGATCCTGGGCGCCGGCGGCGTAGGTGGCCCGCTCGTGAACGAACTCCACGCTCGCACCCTTCGCGGTGATCTCGCCAACGATCTGCTTCAGATCCACCAGGGAACGAGCGAGACGGTCCATCGACGCAACAACCAATTCGTCACCGTCTCGCAAATACCTGATGCACTCGGCGAGCTTCACGCGATCAGCGCGAGAGCGTGCAGACTGTTTCTCGACGTAGACCCGGTCGCACTCCCCCACCGCCTCGAGCTGACGCGCCTCGTTCGGATTGGCGGCCGACACCCGGACGTACGCCACCCGCTGCCCACGCGGCCGCGAAGCCCCTCGAGCCGGCTTTGGCTTTGGCTTTGGCTTTGGCTTTGGCTTTGGCTTTGGCTTTGGCTCGATGATGTTCTCCGAGTCCGTCGACTCCACCCGAAAGTTCCAACCCAACTCGTCCCAGCGACGGAACCGAGTCCGCACCTTCCCGCGGCTGACGATGAGCACCTCTACACCACCGTCACCAGAACGGTTGAGCAACGTCCCGACCCGTTCAATCATCGGAAGACCCTTTCGCCCAGAATCTGTATCGATAGATACTAGACCATACGGGACGCCGTTTCATAGATATCGAAATCGACCCTGTGACACAGCAGCGATGGCGGCTGCTTCGCCGTCCTGCACGGGTGTACCCGAGTGGATCAACCGGATGGGCGATAAGAAGGGGTCCTACGAGCGGTCGACGTCAACCATCAGCGGGGTGACGGCGTCATTGGTTACGGCTTGCAGTCCGCTGTGGGTGAGGCGGACCTTACTGTTGACCACGACGGTTCTGCGGTCGCGAGCCCAACCCCAGGCATCGTCGAGGGTGCCTGGGGACACGCTGACGGTGACGCTTGCGGGCCTGTGGTTGCGGATGACTTCGACTGTCACCGATCCGGTGTCGGCATCGTGGTCGCGCTGCACGCCGAGAATCGGTCCGACGAACTGCTGCTCTACTCGCGGGACCGCGTGCGTCTTGAGCCGCTGGGCGACGTTGCCAACCCGCTCGCTGGCCGCAGCCGGGATGAGGATGCTCTTGGCCACCTTGGGCGCAGGCCCACCGCCCGGCGCCCAATCGAACGCGGCGCTGAACTCTGCAACAGATTCCTGAACCAGGATTCGGTGAAGCGCGCTGGCGAACTGACTGCTCACCCCAGAGCGAACCAGCTCGGCGTCGATGCTCCCGCGCGGCTCCCGTTCCGGTTGGATCACGACTGCATCAATGGTGACCAAAGCCTCTGCGAACGTACGCATCACGCGGCGCTGGGTCGGTTCAGGGGGCTCGCTGATCTCCATTCCTTGGAACACTTGTTCAGCGCTGTGCTCAGTGACGGGCTCGGTAACTGGCAGGAGTATGGGGATGATGTACGAGCCCTCACGGGTATGCCCCATCCGCGCCGACGCGATGAGCTCGTCGCCGACTTTGCTGTAGTTGCGGATCCGTGCACGCTGCCCCAATGAGGTGGTTGCGGTCGAGCGAAGCATCGTCCAGCCCGACTGCACGAGTACAGATCCGGCCAGGTACGAGATGCTCCCGCGAATGGCGATGTCGTTGGCCGCTCTCAACTCGACCACGTCGGTCAACTGGCGCTCGATGTCGCGGACGACCTCCTCGACGGAGACGACTCGGACCTGGGCAATGCGTTCGACGACCATGCGCCAGTCGACGCTCTCTCGGGAGAGGTCATTAGGGACGGGCAGCAGGAACTGGGATGAAGGGTCGAGCCACAGTCCGCCTCGGTCGCCGACCTGTTCAGGGGGCAGCCACCCCGTCGAGGCCAGGTAGGAGGCGGTGAGATCGTGGAGCGTCGTAGTCATGCGATCGCCGCCCTTCCCCATGCCACCTGGTCGTCGAACGCCTCTGCCCACAGGCCAAATGTGTCCGCAGTGAGCTGATTCTCCCGTGCGAGTCCGACACTCTTCCCTCTCACATGGTTGACCTGTGCCCACAGTGCCTTGGCGTGAACCACTGTCTGGAGGTTCTCGTGGCCGATCCAGTCCGGCGGCGGCGCTTTCTCCAGGTGGACGTACACTAGATATACGGGAAGCGCATTGGCGGCCCACTTCGCCTTCCAGTCCTCGTTGACCGGAACGGTGATGCTCCCATCTTTGTTGCGCGCCTTGGTACCAGCCTTGACCTGAACGATGCAGGCACCGGACGGGAAGTTCACGAAGACGTCCACAGCGAGGTGATCTTCGCCTCCGGAGGTCTCGCCGTGAGCCACGCCGGCCTGAGCCAGGAGCGAGCGAACGTAAAAGACGCCGAACCGACCGATCTGATCCGTGAGCGGGAGGGAGGCGGCTTTAGCCATCCTAATAGATTACGGGGCGAAAGCGCCCACAGCGCGCATTCGCCGGGAGATGAGCACTCCGGGTCGTATCGTGCGTCCGCTACACACGGTTAGGCGGGACGACCGGGGCCTTTCGGGGCGGCAACGGTGAACCGGGGCTGCGTTCCAATCCCATTGCGTCGCTAATTGCGTCGTCGGCCATGCGGACAAGGACCCGGAATCGATACGCGAGGTCGGCTAGAGCACCGCCAGACCAACCGGGGGTCACCTCGAACGACGGCTCCGTAGCGTTGCTGCGGAGCATCGCCAGCCGCATCCCGTTTCCTTCAAGGAACAGTCCGTGCACCACCCGGTTGCGACTAGGGCGCAGTTCGCGCAGCCCGTCGGAGATCGGACACAACTCGTCGTCGCCGAGCGCCTCTAGTGCCTCTAGTGCCTCTGCCAATGAGGTGCCACTGCGCCACCAGCGTTTGTCTGGGGCCTCCAAACCGGAACGCAAGACCAGTAGCTCGGCGATCGAGTCCTCGGCGTCGGCGGCCTCCAAGATGACATATCCGACAGCTTCTTTCAGCTCACGCGAGAACACGCTCTTCGAAGAATCATCGGTCATGAAGTCAGTCTCGCGCTACGGCCACAGATCACCGCTCCCCGCTTCGCCGATAGTGTCCGAGTATGCAAAGTCCGCGATTCACGCGGTCTCTGCAGTCCGCAGAATCGGTAGTTCCGTAGTTGGGCGGTCGAGGACCTAGTTCCGTCCTATTCAAGTAGGACGATGACGATTCATCGCATCTTCGACGGGTCGGTCTCGGCGATGCACTGTGCTCGTTGTGATTCGAGAATCGGGAACTTCACAGGCGGCCTATTGACTCATGGGGCACCCCGCTTGCCCGCTACCCGCCCCCGGAGATCTTCACCAACTCCCATTGTCTGACCGGCCCGGCCGACCGCGCCTGACACATCGTGAAGATCGGCTCCGAGTAGGTCTCCCGCAGACGCACCTCGACCGGGCGGAGCGGACCCGCCAGCGTCACCTCCACCTGCCCGTCCGATTCGATGACGCCCAACGGGGCGAAGGCATCGATCCGGTCGTCCCCGAACGCCGCGCGGGCGTGATGCTGCGCGACCTGCACTTCTGCCGGGTAGCTGCTGCGCCCACGCAGGAAGCGCGGCTCAACCTGGCCCTGGGTATAGCGGTCGATGATGTCGGCCGGGTTTTCGGCCAGGTCGACGCGGCCGTAGAAGAGTCCGTGCGGCAGGACGATCATTGTCGCGGCAAAGCGATCGCCGCCCAGGTGGGAGCATTCCCAGGTCGCCTCCGGGTAGCGCTCGGCGATCAGCGACGTGGCTCGTCGGCCCCGAACCGCGCAGCACTGGTCGTGTTTGCCGTGCGCGCAGATCGCCACAAGCGGCTCATCGGTCGGTGTGCCGGCGGAGCCGTCGAGAGGAATCTCGGCGTACCCCCCGGGGCCGTGGACCTCGCCCCACTGCAGCGATTCCTGCCCGGGTCGGGCGTCGGCCAGAGCCCATCGCCACCGCCGCTGGTCAGGCCGCTTACCGGGACGGCGGATCGCCGCAACTCGGATGTCGGCGGCCTGCACACGCTGGGCGATCTGCCTGCCCAGTTCGGGAGGCAGCAGACTCGGGGACTCGAGCAACGCCGAATGCCCCCAGGGGCCGCAGAGCTCGAGCATGAGCCACCGCATTCCGCGCGAGCCCGAGCCCTCCATGGGGTCGCCGCGGCGCAGGGCGGCGTCGCTGCACGGTTCCCAGTCGGCTGCCCTCGTCACGCGGTCACCACCCTCACAACGCCACCAGCACGGCCTCCCGCAGCAGCCGCCGGAGCACCACCAGTCCGTCCGCCTCGTCGAGGCCGGGCAGAACTCCGGCCGTCACGGGATCCCCGGTCATCGCCGCACGCAGGGCCGGGGCGCAGATCGCGGGGAAGGTGATCGCCTTGGTCGGGAGCCTCAGCACTACCGTGTCCGACCCACTCTCGTCGATCGAGCCGTGCAGCCCGTCGCGCCACCGCAGCGGGGTGTCGACGTGGAGCGAGTCGACCGCGTCGAGGGTGGCCAGCGGCCGGATTGCGGCAGGTCGGGTGAGGTCGAGGTACTTCTTCGCGAGCGAGTCACCGGAGAGATCGCTGAGCTCCTCCCGCCTCTCTTCGATCAGCCGGGCCAGTACATCGAGCACCTCGCGGGCCTGCGGCTCGGCTCGAGCGGCGTCGGCCGGGGCGAGCCCGAACGGCAGCGACGCGCGCAACTCCTCCTCCGATGCCAGCGCCTCGATCACGGCCCGTGCCATGTCGTACCCGGTGAGAGGGGCCACGCCCACGGTGAGGTGGATGGAGGTGTCGCCCTGCGCCTCGGCGGAGTGGACCCAGCCGCGCGGCAGGTAGAGGCAGTCCCCCGGCTCGAGCACGGCGTCGGTCACCGGCTCGTCCCTCGAACGCTCGGCGATCGCCTCGCGGTGGTCGGTCCAGGGCTGATCGGGGAGCGGATGACGGTGGACGGGCTCGTGCACGCGCCACCGCTTGGTGCCGGAGACCTGGAGCACAAAGACATCGTGGACGTCGTAGTGCGGATCGAACCCGCGATTCGCGGGCGGGGTGATGTAGGCGTTGGTCTGCACCGGGTGGCCGACATCCGAGGTGATGCCCCGGACGAAGTCGATGATCGGCGGCCAGAACCGGTGCAGTCCCTGCAACACGATCGTCGCCCCGGCGGCGAACTGCGTGAGCACGCCGTCGGGGTCGAGCTGATCGGCGATCTGCGCGCCGAAACCCGCCGACCGGGTGAAACACGCCCGGTCGACGAGCGTGCCCTCGCGAGCCATTCGCACGAAGGGTGTGCGCACCCCGCGTTCGGCGATGATCTCGTCGACCATCGCGGGCGAGAGCAGGTCAGTGAAGTCGCGTGGCAGTTCGGCCGCCCGGGTCAGCAGGGGCCGCTGACCCCAGACCCGGGCTGCGAACTCGTCCGCGCTGCACGCGACGCACCGGGAGAGTGCGCGCAATTACTGCGTGCCGTCGGCGCCGCCGTCTGCACCGTCCGGGTTGGAGCCGCCGTCGGCCGGGCCCTCGCCGGCGTCCGCGGAACCGTCGGCACCGCCGTCGTGGCCGTCCGGGTTGGAGCCGCCGTCGGCGAGGCCTTCGCCCTCGCCCTTCGTGTGCTGGGCGGAGCCGTCGGCACCGCCGTCGTGGCCGCCGGGGTTCGAACCGCCGTCGGCGACGCCCTCGCCCGAGTTGCCGGTGGTCGTCATGTCGTCGTCGTTGATAGCCATGTGCGATCCTCTCGTCGGCGCAGGCGCTGACCTGCGCGGATTCGTGCGGTGTCGCCACGTGCCCGGGCTGGCCCGGACACGATGGGGCTTGCCGTCCCCACTATGCCACCGGACCTGCACGGGGCACGACCGGTCGGAATCGTGCATCGGCTCGCCTCCGCACCCGGGCCCGCGGTGAGGACCAATCACGCCGCTGCTACGTCCCGCGGCGGGCCTTGCGGTAGCTCACGACCGACCCGATCATCCCGGCCACGGCGCCGATCATCCCGCCGATCACGGCGCCCTGTGCCGCCCCGCCGAGCGGACCCTGCCCGGGTGTCAGCGTGACGGACGGAGTCGGCAGGAGCGGCTGACCGGCGAAGACGGTGACGGTCATCGCGGCGAAGACCAGGGCGACGAGCGCGCACCCGCCGACCATGGTCACCATCGCCGACCTGGCCCCGGACCGCTCGACGAGAGCGTTGAGGTGGACTCCCCGCCGCCACGCATACCACTGGGTCGCCGCCGCGGGCAGGATCGTGAGCGCAAGGAGCACCACCGGGAGCAGGATCAGCCCGAACGCCGCCGAGACGACGGCTCCCGCCAATCCCGCGTACAGCCCGATGGTCAGGCCGAACGAACTCGCCTCCATGAAGACCGTGCGCTCCCGCTCATCGCCGTACACCGGGCTGTCGAGGTTCATCACCCGGTCCGACCACCGGTCGAACACGCTGTCACGCTGAGTCATCGGGGTTCCTCCTCCAGAATGAATAGCTCTTCGACCGACCGTTCCAGGACCCGCGCGATGCGAATCGCCAAGTACACCGACGGCGAGTAGTCGCCCCGCTCGACCGCGATGATCGTCTGCCTGCTGACTCCCACCGCCTCGGCGAGCTCCGCCTGGGTGACCCGCTTCTCTTTGCGGTACTCCCTGACCGGGTTCGGCCCGGTCACGTCGGACTCCCGAACTGCCATGGGCCGATGTTAAGCAGGCTTGACTTCTAGTGTCAAGAGTAGTTGACCCGGGCCCGGGCCTCGGTCACCCGCGCGCGGCTCGCAGTGCCGCCGAGATCCGGAGGGCGGCCCGCGTGACGTGCGCGATCTTGGCCTCGAGGATCTCGCCGGAGAAGTTCTCGGAGCGACCCCCGATGCTGATCGACCCCAGCACGGACCCGTCGTCGTCGAGGATCGGCGCGGCGACGGCGGACACCCCCTCGAGGAAGTCGGACTCGCTGAGCGAGTAACCGGCGGCGCGCACCTCGTCGAGGTGGGCGATCAGCTCGCCCGGCTCGTGCACCGTACGGGAGGTGTAGGTGTGCAGGCCCGGCCGGATCCACGCGTCCCGCAGCTGCGGGGAGTGGGCCAGCATCGCGACCGGGCCGGCGGCGGCGTGGTACGGCAGGACGGTCCCGATGTTGATCCCGGCGACGACGAGGCTTCCGCTCCCCTCCACCTTGTCGATGCACACGGCGCCCTCCTCCGCCGGGACCATGAGGTACGCGGTATCGCCGAACTCCGCGACCAGCCCCGTCAGGAACGACCGGGCGGCCGAGCGGATGTCCAGGTCCGCCAGGGCCGACGCCCCGATCTCGAACAGTCGCACGGTCACCCGGTAGCCGCCCTCGGGCGTGCGATCGACCCACCCCGCGTGGATGAGGGTCGCCATGAGCCGGTGCACGGTCGTCTTGTTCATGCCGCTGACCTCGGTCAGCTCGGTGAGCGTCCACGTGGAGCGGTCGGCGCCGAAGTGGTCGAGGAGCGCGCAGGCCTTGAGAAGGGCACCCACCAGTTCCCTGCTCTGCGATGCGTCGGATGCGGGCGACGGCGGCCTGGGCGGACTGGGCACGGCGAGGTCCTGTTCTGTCCGGGGTGTCGGGTGGTCCCGCCATCGTAGGCAGCCGGCCGCGGTTCCACCCCGACCGTCCGCGCTTGACATGTGACGCGGACCACGTTTAGTTTCGTACCGCATTACGAAATGCGTTCCGCTATACGAAATGGAGGTGAGCGCGCATGACATCGCCCACCCTGAAGGACCTCACCTCGGGCAGGCTCGTGTACGCGCCGGGCGTCTGGGACGGACTGACGGCGCGACTGGCCGAGCAGGCCGGCTTCGACGCACTGTGCGCCTCCGGCTTCGCGATCTCCGCCGCCCTCGGGCTCCCCGACGCCGAGCTCTACACGATGAGCGAGAACCTCACCGCGATCCGCACCATCACCGCCGCCTCCGCACTCCCGGTGGTCGCCGACATCGACACCGGCTACGGCAACGCCGTCAACGCCGCCCGCACGGCGACGATGTTCGTCAAGGCCGGCGTACAGGGCATGTTCATGGAGGACCAGGTCTCCCCCAAGTCGTGCCCGATCTGCGTGGGCGAACCCGTCGACCTGATCCCCGTCCCCGAGGCGGTGGGCAAGATCCGCGCCGTCCGCGACACCACCCCGGACGACGTCCTGCTGATCGCCCGCACGGACGCCACCGGCGAGGAGGCCCTCCGTCGCGGCCGGGCCTACGTCGAGGCCGGCGCCGACATGATCATGCCGGTCACCAAGACCTTCAGCACCGTGGAGGAATGGCAGCGCTGCCACTCCGAGGTCGGCGTCCCCCTCATGGCCACGCTGACCGCGTCCACCTGGACGGAGCGGGAGTTCACCCCCGAGGTCCTGGACCAGATCGGCGTGCGACTGGCGCTGCTGCCCACCCAACTGCTCATGGCCGCCACCGGTGCCGGCCGGACCGTGCTGGGTCGCCTCGCGGCGGGTGAACCTCCGGCCGAGGTGAGCGCGGACGCGATGGCCCACCACGAGTTCGTCGAGATGATCGGTTTCCCCGAGATCGAGGCCATGCAGAACGAGTACCTACCCGCGAAGGGGGCGTGACCGATGGGCTTCACGATCGCCGAGAAGATCCTCGCCAGGGCCACCGACCATCCCACCGTGCACGCCGGGGAGAACCACGCCGTCCGGCCCTCGAGGATGGTCGCCTACGACTTCCCCGGGTACACCGACGTCATGTTCCGGCAGATGCACGAGGACTTCGGCATCACCACGCTCGAGGACCCCGGCCGGTACGTCGTCTTTATCGACCACATGCTCACCAGGAAGGACCAGCGGGAGACCGAGGTCCACACCGTGACCCGGGAGTGGTGCGAGTTCTACGGCATCGAACTCCACGAGGCCGAGGGGATCGGCCACCAGTTGACCGCTGAGCTCGGCCTGGCGACCCCCGGCGACTTCCTGGTCCACTTCGACGGCCACATCAGCGGGGTGGGCGCCTTCAACGCCCTCGGCTGGGGGATCCGACGCGACCTCATCGAGGCCTGGGTCACCGGGCAGGTGCACGTCGACATCCCCCGGACCACCCGGTTCGAGCTCACGGGGACGTTCCCGGACGGGGTCGACAGTCGCGATCTGGTCCACACCATCATCGAGCTGGTGGGCGCCGACGGCTGCGCCCACCAGGTCATGGAGTTCGGCGGTCCGGGCGCCCGCGACATGGCGATCGACCACCGACAGGGCCTGTGCGGGATGGCGATGTTCACCGGGGCGGTGTCGGCGATCTTCGAGCCCGACGACGTCTCGATCGCCTACGCCACCGAGGTCGCTCGCGGAGAGTTCGACCCCGTCTATCCCGACGCCGACGCCACCTACGCCGCGCGCCACAGCATCGACCTGTCGACGCTGGTGCCCCGCGTCGTCCGACCGGGCTCGGCGCGCGTGGCCAACACCTCGACGGCGGCCGAACTCGAGGGCACGCCCATCACCCGCGCCTTTATCGGGTCGTGTGCCAGCGGACGGATCGAGGACCTCCGGGCGGCCGCCCTCGTGCTCGACGGGCGGAAGGTCGCACCGACGGTCGAGCTCAACATCGTCCCCACGTCCAAGAAGGTGTTCGCCCAGGCCGAGGCGGAGGGGATCCTCGACGTCCTGCGCACCGCCGGGGCGACGATCGCCGAGTCGAGCTGCGACTTCTGCTTCGGCTACCAACAACCCCTCCAGCCCGACGAGAACTGCATCTCCACCGGCGTCCTCAACATCACCGGCCGGATGGGCAGTCCCGAGGCGAACATCTACATGGGTTCGCCCTACACCGTCGCCGCCAGTGCGATCACCGGCACCATCGGGGAGGCGTCCCGATGAGCGCGTACCCGCCGCCGCCCGACGTCATCACCGGCCGCGTCGCCTGGGTCTTCGGGGACGACTTCGACATCGATCTCGTGGTGGGCGTGGCCAACATCAAGACCTACGACCGCGAGCTGTTGCGGGCGGCCTGCATGCAGGACTTCGACCCCGGCTTCGCCGAGCGCGTCCGCCCCGGCGACATCGTCGTGGGGGGCCGGAACTTCGGCTACGGCCACCCGCACTACCCGCCGATGATCGCCCTCCGGGACCTCGGGATCGCCGCCGTCGTCGCCGAATCGTTCTCCCCCGGCTTCTGGCGCGGCGAGACCTTCAACGGCATGCCCCTGATCACCATCCCGGGGGTCACCGCGGCGGTCTCGCGCGGCGACGAGATCACACTCGACTGGCGCACCGCGACCCTGGAAGCCGCCACCGGCACCCGGATCACGGGCACCCCGCCCAACCCTCGTACCGTCGCGATCATCGAGGCCGGCAGCTCGTACGACCTGCTACTGGCCGAGCACGCCCCCGCGCGGACCTGAACCCCCTTCCCCTGCTCCACCTCACCGCCCCCTGCCTGCCCCTCCTGACCAACAAGGACGCGACACCATGACCGAAGTTCACCAGCCGCAGCACCACGCAGCAGCGGCACCACCTGACGCCGACCACCCCACGGCGCAGTCGACACACCGCACCCCCGACCCCAGGCTCACCCGCCGGGCGGCGCTCGCCGGCGGGGTCGGCACGCTCATCGAGTACTACGACTTCGCCGTCTACGGGTTCCTGGCGGTCTTCATCGCCCCGCTCTTCTTCCCCTCGCAGGACCCCGCGGCGTCGATCCTGTCGACCCTGGCCGTCTTCGGTGTCGCCTACGTGGCCCGGCCGGTCGGCGGGATCTTCTTCGGTCGCCTCGGTGACCGCGTCGGCCGCCGGACGGCGCTCATCGCCAGCGTCGTGGCCATGGGCGTGGCCAGCGGCATCCTCGGAATGCTCCCGACCCACGCCGCCATCGGCGTCGCCGCACCGATCCTGCTCGTCCTGGTCCGCCTGGCACAGGGTTTCTCCGCCGGCGGCGAGATCGGTGGCGCGGCGACCTACATCGCCGAGACCGTGCCCGCCGGCCGACGGGGCTTCTTCGGCTCCTTCACCCCGATCGGCGCCACGCTCGGGTTCGCGGTGGCCGCCGCCGTCGTCGGCCTGGTCACCCTGCTCGTCGGCGAGGAGGCCATGTCCTCGTGGGGCTGGCGCATCCCGTTCCTCCTCGCCCTCCCCCTGGCCTTCGTGTGCCTGCGCATCAGGATGAAGCTCGAGGACACACCCGAGTTCGAGGCGATGGCCGAGAAGAAGGAGGTCGTCAAGAACCCCCTCCTCGGTGTCCTGCGCGACCACCCCTGGTCCGTGGCCAAGGTCGTCGGCGTCGCGGTGGCCATGAACGGCTCCGGCTACATCGCCCTGACCTACTTCAGCGTCTACCTCACCAACGATCTCGGATTCGGGAAGAGCGCCGTCTACTGGACCTCCGCCATCGCGATCGCCTGCGCGTGCGCCACCTTCCCGATCAGCGGCGCCCTCACCGACCGCTTCGGCCGCAAGCCCGTGCTGGTCGCCGGGTACCTGTCCTACATCGTCATCGCGGTTCCGGTGTTCATGCTGCTCGGCGCCACACAGAGCATCCTCGTGGTGGGTCTGGTGTACTTCGTCTACATGGTGCTCAACGGCGTGGTCCAGGTTCCCGCGTTCCCGTTGTTCACCGAGCTCTTCGGCCGACGCGTCCGCTACACCGGCGTCGCCCTGGGCTTCAACATCGGCACCATCATCGCCGGCGGGACCGCCCCGTACTTCGCCGCCCAGCTCGTCGCCTGGACCGGCAGCGGCATGGCGCCCGCATACTGGGTGATCGGGGTCTGCCTGATCGGGCTCCTCACCGTGTCCACCATCACCGAGACGGGAAAGAAGGCCCTGCCGACATGAGCCCCACCCCGGGCGACGCCACCGGCCTGCGTGTGGCCGTCGAGCCGACCCGCGACCCCCACCTCGTCGACGCGGTGGAGGGCGCGGGCGGCTCGGTGGCGCCCCTGGACGAGGCCAGGATCCTGGTGTGGATCGGGGGTCCGGACGGTTTCCCCGCGCTTCCCGACCACGTCGAGTGGGTGGCGCTGAGCACCGCGGGAATCGAGCACTTCGTCGCCGCCGGACTACTCGACGACCGCCGGACCTGGACCAACGCCTCCGGCTTCTACGCCCGTGGAGTCGCCGAGCACGCACTCGCCCCGCTTCTCGCGGGCACCCGCCAAGTCGTCCGGTCGGCCCACACCCGCTGGGCCAAGGCCGCCGTCGACCCCGCCGTCCGCACCCTCCGCGGCGCCTCGGTCGCGATCATCGGCGCCGGCGGTATCGGCCGCGAGCTCGTGCCCCTGCTCACCGCGTGCGGAGCGCAGACCCTCGCCGTCACCAGGTCCGGCCGCCCCGTCGAGGGAGCCGCCCTCACCGCCCCGGCCGCGCGGACCGAGGAGGTGCTCGGCCGGGCCGACCACGTGGTGCTGGCCGCGCCCGACACCCCTCAGACCCGTCACCTGATCAACGACCGCACCCTGGCCCTGCTGCGCCCACACTCCTGGATCGTCAACGTGGCCCGCGGGCCGCTGATCGACCAGGCCGCCCTCTACCGCGCGCTCACCACGGGCCTGATCGGGGGAGCCGCACTCGACGTGACCGATCCCGAACCGCCCGCTCCGGACGACCCGCTGTTCGGCCTCGAGAACGTGGTGATCACCCCCCACGTCGCCAACCCCGCCGGACGGCTCACCGAGGAGATGGCCGGGCCGCTCGCGGAGAACCTCCGCAGGTTCGGCGACGGCGAGGACCTGCTGTCCGTCGTCGAGTACGGCCGCGGGTACTGACGGCCCGCCGCCCGACGCGTGAGGCCGGGCAGCGGGCCGTCCAGTGCGGTCGCTCGGGGTCAGAGCCCGCTGGTCGAGTGCGGCTCACGGGCCCTGTCGGGCACGACGTCGTCATCCGTTCGGGTGAGCAGGGCGTACCCGATCACGCCGATACCCACGAGGAGGTGCGGCAGCCAGACGATGAGGTCCTCATCGGCGAACCCGAAGATCCACGGCGACGCCGCGAGGACCAGGCCTACCAGGACATCCATCCACACATGGACGCGCATGGGGACCAGCTTCATCGGGCTGACGGGGCTCGTCGTGGTCAGCTCGCTCAACAAGATCACCACGCCGATGATGACCGCCGACCACGTGGCCGCCTCGACGTCCGCGAACCCGAAGATCCACGGCGCGATCACCAGGACCGCGCCGACGATCAGGCCGATGATGGTGTGGACCCTGCTGGAAAGTACGTGCATGTGTACGTCACCTGTTCCGTCTGGGAGCACGCGGCTCCCGGTTGGTTTCTCGGACCGGGCAAAGGTAGTGGCGGGTGCTCCCGCGGTCCACCGCTCGCCCATGCACACGCACGAGCCGCCGCCCGGTCTGCGTGACCGGGCGGCGGCTCGTCGATGGTGAGGCCGGGGGCGTTGTCGTCGTCGTCCCCGACGGCCGGGCCCGCGGCCGCTAACCCACGCGCCGGGGCGTCACTTCACCAGCAACTCGGCGATCTGGATGGTGTTGAGCGCCGCACCCTTGCGCAGGTTGTCGCCCGAGACCATGAGGTTGAGCCCGCGGTTGCCCTCGATCGAGAAGTCCTGGCGGATGCGGCCCACCAGCGACTCGTCGATGCCCGCAGCGTCCAGCGGGGTCGGCACGTCCACGACCTTCACGCCCGCGGCCGTGGACAGCAGCTCGCGCGCCTGCTCCGGGGTGATGTCCCGCTCGAACTCGGCGTTGATGCTGAGCGTGTGGCCGGTGAACACGGGTACGCGCACACAGGTCCCGGCGACGCGCAGCTCGGGCAGGCCGAGGATCTTGCGCGACTCGTTGCGCAGCTTCTGCTCCTCGTCGGTCTCCTCGGATCCGTCGTCGACCAGCGCGCCCGCCATCGGCAACACGTTGAACGCGATGGGCGCGGTGTAGGGCCCCGTGTCGTCCACACTCAGCGCCCGCCCGTCGTGAACGAGCTCGTGGCCCGCGCCGATGTTGCCGGTCACCTGATCGTTCAGCGTGTCCACGCCGGCCAGGCCCGACCCGGACACCGCCTGGTAGGTGGAGACGACGAGCCGCTGCAGCCCGGCGGCGTCGTGGAGCACCTTGAGCACCGGCATCGCGGCCATGGTGGTGCAGTTGGGGTTGGCGATGATGCCCTTGGGCGGGCTCTGCGCGGCCTCGGGGTTGACCTCGGAGACGATCAGCGGGACGTCGGGGTCCTTGCGCCAGGCGCTGGAGTTGTCGACGACGACGGCGCCGGCCGCCGCGAACCGGGGAGCCTGCTCCTTCGACATGGTGCCGCCGGCCGAGAAGAGGGCGATGTCGATGCCCGCGAGCTCCTCGTCGGTGGTCGCGGCGGTGTCCTCGACCACGATGTCCTCGCCACGGAACGGCAACGTGGTGCCCGCCGACCGTGCGGAGGCGAAGAACCGCACCTCATCGGCCGGGAAATCCCGCTCCTCCAGCAGGGCGCGCATCACGCGTCCCACCTGGCCCGTGGCTCCGACTACGGCGACAGTGGTCATCGAAAAGGTCAACTCCTGGTGTGCTCGGTGGCCTGGGCTCTACGGTCGGCCGTCCGCGGGCGCGCGCTCCACCCTGCGCTCGGGTCGGCCGATGATCACCCAGTCTACCGGCCCCGGGAAGGCCCTCCGGCGACCCGCGTCACACCGCCCCCGTGCCCGTGCCGCCCGCGCTCCGTTCCGCCGCCCACCGAGGCGGGCCGTCACTCCGGTACGTCTTGCCAAGAGTTCACCTGGGCGGATGCTGACGGGAGTGACGGCTGAAGGCAGGGCCTGCACGGTCGACCGCGGCGGACCCCTGCGGGACGGCGCCTCACTCCCGATCGGGCGGGACGGCGCCTCGCTCCCGATCGGGCGGCGTCGCCGATCTGCATGCCCGCATTTCCACACCCCCTCGGGGCCATCCACAGGGAGGCCCCCGAAGACCGAGGAGTCTGGTCCGGCCGGCTCGTCGTGGTCAAGGCTCGTCCCCGTGCCCACCACTCCCGAGCCCCTCGGCTTCCAGGATCTCGTCCGGTTGCGCGGTCGACGCCGGGCGACGGCCGGACGACGGGCACCACACCGTGGCGTCTGGGTCCCGCACGGCTCGAGGGACACCGTCGCACTACGCCTCGAAGCGCTGACGGTCGTCCGCCCCGATGCCGTGGCGACCGGATGGACGGCAGCGTTGTTCCACGGCCACCCGTGGCCGCCGCGGGACCCTCCCCTCGAGGTGGCAACCGGCGATCGACGCATCCGACGTCCGGGAGTGCTGTCGCGGCAGTTCGCGATCCCGGATGGACAGCACGAGGAGTTCATCGGGCCGCACGGCCATCCGATCCGGGTGGCGACCTTCGACCGCGCCCTGTTCGACCTCGCGCGCTACCTGCCGCGAGACGACGCGGTCGCCGCACTGGACGGAGCCGGCCGCCTGGGAGTGGACGCGCGGGCTGCGGTGCCCACCCAGGCCGAGCTCAACCGGGGCGTATCCCGCCGGGGTACCGCACTCCGGCACGCTGCGCTGTGCGCGCCCCTCGCCGAGTCGCCGATGGAGACCCGGCTGCGAATGTTCGCGAGGGACATCGGGCTCGACCGGCTGGTGGTGCAGTACCGGGTGCCGGGGACGCCCTATCGTCTGGATCTCGCCGACCCAGAACGCCGGATCGCTCTCGAGTACGACGGCGAGCACCACGGATACTCCGACCAGCACACCCGGGACGTCGAGAGACGGAACCGGCTGACAGCGCGGGGATGGATGGTCATCGTGGTGACCAAGCGACAGCTCTGGCGAACGCCCGACGAACTCGCGGCCCAGCTTCTGCGGGCGTTCGCGGAGCGGAGCTGAGTTGCGGCTCCCCGGGGAGTGAGGGTCGCCGGTGGGATGCGCCCCTGGAGCGAGCCGAGCGGGGCCTCCCTGGCGCGAGCCGAGCGGGGCCCTCCCTCGCGCGAGCCGTCACTCCGGTCAGCGTTTGCCCAGCAATGCGGGCAGGGATGCGTACCGGAGTGACGGCTCAGAAGGAGGGGCGCGGCGCACCGGGCGGCGCACCGGGCGCCGGGCGGGAAGCGCGCCGGGCGGGAAGCGCGCCGTGCGCTCGAGGGGCTCGGGTCAGCGGCCGGTGCCGGCGTAGACCTGGGCCTCCTCCTCGCCGCCCAGCTCGAACGCGGCGTGCAGGGCGCGGACGCTCTCGGGGAGCTCGTCCTCGCGGACCAGCGCCGAGATGCGGATCTCCGAGGTGGAGATGAGCTCGATGTTGACCCCGGCCTCGGACAGCGACTCGCAGAACGTCGCGGTGACGCCCGGATGCGACTTCATGCCGGCGCCGACCAGGGAGACCTTGCCGACGTTGTCGTCGTAGAGCACCTGGTCGATCCCGAGGTCGTCCTTGGCCTGTGACAGGACCTCGGTGGCCCGGGCACCCACCTCTCGCGGGCAGGTGAAGGTGATGTCGGTCTTGCCCTCCGCCTTGGAGACGTTCTGCAGGACCATGTCGATGTTGATCTCGGCGTCGGCCACCACGCGGAAGATCTTGGCGGCGTACCCCGGCTGGTCGGGGATCCCGACGACCGTGATCTTGGCCTCCGAGGCGTCGTGAGCGACTCCGGTCAGGACTGCGTCTTCCACGGGGATGTCCTCCACTTTTCCGGCCACGAGCGTGCCCGGGTTGGTCGAATACGACGAGCGCACGCGCAGGGGCACGTGGTACCGGCGGGCGAACTCGACGCTCCGCAGGTTGAGGATCTTCGAGCCGACGGCCGCCATCTCGAGCATCTCCTCGTACGAGATGGAGTCGAGCTTGCGGGCGTCGGAGACGATCCGGGGGTCGGCGGTGTAGATGCCGTCGACGTCCGAGTAGATCTCGCAGACGTCGGCGCCGAGAGCCGAGGCCATGGCGACCGCGGTGGTGTCGGATCCGCCCCGGCCGAGGGTCGTGACGTCGCGGGTCTCGCGGGACACGCCCTGGAAGCCGGCGACCAGAGCGATCTTGCCCTGGTCGAGGGCGTCACGGACCCGCCCCGGGGTGATGTCGATGATCCGGCTGTCGCCGTGCTTGGTGGTGGTGATGATCCCGGCCTGGGAGCCGGTGAACGAGTACGCCTCCATCCCGAACGAGCTGATGGCCATGGCCAGCAGCGCGTTCGAGATCCTCTCGCCCGAGGTCAGCAGCATGTCCATCTCGCGCTGCGGTGGTGCGGGGCAGACCTGGTCGGCCAGGTCCAGCAGCTCGTCGGTCGTGTCCCCCATCGCGGAGGCGACGACGACGACGTCGTTGCCCGCCTTCTTGGTCTCGACGATCCGTTCGGCCACCCGACGGATACGTTCTGCGGACTCCACGGAGGAGCCGCCGTACTTCTGCACTACGAGTGCCACGCGGTCACACCCTTCCGGTGTTGATCGGCTTAACGCAGCCCTACTTTACGGGAGGTGTTTACTCATCATCGATGACAGAAACCTGGTTGGCCGTCCTCCTGGCCCTCGCCGCCGCCCTCAGTCAGGCCTTCGGCACCGTGATGCGGCACCGCACCAAGGGTCGCGCCGGCGGTCGGCTCGAGGGGCGGTTCGGCGTCCTGGCCAGCAGGTACTGGTGGTCCGGGATGGCGATCAGCCTGGCCGGGTTCGCCTTCCAGGGCGCGGCGCTGGCGTTCGGTTCGCTCATCCTCGTGCAGACGATCACAGTCCTCTCATTGACCTTCGCGCTGCCTCTCGGGGCCTGGGTCACCGGCCGCCGAGTCACCAAGACCGAACTGTTCTGGGGACATGTCCTGGCGGGATGCGTGGTCGTCCTGGTGATCTACGGGCGTCCCATGGGCGGCGACGACCACCCGCCCTGGTACGTGTGGGCACTGGCGTGCGCGGGGGGACTGGTGGCGATCGCCGTGTTGCTTCGACTGTCGCGCAATCGCCGACGCAACGGCAACCGGGCGCTCCTGCTGGGAGTGGCCGGCGGTCTGGCGTTCGCTTATGTCGCGCTGCTCACCAAGGGCGTCGCCGACCGGTGGTACTCGGGCGGGCTGGTCGAGGTCTTCACCGCGGGCGAGGTGTACGGGCTGGTGGTGGCGGCGGTGATCGCGCTGACGCTTCAGCAGATGTCGTTCTCGGCGGGGGCGGTGCACCAGGCGGTACCCGCCTCGACCGTCACCACACCCGTCGTCGCGCTGGGGCTGGGGGTGGTGGTGCTGGGCGAGTGGTTCACCGTCGACGGCGCCGAACTCGCGATCCTCGCCGCGACCCTGGTGTTGATGGTGGTGGCCACCGTGCGGCTGGCCAACAAGGAGGTCGATCTCGAGCCGCAGGCCGACCCGGGCGGCGCGGGCGCGGTCAGTCCAGCGGTAACACGGCCGCAGCCGCCCGCGATTCCAGAGCCATGAGGACCCACCCCGAGCGCCAGCGCACGTCGATCTCATCGCTTAGGCTGAGCCTCATGCGTCCCACCCGCCCCAGTGGCACCTTGAGTAACAGCTGTGCCGAGAGGGCCGGCGGCAGCCCCGGGCAGGCCGCCACGTCCCGGCGCCCCTCTCCCAGAACACCCCGACTCGTGGCGACGGCGCTCGCCTCCGCCGCCGCGATCCTCACCCCTCTCGTCGTCACCGCCCCCACCGCCGGGGCGGTGGTCAACGGCGCACCCTCCGGACCCGCCCCGTGGGCCGTGCAGATCACGACGTTCAGCGGCATCCCCGGAACTCCCTGCTCCGGAGTGGTCGTGGCCCCGTACTGGGTGGCCACGGCGAGGCACTGCGGCCCCGCCGACCCGACCGCGTACACCCTGGGGTTCGGCAACCAGGCGACCGTGCCGGGCGGGTTCGCCGAGACCGCCTCGCTCGCCAGCCCGCCGATCGTCGGGGCGTTCGGCTCCCTCGACTCCGGCAGCCTCGGGCGACACACCCCCGTCGCCGCCTACCACGCCCCCGCCGGTGACGTCATGCTGCTCAAGCTCGCACATCCGGCGCCGTCGCCGTCGGTCAAGCGCGCGGGAAGGGATCCCGTACCCGGCGACGTGCTGCGGTTCCACGGCTTCGGCGAGACCACTCCCCGCGGCCAGCGGTCGGCTGAGCTCCGGACCGGCCTCACCCGCCTCGAGCGGATGGAGCCGCGAGCGGGATCCTGGATCGGACGGTCCCACACCACCCAGGGCGGCTACGGGTTGGGGGACTCCGGGGGGCCCGTGTTCCACGGTGACCTCCTGGTGGGCATCCACTCCGGCTCCGACCACGCACGCCGCCAGCCCAACGGGACCAATCCGGCCTGGTACGAGTCGATCCCGTTCCAGAACGGGTGGATCAACTGGATGATCGCCAACCGATGACCACGACGGTCCGGTCACACCCGGCCCCCACGCTCCCGCGCCGGACCTCCCGCGTTTTTGTCACACTGAGCTAATGACCTCGCCGGAGCAGCCGGAGCTCGTGATCCGCCGCGCCTCACGCGGCGATCTCGACCTGGTCCTGTCCGTCGACGACCTGTTCCGCTACCCACCCACCGCGGAGTGGACCCGGGACTTCCTCGACAACGGGTCCAACCTCCTGCTGCTGGCGTTCCACGACGACGTCCCCGTGGGGACGCTGGTGGCGGTGGAGACCGGCTACATGGGCGCCAGCCCCGACCTGTTCGTCTACGGCATCCGGGTCAGCGAGTCACTGCGGGGCCGCGGGATCGCCCACCGCCTGGTCGACAAGGCCCGCGACATCGCCGAGGAGGCCGGTTGCCGCAGGCTCTGGGGTTCGATGCAGAACGACCGGGACCTGAGCGCGGACTCCCCCCTTACCCCGCCCGAGGCGACGACGGGAACCACGACCTTCGTCATCCCGATACCGTGATGAACTCCGATTCCGTGCCCCTCACCGGATCGGTGTATGGTGACCCCCATGCAGCGCGTGCTCCTTCTTGGGTGCCGCGGCGGGGCCCGCTGAGGCGGACCGGCTCCCCGTCGCGGGATCTCGTCGCGCCGGTCCGATCCCCACAGATCGATTCCACGGAAGTAGAGCCCCGCAATGAATCCCGCTGACGCATTCGTCTCGTCGTCGTCGACCATCACTCCCCCCTCGAAGCCCGGACGCCCCGACCAACCGTCGTGGAACCGACAGAAGGGCTCCTCGATGCCGGTCCACCGGTACCGGCCCTTCGCCGAGGAGGTCGAGGACGTCTCGCTCCCCGACCGCACGTGGCCGGACAAGGTCATCACCCACGCGCCCCAGTGGTGCGCCGTGGACCTGCGGGACGGCAACCAGGCTCTGATCGACCCCATGAGCCCGGCCCGCAAGCGTCGGATGTTCGAGCTGCTCGTCCGCATGGGCTACAAGGAGATCGAGGTCGGGTTCCCGTCGGCCTCGCAGACGGACTACGACTTCGTCCGCGAGATCATCGAGGACGACGCGATCCCGGAGGACGTCACCATCCAGGTGCTGGTGCAGTGCCGCGAGGACCTGATCCGCCGCACGTTCGAGGCGTGCGAGGGCGCGTCCAACGTGATCGTGCACTTCTACAACTCGACCTCGATCCTCCAGCGCAAGGTGGTGTTCCGTAAGGACCGCGAGGCGATCAAGAAGATCGCCACCGACGCCGCGGAGCTGGTCACCACCATCGCGAAGGACTACCCGGACACCACCTGGCGCTGGGAGTACTCCCCCGAGTCGTTCACCGGGACCGAGCTCGCGTTCTCCAAGGAGATCTGCGACGCCGTCACCGAGGTCGTGGGGGCCACGCCGGAGAACCCGATCATCCTCAACCTGCCGGCGACCGTCGAGATGGCCACGCCCAACGTGTACGCAGACCAGATCGAGTGGATGCACCGCAACCTCGCGCACCGCGACGCCACCATCCTCTCGCTGCACCCGCACAACGACCGCGGCACCGGCGTCGCGGCCGCCGAGCTGGGCTTCCAGGCCGGCGCCGACCGCATCGAGGGCTGCCTGTTCGGCAACGGCGAGCGCACCGGCAACGTCTGCCTGGTGACGCTGGGCATGAACCTGCTCACCCGCGGCGTCGACCCGCAGATCAACTTCTCCGACATGGACGAGATCCGCCGGACCGTCGAGTACGCCAACCAGCTGCGCGTGCCCGAGCGTCACCCCTACGGCGGCGACCTGGTGTTCACCGCCTTCTCGGGCTCGCACCAGGACGCGATCAACAAGGGCTTCGACGCCCTGCAGGCCGAGGCCGAGGCCCGCGGCGAGGACATCACCGACATCACGTGGGAGGTCCCGTACCTGCCCGTGGACCCCAAGGACGAGGGCCGCACGTACGAGGCCGTGATCCGCGTGAACTCGCAGTCCGGCAAGGGCGGCGTGGCCTACATCATGAAGAGCGACTACGGCCTGCAGCTGCCACGACGCCTCCAGATGGAGTTCTCCGCGCTGGTGCAGAGCGTCACCGATTCCGAGGGCGGCGAGGTCACGCCCAAGCAGATGTGGGACATCTTCACGCTGGAGTACCTGGACCGCATCTCGCCCATGGAGCGGATGTCCCAACATCTGGAGCCGGCCGAGACCGACGACGGCGAGGACTCCATCGACGCCGTGGTCAAGTGGCGGGGCGAGGTCAGGGAGCTGACCGGGTCCGGCAACGGCCCACTGGCGGCGTTCGTCGCCGCGCTCAACGAGATGTTCGACGACGAGGTGCGCATCCTCGATTACTCCGAGCACGCGATGACCGCCGGGGACGACGCCACCGCGGCCGCCTACGTCGAGGTGCAGTTCGGCAATCGGGTGTTCTGGGGTGTCGGCCGGGCCGGGTCGATCACCACGGCGTCGCTGCGCGCGGTGGTCTCGGCGGTCAACCGGGCGTACGCCGACGAGGCCGTCGACCCCGAGGACACCGTGGGCAGCATCGAGGGCGCCCGCACCTGGGCTCCCTGACCGCCCCGGCGCCCGCACGCCGGGCGGTGACCGCCCCGGCGCCCGCACGCCGGGCCCCGACCCGAAGAGCGTTCCGCATACATCGCCCGCGAGGCACCTGTGCGGAACGCTCTTCTCGTCGGGCCGAACAGCCGGGGGCGACGGCCAGCGCGGGCTGGGCGGGCGTCGTGGTACCGCGAGCCGAGAGGCGCGCGGGCGGGGGCAAGTCGTTCGCGGGGGCGAGTCATGCGGAGGCGGGGGCGAGTCGTGCGGAGGCGGGGGCGGGCCGTGCGGAGGCGGGGGCGGGTTGTGCGCGAGGGCCCGCCGTGTGTCACCCGGAGCGCCCAGAATTCGCCTCTTGAATCACAGTGGCCACATGTATCACTGCGGTAACGTTTATCTCGATTTGGTTACGCCGAGCGCGTAATGTGTCCGGCGATAGCGCCGATATGCCAGGCGTCACTTTTCTGCAGTTCGAGTCTGGAGTGCCCCCTTATGCCCGTTTCACGCCGTGGGTTCCTCGCCGCAGCGTCAGTCGGCGTCGGCGTCGCTGTCGCCTCCTCCGTTCGTGGCCCCCTCGCCGGGGCCAATCCGTTCGACACCGGTTCCCTCGGCATGGCGCAGGATCTGCTCCAGTCGGTCCCGACCGGCAGTGGAATGATCCAGCCGAACGGCCCGCTCGGTTACGTCGGGGTGACGTTCCCGAGCGCCGAGGAGATCGCGGGCCGCATCCGCTTCGCCTTCCCCGACGGCTCCGTGGGTGACTGGCTCCCGCTCGAGGCGATGGATTCCGCCCCGGACAGCGGCAGCACGCCCGCCTCCGATCTCATCGCGGCGCCGGAGGGGTCCGTGGGCTACGAGGTGGACGCACCCGCGGGCGCCCGTGCGACGGCGTTCGACGACGGACGTGGCGCACCGCGCAACTACAGCCTCGGCAGCGTCGGCACGCTGGGACTGCCGATCATCCCGCGGGCCGCCTGGGGCGCCGGTGACGTCTCGGGGAACCGGTGGGCACCGCAGTTCTTCCCGGCGCAGGCGATCACGATTCACCACACGGCCTCGCCCGTCGGACCGGACCGCGCGGCCAGCGTCCGCGCGATCTACAACTACCACGCCAACACCCTGGGCTGGGGCGACGTGGGATACCACCTGCTCATCGACCCGGAGGGCCGGATCTACCAGGGCCGCGGCGGAACCGTGGGCGGGACCCCGGTCTTCCAGGTGCCCCCTGTCGCCGGCATCGCTCCCCCGGTGGTCACCGCCGGCCACACCGGTGGCGTCAACAACGGCAACATCGGCGTCTGCCTCCTGGGTGACTTCACCGGTGCGCCGCCGACCGCCGCTGCCGTCGGCGCGACCATCGACTGCGTTCGTGCGCTGTGTTCGGCCACCGGCATCAATCCGCGCGGCGGGATCACCTACCGCAACCCGCAGGGCGGGGCCACGCGCAACATGCCGGCCGTCTCGGGCCACCGCGACTGGGGCGGGACCGCCTGCCCGGGCAATTCGTTCTACCCGCAGATGCAGTTCATCCGAGACGTCGCCGCACGCAACTGGGTCCCGAGCGCCGTCTCCTCGGCGGCCTTCGGCTCCTGAGTTCGGTCTGACCGGCCCGCTTCACCCATCGAGAAGAGCGTTCCGACCCCCCACTCGCGGGATGGGTTCGGAACGCTCTTCTCGTTGCACGAGGCCGTCGGGGCATCCCGGGGCGACGACGGTGGCCTCCTCGGCAGCCACACGCGGACGCCCCACGACAGGCGCGGGCGCGCGTGGGTCAGGCGCGGGCGCGCGTGGGCACCACCATGCCGAGCACCCAGTTGACCAGGCCGATCACGATCGCCCCGAAGAACGCCGCCCAGAATCCGCTCACCTGGTATTCGGCGCCGAACAGCTGGAACGTCGTGGTGACCCAGCTGGTGAGCATGAGCATCAGCGCGTTGATCACCAGCAGGAACAGCCCCAGGGTGAGGATGGTCAGCGGCAGCGACAGCAACTGCACGACGGGCTTGACCACCGCGTTGATCAGCGTGAACACCACGGCCACGATGAGCAGCGCCGCGATGGTCGGCACGCTCACCTCGTTGTCGACGGCGCCGGCGTCGATCCCGGCGTCCCCCGCGGTCTCGTACAGGGAGATCCCCGGCACGATCAGAGTCGCCACCCACAGGGCGACGGCGTTGACTATCAGTCCCAGTACCAGTGCCATGCGCGGTCAGCTCCCCACGTAGGAATCGGCCACATCGAGTGCGCGGTCGAACACGTCGAGCCCCGCGTTCGCCTCGTCGGCCGTGATGATGCAGGGCGGCACGATGTGGAATCGGTTGTAGTTCATGAACAACAGCACGCCGTCAGACTTCGCGGCGGCGAAGGTCCTTGCCATGGCCTCCGATGTCCCACCGTAGGGGGCCAGGGGCTCACGTGTCTCGCGGTCGGCCACCATCTCCACGGCCCAGAACACGCCCAGGCCGCGGACCTCGCCGATCGAGGGGTGCTTCCGTGCGAGCTCGCGCAGGCGCGGGCCGATCACGTCCTCGCCGATCATGCGGGCGTTCTCGACGATCTTCTCGTCCCGCATCAGGTTGATCGTGGCCACCACGGAGGCGCAGGCCAGCGGGTGCCCGGCGTAGGTGAGGCCCCCGGTGTACGGGGTGGTCTCGAAGGAGGCGGCGATCCGGTCGTGCAGGATCACCCCGCCCAGGGGGACGTAGCCGGAGTTGGAGCCCTTGGCGAAGGTGATGAGATCGGGCGCCCAGTCGTCGTCGCCGGACCGGAAGTTGTCCAGGGCCAGCCAGGCGCCGGTGCGGCCGAAGCCGGACATGACCTCGTCGCAGATCATCACGATCCCGTACTTGTCGCAGATCTCGCGGACGCCGCGCAGGTAGTCGGCCGGCGGCACCATGATGCCGACCGTGCCGGGCACCGACTCGATGATCAGGGCGGCGAAGTGGTCCGGGCCCTCGAGTCCGATGAGCGAGTCGAGGTGCTCGAGCGCGCGATCGCATTCCTGCTTGGAGTTCTCCGCGTAGAACTGCGACCGGTACAGGTAGGGGGCGTGGAAGTGCACGGCGCCGGTGTTGCCGTGGTCGTTGGCCCAGCGGCGGGTGTCGCCGGTGAGGTTCATCGAGGTGGTGGTGGCACCGTGGTAGCTGCGGAACGCCGAGAGGGTCTTGTGCCTCCCGGTGTGGCGGCGGGCCATGCGGATGGCGTGCTCGACGGCCTCGGTGCCGGCGTTGGTGAAGAACACGCGGTTCATCCCGGCGGGCGCGACCTCGGAGACCAGACGGGCGGCCTCGGCGCGGGCGGCGTTGGCGTGCGCGGGGTTGATGGTGCACAGTTCGGCGGCCTGGTCCTGGATCGCTTTGATCACCACGGGGTGCTGGTGGCCGATATTGGTGTTGACCAGCTGGGAGGTGAAGTCGAGCAGGCGGTTGCCGTCGCCGTCGATCAGGTGGCAGCCCTCGGCGGCGGTGACGACCATCGGGTCGCTGGCGCCCCAGGCGGACCACGGGGTCAGGACGTGGGCCCGCTCCTTCTCGTAGACCTCGCGGGCGGCGGCGTTCTGGGGTGCGGGCACGGGACGGTACTCCTGTTGTCGACGACGTGGGCCGCAGACCATCATGTCAGTTCGGTGGCGCCGGTCCGGACCGCCGCCCCACGATGCGGAACGCGGGGTCTGGACACGGGTACCGCGTGCGTCGGCGGGCGCGTGAGGAGGCGCCCGTCAGAAGAGCGCCTCCTGCGCGCTGTCCACCGCCTGGGCACCCGCGACGGGCCGCCCGGGCGCCACGTCGGCGAGCATCTCGGAGAACCGGGCGAACGGGACCAGTTCGAGCCCCTTCTTGCGGGCGAAGGCGGCGCGGCCCCGGACCGCGCCGGGCGCGTCGCACACGGCCAGCGAGGTGCGGGAGGAGATGCGGTCGGCCAGGTAGAGACCTGCGTCGACGACGAGGCCGGCGATCTCCTCCGGGTCGCGGTCGACGTCCTGGGTGAAGACCACCTCCATCCCCTGCACCAGCCCGCCGCCTCGCTTCAGCCGTCCGGCCGGCCGCCAGAGCCTGGGCGCGGCCAGGGCCTCGGCCCACACGCGGGAGACGAGGAAGCCCGTCTCCGGATCCGCCACCATCCCGTCGAGGCGCCGCACCGTCGGCTGCACGGCCTTGGCCGCGGCGACCTGCAGCATCCCCGCGAACACCCCGGCCAGCACCAGCGCGTCGTCATGGGCGTCGTGCGCGGCCCGCTGCTCCACGCCGAAGTGCGCGGCGAGCGTGACCAGCTTGAGGTCGGCGGTGGACAGATGGAGCCGGCCCGCGAAGTCCAGCGTGCACAGGAACTGCTCCAACGGCGGCTCGAGTCCGGCCCGCCGCGCCTCCGAGGCCAGGAAGGACGCGTCGAACGTGGCGTTGTGGGCCACCACCGTCCGGCCGTCGAGCACCCGCGCCAGGTCCGCGGCCACGTCGGCGTAGCGCGGTTTGCCCGCGAGCAGGGCCGGGGTGAGGCCGTGCACGTGGACCGGCCCCGGGTCGACACCCGGGTTCAGCAGAGTCACGAACTCCTCGAGCACCTCGCCGTCGTCGTCGATCACCACCGCCGCCACCGACAGCACCCGGTCGACGGACGGTCTCATCCCGGACGTCTCGACGTCCACCACCACCCACCCGCTCATGTCCCCCCGTCCCCGGTCTCGTCGGGCCGCCCGTGTCGGCCGGTGTCCGCCTATCGTGGCAGACCACCCCGACATCTCCGACGGCTACTGTCGACTCCGTCAATTCGGCGCACCGGCCACCACCGGTCCGGTCAGAATCAGGAGAGCCCGTGGCGCGGTACCGGTCGGACACTCCCGCGGCCCGTCTGCGGGACGCCCCGGTGCGGGCGCGACGGCGCTCACGGCGCCTGCTCCGGCTGGCCGCGGGCGGCTACGGGGCTTTGTGTCTGGCGGCGGTGCTGGGTGTGGCGGTGACCGCGCCCGGGGCCGATCTGGCGAACCCGGACACGGCGTCGGCCAGCACCCGTCCCGCCTCGGCCCAGCCCTCGGCCTCCGTGCCCGACGGCCGGGTCGAGGACCCCGCCCACCGCGTGCGTCCGCTCCCGTCCGGCTGGCGCGAGGTGGGCCCGCTGCTGTCCGGGGCCGTCGCCGAGGCGGAGCAGGCGGGCCACGAGTTGGCGGCGTGCGTCCTGGCGATCGACGCCCCGGACGAGCGCGTGGTGTGCTCGGGCGAGGACGACCCCCGCTACGCCGCCTCGGTGATGAAGGTGGCCTTCGCGGTGGCGGCGCTCGAGGCCTGGGACGCCGACCCCACCGCCCAGACCCCCTACGGCACCCTCGGGGACCTGCTGGAGGCGGCCATCCCGGTCTCGGACAACGACGCCGCCAACCTGCTCTACGACCTCTCCGTCGACGGCCCCTCGGCGCCCGACACCGACGACCCGAACGAAGCGATCAACGAGGTGGCCGACCGGGTGGGCCTGGCGGACGAGTTCCACACCGGTGGGGCCTTCCGAGGGGAGTGGACCGGCGACTGGAGCCGGGTCAGCGCGCGCGGCAGCGTGGGGTACCTGACCGAGTTGGTGCGGGCCGCCGACGGGCGCGCGTCCGCAGGTGAGGCCCTGACCTCGCCCGCGGTCGCGCGGACCGTGCTCGGACTGCTGAGCGACCAGGAAAGACTGTGGAAGCTGCCCGCCCACCTGCCCGAGGGGTCCACTGCCAACAAGACCGGCGAGACCGACACCGAGTCCCACGACATCGCCGTGGTCAACACCACCTCCGGCCGGTACGCGATCGCCGTGATCGCCACCGCGACCGGCCCCGACGACACGCCGGACGAGGTGATCGCCGATCTGGGGCGGGACGTGGCCCGGGCACTCGGCGGTGCGGTGCGATTCTGAGCGGGCACCGCTGCCTAGACTCGTCGCATGACCTCCCGCGCGCACTCCGCACTGACACCCCGTGGCCGCGCAGCCGTGGCCGTCGCACGCCTGGCCACCTGGGCCTCCCGGGTGTCCGGCCGAGGGTCGGGCGGGATGATCGGCGGTCTGGTGGCGCTCAAGCTGGATCCCGGACTGATGTCCCAGCTCGCCGCGGGGCGGCGGTCCGTGCTGGTCACCGGGACCAACGGCAAGTCGACGACGACGAGGATGGTCGCCTCCGCGCTGTCGACGGTCGCCCCGGTGGCCTCCAACGCCAACGGCGACAACATGGACGCCGGGATCGTCTCCGCGCTCGGCGCCGACCGCGAGGCCCCGCTGGCCGCGATCGAGGTCGACGAACTGCACACGCCGGCCGTCGCGGAGAACACCCGGCCCGAGGCGATCGTCCTGCTCAATCTGAGCCGTGACCAGCTTGACCGGGTGGGCGAGATCAACTCGATCGAGCGGCGGTTGCGGGCCGGGGTGGCGGCGCAGCCACAGGCCACGGTGGTGGCGAACTGCGACGACGTGATGATCACCTCCGTCGCCTTCGACAACCCGTCGGTGGTGTGGGTGGCGGCCGGCAACGCGTGGGCGGGTGACTCGGTGAGCTGCCCGCGCACCGGCGAGCCGATCACGCGCACCGTGGACGAGACGGGCGCCGTCCGCTGGCAGGCCAGGGGCACACTGCCCGACGGGCGACAGTTCGCGCGGCCAGAACCCGACTGGTGGGTCACCGAGGACGCGATCCACGGGCCCGATGGCTTCACCGCGCCGATGCGGCTGGCCATCCCCGGCCGCGCCAACCGCGGCAACGCCGCCCAGGCGGTGGCCGCGGCCGTGGCGATGGGCGCCGACCCCACCGCGGCGGTGCGGGCGGTGGAGCGGGTCGACGACGTGGCGGGCCGCTACTCGACCGTGGACGTGGATGGCCGCTCGGCGCACCTGCTGCTGGCCAAGAACCCGGCCGGCTGGCAGGAGGCGCTCGGGATGATCGACACCTCCGCCGACGGCCTGGTGATCGCGGTCAACGGCCAGGTGGCGGACGGCGTGGATCTGTCGTGGCTGTGGGACGTGCGCTTCGAGAGCTTCGAGGGCGTGTCCGTGTACGCCGCCGGCGAGCGCGCCGCGGACCTGTCCGTGCGCCTGAGCTACGCCGGCGTCGACCACCGCCTGGAGTCCGACCCGCTGGCCGCGATCAGGCGGTGCCCACCCGGCCGGGTCGAGGTGCTGGCCAACTACACCGCGTTCCGCGACCTGGGGCGCGCGATCGCCGCCCGGAAGGAGCAGCAGCGATGACCGGACACCACGAGGATGCGCGCACGGCTGCCGGGGCCTCCGCCTCACCCCTCGACACCGTCTCCCCCGCGTCCCCGCGGCCCACCGAGTCGACCGTGCGCATCGGCCTGGTGCTCCCGGACGTCATGGGCACCTACGGTGACGACGGCAACTCCCTCATCCTGCGCCAACGGCTGAGGTGGCGCGGGTACGACGCCGAGATCGTCCGCATCACCCTGGACGACGCCGTCCCCGACTCGTGTGACATCTACACGGTCGGCGGAGGGGAGGACACCGCGCAGAAGCTCGCCTCCCGGCACCTGTCCGGTTCGCCCGGCGTGCAGCGGGCGGTCGCGCGGGGGGTGCCGGTGCTGGCGATCTGCGCCGGGATGCAGGTCTTCGGCGAGTGGTTCGTGGTCGCCGACGGCTCTCGCGCCCCCGGCCTGGGCCTGCTCGACGTGACCACCTCGCCGCAGGCCAGGCGGTCGATCGGCGAGCTGGTGGTGGAGCCGCAGCTCACTGGGCTCACCAGCACCCTGACGGGCTTCGAGAACCACATGGGCGCCACGGTGCTGGGGCCGAATGCCGCACCGCTCGGACGGGCGACGTCCGGTGTGGGCAACGGCGTCCCCGCTGACGATCCCGCGCGGACCGGCGGGCGGATCGAGGGCGTCGTCCAGGGCTCGATGATCGCGACCTACATGCACGGCCCGGTGCTCGCCCGGAATCCCGAGCTGGCAGACCTGCTGCTGTGCCGGGCGCTCGGAGTGGACTCGCTGCCGCCGGTCGAGGTGCCTGCCGTGGAGCAGTTGCGCCGCGAGCGCCTGGCCGCCGCCCGCCGCTGAGGCCTGTCAGCGGAGTCGCGGGGCGCCCCCGGGCCGCGGCCCGCAGTGGCCGGTCGCAGGCGCCGCGGCCCGCGGTTGCCAACCGCCGGCGCCGCGGCCCCCGGCCGCCACGCCGTTGCATCGCCCCCGCCGACGCCTCGCCCCGCCGACGCCTCGGATTTGGTCGTTCTCACTGCGACGTTTCGCCCTCTGAGCCGCACTGACGACGACCAAACTGGGGAATTCCGCGGGCCGGCGGGCGCCGCGGGCCGGCGGGCGCCGCGGGCCGGCGGGTGCCGCGGGCCGGCAGGAGCGGCAGAATCGGCGGGAGCGGCGGGTTCCTAGTCCGCGGGCGGTCCGGGCTCCTGCGGCGAACCGCCCTCGCCCGGCTCCGTCGGGTCGGCAGACGGCGGGAACAGCGAGTCGGTCCAGCGCTGCCACCCGGCGGTGAGCGCGTCGCGGTCGAGCCCCTCGCCGTAGTAGTAGTGGGTGACGGTCACCATGCCCCACGCGCCGTCGCCGCTGAAGAAGTGGACCCCCCGGTCGCTGCGGATCCCGAGATTCCCCGGTTCGGCCACCACCACTACGCCGTCGATCGGCTCGAGCCCCTCGGGTGTCAGGTGCACGGTGTCGCCGACCGCCAGCTGCCGATCGATGCCCAGCGCGTCGTTGAACAGCGACCAGATGCCGTCCTTGTCGAGGTCGCTGAACGCGATGATCGACACGGTGGCCGGCGGCAGACCGCGGAAATGGTCGAAGTAGCGTCGGAGGTTCGACAGGAAGCCGTCCCAGCCCCGGCTGTGGTACTCGGCCTCCCAGTCCTCGCCGGTGATCCCGCTGTGGATGAGCCTCAGCACTGCTCCACCACCGTCGCGGCCCTCGACGAGGAATTCCACGACCTGCGGGTCCCCGTCCGCGGAGGACGCGTATCGCCGCCCGGGCTCCCATTCCCTGACCGTGGCCTCGGAGACGTTCCCGGAGCCGAAGTCGGACACCACGCGGGCTCCCACTCCCCCTTCCGGCGGGTCGAACCGGTGCGGTACGAACCAGCACGCCATGCCCTCACCCGTGGCCACGGCCTCCCACACCTCCTCCGGGGTGGCGTCGAGCTCGATGGACTTCTCGATCCGTTTGTGCTGGTCAGACATCGTTCTTCTCCTCTTGGTTCATTGCGGGACTGTCGGGCGAAGCGCTGTCGGGCGTGGAGCTGCGGGATGTGTGGCTGCTGGACGGGGTGGGGCGGCCGGGTGCGGAGTCGCCGGGTGCGGAGTCGCCCGCCGCGTCGCCGGTCCCGGGCGGGACGGCGTGCATCCCCAGGACGAGGCGGTGGCGGCGGCCCCCCTCGGCGGAGTCGTCGTGGTACTTGGACACGAGCCTGGTGACGGCGTCCGTGAGTTCGGCCGCGAACGCCGCACGGTCGGACGGGGAGGCGAAGCGAACCTCGCCGTCGAGCCCGAACGTGCCGACCTGTTTGCCGGCCCTGCGCGCGCCCACCACCAGCGCTCCCACCTCACGCACCATGCGTGAGGCCAGCGCGAGCAGCCATCGGGGCGACGCCTGGTCGGGTTCGGCGCCCACGGCGGGCTGGACCCGCCCCATCACCCCGGGGGAGACGACGAACGACGACGACGAGGCCCTGAGAATCCGTTCGGTGACGTTGCCCCGCCGCCGCTCCTCGACCAGTTCGACCAGCCCGTGCTTCTCGAGTTGCCGCAGGTGATAGTTGAGCTTCTGCCTCGGGACGCCGAGGCGAGCCGCGAGCGTGGTGGCGGACCCCGGTTCGGCGAGTTCGGCCAGCAGACGAGTACGCATGGGGGCCAGCGCGGCGGTGGCCGCCTCCGCGCTGTCGATCACTCCGATGTCCTGCACGCCCGGCCTCCTGTCACGAATCGCGCCGTGAATTGCGTCCAGACTCCTACCGACAAACAATTTTGTCAATAGGCACTCTCTCACGAGATCGAGGTCGATCGGCCGCCGCGGAAGGCGCTCGGACTGCAGCCGGTCCGCGACTTGAAGCTCCGACTGAACTGCGCGGTGTCGCGATAGCCGACCATGCGGGCCACCTCGCCGATCGGGAGGGAGGTCTCCCCCAGGAGCCTGCGAGCCTCGCCGATACGACAGTCCACCAGCCACGCCATCGGCGTCGTCCCGGCCTGAGCGAACACCTTCTGCACGTAGCGGACAGACATGAACAACGCGGCTGACGACGCCGCCACCGAGAGCGACGAGTCGGAGAGGTTCTCCCGCAGGTGCTGCTGCATCCGCTGACGATCTCGACGATGACGGTCCGGCGTCGTGGGCCTCGCGCTCGTCACGGCCGCGCCTCCTGGGAGCTCTCCTGTGATGACAGAACGTCCGGCCCGCCCTCGACAGGCGGGCCGGACGGGTCTCACTCTTCTCGGACGGCCCGCGGTGCCGGGCACGGCGGACCGGAAACCGGGGAGCCGGGGTCGTGTCCCTACGCGCCGGGGCCGGTCGCGGCGAACTTCTGCCGGTGCTCGGCCAGCGGCAGCGGACTGGGCGTGCCGTAGGTGAAGTAGGTCTCCCAGGGCAGCTTGGTGCCGCCGATGGCGAGACCCGTGTCGATGTCCGACATCTGCCATATCTTGGTCTCGAGATCCGGTTGCAGGTGCAGGTAACCGGGTTCGCCGAACAGCTCGACACGGTTGCCACCGGGTTCGAAGACGTAGAGGAACTGCCCCTGCGTGATGCCGTGGGTGTCGGGGCCGGCCTCGATCTCGACGTCGTACTCGCGGAACATCTCCGCGGCATCGATGTTGTGCTGGGCATTGCCGTAGAAGAACGCGATGTGGTGGAGACGGCCGCGGCCACCGGTCATGTCCCGCATGCAGGCGACCTCGTGCCCGAGGATGTTGGAGCTCATCCACGCCCCGATCTGGGTGTCGCCGTCGACGACGGACTCGGTGGTCCGGAAACCGAGATGGCGCTCGAAGGTATCGCGCACTCCGCCGACGTCCGAGGCCATCAGGT
The DNA here is from genome assembly GCF_003052165.1 of Dietzia sp. JS16-p6b. Taxonomy (NCBI): domain Bacteria; kingdom Bacillati; phylum Actinomycetota; class Actinomycetes; order Mycobacteriales; family Dietziaceae; genus Dietzia; species Dietzia sp. JS16-p6b. Next base: position 426,796 of record NZ_CP024869.1, on the reverse strand, counting down.
TGAGATGATCGAGTCGCTTGACGGGCATGCCCTGCAGTGGTTTGCGGGATTTGCGGGTGACGATCTTGCTGGACAGCTCCGGTGGGGCCTCATAGTTCTGGGCCTCCCACATGATGTGGATGTCGTGGCCGTCGGCCGATTTGAACGCGAAGGTCTTGCCGTACCCGAACTCGTGGCCGTCCGGAATCCAGTCGCACTGGTTGCCGTCGCGCCGCAGCGACTCCAGCCGACGCTCGAGGGCCTCGGGCGAGGTGGTCCGCAAGCCCAGGTGCCCCAGCCCCGGCTCCGGGGACTCGGTGATCTTGAGGCTCCACTGGTACGGATCCTCGTAGCCCCGAAGGTAAGTGGACTGACCCTCCCGACGGGTGACATACATCCCCAGGAGCGTGGTGAAGAAGTCCTCGGTCTCCTGCGGCTTCGGGCTGAGCAGCTCCACCCGCGCCAGGTGCGCGATCTCGTGTCGCAACGTGACCTCGTTGACTTCACTCATGTGTTCTTCCTCTCGAGTGGAGGGCGACCCGGTGGACGCCCTGAGTGACGGATGCCACAAGTGTCAGACCGCGCCTCGGGCTGGGCTCTCCCCTTTCGACAACGCGGGATTCGAGGCCCGCTCGGCCCGCCTCTTTTCGGCTCACCCGAATAGCGAGCGGTTGTCGAGCCCGCCGTCCCTAACGTCGTGGTTGACACCACACCCACCGACACGAGGAGGCAGACATGAGCCGTCTGACAGCAGCGATCGTGGGGTCCGGCAACATCGGTACCGACCTCATGTACAAACTGCTGAGGTCCGACTCGATCGATCCGGTCGCCATGATCGGCATCGACCCGACCAGCGAGGGCCTTGAGAGGGCTCGCGCAGAGGGCCTCGCGGCGTCGGCCGGTGGCGCCGACTGGTTGTTCGATCAGGACATGCGGCCGGACATCGTCTTCGAGGCCACCTCCGCGAGGGTGCACGCGTCCACCGCACCCCGATACGCCCGGGCCGGGATGGTGGCCGTCGACCTCACTCCCGCCTCCGTGGGTCCCTACGTGGTGCCGTCGGTGAACCTGGACGACCACCTCGACGCGCCCAACCTCAACATGGTCAGCTGCGCGGGCCAGGCCACCATCCCGATCCTTCACGCGATCAACTCGGTGGCAGACGTCTTCTACGGTGAGATCGTGGCCGCCATCTCCGCGAAGAGCGCAGGTCCCGGGACACGCCAGAACCTCAGCGAGTTCACCGAGAAGACCGGCACCGCCCTGGCGCAGGTCGCGGGCGCGGACAGCGCCAAGTGCATCTCGGTCATCAACCCTGCCGAGCCCCCGATGAACATGCGCGACACCATCTACGCCCGGGTGCGCGACGTCGACGCCGAGGCGATCGAGCGGGCGGTCGTCGAGCGGGTCGCCGAGGTGCAGAGGTACGTCCCGGGGTACGGACTGCACCTGGTCGACGTCGACGGCGACCTGGTCACCGTGATGGTGGAGGTCGAGGGAGCCGGCGACTATCTGCCCACCTACGCGGGCAATCTCGACATCATCACCGCGGCCGCGGCCCACGTCGCCGAGGTCATCGCGGACCGGAACCTCGTGAAGGGAGACGCCAAGTGACTGCACACAAGAGCATCACGCTCGTGGATACGACCCTCCGGGACGGCATGTCCAGCGTCTCCCACCAGTTCACGGCTCAGAACGTCGCGGACATCGCCCGAGGGCTGGACCGTGCAGGGGTGCGCACCATCGAGGTGGCACACGGCATCGGGATCGGCGCCTCGTCGATCCAGTACGGGCAGGCCGCGGAGACCGATCCGGACTACGTGCGGGCCGCGGTCGAGGCCGTAAAGAACGCGGACATCGCGGTTCTCTACGTACCGGGGATCGCCACGCTCGGTGACCTCGGGGCGGCCGTCTCCGCTGGAGCCACCACGGTCCGCGTCGCCGTGCACTGCACCGAGGCAGACTGCGCCCAGCAACCGGTCGAATGGGCCAAGGCGCAGGGCCTCACGGTGATGTGCTTCCTCATGATGAGCCACACACTCCAGCCCGCAGAACTCGCCGCCCAGGCCGCACTGCTCGACTCGTACGGTGCCGACGTGGTCTATGTGGTCGACTCGGCCGGGGCGATGGTCCCCCGGCAGGCCGGTGACAGGGTGGCGGCGCTGCGTGACCGGATCTCGACCGATGTCGGCTTCCACGCCCACAACAACCTCGGCGTGGGCGTGGCCAACGCCCTCACCGCCGCCGAACGCGGAGCGACGTTCATCGACGGCTCCCTCCGGGGACTGGGCGCGAGCGCCGGAAATGCGCAGACCGAGGTCCTGGCGGCGGCGTTCGAGCGGGCGGGCTGGCAGACGAACGTCGAGCTGTTCCCGCTCATCGACACCGCCGAGCACATCCTGGCCCCCCTGATGACACACCCACAGATCATCGACGAGACCGCCCTGGTGCTCGGTTACGCGGGGGTGTACTCGACCTTCTTTCATCCGACCAAGCGCGCCGCCAGGAAGTTCGGGGTGAGTACGCGCGACATCCTCATGGAGCTCGGACGCAGGGGCGTGATCGGCGGCCAAGAGGACATGATCATCGACGTGGCGTCCCAACTCGCGGGCCGCTCCTACACCGACCCGACGCGCGTCGCCGCGGCCGGTGGACACTGACCCATGCCGCCCCGCCTCGAGCCACACCGCGTGGCCCGAGCCCGAGCTGCTGATACCCGAGAGGCCTGAGATGACCACCATCAAGCACTTCATCGGCGGCCGGTGGACCGAGTCCGCCGACGGCCGGACGTTCGAGACCCGTGACCCGCACGACGGTAGCCTCCTTGCCGAGGTCGCCCGCGGCGCCGCCGCCGACGGGGAGGCCGCGGTCGCCGCAGCACGCCACGCGTTCGACGAGGGCCCGTGGCCCCGGATGACGCCCAAGGAGCGGGCCGTGATCCTCCACCGGCTGGCAGACATGGTCGACACGCACCGCGACGAGCTCGCCATGCTGGAGACCCGGGACGGCGGCAAAGCCATATCGCAGACCAGCCACGCAGACATCCCCCGGGTCGCCCTGAACCTCCGGTTCTTCGCCGACTACGTGGCGATGACAGGCACCGAGGCCTACCCGGACGGCGATCTGTTCTCCTACGTCCTCTATCCACCGGCGGGCGTGGTGTCGGCGATCAGCCCGTGGAACGCGCCGCTCATGCTCGCCACGTGGAAGATCGCTCCCGCGCTGGCCTTCGGCAACACCGTCGTGCTAAAGCCGGCCCCCCAGACGCCCCTCACCGCCCACCGGTTCGCCGAGCTCGCGGTGGAGGCTGGTCTGCCGGAGGGAGTGCTCAACGTGGTTCACGGCTTCGGCGGCGACGAGGTCGCCGGGCCGCTCACCTCGGATCCGCGCGTCGACCGCATCACGTTCACCGGTTCCAGTGCGACGGGTGTGAGAATTCTCCAGACCGCTGCAGTCAACCACACCCCTGTCTCCGCCGAGATGGGCGGCAAATCCGCGAACATCATCTTCGCCGACGCCGATCTAGACATCGCGGTACCCAAGGCGATACGGGCGATCTTCGTGGGTAACGGCCAGGTCTGCCTCTCTGGTACCCGACTGCTGGTCCAGAACTCGATCCGCGAGGAGTTCCTCGAGCGGTTCGTCACCGAGGCCGCCGCTCTCAAAGTGGGCGATCCCAAGGACCCCGAGACCTTTGTCGGGCCTCTCATCACAAGGGAGCACCTGGCCAAGGTCTCGGGCTACGTCGACCTGGCCCGCGAAGAAGGCGGTGAGGTGGTCCTGGGGGGCGCCCGGCTCACCACGGACGCGCACGCCTCGGGGCACTACTACCCGCCGACCATCATCACGGGCCTGACCAATCAGGACCGCGTAGCCCGCGAGGAGATCTTCGGCCCGGTCGAGACCGTCCTCGGCTTCGACACCGAGGCGGAGGCGCTGCGAATCGCCAATGACAGCCCCTACGGGCTGGCCGGGATGCTGTTCACCACCAACCTCGACCGCGCGCACCGCATGGCCGCCGGGTGGAAGGCGGGCACTGTGTGGATCAATACGTTCTTCGAACGAGACCTCCGCCTGCCGTTCGGCGGCGAGGGCAGCAGTGGCCTGGGTCGCGAGGGTGGTCAGTACTCGCGCGACTTCTTCACCGAACCCCGCGCGGTGACGATCCGCCTGAACCCGCAGCCCCGGTGACCGGCATCTGCGTGGTCGTGGGGGCCACCGGGGCGATGGGCGGCTCGGTCGTCCGCAGCCTCTCCGCCCGGGGGCGACGTGTGCTGGCGATCGCCCGCAGCGCCGACGCCCTCGACGCCCTGGTCGACGACCCGGCCCTCCCCGAGGGGAATGTGATCCCCTGTGTGGCCGACATCGGGGACGAGTCCTCCGTCTCCGCCATACGCGGGGCGCTGAGCACGGCCGGGGCGACCAGGGTGGACCTCGCGCTCATGGCGGCGGGGTTGCCCGTGGGTGGGTCCCTCGATGTGATCCCCACCGCGGATCTGGCACTCGCGGCCGGGTTCAAGACCGTCGCGACCCTCCACCTCCTGAAAGCGGTCGAGGACCTCCTCGCAGCCGGGTCGCGGTTCGTCGCGATCGCCGGGTCGCTCGGCCTCGAACCCGGCCCCGGAGACGCCGCGCCCGGCACGTCCAATGCGGCGTTGATCAACCTCATGCGACAGCTCTCCCTCCGCACGGGCGCCGACGGGGCCACGGTCCACACCCTGGCTCCCGGGCCCGTGGACACGCCCCGATTGCGGGCGTTCGCCGCCCGGGAGTCCGCGGAGACCGGGGTCCCCCGGTCCGAGATCTGGCAGCGCTACATCGACAAGACCTCGACGGGCCGGCTCCCCTCGCTCGACGAGATCGCATGGTTCGTCACCACCCTCCTCGCCCCGGAGGCGGGTGTGCTCCACGGCGCCGTGATCAGCCTCGACGGCGGAGTCCGGAGAAACCTGTTCTGATGCCCGTCGCACATGTCCACCTGGTCGCCGGGACCTACCCGGTCGAACGACTCGAGGACCTCCAGGCAGGGATCACTTCTCTGTACTGCGAGGTCCTGTCGTGTCCCGTCGATCGCGTGCGTGTGTTCGTGGTCGAGTACCCGGCCGGGAACGTGATGTCGGCCGGCCGGCCGGTCACCTCGCACGAGGACGGGGCTCCGTACTTCACCATGCGGCTCCTCTCGGGACGTCCCCCCGAACAGGCACGACGTCTCTTGGAGGGCGTCTCGAACCTGCTCGCCGAGGTTCTCGGATACGAACTCGCGACCGTGAGGGGCGAGCTGGTGGAGGTGGATCCCGCTCACTGGGCGATCGGCGGTCGGGTGGCGGCTGATGTCCGAGGTGCCGAGATCCGGGCGAGAAAGGACGGCGGGGCCCGACGATAGGGCGGAGAGCACGGGCCGGCGGGGGCACCGGCTCCCCGGCCCGACTATCTGCTCGTGAGACGGCCGGCCACAGTGGCCGACCGTCTCACGAGGTCTGTCCCCTCCGGCCCAGACGGCCCGCCCCGGCCGACTGGGATATCAGGGGCCCGAGCGATCCGGGGCGCCGCCCGAGACCGCGGTGCGCTCGGCGATCGTCACGTCGGCGGCCGCGAAGTGCGTCGGTGGCACCTCGCGCACGATCACCCGCACGCTCGTGGGAGGCGCGTCGATCGCGCGAACGGCGGCGGCGGTGAGTTCGTGGATGAGAGAGCGGATCGCCTCGGGAGCTCGTCCCTCGGTGATGGTGACGTCGATGATCGGCACGCGTGGACTCCTCTGCGGTGTCGGGGGGGATCAGGACCTCCGGTGTCACCCGGTTCTCGCCCCGCGGACGGTCACCAGCCCGAGATGGGTGAAGTGGGCCGAGATCGATCGCCCCGGGGTCAGCGGTACGGCGTCGGTCATCCCGCCGGTGAGGATCACCCACCCCGGCTCGATCGAGACGCCGCGCTCGGCGAGTGTGTTGGCGGCGAAGGCGAGCGCCTCGGCCGGGTGTCCATGGACCGCGGCCCCGGTCGCCGAGTCCACAACCTCTCCGTCCACCTCCAGGATGCACGCCTCGCGCCCGAGGTCGACCCCGTACGGGTCCAGCGACGTCGGGCCGGTGACGTACCTACCCGACGAGTTGTTGTCCGCGATCGCGTCCATCATGGTGAAGGAGTACCCGGAGAAGCGGGAGTCGATGATCTCCAGCGCCCCCACGACGCCGCGGACGGCCGCGAGCGCGGTGGCCGCGGTCTGACCGGGCCCGGTCAGGCGTTCCCCCATGACAAAGGCGATCTCGGGCTCGACACGCGGGTGGATCATCTGGTCGCACTCGATCGGCTCCCCCGGCGGGAGGTACATCGCGTCGGTGAGCCAGGCGGTCGACGGGGAGTCCACGTTGACCTGTCGTTGCTTGGCCTTGGAGGTCACTCCCAGTTTGACCCCGGTGAGCGTTTCCCCGCGCCCTGTGCGAATGCGGAGCGCGGTATCCTGCGCCGCGTAGGCGGCCGGCAGATCGAGCCCGTCCCATTGGGCCCTGATCGAGGTCAGCGGAGTGACGGAGGACTCGGCGTCGAGGCAGCGTCGAGCCACCACCGCAGGGGTCCAGTCGGTCCGGGTGGCCATCAGTCGTCTCCTCTGTTCTCGCGACCCATGATCGCTGTGGTGGTTCCGATTCCGCCGATGTCGGCGACTATCACGTCGCCGGGCGCGACATCGAACGCCGGGGTCATCGACCCCGGGAGCACGATGTGCCCCGGTTCCAGGGTGGTACCGAGCGGGCCGACGGTGTTGGCGAGCCAGACCAACGAATTGACCGGTGAGCCGAGGACGGCGCCGCCGGCGCCGGTCGCCACGAGTTCACCGTTGAGGTAGAGGTTGCACCCGGTCAGTCGCAGGTCCACCTCGTGGACCCCCACCGGGGTACTGCCGAGGATCACGCCGCCGGAGGAGGCGTTGTCCGAGACGGTGTCGAAGATCCCGATCCTCCAGTCCGAGACGCGGGAGTCGACGATCTCGAGAGCCGGCAGGATGAAGTCGATGGCTCGGACGGCGTCCGCTGTGGTGACTCCCGGTCCCCGGAGAGGCTCGCCCAGCACAAACGCGATCTCGGGTTCGATGCGGGGCTGGAGGAACGTCCCGTGCGGGATAGGGGCCTGCTCCTGGTGGATCATGCTCTGGGTCAGGTGACCGAAGTCCGGTTGGGCCACGCCCACCATGCGCTGCATCGCCCGCGACGACAAGCCCACTTTGTGACCCACCACGCGGTCACCGTCGGCGACCCATCGGTCGACCTGACGTCGCTGCACGCGGTACGCGACGTCCAGGCCGAGACCGGGATACCTCTCGGTCAGGGGCGGGACGGGTACCCCGCTTGCGTATGCGCCGAGTAGTTCGCCGGCGATCGTGTCGATCTGGTCCATGTTCTCCTCTGATCTGTCGGTGGAGCCGGGGGGCGGCCGTCCGCCGTCCGGGCGGGCGACCCTCCCCCGCGAGGTGGCCGGCCCGGTCACATAGCGGGGCGGATCTCCCGGACGTCGGGGGTGGACTGGTGAGACGTCGTCGGTCGCCCGGCCCTGGCCGAATCGCTCACGGTTCGGGTGATCTCCGCGGCCGCGGCGACCACCGCCTGGGTGATCTCCACGCGCCGGGCCGCATAGCGCTCTCTCGGCGCACTGGAGCTGATCGCCGCGATCACGACGCCCATGTCGTCCCGGATGGGCGCGGCGGTGCAGTGGATCGCGGCGACCGCCTCGCCGCGATCCGTCGCGAACCCCCGGCGGCGGATCTCGCCCAGTTCGGCGAGCAGCACCCCGGGGTCCGTGATGGTGGACGGGGTGCGGCGGGGCAGCGCCTGGCGTCGGAGGAACATCTCCACGTCGGCCTGGCCGCTGTGGGCCAGCAGGAGTTTGCCGACCCCGGTGCAGTGCAGGTCGAGCCTCGCTCCGATCCGGGCACCCTGCACGGTGACGTTGTGCGTCCCGAGGACCTTGTCCACATAGAGCACCTGCATGCGCTCCATCACCGCGAGATGGGAGGTCTCGCCGTGTCGCGCCACGAGCGTGTCGAGCACCGGGGCGGCGATGCTCCGCACGTCGAGCCGGCCCCGCAGGGCCTCCGAGAGCTCCACGACCCTCCAACCGATCCGGTACCGCCCTCGGACCCGGCACTGGAGCAGCCCGATGTCCACCAGACTCGAGAGCAGCGCGTGTGTGCTCGACCGGGGGATGTCCAGGGCCTCGGACACCTCGCTCACACCCCACTCGGGCGAGTCGACGGTGAAAAGGTCGAGAATGGGCCCGAGTTTGCGCACGGTCGACAGAGAGCTCATCAGCAGTCCACCTCCTTCTGAATCGATGCCTTCCACGAGTGGCGTGCTGGACCCGACCTGCCGAGCCACAGCGCCCACCGTGGGGTCGTGTGCCTGGGACCGGCCCCAGGGGTCACGTGCGCGGGCGGTCGACTTCGACGATCACGTCGCCGGCGTCGACCTGGCAGACCGGGGTCGGTGCGACCCGCGTGACGGTGCCGCCTCGGGGTGAGGTGATCACCGCCTCCATCTTCATGGCCTCGATGGTCGCGACCGGTCCTCCGGGATCGACGTGATCACCCAGACTCACCGTGACCGTGACGACCCCTGCGAAGGGGGCCGCCACCTGGCGGTCGTCACCCGGGTCGGCCTTCTCGACCACCGGCACGTCCACCGCGACCGCGCGATCCCGGACCTGGACCGGTCGGAGCTGGCCGTTGAGGATGCACATGACGGTCCGGTACCCGCGATCGTCCGGTTCACCTATGGCCTCGAGTCCGATGAGTAACTCCACGCCCGGCTCGAGTCGGACGCGGTGCTCGTCCCGGTCGCGCAGACCGTAGAAGAACTGATTGGAGGAGATGCGCGAGGTGTCGCCGTACCGGGCGCGGTGCGCCTCGTACTCCGCCGTCGGTTCGGGGAACAGCAGGGTGTTGAGGCGGCGGCGCCGCTGCGGCCCGGGAGCGCGCAGGACCGCGAGGTCGTCGTCGGTCAGCGGCACGGCCACCCTGGCCGGCGCCCTGCCCGCCAACGCGGTACCACGCAGTGGTTCGGGCCACCCGCCTGCCGGGTCGCCCAGTTCACCGCCGAGGAACCCGATCACCGAGTCGGGGATGTCGTGGACGGCCGGGTTCGACGCGAAGTCGTCAGCCGAGATACCCCGGCCCACGAGAGTCAGCGCCAGGTCCCCCACGACCTTGGACGACGGAGTCACCTTGATCAGACGCCCCAGGACGCGGTCGGCTCCGGCGTAGGCGTTCTCCACCTCCTCGAACCTGTCGGCCAACCCCAGCGAGTGGGCCTGTTGCCGCAGATTGGACAACTGCCCACCCGGTATCTCGTGGGTGTACACACGCCCGGTCGGCGACGGGATCCCCGATTCGAAGGGCGCGTAGACCCTGCGGACGGCCTCCCAGTACGGTTCGAGCGCGCACACCGACGACAGCTGCAGACCGGTGTCACGGTCGGTGTGCGCGGTGGCCGCGACGATCGCGGAGAGCGGGGGTTGACTCGTCGTCCCGGCCAGTGCGGCGCTGGCACCGTCGACGGCGTCGGCGCCTGCCTCCCAGGCTGCCAGGTAGGTGGCCAACTGACCGCCCGGGGTGTCGTGGGTGTGCACGTGGATCGGGAGGTCGAACTCCGACCGCAGTGCACCGATCAGACGCGAGGCGGCCGGGGCGCGGAGCAGGCCTGCCATGTCCTTGATGGCCAGTACGTGCGCGCCGGCGTCGACGATCCGTCCTGCCAGCCGCAGGTAGTAATCGAGGGTGTACAGGTCTTCTGCCGGGTCCATCAGGTCGCCGGTGTAGCTCATCGCCACCTCGGCCACCGCGGTGCCCGTCCCGCGGACGGCGTCGATCGCAGGGCGCATGGCCTCGACGTTGTTGAGGGCGTCGAATATCCGGAAGATGTCCACCCCGACCTCGGTGGCCTCGTCGACGAACGCGCTGGCCACTGTCGGAGGGAAGGGGGTGTAACCGACAGTGTTGGCTCCCCGCAGCAACATCTGTAGACAGATGTTGGGGATCGCCTCGCGGAGTCGGGCCAGTCGCTCCCACGGGTCCTCCTTGAGGAACCGCAGCGCGACGTCGTAAGTGGCGCCTCCCCAGCACTCCACCGAGAGCAGCTCCGGCGTGAGCGCGGCGACGTAGGGCGCCACCTCCATCATGTCGTTGGTGCGCAGGCGCGTCGCCAGCAGCGACTGGTGCGCATCGCGGAAGGTCGTGTCGGTCACCCCGAGTCGGGCGCCCGCGCGCAGGTCGGCGGCGAATCCCTCCGGCCCCAACGCGAGAAGCCGTTGACGCGACCCGTCGGGGGGCGCGGCCAGAACCTCCGGGTCGACCACCGGAAGCTTCTCGCTGGGGTAGACGGTCGTGGGCCGCTCCCCGTGCGGCTTGTTCACCGTGATATCCGCGAGGTAGCTCAGGATGCGGGTCCCCCTGTCCGACGGTGCCCGCGAGGTGAGCAACTCCGGACGCTGGTCGATGAACGACGTGCTCACCCGCCCGGCGAGGAAATCCGGATCGTCGAGCAACGCCTGGAGGAACGGCACGTTGGTGGCGACCCCGCGGATCCGGAACTCGGCCACAGCACGTCTGGCCCGGGCCGCCGCTGTCGCGAAGTCCGGCCCGCGACAGGTGAGTTTGACCAGCATGGAGTCGAAGTGCGGACTCACCTCAGCGCCCACGGTCGCGCCGCCGTCCAGACGGACCCCGGCCCCGCCGGGTGTGCGGTATCCGGTGATACGACCAGTGTCCGGTCGGAACCCGTTGGCCGGATCCTCCGTGGTGAGTCGACACTGCAGCGCCGCACCACGGGGCACGATCCGGTCCTGCGTCAACCCCATCGCGGACAGCGACTCCCCGGCGGCCACCCGTAGCTGAGCCGTCACCAGGTCCACATCGGTGATCTCCTCGGTGACCGTGTGTTCGACTTGGATTCGCGGGTTCATCTCGATGAACACGTGCTGACCGCGTTCGTCCACCAGGAACTCCACCGTCCCCGCGCACGAGTACCCGATGTGCCGGGCGAAGGCCACGGCGTCCGCGCAGATCTGTTCCCGGATCCGCGGCGACAGGTGGGGGGCCGGCGCCATCTCCACGACTTTCTGGTGCCTGCGCTGAACACTGCAGTCCCGTTCGTGGAGATGGATCACCTCCCCGTGCGTATCCGCCAGGATCTGCACCTCGATATGCCGGGGGTCGACCACGGCCTGCTCCACGAACACGGCCGGATCGCCGAAGGCCGACTCCGCCTCGCGAGACGCGGCGCGGATCGCCTCGACGAGTCCCTCGCGCCGCTCGACCCGCCGCACGCCCCGTCCACCGCCACCGGCCACGGCCTTGACGAACACCGGCAGATCCAGGTCCGCGGCCGCGGCCGCAAGCTCGTCGGGGTCCGAGGACGGTGCGGTCGAGGCCAGTACCGGCAGACCCGCCGCCTGTGCTGCCGCGACCGCGCGGGATTTGTTACCTGTGAGCTCGAGTACGGCCGCGGGTGGACCGACGAACACCAGGCCCGCCGCCTCGCACCCGGCGGCGAGTTCCGGGTTCTCCGCAAGGAACCCGTAGCCGGGGTAGACCGCGTCCGCACCGCTGGCCGTCGCCGTCCGCACGATCTCCTCGACGGACAGATACGCCCGCACCGGGTGGCCGATCTCCCCGATCTGGTAGGACTCATCGGCCTTGAGCCGGTGCACCGAGTTCCTGTCCTCGTACGGGAACACCGCAACCGTTTTGACACCCAGCTCGTATGCCGCACGGAACGCACGGATCGCGATCTCACCCCGGTTGGCCACCAGTACCTTGTCGAACATCGGTCCCTCAGTTCTCGGGCTGCTGCACCCGGATGTCTCCGTCGTTGATCCTGAACGTCATCAGGTCCACACCCACGGCCAGCGGGCCGTCGTAGGTCTCCCGCGTCCTCTCGACCAGCGTCTCGATGGGCAGGTCGGGGATACGCGGGGGCGCGCCGTTGACGATGTGCGTGTAGGCCGCCATCGCCGGGGCCACCGCGGTGAAGATCTCACCGGCCTGGCGCGGGTTCGTGTGGTGCTCGTAGACGGTCTCGAGCAGGGGAAGGGTGGGGTCGACGAAGTCGGCCACCTCGTGGATGAGCAGGTCGACCCCCTCGCCGTAGCTCAGGACGTTCGGGGTCGGCCGGGTGTCACCGCTGATCAGCACCGAGCTCTCGCCGTGGTCGACGCGGTACCCCACGGCGGGCGTGATGACGCCGGCCGCGTCGTGCTCGACGGTGAACATGGTCACCCGCACGCCGTCCTGGTCGAAGATCACACCGTCCTCGTCGAACTCGTGTGGGGTGATTGCGGTGGTGGCCCGGTCCAGACCTTCGTCGGCCACGCGCACATCGATGTCGTTCTGGTGCGTGAACTGCAGGCCCTCGGCGATCCGCCCGACGCCCACGGGACCGTACAGTTGGAAGTTGTCCTCACGTCCCCCGAGCGCCTTGATGTACGAGGTCATCCAGAGGTCGGCGAGCCCGTTGACGTGGTCGGAGTGGAAGTGGGTGAGGAACACCCCGTCCACCTGCCCGAGGGGCAGCCCCATCTGGTCGAGACGGATCGACGTGCCGCGCCCGGCGTCGAAGACCAGGTTGAGTCCGCCCGCCTGCACCAGGGTCGAGTTGCCGAACCGTTCGGCGCTGGGGACGGGGCTCCCGGTACCGAGGAGGGTGACGACCATCTCCGCCTCACTGTCGGCGGGGGGCGTCCCTGTGTGGGAACCGAGCGAGCCGGACGACGAGAGCGACTGCGCTCCGGAGGTGTTGGCGGCGGCGAGCGTGAGCGCCAGGGCGCCGACGGCCATCGGGAGGATGTAACGGTGCCGTGCGAGTGTCATGGAAGACGTCCCTTCTTGAGTGTGGTCCACGACCTCACACACCGACCGCGGGTGTGGGTGCGGAGGGAGTGAATTCCTCCCGGTGCATGAGCCGGCTCGGCATCCGTCGGCGCCGTAGCGCCCTGACCCCGGCCTCGATCATCGGCGGCGGACCGCAGAGGAAGGCGACGTGCCCGCGGCAACTCGGAAAGTCCCCGAGGACCGCGTCGGTGACCAACCCGCTGGCGCCCTCCCAGGTCTCCTCGCTCAGCACCGGGTGGTAGCTGAACTGCCGGTGCGTCGACTCGAGATCACGGAAGAACTCGACGTCGTACAGGTCCGATCGAGTGCGGCAGCCGTGGTACAGGCTGATCCGGGGCAGAAGGGCGTTCTCCAGCGCGTGGACGGCGATCGACTTGAGAGGCGCCACACCGGTACCGCCACCGATGAGTATCGCCTCCTCGTCGAGGGCACCGTCGAGGAAGAACGAGCCCATCGGACCGCGTAGGTGCACCGGATCACCGACGGCGAGGTCCCGGAAGATCCACCTCTCCGTGGCGAGGCCACCACTCACCCGGCGGATGTGGAACTCCAGACGGGACCCGTCCCGCGGGGTGCTCGCGATGGAGTACTGACGCCGGACGTCAGTACCGGGAACGTCGAACTCACAGTACTGGCCGGGACTGAACTCCATCGGTTCGCTCAGCTCGACGACCAGACGGACGGTGTCCGTCGCCACGGGGGTGAGTTCGACAACCCTCCCGCTGTGGCCGCGGAGCGCATGGACCACCCGCGGAGCGGGTTCTCCCCCGACTCCTGATGCGGTCAGGTCGGAGAGCGGCCGGGACTGACAGGCCAGCGCTCTGCCCGACGCGCGGTCGCACGGGGTCAGTACCTCGGTGCAGGACGCACCGTGATCGACCGTTCCCGAGACAACGGTGAACTTGCAGGTTCCGCAGGTCCCCTGCGCGCAGGCGTGGGGCATCCAGCGCCCCGCCCTGAGCGCGGACTCGAGCACCGAGCGGTCGGCGGGCGCCTCGAACCGGGTCCCGTCGCCCAACGTGACGGTGAAGGCCATCTCCTCAGACCTCCCACTGCACGTGCAGTCCCTGCGGGCCGCGGAAGGTCCACCCCCAGAACGTCACGTCCTGGTCGGGATCCGCCTCGATATTGGGAATGGCGTCGAAGAGCTCCTCGAGTGCGATGCGCACGATCGACATGCCGACGTGGGTCCCTGCACAGGCATGCTGGCCGGCGCCGAAGGCCAGGTTCGGCATGGCAGGACGATCGAGGTCGAAGACCTCCGCCCGCTCCCACGTCGCGGAGTCCCGATTGGCCGAGCCGTAGGAGAGCAGGACCGTCGTCCCGGCGGCGATCTCCACGCCCGAGACGGTCACGTCGTTCTTGGCCACCTTCGTAGCGGCCGTCCAGATCGGAGCGACCCACCGAGCGGCCTCGTTGGCCGCACGCGGGATGAGCGTCGGGTCGTCGACCACCCTCTCCAACTGCTCCGGGTCCCGCAACAGGGCCGCCAGCGTCGTCGTCATCACATGCCCCGGTTCCTGCAGCGCGCCGAGGAGGAACACATAGATGTTGGGGTAGATCTTGTCCCTGGACTGGAGCTCGCCCTCGGGCCCGCCGTCGTGTAGCCAGTGGGAGAGAAGCGAGTGGTCGGGATTCTCGGCCCAGTGGTCGAGTAGCGGATCGACCACCGTGTGGATCTCGGCGCGCACGGCGTCAGCGGCCTCGAACAGTTGCTTGTTGAGGAAGTCGCCGCTCTCGTCGACCGCCGCGTTGCCGAACGCCAACGCCAACGTCTGAAACCACCGCACCAGGGTCTCGGCCGGGACGTTGGTTAACCCCATCAGGTCGCCGACGGCCCGCACGCTCACGGGAGCGAAGTACTCCTCCTGGATGTCCGCCTTCCCCCGCGAGTCGAGTTCGCCCAGGAGATGGCGGGCATACGGCCGGACCAGATCGTCGATGTGGCCATCCACCGCGGACGGCCTCAGGCCGGGATCGATCATCTTCCGCAACTCCGCGTGCTCGGAGTCATTGGCAGCCAGGACCGTTCCCTTACCGAAGCTGCGTTCGCCGGCGGGGGCGATGACGGTTGCCCAGTTCTCGGAATCCTGCGCGATCGTCAAGCACGCCTCCCGCGTGGACGCGACGTGCAACCCCACCGCGGGGACGAACGCCACCGGCGCCTGTTCGCGTAGTCGATCGTGCACCGGGTGCGGGTCCTCGTTGAGCTGGTCCATCGTCACCGAATCGATCCAGTTGGTTGCTGTGGACATCGGTTCCACTCCTTCGGGTGTCGTTCCGCGCGGGGCCGGGGTTGGCAGTTCGCGCACCGCTTCCGCGACGCTGCGATCCCGGGGATGTGATGTGGAACACTAACGACGACTCCGAGGGGGTGACCATGACGCCGAATGCACGAAAACTTGACTCGACGCGCACCGTCGGCCAGACCGTGTGCGTCCGGGGGCTATCCGCTGCCGAGGGCCGTGCGCAGTGGCGGGAGGCGATCGATTCGACCTTCTGCGAGATGGACGTGGCGTGGCCGCGGCACGACACCGGCTTCACCGCTGACCTGGTCAGCAGCGACGTGGACGCCCTACACCTCAGCCGGGTGCGTGCGGATCCACACCAGGTGACCCGGTCACCGGCGATGGTCGGCACCGACCACCGCGACGACCTGCTGCTAATCCTCGCTGTCGGCGGGAGGTTGACCGTCTCGCAGCACGGTCGTGCGGTCACCCTCTCCGCTGGTGCATTCAGCGTGGTCGATGCGGCCGCGCCATTCGTCGTGGAGGGCCTGACCGAGTTCGAACAGCTCGTCCTCCATACCCCGCGCGCACTGCTGGGTTCCCGCCTCCCCGAAGATCTCCTTACCGCCTCCCTGGGCATTGCGCACGGCGCCGACGCCGGCCTCGGTGGAATGCTCTCGCGGTTCCTCATCGATCTCTCCCGGACCAGCCCCGGGCTCTCCCCGGAGGCACGTGCCGCCACCGCGGGAACGGTTCTCGACCTGCTCGCGACCACGGTCGGCGAGAACGCCGTCACCCACAACCCCACGGCTCTGGTTCACCAACGTGACCTGCGGAGGGTCCAGCAGGAGCTGATCCGTACCCTGCATCTACCAGGCAGGGGACTGGCCGAGGTCAGCGCCGAACTGGGAATGTCCGTGCGTTACGTCCACAAACTGTTCGAACCCACGGGTTTCACCCCGCGTGGCTTCCTCACCGAGGAACGGATGAAGCGGGCACGGTGGCTACTGCTCGACTCCGGACGGACTGTGGCCGAGATCGGGGCCATGGTCGGATACCGCGACGTCGCTCATTTCAGTCGCGCTTTCAGCAGCCACTTCGGGGCCAGTCCCTCGAAGTTCCGGGCCAGCGGCAGGCCTGCGCCGGTCTGACCGTCGAGCCGGTCGGCGGAGAAGATGCGAGCCCGGAGGCCTGCGGACGGATTGTCCATGCAGCACTGGCCTACGCTCGGGTCCATGTGCATCCACCACGGCACCGCCACCCTCACCGGGCCCGTGACCCCTCCCGATCCCGCGCACGAGGCGGCGCAGGTGCGCGCCCTGTGGGAGCCGCTGGGTCTACCCGGGATCATCGACGTCCACACACACTTCATGCCCGAGCGGGTGATGGCCAAGGTGTGGGACTACTTCGACGGCGCCGGCCCGAAGGTCGGGCGGACGTGGCCGATCACCTACCGGGAGGCCGAGGACGAGCGGGTCGAGCGCCTGAGGTCCTACGGGGTCCTGGCGTTCTCATCCATGCTGTACCCGCACAAGGCGGACATGGCGGCGTGGCTCAACTCGTGGTCCGCGGACTTCGCGGCACGGCACCCCGACTGCCTGCACACCGCCACCTTCTTCCCCGAGCCGGCCGCCGGCGAGTACGTTCGGGACGCCATCGAGTCCGGGGCCCGGGTGTTCAAATCGCACATCCAGGTGGGCGAGTACGACCCGCGCGACCCACTGCTGGACCCCGTGTGGGGTCAGTTGTCCGAGGCGCGGGTGCCGACGGTGATCCACTGCGGCAGCGGCCCCGTGGCGGGGCCTTTCACGGGCCCGGAACCGATCGCCGGCGTGCTGGAGCGTTACCCGGACCTGCCACTGATCATCGCCCACATGGGCATGGGCGAGTACTCGGAGTTCCTGGACCTGGCGGAGAGGTACAGCGCCGTCTACCTGGACACGACCATGGCGTTCACCGACTTCGTCGAGGAGATCACCCCGTTCCCCGACTCCGAGCGCGGGCGGCTCGTCGATCTGGAGCACAAGATCCTGCTGGGGACCGACTTCCCCAACATCCCCTACCCGTTCGCGCACCAACTCGACGCGCTCGCGGGCCTCGGGTTGGGGGATGACTGGCTACGGTCGGTGTGGCACGGTAACGCCGCGAGGCTCTTCGACCTCTGACAGGTCGGGCGACGACTGGGGGGCCAGCTGGGGTTCCGGCTGGCGTTCCGGGGCCTCCGTCTGTTCCGGACGGAGCACGCCCCCTGACCGCGTGGGCTGGGAGGGGCCACCCGAGAGGATCCGGCGGCCGGACAACGCGCTACCCAGGGTCAGTTCGTCCGCGAATTCGAGATCCGCACCCATGGGCAGGCCCGAGGCCAGGCGGCTCACCACGAGTTCGGGGAACGGCCGCAGCAGCCGTGCGAGGTATGTCGACGTGGCCTCGCCGGTGGTGTTGGGGTCGGTCGCGATGATGATCTCCGCGATCTCCTCGCCCTCGAACTCCTGACCGACCCGCCTCATCAGGCCCGCGATCCGCAGTTCGTTGGGGCCGATGCCGTTGAGGGGGTCGAGCGCGCCACCGAGCACGTGGTAGAGCCCGCGGAACTCGCGGGTGCGCTCGATGGCCTCGATGTCCTTGGGCTCTTCGACCACGCAGATGAGAGTGGGATCGCGTCGCGGGTCCGAGCAGATGCGGCAGCGTTCGCCCGCCGCCACGGTGCCGCAGACCTCGCAGTAGGAGACGCCGTCGACCACCGCCTGCAGCGCCGAACGCAGCCGCTCCACCGACTCCGGCTCCGCCTGCAGGAGGTGGAAGGCCAGCCGCTGCGCGGACTTCGGACCGACGCCCGGCAGTTTGCCGAGCTCATCGATCAGGTTCTGGACTGGTCCCTCGTACATCGCCGTTCCTGTGCTGTGTTGGTGCCGGCGTCGGTTGCGACACCGGGAGGCGGGTTCCGGACCTCCCCGGATCCCGCCGGGCTCACATGCCCAGGCCACCCATCATGTCGCCGAGGCCACCACCGGAGGCCAGCGGGCCGAGCCGCGACTCCGCGAGCTGCTGGACCTTGGTGTGGGCGTCACCGAAGGCACCCACGAGCAGGTCCTGCAGCGTCTCGATGTCCTCGGGGTCCACGACCTTGGGGTCCACGGTGACCCCGGTGACCTCTCCGGTGCCGCGCATGGTGACGGTGACGAGACCGCCACCGGCCTGACCGTCGACCGTGGTCGCGGCGATCTCCTGCTGCGCCTGGGCGAGCTGGGCCTGCATCTGCTGGGCCTGCTCGAGGAGGGCGTTCATGTCGGGTCCGGGCTGCATGTCGGGTCCTTTCGGCTGGTGCCTCATCTGAGCCGGGGCGGCCCCGGTCGGTCGGGATCCAGGGTAACCGCACCCTCGGACAACGTGCCCCGCCGCGCGGCGGGCCGAGCCGCTCAGCGCTCGAGTGGCCGGGCCCCGAGATGCTCCCTGAGCAACTGGAGCGCGATGTCCTCGCCGGTCCGGTGATCAAGGTTCTGGGGTCCGCTGCGGGCCTCGTCCACCATCTCCTCCTCGCTCACCGGGGGTGGCGGCGGGCCGTCGGGCTCCCCGGCCTCCGGCTCGGGCTCCTCCGGCGGCGGCGGGATGTCGTCGTACCCGCCCCCGGGCGCTCCACCGTCGGCGGCGCCTCCGGATCCCGCACCCCGGCCGGGGTCTCCTCCACGCAGCCGACGCTGCCACCCCTGGGGCTCGGCCTGCTGCGGCTTTCCGGGCGCCTCCGTCGGAGCCGGGGCGGCCCCGCGGACCGGGGCGCCCTCCGAGGACACGGCACCCCCTCCGCCCGAGGTGCAGCGGATCGTCCAGTCCCCACCCACCACCTCGGTGACCGAGTCGGTGATCGCGGTGGCGTTGTGCGGCTGGGCCAGTCGCTTGGCCAGCGGGGCGTAGTCGTGGACGAGATGAATGACCCGGCCCTCGACCCCTGCGACGGTTGCGCCGGCGAGCATCACCTCGACCGTGCGGGTCCTCCGCCGGACCGCGTCGCGGATAGCCGGCCACGCGCGGCGGATGTCCTCGGCCTCCATTCCCGGGGCGGCAGGGGGCCCGGGTTCAGGCGCCGGTGCGCGGCCTGTGCCGGCGTCGGTCTGCGCTCGTGGCTGCTCCCGAGGCTCGTCCCGGGCGTGCTCCGGACCTCGGCCGCTCGCTTGGTCCGCGGCATCTCCGGGCTCGGCGGGCGGCTCTCGCCACGGATCCGCCACCGGCTCGGGGGTGGGGGCGGGTTCGGACCCGGGAGTGGGTGCGGCGGCGGAGGCGGGTTCGGGCCCGGGCGTGGGCGCGGAGACGGGTGCGGACCCGGGTGCGTGGTGGGCCGAAGGCGAGTCGGGACCGGCGTGGACCGGCTGTGCGGACTCCGGGCCGGTATCCGCGGCCTCACCGGCCGGCCGCTGACTCTCCGCCAGTTGCTGGGCGATGGACTCGGCGGGCACGGCCGATCCGTCGGGAGTGGCCTGCACCGGACGGGTTCCGGGCTCCTGCGGATGCGGCTCGGGTTCCTGCGCGGGTGGCTTCGACCCACGTTCGTGCGACGCCGGCGCGGGCGGCTGCGGCGCCGACGCGGATGCCCGGGGCCCCGACGTGGAGCCCTGAGCCTCCTGACGGGCGGCAGGCTCGGCGGGCTGCGCCTGGGAACGGCGCACGAACTTCGGCCGCCCCTCCGGCTGGGTGGAGGGCTGCGGCCCGGGGCCGCCCGATCCCACGCGCCCCTCGTCGTCGTCAGCCAGCCCTCCGCCGGCTCCGGCCGGGTTCCCCTCCCGGACGGGGACCCCGCCACCCGGGGCGGCGACCGATCGCGCCGTACCGGTCTCCAGCGCCTCGACGCGCTGCAGCAGCGCGAGCACCGAGTCGTCGGCCGACGGCAGCAGCAGTTTGGCGCAGAGGATCTCCAGCAGCAGCCGCGGAGAGGTGGCGCCGCGCATCGACCCCATCCCCTCGTGCACCATGTCCGCGCACCGCGCGAGGGTGGCGGGGCCGATGTTCTCGGCCTGCCGCCGCATGGTGTCGGCCTGCTCGACCGGCGCGTCGACGAGGCCGCGCTCGATGGCCTGGGGGACAGACTGCACCATGATGAGATCTCGCAGACGCTGCAGCAGGTCCGCCGCGAACCGGCGGGGATCGAGCCCTGCCTCGATGACCTTGTCGACGGTCCGGAACAGCGTCGCACCGTCGGAGGCGGCGAGGGCGTCCACGGTGTCGTCGATCAGCGCCGCCTCGGTGGCCCCCAGAAGACTCACCGCGCGCGAATAGGTGATGCCCTCCTCGCCCGCGCCGGCCATCAGCTGGTCCAGCACGCTCAACGTATCGCGCGGCGACCCCCCACCGGCGCGGATGACCAGCGGGAAGACGGTCGGCTCGACCCGCACGCCCTCCTGGTCGCAGACCCGCTCGAGAAGTCCACGCATCGCCGAGGGCGTGAGCAGGCGGAACGGGTAGTGGTGCGTCCGTGAACGGATCGTCGGCAGCACCTTCTCCGGCTCGGTGGTGGCGAAGATGAAGATGAGGTGCTCCGGCGGCTCCTCCACGATCTTGAGCAGCGCGTTGAAGCCCGCGTTGGTGACCATGTGCGCCTCATCGATGATGAGCACCCGGTACCGCGACGACGCCGGTGCGAAGAACGCCCGCTCACGCAGGTCACGGGTGTCGTCCACACCACCGTGGCTGGCCGCGTCGAGCTCGGTGACGTCCAGCGTGCCCGTGCCCCCGGGCGCGAGCGCCACGCAGGAGTCGCACTCCCCGCAGGGTGTCGCGGTGGGTCCCTCCACGCAGTTCAGCGACCGGGCGAGGATGCGGGCGGACGAGGTCTTGCCGCACCCGCGCGGCCCGGAGAAGAGATACGCGTGGTTGATCCGGCCGGAGGACAATGCCACGGAGAGCGGCTCGGTGACGTGCTCCTGGCCCACGACCTCGGCGAAGGAGGCGGGGCGGTACTTCCGGTAGAGGGCCACGGCTAGAGGGTACCCAGGGGGTACGACGACGAGGCGAGACCTCTGCGTCCGGGAGGACGACATCCCGAAATGACCGGAGGGGCCGCGTCTCCGCGACCCCTCCCGACGTCCCTCGCGCGGCGGTGCGGGCCCCCTCAGACCCTCGCGGCGCGGTTCCGGACCGGGATCACAGCACCGGCCCCTCGCAGCCCCTCAGCCGCACTCCGGTGCCCGATCCCTTATGGGGTCCGGACGCGTCAAATACAACCACGCGGACCTGCGGTGATCAAGGACCTTCCTCAATTGACTACTGCTCAACAGCGCTTTCGGGGCCATTCGTGCACGTCAGAGCACTGTCCCCCGAAATTCTCGGCGGGTCCACGTAATGGGAACGTGTTACAGATCACAGCATCCACGCTTTCGCTGGTGACAGCGGCCCCGGCGACACCCCCACGGGGGCATCACCGGGTCCGCATCTCAGTGATTGGTGATTAACGAAGCGGCAGGCTGTGTTACATCACTTCTGCGCGTCGCGACACGCCGCGAGCAACGCGCACAGTCCCACCACGTCCATCGCCGTCTCCACCTCGGCCAGCGGCGGGAGCGTGGGCGCCAGCCGGATGTGCCTGTCGTCAGGATCCCGCCCGTACGGATAGGCCGAGCCCGCCGGGGTCAACGCCACACCGACCGCTTTGGCCAGGCGGACGGTCTCCGTGGCGGTACCGTCCGGGACCTCGAGGTCGATGAAATACCCGCCCTCAGGCCTGGTCCAGCGGGCCACCTCGTAGTCGCCGAGGCGGCGGCCCAATGCGGCGGCGGCCGCCTCGAACTTGGGGGCGACGATCTCCCGGTGCTTCTGCATGTGGGCGCGGACCCCGTCGGCGTCACCGAAGAACCGCGCGTGCGCCAGCTGGTTCACCTTGTTCGGTCCGATCGACCGGACCCTGGTGTGCCGCAGATACCAGTCGAGGTTCGGCGTCGAGGCCGAGAGGAACGACACGCCCGCGCCGGCGAAGGTGATCTTGGAGGTCGAACACACCTGCAGGAAGCGATGGGGGTGACCGGCCTCCGCGGCGATCGAGTCGACGTCGGGCACCTTGGGGAAATCCGGGGTCAGCGTGTGCACCACGTAGGCGTTGTCCCAGATCACCCGGAAGTCCGGGGCGGCCGTGACCATGCGCGCCAACCGCGACACGGTGTGGTCGCTGTATACGGCGCCGGTCGGGTTGGAGTAGATTGGCACACACCACATGCCCTTGATCGACGGGTCCGTCGCGACGAGATGCTCCACCTCGTCCATGTCCGGGCCGTCCTCCCCCATCGCCACCGGGATCATCTCGATACCGAGGGATTCGGTGATGGTGAAGTGCCGGTCGTATCCGGGCACCGGGCAGAGCCACCGGAGCGTCGGCTCGTCCTTCCACGGTCGCTCGGAATCGGGCGTCCCGAACAGCATCGAGAACGCCAGCAGGTCGTACATGATCGACAGGCTCGCGTTGTCCTGCGCGATCACCCGGTCGGCGCCCACCCCCAGGAGTTCGGCGATGATCCCGCGGAGCTCCGGCAATCCGGCACCGCCGCCGTAGTTGCGGACGTCGGTGGACCCCGCGGTGTGGTCCCCCTCGCCCGGCAGGGCCAGCAGCCGCTCGGAGAGGTCCAACTGCTCGGGCGAGGGCTTACCTCGGGTCAGGTCCAGGGAGAGACCGCGCTCGGCGAGGGAGTCGTACTCGGAGGACAACTCCGATTCGAGTCGGGCCAGGTCGTCGGCGGAGAGATCGGACAGCGCCACAGTGGCCTCCGGGGGATCGACATCGTCGGTGGTCTCGGCACCCCGACGCAGGGGTCCTGGTGCCGGACGTGAAGGGACCCCGCGCACCCGCCAGAGCCCGCTGACCCTTGCTGCCTTCCGGCCCTGGGGGAGTTCACAGGATGGACGCCGCGCGGGGTCCGGAAACGAGTCTAACCGTGCCTCCTCCGCCACCGCACGCCGCCCGGGCGACAGCCCACGATTCACGGATGGTTTGCCAGTGGTTGGCCGCGCTGGGTACTGTGATCGACGGAGGATTCGCCTAGTGGCCTATGGCGCTCGCCTGGAACGCGGGTTGGGGTTTATAGCCCCTCAGGGGTTCAAATCCCCTATCCTCCGCCGCAGACGCGGCCCGGTGCTCTCGAGCCCGGGCCGCGTCTTCCATTTCACGGTGCCCACAGACGTGACCGGTCGACGCGCGCCCCCCACTCTGGCCGGTCGACGCGCACCACCTCCGCCCTGCGCGCCACCTCCGCTCTGCGCGTGCCCTTTGCCCGGGTCGGCACGGGCTACGCGGCGACTGTGGTCCATTCCGCCCGCGCACCCCATCGGGCGCGCCCGATTCCGCCCTTCGACGCTCGCGCCCCGCCGCGAAGCCCCCCTCGGTACCATCGCGAACGTGACCGAGATCACCGCTCCGGACGTCGCCCTGCGCGTGCTCGTCTACAGCCACGACGCCGGCACCCGCAGCCGCGTCATGACCGCGCTGGGCACCCGCCCACACCCCGACCTCCCTCGGCTCGACTACCTCGAGGTGGCCACGGCGGCGGTCGTCGTCGACACCATGGACGCGGGCGGCATCGACCTGGTGATCCTCGACGGCGAGGCCGCCCCCACCGGCGGGCTGGGACTGGCCAAGCAACTGCGGGACGAACTCGACCACGTCCCGCCGATCCTCGTCCTGATCGGACGTGCGGACGACCGTTGGCTGGCCGACTGGTCCCGGGCGGACGCCTCGGTCCCCCACCCGGTCGACCCTCTCCGGCTACGGGACACGGTCACCTCGCTCCTCGCACCGAACTGAGCGCCGGCGGGGACACCGCCCCCCGCGGACGACCGCCGCACACCGCCGAAAACCGGTCTGTCGAAACCCCAGACACGCGTCAACGCAATGTGAGTAGAGTCACAGTCGAGGTCGGGGACACCCGATCCGACAGGGAGACGGCGGGCCGTGACCCCACCACAGCCGGTCGCCGGCGATCCCATGCGGTTGCAGGAGAAGTGAACCCACAGGTGGCTTCTCGAGGAACGCGCGAGGAGTGACGCGATGAACGAATACGTACCCATCCTGGTCCTCGGCGCCGTCGCCGTCGCCTTTGCCGTCTTCTCCTCGCTGACGTCCTCACTGGCCGGGCCGAGCCGGTTCAACAGGTCCAAGGTCGAGGCCTACGAGTGCGGCATCCAACCCACCCCGCAGCCGGTCGGGGGCGGCCGGTTCCCGGTGAAGTACTACCTCACGGCGATGCTGTTCATCATCTTCGGCATCGAGATCCTCTTCCTCTATCCGTGGGCCGTGCACTTCGACACCCTCGGGCTGTTCGGACTGGCCGCGATGGCCCTGTTCGTCGTCAACGTCTCCGTCGCCTACGCCTACGAGTGGCGTCGCGGCGGGCTGAGCTGGGACTGACCGGGGCCGGGGGAGGAGACATCATGGGACTGGAAGAGAAGCTGCCGAGCGGGTTCCTGCTGACCACGGTCGAGCAACTCGCCGGATACATGCGCAAGGGGTCGCTCTGGCCCGCCACCTTCGGACTGGCCTGCTGCGCCATCGAGATGATGGCCACCAGCGGAGGCCGCTACGACCTGGCCCGGTTCGGGACCGAGGTGTTCCGCGCCTCCCCCCGCCAGGCGGACCTGATGATCGTCGCCGGCCGCGTCAGCCAGAAGATGGCCCCGGTCCTGCGCCAGGTGTACGACCAGATGGCCGAGCCCAAGTGGGTGCTGGCGATGGGTGTGTGCGCGTCCTCGGGTGGGATGTTCAACAACTACGCGATAGTCCAGGGCGTCGACCACGTCGTCCCCGTGGACATCTACCTCCCCGGGTGCCCCCCACGGCCCGAGATGCTCCTGCACGCGATCATCACCCTGCACGACAAGATCCAGCACATGCCGCTCGGCGCCAACCGGGCCGAGGCCGTCCGCGCGGCCGAGCGGGCGGCGCTCGACCAACGCCCGCTCATCCCCGTCGAGGGGATGTTCCGGTGACCGGCGACCACCCGGTCCCGGCCGATGCCCCGGACCCCGCGGGCCCGGCCGAATCCGACCCGACCACCGTCGGGGTCCGCCACGGCATGTTCGGTGTCCGCGGCACCGGCGACACCTCCGGCTTCGGCGGCCTCGTGCGCCCCGTCGCCATGCCGGGAGGTACCCGGGCCCCGGGCGAGGGGGAACACGGTGCACGGGACGGCGGCGCGCCGGACGACGACCAGGGCGACGACGACGGGGTGGTCGCCACTCTCACCGCCGCCCTGGCATCGCGGGGCGGACCGACCTTCGACGACGCGGTGGAGAACGTCGTCGTCCACAGGGGGCAGCTGGCCCTCCACGTCCGGCGCCGACACCTGCCGGCGGTCGCGCTGACCCTCCGGGACGACCCCGCGCTCCGCTTCGAGATGTCGCTCGGGGTGAGCGGGGTCCACTACCCCGGCGCCGTGGGACACGAACTGCACGTGGTCTACCCCCTGCAGTCGATCACCCACAACCGCCGGCTGCTGTTGGAGGTCTCGGCCCCCGATTCCGACCCCCACATCCCGTCCCTGACCAGGATCTACCCGACCACCGACTGGCACGAGCGCGAGACCTACGACTTCTTCGGCATCCACTTCGACGGGCACCCGTCGCTCACCCGCATCCAGATGCCGGACGACTGGGAGGGCCACCCGCAACGCAAGGACTACCCGCTCGGTGGGATCCCCGTGCAGTACAAGGGCGCGACCATCCCGCCCCCGGACCAGCGGAGGGCCTACAGCTGATGGCCGACAGAACCGACTCGGACACCGTCCTCACCGCGACCGGACAGGACTGGGAGGCGATCAGCGACGCCGCACGCAGTGCCGACGACGATCGCATCGTCGTCAACATGGGCCCCCAGCACCCGTCGACGCACGGGGTGCTGCGGCTCATCCTCGAGATCGAGGGAGAGACCGTCACCCGTGCGAGCTGCGGGATCGGGTACCTGCACACCGGGATCGAGAAGAACCTCGAGTACCGCTACTGGACCCAGGGCGTCACCTTCGTCACCCGGATGGACTACCTCTCGCCGTTCTTCAACGAGGTCGCCTACTGCCTCGGGGTGGAGCGGTTGCTCGGGATCACCGACCAGGTGCCGGAACGGGCGTCGGTCATCCGGGTGATGCTCATGGAACTCAACCGGATCTCGTCGCACATGGTCGCCCTCGCCACCGGCGCCCTGGAGCTCGGCGCCAGCACCCCCATGCTGTTCGGGTTCCGCGAGCGGGAGATGGTCCTGGACGTCTTCGAGATCATCACCGGTCTGCGGATGAACCACGCCTACGTCCGGCCCGGCGGGGTGGTCCAGGACCTGCCCGACGAGGCGGTGCCCACGATCCGGGAGCTGCTGGACGTGATGCCCGGTCGCCTGCGCGAGATGGAGCTCCTCCTGCGCCAGAACCCGATCTGGAAGATGCGTCTCGAGGGCATCGGGTACCTGGACCTCACCGGGTGCATCGCCCTGGGCGTGACCGGGCCGGTGCTGCGCGCGAGCGGGCTGCCCCACGACGTGCGCCGGACCGATCCGTACTGCGGGTACGAGACCTACGAGTTCGACGTGGTGACGGGCTCGCACAGCGACTGCTACGACCGATTCGTCATCCGCGTGGACGAGATGAAGCAGTCCCTGAGGATCATCGAACAGTGCCTGGACCGGCTCGAGCCCGGCCCCGTGATGGTGGACGACCCCAAGATCGCGTGGCCCGCCCAGCTCAAGGTCGGTCCCGACGGCCTGGGAAACTCCCCCGACCACGTCCGCCACATCATGGACAGCTCGATGGAGGCACTCATCCATCACTTCAAGCTGGTCACCGAAGGGTTTGCGGTGCCCCCGGGACAGGTGTACGTGCCGGTCGAGTCGCCCCGCGGAGAGCTGGGCGTGCACATGGTCTCGGACGGCGGCACCCGCCCCTACCGCGTCCACTACCGGGACCCGTCGTTCACCAACCTGCAGGCGGTGGCCGCCATGTGCGAGGGCGGGATGCTCGCCGACGTGATCGCCGCCGTCGCCAGCATCGACCCGGTGATGGGGGGTGTGGACCGATGAGCGGCGAACCGGTCTTCCTGCAGTTCGGCCAGAAGCCCGATGAACCCGGGGCGATCGTCCACCCGGGCGCACGACGGAGCTACCCGGACGACGTCCGCGAGCGGTTGGCCGATGACGCCGCCGCGATCGTCGCCCGCTACCCGCAGGCCAGGTCTGCGCTGCTCCCGCTGCTCCACCTCGTCCAGGCCGAGGACGGGCACATCACGCCGGCCGGCGTCGAGTTCTGCGCACGGGTGCTGGAGCTCACGGCGGCCGAGGTGATGGCGGTGGCGACCTTCTACTCGATGTACCGCCGCACGCCGACGGGCGACTACCTGGTGGGCGTGTGCACCAACACGCTCTGCGCGGTGATGGGCGGCGACGAGATCCTCGTCTCCCTCGCCGACCACCTGGGCCTCGAGGGCCCCGGCACCACCGACGACGGCCGGATCACCCTGGAGCACATCGAGTGCAACGCCGCCTGCGACTACGCGCCGGTGGTGATGATCAACTGGGAGTTCTTCGACGACCAGACCCCCGACTCGGCCCGCCGGGTGGTCGACGACCTGCGGGCCGGGCGGCCGGTGACCCCCACCCGCGGCGCCCCGCTGTGCACCTTCCGAGAGACCGCCCGCATCCTCGCGGGCTTCCCGGACACGCGTCCCGGCGCCAACGACGGCGCGCCGGGCGCGCCCACCCTCGCCGGCCTGCGGGCCGCGGGATCGGCCGGGATGCAGGCGCCCGCCGACGCCGACGAGGAGGAGGTCTGACATGCCGCTCGCGCCGTACCTCAGTCGCTACTGGGACGCACCGGACAGCTGGACGCTCGAGACCTATCTGGCACACGACGGCTACACCGGGCTGCGCAACGCCCTGGCCGCCGGCCCGGATCAGGTCATCTCCACCGTCCTCGACGCGGGTCTGCGCGGTCGCGGCGGGGCGGGGTTCCCCACCGGCCGCAAGTGGGGCTTCATCCCCCAGGCCCCCGGCTCCGGGAGTCCCGACAGCACCGACACACCCGGGGATCCCCGGGCCTCCGACCCCGCAGACCGGCCCAAGTACCTGGTGGTCAACGCCGACGAGTCCGAGCCGGGCACCTGCAAGGACATGCCCCTCATGCTGGCCACCCCGCACGTCGTGATCGAGGGGATGGTGATCGCCGCGTACGCCATCCGCTCCTCCCACGCGTTCATCTACCTCCGCGGCGAGGTGGTGCCGGTCCTGCGGCGTCTGCAGACCGCGGTCGCCGAGGCGTACGAGGCCGGGTTCCTGGGCCGGGACATCCTGGGCAGCGGGTTCGACCTCGACATCGTGGTCCACGCCGGGGCGGGCGCCTACATCTGCGGAGAGGAGACCGCACTCCTGGACTCCCTCGAGGGCCGGCGCGGACAGCCCCGGCTCCGACCGCCGTTCCCCGCCGTCGCCGGTCTCTACGCCTGTCCCACCGTGGTCAACAACGTCGAGTCCATCGCGAGCGTTCCGTCGATCCTCCAGCGCGGACCCGAGTGGTTCCGATCGATGGGCTCGGACAAGTCCCCCGGCTTCACCCTGTACTCGCTGTCGGGCCACGTCACCCGGCCCGGGCAGTACGAGGCGCCGCTCGGCATCACCCTGCGCGAACTCCTGCAGCACGCCGGCGGGATCCGGGAGGGGCACACGCTCAAGTTCTGGACCCCCGGCGGTTCCTCGACCCCCCTCCTCACGGACGCCCAGCTGGACATGCCCCTGGACTACGAGGGCTGCGCGGCCGAGGGGTCCATGCTCGGCACCAAGGCGCTGCAGATCTTCGACGACACGACGTGCGTGGTGCGGGCCGTGCTGCGCTGGACGGAGTTCTACGCCCACGAGTCGTGCGGCAAGTGCACCCCCTGCCGCGAGGGCACGTTCTGGCTGGTGCAGATCATGCGCAGGCTCGAGGACGGGACCGCGACCGAGAGCGACCTGGACCGACTGCTCGACATCTCGGACAACATCGTCGGCAAATCGTTCTGCGCACTCGGCGACGCCGCCGGCGCCCCGATCATGTCCTCCATCGCGCTGTTCCGCGACGAGTACCTGGCCCACATCCCCGGCGGGTGCCCCTTCGACCACCGCCGCTCCACCGTCTTCGCCCCGGCCGAGGAGGTGGCCCGATGACCGCAGGTGACGCCGCACCCGACCGCCCGGCCACCCCCTCGGGCAGCACCGCCGATGACACCGTGGCCAACAAGATCACCCCCCGCGCCGACGACACCGTGGCCGACCTGGCGCCCGAGCAGAACGACGACCTCGTCACCCTCACCGTGGACGGCCGACGCGTCTCCGTGCCGGCCGGCACGCTGGTGATCCGCGCCGCCGAACGCCTCGGGGTGCAGATCCCCCGGTTCTGCGACCACCCGCTGCTCGAACCGGCCGGCGCGTGCCGCCAGTGCATCGTCCAGGTCGAGGGCGCCCCCAAACCCGTGACCTCCTGCACCACCCCGGTCACCGAGGACATGGTGGTGCGCACCCAGTTCACCTCCGAGATCGCGGACAAGGCCCAACGCGGGGTCATGGAGCTCCTGCTCATCAACCACCCGCTGGACTGCCCGGTCTGCGACAAGGGCGGGGAGTGCCCGCTGCAGAACCAGGCGCTCTCCAGCGGCCACGGCCACTCGCGCTTCACCGAGGTCAAGCGCACGTTCCCCAAACCCATCGCCATCTCGTCCCAGGTCCTGCTCGACCGCGAGCGCTGCGTGATGTGCGCCCGGTGCACCCGGTTCTCGGATCAGATCGCGGGCGACCCGTTCATCGACCTGATGGAACGGGGCTCCCGACAGCAGGTGGGCGTCTACGGGGACGAGCCGCTCGAGTCGTACTTCTCCGGCAACACCGTCCAGATCTGCCCCGTCGGCGCGCTCACCGGCTCCGCGTACCGCTTCCGTGCACGCCCGTTCGACCTGGTCTCGAGCCCCGGTGTCTGCGAGCACTGCGCCAGCGGGTGCGGGCAGCGGACCGATCACCGCCGCGGGAAGGTACTGCGCAGACTCGCCGGGGACGATCCGGACGTCAACGAGGAGTGGAACTGCGACAAGGGTCGTTGGGCCTTCGTCTACGCCACGCGGCCCGACCGCCTCACCACCCCGATGATCCGGGGCCGGGACGGTGGCCTGGTGCCGGTCCCGTGGAGCACCGCCCTGGCCACGGCCGCCGCGGGGCTGTCCGCCGCGCGCGGCCGCACCGGTGTCCTGACCGGCGGCCGACTGACCCGCGAGGACGCCTACGCCTACGCCAAGTTCGCCCGCGCGGTCCTGGGCACGAACGACGTCGACTTCCGCGCGCGCCACCACTCCGGCGAGGAGGCCGATTTCCTCACCCGACGTGTGGTCGGCCGCGGCCCGGGAGAAGAGGGAGTGGTCACCTACGCCGATCTCGAGACCGCTCCGGTGGTCCTGCTGGTGGGCTTCGACCCCGAGGAGGAGTCGCCGATCGTCTTCCTCCGCCTGCGCAGGGCCGCGCGGGACCTCGGGGTGCGGGTCTTCTCGGTGGCCCCGTTCGCCTCCCCGTCGGTGCGCAAGACGGGCGCCACGCTCGTGCCGACGGTGCCGGGGGCAGAGGCGGAGGTCCTCGCCGCGGCGGCCCGCGCATCGGGTCCCACCGCGCACGACCGGACCGCGCCGGCAGACGAGTTGCCCGCACTCCTCCGCTCCCCCGGCGCCGTGATCCTGGTCGGCGAGCGACTGGGCGCGGTCCCCGGGGGGTTGTCGGCGGCGGAAGATCTCGCCGACGCGACCGGGGCGCGCCTCGCGTGGGTCCCGCGAAGGGCGGGCGAGCGGGGGGCGCTCGAGGCGGGATGCCTGCCCGGCCTGCTGCCCGGAGGCCGGCCCGTCTCGGACGAGGGTGCCCGCCGGGCGCTGGCCGAGCTGTGGCGTTCGGAACCGCTGTCGGGCACCCCCGGCCGGTCCACCGACGACCAGCTCCGCGCCGCCGCCTCGGGGGACCTGAGCGCGTTGGTGGTGGGCGGGGTCGAGGCCGCGGACCTGGCCGACCCCCGGGCCGCGCTCGACGCGATCGACGCCGCCGGGTTCGTGGTGAGCATCGAACTGCGCCGGAGCGAGATCAGCGACCGCGCCGACGTGGTCCTGCCGGTCGCGCCCGTGGCCGAGAAGGCCGGCACCTTCCTCACCTGGGAGGGCCGCGAGCGCCCCTTCGCCGCCGCGCTGACCGGCGGAGACGCCCTACCCGACCATCGGGTCCTCAACGCCCTCGCCGAGGAGATGGGTGCCTGGTTCGGTCTGCCCGATGTCGAGTCCGTGCGCCGCGAGCTGGCGGCCGTGGGGGGCGCCGAAGGAGTACGCGAGGACCGGGAGGACCAGACCACGGACACGGACGCGGCCGCAGCCGCGACGACGACGAGGTCGGCTCCCCCGGGCCGGGCCCGGACGCCCCGGCCCCCCGCCGGGCAGGCCGTCCTCGCCACCTGGCGGATGCTGCTCGACTCGGGTCGTCTGCAGGACGGCGAACCGCACCTGGCCGGAACGGCCCGCACCCCCGTCACCAGGTTGTCCCCGACCACCGCGCACGAGGTCGGCGTCGCGGACGGCGAGCCACTGACCGTGACCACCGGACGCGGATCGATCACCCTGCCGTGCGCGGTCACCGAGATGCCCGATCGCGTGGTGTGGGTGCCGCAGAACTCGCCCGGATCGGCCGTCAACGCCACGCTCGCCGCGGCCGCGGGAGACGTGGTCCGGATCGTCGCCGGGGAGGTGGCCCCGTGACGACGGCCGCGCACCCGGACCTGTCCGCGTTCGGCATCGACCCGTGGTGGTTGGTGCTGCTCAAGGTGCTCGCGGTCTTCGCGTTCCTGGTGGTCACGGTGCTCGCCGCGATCTACCTCGAGCGCAAGGTCATCGCCTGGATGCAGATGCGGGTGGGACCCAACCGGGTCGGGCCTCTGGGCATGCTGCAGAGCCTGGCCGACGGCGTGAAGATCGCCCTCAAGGAGGGGCTGATCCCCGCCGGGGTGGACAAGCCGATCTTCCTGCTGGCCCCGGTCATCGCCGTGATCCCCGCGTTCATGGCGTTCGCGGTGATCCCCTTCGGGCCCGAGGTCTCGATCGCCGGTCACCGGACTCCGCTGCAGCTCACCGATTTGAACGTGGGGGTGCTCTACATCCTGGCCGTCACGTCGATCGGGGTGTACGGGATCGTGTTGGCCGGCTGGTCCTCCGGTTCCACCTACCCGCTGCTCGGGGGGCTCCGCTCCACCGCGCAGGTGATCAGCTACGAGATCGCGATGGCACTGTCCTTCGTGGGTGTGTTCCTGTTCGCGGGGACCATGTCGACCTCGGGCATCGTCGCCGCCCAGGCCGAGGTCTGGTTCGTGTTCCTCCTGGCGCCCTCGTTCCTCATCTACGTCATCTCCATGGTCGGCGAGACCAACCGCGCGCCCTTCGACCTTCCCGAGGCCGAGGGCGAGCTGGTCGGGGGGTTCCACACCGAGTACTCGTCGCTGCGGTTCGCGATGTTCATGCTGGCCGAGTACGTCAACATGACCACGGTCTCGGCACTCGCGGCCACCCTGTTCCTCGGCGGTTGGCAGGCCCCCCTGCCGTTCTCCCTGATCGACGGCGCGGACTCCGGGTGGTGGGCGCTGCTGTGGTTCGTCATCAAGGTGTGGGGCTTCATGTTCCTGTTCATCTGGCTGCGGGCCACCCTGCCGAGGCTCCGTTACGACCAGTTCATGGGATTCGGCTGGAAGGTGCTCATCCCCGTCTCCCTGGCGTGGGTGATGGCCGTGGCGAGCATCCGGGCCTTCTCGAACGCCGGGTACGACGGGGTGGCCATCGCCCTGGTGACCGTCGGTCTGATCGCGGTGGTCGTGATCGTGCTGGCCCTCCGCTCGCGCATCGGCACCCGCCCGAGCCGCGGGGGGTCCGCCACGGACCGTTCCGACCGATCACGGGTATCGACCGGGTCCGGCGACCCGGCCTACAACCCGGTGGCGGGCGGGTTCCCCGTCCCGCCGCTGCCCCACCAGCGCACCTCATCGGAGGAGGCCCGCAATGCCTAGGATCCCGAGGGTCCTCGAGCCGCTCGCCGGGTTCGGCGTCACGTTCGCGACGATGTTCCGCAAGAAGCACACCGAGCAGTACCCGGAGGAGAAGGTCCCCACCGCCCCCCGATACCACGGCCGCCATCAGCTCAACCGCTACGCCGACGGCCTGGAGAAGTGCATCGGCTGCGAGCTGTGCGCGTGGGCCTGCCCGGCGGACGCGATCTACGTGGAGGGCGCCGACAACACCGAGGCCGAGAGGTACTCACCCGGCGAGCGCTATGGGCGGATCTACCAGATCAACTACCTGCGCTGCATCGGGTGCGGGCTCTGCGTGGAGGCCTGCCCGACCCGCGCGCTGACCATGACCAACGACTACGAGATGGTCGGCGACGACCGGGCCGGGCTCATCTACGAGAAGCAGGACCTCCTGGGCCCGATGCTCGACGGGATGGTCCCCGCCCCGCACGACATGGCCCCGGGGACGACGCACGCCGACTACTACCGTGGCGACGTCCTGGGGACCGCGTCGAGCGGACCCGATGGCGGGAGCAGGTCGTGATGGCCGGGGACTCGGTGTCCACCGGGGAGTCGGTCCTGTTCTGGGTGCTCGCGGTCGTAGTGGTCGTCGGGGCCCTCGGGGTGGTCTCCGCCACCAAGGCGGTCTACTCCGCGCTCTGCCTGGCCATGACGATGGTCGCCCTGGCCGTGCTGTACATGGCGCAGGGGGCGGTGTTCCTGGGCGTCGGCCAGATCGTCGTCTACACCGGCGCGGTGATGATGCTGTTCCTGTTCGTGGTGATGCTCATCGGGGTGGAGTCCTCGGAGTCCCTGGTGGAGCGGATCCGAGGCCACCGCGTGGCCGCGATCGTCGCCGGGCTCGGTTTCGGGGTCCTCCTGGCGACCGGGCTGGCCCGCGCGCAGCTGCCCCCGTTCACCGGTTTCGGCGCCGACCACGACGACGTGCCCGCCCTGGCCACGCTGCTGTTCACCCGCCACGTGTGGGCGTTCGAGCTCACCGGGGTCCTGCTGATCATCGCCACCCTGGGTGCCATGGTGCTGGCACACCGCGAGCGGTTCTCCGGACGCCGCACCCAGCGCGAGATGTCCGAGCAGCGGTTCCTCGACTGGCAGCACGACGGCACCGCCCGGGTGACGCCGCCGCCCAGCCCCGGCGTGTACGCGCGTCGCAACTCCGCGGACTCCCCGGCCCGCCTGCCCGACGGCTCGGAGGCCACGGACTCGGTGAGCGAGGTGTTGCGACGGCACGGTTCCGACCGCGAGCTGGGCTCCGGCGACACGGCAGGGCCCGACGAGGGGGGACGACCGTGAACCCCGAGAACTACCTCTACCTCTCGGCCGTCCTGTTCACCATCGGCGCGGCCGGGTTCCTGCTGCGGCGCAACGCGATCGTGGTGTTCATGTGCATCGAGCTCATGCTTAACGCCACCAACCTCGCGCTCGTGACGTTCGCCCGGATGCACGGCGACGTGGGCGGACACGTGTTCGCGTTCTTCGTCATGGTGGTGGCCGCGGCCGAGGTCGTGATCGGCCTGGCGATCATCATGGCCATCTACCGTTCCCGCCGGTCGGCCTCGATCGACGACGCCAGTCTGCTCAGGTATTGAGGACGCGCCGATGACTCCTGATGTGACGTTGTGGCTGATCCCCGGCCTGCCGCTGCTCGGTGCCACCCTCCTGCTGCTCCTGGGGCGCCGCAGCGACCCGTGGGGCCACCTGCTGGGCTGCGCCACCGCGCTCGCCGCGTTCGGTGCGGCCGTCTGGCAGTTCGGCGCCATGGCCGGCCGCGGGCCCGCAGACCGGACCCTGCAGCAGACACTGTTCACCTGGATCTCGGTGGGCGACCTCACCGTGGACATGGGCCTGCGACTGGACCAGCTCTCCATGGTGTTCGTCCTGCTGATCACCGGCGTCGGCCTGCTCATCCACGTGTACTCGACCGGGTACATGGCCGCCGATCCCGCGCGACGGAAGTTCTTCGCCTACCTCAACCTGTTCCTGGCCGCGATGCTGCTGCTGGTGATGGCCGACGACTTCCTGGTGCTCTACCTGGGGTGGGAGGGCGTGGGCCTGGTCTCCTACCTGCTCATCGGGTTCTGGCAGCACAAGCCGTCCGCGGCCACGGCGGCCAAGAAGGCCTTCGTCGTCAACCGCGTCGGCGACATCGGGCTCGCCGTCGCGCTGATGGTGATGGTGACCCAGCTGGGGACCCTGTCCTTCGACGGGGTCTTCGCCGCGATCGACGGTGGGACCGTCGCGGCGGGTGTCGACGGCGTCGCGCCCGACCTCGGCCCGGGCGTGGTCACCGCACTCGGACTGCTGTTGCTGCTGGGCGCCTGCGCCAAGTCCGCCCAGGTGCCGCTGCAGTCGTGGCTCGGGGACGCCATGGAGGGCCCCACCCCGGTCTCCGCCCTCATCCACGCGGCGACCATGGTCACCGCCGGGGTCTACCTCATCACCCGGGCCAACCCGATCTTCGACGCGGCACCGGCGGCGCGAACGGCGGTGATCGCCGTCGGCGCGGTGACGCTGCTGTTCGGCGCGGTGATCGGCTGCGCCAAGGACGACATCAAGAAGGTGCTCGCCGCTTCGACCATGAGCCAGGTGGGCTACATGGTCATGGCGGCCGGGTTCGGCCCGGCCGGATACGCCCTGGCGATCATGCACCTGCTCACCCACGGCTTCTTCAAGGCCGGACTCTTCCTCGGCGCGGGATCGGTCATGCACGGGTTGGACGACGAGGTCGACATGCGCCGGTACGGCGCCCTCCGCACGGTCATGCCGGTCACCTTCGTCACCTTCGGACTGGGGTACCTCGCGATCATCGGCGTCCCGCCGTTCGCCGGCTTCTACTCCAAGGAGGGCATCATCTCCGCGGCGTTCGACGTGGGTGGCGGCGGAGCGGCCGGCTACCTGCTGGGCGCGGTGGCGCTCCTCGGAGCCGGTCTGACCGCGTTCTACATGACTCGGGTGATGATCCTGACCTTCTTCGGCCGACGGCGCTGGCGGGACGGCGCGCATCCCCACGAGTCACCGGTGTCCATGACGGCGCCGATGATCGTCATCGCGGTGGGGTCCGTGGCCTCCGGAGCCCTGCTCGCGATCGGCGGGCGGCTCGAGGACTGGCTGGCCCCGGTCGTGGGTGGACACCACGTCGAGCACGTCGTGCCGGTCTGGCTGGTCACCACCGCCTCACTGGTGGTCGTGGCCGCCGGGATCGCCATCGCGGTGCGGCTGTACGGCCGGGGCGAGATCCCGCTCGAGGTGCCGCCGGACGCCTCCGCACTCACCCGGGCCGCGCGCCGGGACCTCTACGCCGATGCCGTCAACGAGGGGGCCCTGATGCGGCCGGGCCAGGCCCTGGTCGCGGGCACCGCGGTGGTCGACCGCAGGGTCGTGGGCGGTGCGACGGGCGGGATCGCGGCGGCGATAGGGGCCCTGTCGGCCCGGGGCCGGTTGCTGCAGTCCGGACTCACCCGCTCCTACGCGCTGTACATGCTCGTGGGTGCGGCCCTGATCATCGCCGCCATGTCGGCCGGGGGTGTGCTGTGAACGGGCCCGGTCTGCTCTCCGCGCTGTGGCTCACGCCCCTGGTCGGCGCTCTCGTCGTCGTCGCCCTCCCCTCCGGCGCGCGACGCGCGGCGAGACCCCTCGCCCTGGCCACGTCGCTCGGCGTGCTGGCCGTGGCCGTCGCGCTCGCGGTGGGGTTCGACCCCGCAGGCCAGACCCACCAGTTCGTCGAGTCACGCTCGTGGATCCCCGCCTTCGGCGCCACCTACACGCTCGGGCTCGACGGGATCGCCCTGGTGTTGGTCCTGCTCACGGCCGCCCTCATGCCGCTGCTCCTGCTGGCCGGATGGCACGATGTCGACGACGGTGCCCACGGTCGCCGCGCGCAGGCCTACCCGGCGTTGCTGCTCACCACGCAGGGATTGGCGCTGGTGGCGTTCACCAGCCTGGACGTGCTGCTGTTCTACGTCGCGTTCGAGGCCATGCTCATCCCGCTCTACTTCCTCATCGGCGGGTTCGGCCGCAGCGACTCCTCCGGGGCCGACCGGGCTGCGGCGGCCGTGCGGTTCCTCATCTACAACCTGCTCGGCGGGCTGGTGATGCTGGTCGCGGTGATCGGCCTCTACGTCCTCACCGCCCGCGCCGGGATAGGGACTGACGCCGGATCGATCGGGGCGGGCACGTTCGACTACCGCCTCATCACCGCGGCCGTCGCGGACGGTCGGCTGGAGATCACGCCCGGCGTGGCGCTGCTGATGTTCGCCGCCTTCACCCTGGCCTTCGCGATCAAGGCGCCACTGTGGCCGTTCCACACCTGGCTGCCCGGCGCGGCCGTGGCCGCGACGCCCGCATCGGCGGTGTTGATGATGGCCGTCGTGGACAAGGTCGGCACGTTCGCGATGCTGCGCTACAGCCTGCCGCTGTTCCCGGACGCGGCCGCGACGGCGGCGCCGGTGCTCATCACGCTCGCGGTGGTCAGCATCGTCTACGGCGGCCTCATGGCCATCGCCCAGACCGACCTGCTCCGGTTGATCGCCTACGCCTCCATCTCCCACTTCGGGTTCATCATCCTGGGGATCTTCGCGAGGACCGAGCAGGCGGCCGCCGGGTCCACGCTCTACATGGTCAACCACGGCGTCGCCACGGCCGCGCTGTTCCTCGTGGCCGGGTTCCTCGTCCACCGACACCGCATCCGGGAGATCGGCTACTACGGAGGCGTGCAGCAGGTGGCCCCCCTCCTCGCCGGGACGTTCCTCATCGCCGGCCTGGCCACCCTGTCACTCCCGGGCCTGGCCCCGTTCGTCAGCGAGTTCCTGGTGTTCGTCGGCACCATCGGCCCGTACCCGGTGGCCGCGGTGCTCGCCACCAGCACCTTCGTCCTGGCGGCGATCTACATCCTGTGGACCTACCAACGGGTGATGGGGGGACCACCCGCGACCGGGCTGGCGCGGACACCTGATCTGGGTCACCGCGAACTCGTGGTGGTGATCCCCCTGGTGGTGGCGCTGATCGTGCTGGGCTTCTACCCGCAGCCCGCGTTGGACGTGATCGAACCGGCGGTCGCCCACACCGTCGCCCTCGTGGGAGGAGCCCGATGACCCCCGACATCGCGTACGGATCGCTCGCGCCCCTTCTCCTCGTGTTCGGGGCGGGGATCGTCGGTGTGCTGGTGGAGGCGTTCGTCCCCGCCCGGCGGCGCTATGCCACACAGATGGCCGTCTACCTGGGCGGTCTCGCCGCCGCCCTCGTCTCCGTGCTCCTGTTGTCCGGGACGCGGATCGTCACGGCCGAGGGCGCGGTCGCGGTCGACGGGCCGGCGCTGTTCCTGCAGGGCGTCACGGTGGTCGTGGCCGTCGCCGCCGGACTGTTGATCGGCGAGCGCACCGTCATCCCCTCGGCCTCCCGCAAGAAGGTCCTCGCGGGCTTCGCGCCCCAGGCCGCCGTGGCCCCCGGCGGTTCGGGAGAACGCGACGCCGAGCGCGCGGGATTCACCCAGACCGAGATCTTCCCCCTCACGCTGTTCGCCACGGGCGGCCTCATGCTGTTCCCGGCGGCGAACGACCTGATCACCCTGTTCATCGCGCTGGAGGTGCTCTCGCTGCCCCTGTACGTCCTGTGCGGGATGGCCCGGCGGCGACGCCTGCTCTCGCAGGAGGCGGCGGTCAAGTACTTCCTCCTGGGTGCGTTCTCCTCGGCGTTCTTCGTCTACGGCGTCGCGCTGGTGTACGGCGCCGCCGGGACCGTGGACTTCCGCGGGATCGCCGAGGCGGTCGAGGCCGACGGGGGCGGCGCCCTGGCCCTGATCGGCGTGGCCATGATGTCGGTGGGCCTGCTGTTCAAGGTCGGCGCCGTGCCGTTCCACACCTGGACCCCCGACGTCTACCAGGGCGCGCCCACCGCGATCACCGCGTTCATGGCCGCCGGCACCAAGGTCGCCGCGTTCGGCGCGATCCTCCGGTTCTTCCACACCGCGGTGCCCGGCCTCGAGGCGGACTGGGCGCCGGTGCTGTGGGTGATCGCGGCGCTGACGATGATCGTGGGAACTGTCGTGGGGGTCGCGCAGAACGACGTCACGCGGCTCCTGGCGTACTCCTCCATCGCCCACGCCGGGTTCCTGCTCACCGGGGTGATCGCGGTCCAGTCCACCGGGACGTCCGCGATGCTCTTCTACCTCGCTGCGTACGCCGTCAGCACCGTGGGCGTGTTCGCCGCGGCCGGGCTGGTCCGGGACGCCGACGGCGCCGAGATCGGCGATCTCCGGGCCTGGGCCGGACTGGGTCGGCGCCAGCCACTGGTGGCGGGCGCGTTCGCGGTGCTGCTGCTCGCACTGGCCGGGATTCCTCTGACCAGCGGGTTCATCGCCAAGTTCGCGGTCTTCTCGGCGGCCGTGGCCGGGGGCGCGGTGACCCTGGTGGTGATCGGTGTGCTCACCAGCGCGATCGCGGCCTCGTTCTACGTGCGCGTGATCGTGGTGATGTTCTTCCGCGAGGCCGGATCCGCGAGCTCGGGGGGCTCGGGGTCGGACCCGGGGTCTGGCGGCTCGGGGGTGGCGTTCGCCCGCCGACCGGTGACCCTGGCCGTGGTCGGGATCGCCGCGGTGCTCACGCTCGCTCTGGGGATCGCCCCGCAACCGCTCCTCGATCTCGCAGGGGCGGCCTCATCATTCGCGTGGTGACTCGCTCGAACCGCTCATTCAGCGCTCTCACCCCGCCCCCTCCTTCCACGTGAGGTCACCGCGTGCAGCGTTGTCCCAGGAGAACTGCGGCACACGCCTGACGCAGTGACTCAAAGCCGGCGGTCCAGGCAATGCCCGCGCGTGCTCGTCAGTCCATGTCCAGCCAGCGCGTCAGTCCATGCCCAGCGGGGTGGCGTCGAACTCCCCGGACAGCGCCGAAACGGACCGGGCCAGCTTCAGGTCCCGCCGGGTCACCCCGTCGACGTCGTGACTGCGCAGGTCCAGGGTCACCTCGTCGTAGCTCCACAGCAGGTCCGGGTGGTGGTCCTGGGAGTTGGCGGCCTGCCCGATCGCGGCGACCAGGTTGATCGCGGCCTGCGGGGTCTCACACACCGCGGTGTAGGTCAGCGACCCCTCGGAGAAGGCCCAACCGGGCAGGTCGGCGAGCCCCTCGGCGATCTGCTCCTCGGTCAGACGGGCCCGGTCATCGGCATCGGGGCGTGCGTTGTCGGCGTCGGCGCTCATGCCCTCCAGTCTGGCACCTCCCGGCGCGCCCGGCACCTCCCGCCGGATCCGACCCCGCCGCGCACCCGGCCTACCCTGAAGACGTGGACACCCCCGCCAGCATCCCCCCGCGCGGCGCCGGCCGGTACGCCCCCAGCCCGTCGGGCGACCTGCACCTGGGCAACCTGCGCACCGCCGTGGTGGCGTGGGTGCTTGCCCGCGGGTCGGGCCGCGGCTTCCGGATGCGCGTCGACGACCTCGACACCGCCCGCGCGCGACCCGGCGTGGCCGAGCGCCAACTGGAGGACCTCGCGGCGATCGGGATCGACTGGGACGGCGAGGTCATGTGGGAATCCGCTCGCTCGGACGCCTACGCCGCCGCCACCCGCCGCCTCACCGACCGCGACCTGGTCTACGAGTGCTACTGCTCACGCCGCGAGATCGCCGAGGCGCCGCGCGCCCCGCACTCCCCACCCGGCGCCTACCCCGGAACCTGTCGCGATCTCACCGACGCCGAGCGAGCGACCCGCCGCGAGGCACTCGGTCCGGGTCGGGTGCCGGCCCTGAGGCTGCGCGCCGGCATCACCGAACTCACCATCGACGACCTGATCCACGGGCCCTATACAGGCGTTGTGGACGACGTGGTGCTCCGCCGCGGGGACGGGGTGTGGGCGTACAACCTCGCCGTCGTCGTCGACGACTCCGACCAGGGCGTGGACCAGGTCGTGCGCGGTGAGGACCTCCTGCCCTCCACCCCGCGCCAGGCCCATCTGGCCGAGCTCCTCGGCCTGCCCCGGCCGGAGTACGTCCACGTGCCGCTCGCGGTCAACGCAGCCGGCGAGCGTCTGGCCAAGCGGGACGGTGCGGTGACCCTGGCCGACCTGGCAAAGGAGGGGACGACGACGAGGACGGCCGTCGCCCGGATCGTGGCCTCGCTCGGTGGGCCACCCGGTGCGGACTCGATCGACGCCCTACGCGGGGTGGTCACCCCGGAGTCGCTGCGGACCGGCCCCTGGGTCGTCACCTGACCCTCGCCTCCCACCCCTCGCGCACGGACCCCGGATCCCGCTCCTCTCCGGCGTGGGGCGGACGATGAATTCGCGGGACGGGCTCGTCAGGGCGAATAATCGACGCCCGTGACCACTCCATCGCAACAGAATCCTGACCTCCACGGGCCTGGGCGGCCGGACGGGACCAGTCCCGAGCCGGCGCGCAGCACACCGGGCTCCACTGCTCAGACCTCCTCCGACCCATCCCCCACCCGGGCCGCGCCCGCCGCCCGGGACGACAGCACCGGGACGGACCGCGCGGTCTTCGCCACCATCGCCAGCCCGTACTACGGCTATCTGATCGCCCTGTTCGTCGGCGTCATGCTCATCAGCAACGTCACCGGCACGAAGGGCGTCCTGCTCTTTCCCGGCCTGAGCTTCGAGCTCGGCTTCCTCAGCCTCGACGGGCTCGTCACCGACGGCGCCTTCCTGCTCTTCCCGCTGGCATACGTGCTCGGCGACGTGATCAGCGAGGTGTACGGCTTCAGGGCGATGCGCCGCGTCGTCCTCTCCGGCTTCGCCGTACTGGCGCTGGCCGCGCTGAGTTTCACGTTCACCGTCCACCTCCCGCCGGCCCCGTTCTACGAGAACCAGGAGGCGTTCGAGGCCGTTGCCGGAGTGATCCCGCAGTTCTTCCTCGCAGGCCTCGCCGGATACGTGGTGGGCGAGTTGCTCAACTCCTACGTGCTGGTGTGGATGAAGCGCCGCACCGGTGAGAGGACCCTCTGGGCCAGGCTGCTCGGCTCAACCGTGGTGGGCCAACTCGCGGATACCCTCGTCTTCTGCACGATCGCCGCCCCCGCCCTGGGCATGGTGCTCGGGTCGGGCGACTACTGGAACTACGTCGTGATCGGATTCGTCTGGAAGACGCTCGTCGAGGCGGTCCTGCTGCCGGTGACGTACGTGGTGATCGCGTGGATCAAGAAGCGTGAGCCCACCTACCAGACCGCGCTGGCCGACTCCTCTGCGGCGGGATCGTCGCCGGTGGGATCGTCGCCGGTGGGATCCGACCCGGCAGACTCGAGGACTTGACCTCTCACGGCGGGCACGGTGGATCGATACCGGTCCTCGGCGCCACCGTCGACGATCAGACCCGCTGCGTCCACTACCGCGGTCCCCTGGACGTGGTGGCGATCCGCTTCCACTGCTGCGGGGACTTCTACCCGTGCTTCCGCTGCCACGCCGAGGTCGCCGATCACGCGGTCTCGGCGTGGCCGAGGGCCGAGTTCGACGCCCGGGCGATCCTGTGCGGTGTCTGCCGGAGCACACTGTCGATCAGCCGATACCTCG
Source organism: Dietzia sp. JS16-p6b (assembly GCF_003052165.1). Lineage (NCBI taxonomy): Bacteria > Bacillati > Actinomycetota > Actinomycetes > Mycobacteriales > Dietziaceae > Dietzia > Dietzia sp. JS16-p6b. The sequence goes on along the minus strand of NZ_CP024869.1, from coordinate 384,146 downwards.
AGGCCGACGGGTGCCCGACCTGCGGGGCGGCGTTCAACCCGGGCTGTTCGCTCCACCACTCGATCTACTTCGACGGCTGACCCGCTGCCCCGTGGCTAACCGGCCCACGGCCTCGCCCGAGGTGTGCGTCCTCCCCCGAGGTATGCGTCCTCGCCCGAGGTGTGCGTCCTCGCCCGAGGTGTGCGTCCTCCCCCGAGGTATGCGTCCTGAATGGTGCAGAGACGCAGCGCAAGTCCACCGAGACCTGACGAAGAGGCCGCGCAAGCCGAACAGGGCGCGCAAGCCAGCGTCTCTGAGGCCGCGCAAGCCGAACTGGGCGCGCAAGCCAGCGTCTCTGGGGCCGCGCAAGCCGAAGAGGGCGCGCAAGTCGGCGCGACAGCGGGCGGTGCCGGCGGGCGGTGCCTGCGGGCGGTGCTACGCCGAGTAGTACCGGCCCAGGAACTCGGACTTGTACGCCAGGTACTCGTCGGGCCCGGCGTCCATCGCGGCGCGCACCTCGTCGACCAGCCGCACCACGAACGCCAGGTTGTGCAGGGTGAGCAGGGTCGACCCGAGGAACTCCTTGGCCTTGAACAGGTGATGCAGGTACGCGCGGCTGTAGTCGCGCGAGACCTCGGACGGCCCCTCGGGGTCGAGCGGGGTGTGGTCGTGCCGGAACTGGGCACGGGTGATGTTGACCCGGCCGTTCAGCGTGTAGATCCCGCCGTGACGGGCGAGCCGGGTGGGCGCGACGCAGTCGAAGGTGTCGGCCCCGTTCTCCACGGCCGTGAAGATGTCGTCGGGCTCGCTGATCCCCAGCAGGTGGCGCGGCCGGTCCTCGGGCAGCTCCTCGGTGCACCAGCCCACGATGGTGCCGAGGTTCTCCTTCTCCAGCGCGCCACCGATCCCGTAGCCTCCGAACCCGCGCCGTCCCCGGTCCTCGGCGCGGTCGCTCATCTCCACGAGCCCGCGCACGGCCTGTCGCCGCAGGTCCTCGAACTGCGCGCCCTGGACCACGCCCCACAGCGACTGGCCGGGCCGGTGGGTCCGCTCCACCGACAGGCGCTCGTGTTCGTCGAGACACCGCTGCGCCCAGCGCCGCGTGCGCTCGACCGACCTCTCCTGGTACTCGCGGGTGTTCATGAGCGTGGTGAGCTCGTCGAAGGCGAACAGGATGTCGGCCCCCAGACCGTGCTGGATCCGCATCGAGACCTCCGGGGAGAAGCGGTGCGCGGAGCCGTCGAGGTGCGAGGTGAAGGTGACGCCGTCCTCGTCGACCTTCGCGAGCCTTCCCTGACCCTTGTTGGTGGCGGAGTCGTCCGGGGCCTTCGCCGCGCCGGCCGACATCTCGATCACCTTCTTGAACCCCACACCCAGGCTCATCACCTGGAACCCCCCGGAGTCGGTGTAGGTCGGCCCGGGCCAGCGCATGAACTCCCCCAGCCCGCCGGCCGCGTCCACCACGTCGTGGCCGGGCTGCAGGTACAGGTGATAGGCGTTGGCCAGGACGGCCTGCGCGCCGGTCGAGCGGACCTGCTCAGGGGTCAGGGTCTTGACAGTCGCCTTGGTGCCGACGGGGATGAACGCCGGGGTGGCGATGTCGCCGTGCGGGGTGCGGATGACGCCGGTGCGGCCCCCCGCGGTGCCGTCGAGGGCCATCCGCGAACCCACGTCGAAGGTGGTCGCGCGCGGGGTGGGGGCGTGTGAACCGACATGGGTCCCATCGTGGCACGACGGTCCGGGGGGCCGTCCGTGGCCCTACGATGGAGGGATCGACGACCGCAGCTATCGACGACGACGACGAGGTGAGCGATGCCCGGCACGAGCGGCCGACGGCTCTCCCGGCGCGAGCGCCACGATCAACTGGTGGTCCTGGGGGTGCGGCTTCTGGAGACGGTCCCGTTCCACTCGCTCTCGATGGACGATGTCGCCGAGCGGGCCGGTGTTTCGCGCAGTCTGCTGTTCCACTACTTCCCGACCAAGCTCGACTACCTCACGGCGGTGGTCAACGCGGCGGCCGATCACGTCCTGTCCCTGACCGAGGTCCCGGAGGGCACCAGCGCGGAGGACCGGACCCGGGCGATCATCACCGCACTGGTGCGCTACATCCAGCGGCGCCGCGACAACTACGTGGCCGTCCTGCGGTCGGGCCGGTCCGTCGACCCGGTCCTCGAGCAGGTCGTCGACGGCATGCACCGCACCGTCAGCCTGCGCATCCTCCGCAGCATCGGGGTGGACCGGCCCGGTCCCATGTCTCTGGTGCTCACCCGCGCCTGGTTGGCCGGAGTCGAGGAGCTGGCGCTGCTGGGCGAGGAGTCCGGGCTACCCCAGGCCACCGTCATCGACTCGGCGCTGACCACCCTCCGGGCGGTGGCCACCCTGCCGGATTTCGTCGCCGACGTCGCCCCGGCCGACGACGGGGAATGAGAGGAGTCCCGGAACTCCAGTGAGTTCCGGGACTCTCCCGTGGCGGTGGCGGTGGGATTTGAACCCACGGTTGGGGGTTACCCAACACAGCATTTCGAGTGCTGCACCTTCGGCCGCTCGGACACGCCACCGCCGATCAGGCTACTTCACGAGTGGCCGCAGGCGGAAATCGCCTGCTCGACGGGCGGATCAGGCCGTGCCGATGTAAGGCCGTGCCGGTCTCAGGCCTTGTCGTTGCCGGTGAGCTTGCCCGCTGCCTCGTTGGCCTTGTCCTTGAGCTTCTCGGCACCCTGCTTGATGCCGGCCTTGCCCTGGTCCGCCTGGCCCTCGGCCTGGAGGTCGCGGTCGCCGGTCGCGGCGCCGGCCGACTCCTTGGCGCGGCCGCCGAGCTCCTCGGCCTTGTTCGAGAACTTGTCTCCCACACCCATGTGGTGCTCCTCTCGATCGCGGCGCCGGTGCCCGGCGCCTCTCCTCACCCACCGTACGGAGATGCGCGATGGGCATCCACCGCACGACGGTCACGATCCCATCACCGCCGAGCGCGGAAGAAGTCCTCCAGCAGCGCGGCGCACTCGGTCTCGAGCACCCCGCCCCGGACCTCGGGGCGGTGGACGAGCCGGCGGTCACGGACCACGTCCCAGAGCGATCCACAGGCCCCGGTGCGGGGCTCCCAGGCGCCGAAGACTATGCGACCCACTCGGGCCGCGACCGCGGCGCCGGCGCACATCGTGCACGGTTCCAGCGTCACGACGAGGGTGCAGTCCTCCAGCCGCCACCCGTCACCGAGCTCCCGGGCCGCAGCACGCAGAGCCAGCACCTCGGCATGGGCGAGGGGATCGCCGTCGGCCTCGCGCCGGTTGGCGGCCGCCGCCAGTTCCCGGCCGTCCGGGCCCACGATGACCGCCCCGACCGGCACATCTCCGTCCGGGGTCCGACCCGCGACCGCCAGGGCCCGTCGAATCAGCTCCTCGTCCGCGGACCGGGGCGAGGTCAGAGACATGGGCGCCGCCGGAGGAGTGCGCGGGACGCGGGAGGTACGCGCCTCACGAGTCGGGTTGGTGCCGCTCGAGCTCCTCGCCGAAGCCCATCCGCTCCGCCAGCGACTGCAGCTGCTCATCGGCGTAGAGGTCGGTCTCGGAGACGATGATCTCCAACACCCCGGGCGGCAACCCGACGTCCTCGAGGATCGCCATGTCCCCCTCCCCCCAGGGGTCGGCGTCCTCGAGGTCCTCGTCCGGCAGGTCCACGTTGAGCTCGTCGAGCACGTCGGCCGCGAGGTCATAGTCCAGGGAGGCGGTCGCATCCGAGAGCATGAGACGCATCCCGGACGGGCCGGGGCGCAGGATCACGAAGAACTCGTGATCGACGTCCACCAGGCCGAACGAGGCGCCCTCGGTGCGCAGCGAGCGGACCTGGCGCGCGGCGTCGTCGAGACTGGTCAGTGCGGAATCGTCGAGCCGGGTGATCTCCCATGACCCGCCCGCCTGCAACACCCCGAAGGCGGACCCTGTGACGGCGTCGTCGTCGCTCTCACCGTCGCGGTTGGTTCGATCGGAGGTGCTGGCCATGGGCCCAACCGTAGTCGCCTGTGAGAACCTTGTCAGGTGACGGCGGTGACGGACGTGTGCGTGCTCGGGACGGGCCTCATCGGCGGTTCACTACTGCGGACCCTGGGGCCGGAACGTGCGTTCGGCTGGAACCGTTCGGCCCCCGGCGCGCGGGGGGCGACGACAGCCGGCTTCGACGTCTCCACGGACCTCGCCGACACACTCCGCCGGGCCACGCGGGCGGACGCCCTCGTCGTCGTCGCGGTCCCCCTCCCCGCCCTCGGCGCGGTTCTCGACGCGGTGGCAGAGCACGCCCCCGGGATCGCTCTGACCGACGTGATCAGCGTCAAACGACCGGTTCTGGACGCGGTGCGCGAGCGAGGGTTGGGCGCGCGATTCGTGGGTGGGCACCCCATGGCCGGCACCGCGCACTCCGGCTGGGAGGCCACCGACCCGGATCTGTTCCGTGGTGCGACCTGGCTCGTGGCCGCGGACGACGACGCCGACCCCCACACGTGGTCCCGCGTCGCCCGGATGGCCTCGGACTGCGGCTCCCGGGTCGTCTCGTCCACCTCGTCCGACCACGACGCGGCCGTGGCGAGGGTCTCCCATCTGGGACACGTGGTCGCCGAGGCGCTGGCCGCGGCGGGCGGCCGGGGCGGCGACCTCGCCCTGACCCTGGCCGCGGGGTCGTTCCGCGACGGCACCCGGGTGGCGGGCACCGCTCCCGACCTCGTGCGGGCGATCTGCGAACCCAACCGGCACGCACTCCTGACCGTCCTCGACGAGTACCTGGCCGACCTCACGACCGCCCGCGACGCCCTGGCCGGGGAGGGGACGCTCGGGGCGCTGGTCGACGAGGGGCACCGGGCGCGGCGGGCCTACGAGACGGCGCAGGAGGTTCGGCCGGACTCGGCGGTGTCGGTGACGCCCGGGGCACCGGGCTGGATCGCGGAACTCCGCGCCGCCGGGGCCGCCGGACTGGAGGTCAGACCCTCCGACTGAGACCGGTCACGTCGATGATGAACCCGTCGGAGTCGACGGTCGCGCTCGTGGCGGCGGTGGACGTGATCCCGTGGACCTTCTCGTCGTCGCTGGAGAACGTGACCGTGTCCTCGCTGACGTCGAGGGTGAGGGAGTCCACCCGGAGAACCCGCTCCTCCACCGACCCCGGCTGCGAGTGCAGCCCGAGCCGCCGGCTGATGACACTTGCGAAGAACACGCTGTAGGTCACGTCCACGTCGACGACACCGGCGCCACCGACGCGGGAGCGGGTGTCGGAGGGGTCGTCCAGGAGCCAGGAACCCTCGTCGTCACGGACCAGGTCGATGGTGCGCTCGTACTCCTCCGTGGAGACGGTCAGCTGCACCCGGCACGGGGCCAGGTCCGATCCGAGCTCCACCTGGTACTCGAGGGTGAACGCCTGGTGTTCTGGATGCGCCGCGGAGACGATCCGGCCGTGGGCGCGGGAGAAGTCGCCCTTCGGGACGATTCTCACCTGCTCGATCACCCTGCCGGTCTCGGAGATCCACGTGTACATGCGGGGGGCCGAGGCGCGCGGCGCTTCGACCTGCGACGAGGGCGACTGGGAAGCGTTCACCTCTCCTACGGTAGGAAACTCCGCACCGAAAAGCACATCACCCTCCCGTCGTCGCGGACCGGCGTCACCTCGGGAGCAGCTCCACGCGTGCGCGTCGCCACGGATACAGGGTCACGTTCCGCGCCCTGGGCCATTCGCGGCCGCTGCCCACGGGCTCGAGGCGGAACCGCGTCAACACCTGCCGCAGGATCACCTCGCCCTCCATCATCGCGAAGGACGCACCGATGCAGCGCCGGGCCCCGCCGCCGAAGGGCAGCCACGTGGTGGGGGTCGGGACGTCGCCGAGGAAACGACCGGGGTCGAAGACCTTCGGAGCGGGATAGGCGGCCGGCGCACGGTGGGCCAGGATGATCGACGGCGAGATGGTCATCCCCCGCGGATAGGTGCGACCACCGACGGTGGCGGGCTCCTGCAACTCCCGCATCACCATCGGGACCACCGGGTGCAGCCTCAGCGTCTCCTTGAGCACGGCGTCGAGGTACTCCGTTCCACCGGCGGCGATCTCGGACACACAGCGGTCCTGGATCCCGGGGTGCCGGGCCAGTTCGAGCACCGACCACGCCATGGCGGTGGCCGTGGTCTCGTGGCCGGCGGCGACCAGGGTCATCAGCTGGTCCCGCAGTTCCTGATCGGACAGCCCCTGCGCGTCCTGGGCGGACGCCCGCACCAACAGTGCCAGCAGGTCCCGTCGCCCTCCCAGTGCCGGATCCCGGCGGGTCGCCTCGATCTCCTCACCCAGGAAGGCGTGGATGGTCGCGAGATCCCGGACCTGCCGACTCCACGGTCGGAACCGGCGCAGCGGCTGGATGCCCATGCCGATCATCACCACCGGCCCGGCGTCCACCGCCCGCGCGACGATCGGCCGGATCCGGTCGAGGCGGGCCGAGTCCGTGACCCCGAACACCACTCGCAGGATCACCTCGAGGGTGAGCTGGTTGAACAGGATGTGCGCACGGACCCGACCCGACCGCGGCCAGCGGTCCAACTGCTCGGTCGTGACCTCCTCGACGAGCGAGCGGTACCCCTCGATCTCGCGACGTCCGAACGCGGGAGCGAGGAGCCGTCGGGCGCGCGCGTGCTCGTCACCGTCCTGCAGGAGCAGTGAGTGGTCCCCGAGCAGTGGCCGCAGGAGTTCGTTGCCCTTGCCCGCGTGGAACACCGAGGGCGAGCCGGCGAAGACGTCCTTGACCTGGGCCGGATCGGCGACGGCGACCACCGTCCGCCCCCTGGGCAGCAGGTCGAGCCTGAACGGCACGCCGTACCGTCTGGCGGCCGCCGGGAAGACGGCGGCGGGGGCCGAGAGCGTGAGCAGCGCCTGCACCAGGCCGGGCAGCCGCGGGCCGGGCGGAACTCCGTCGCCTGTGGTCAGGTCGTCTGTGGTCACACTGTCCATGGTGACACCGTAGGAGTCGACAGGGGGCGCCGCAGCCGGACCGCCGAACACGCCGGCTCGCGCCGGGCGAGGGGTGTCAGGCTCCCAGCCCCGCGCTGCCGAGCGAACCGGTGCCGGCCCCGGCGGCGCCGACGAGACGCTCCCAGGGACCTGTCACCGCGAACGTGTAGCCGTCGCCCTGGATCGACACGAACATCACCGAGCCGTCCTCGTTGAACACCGGGCCGGCGAACTCCGAGTCGCTCACGCGGTTGCGGGCGATGGGGTACGCCCGGCCTCGGTCGTCGACGCCGACGACGTGCTGGATCCCGGAACCGTCCTCGGACACCACGACGCCGCCGTGGGGGGAGACCGTGATGTTGTCCGGGCCGTCGAAGCCCCCGCCGTCCGCGAGGTCGACGGACGGGTCCGGGTTCCTGCCGAAGACGGAGTACAGGGTGATGGACGCACCGTCCGGCGCGATGCGCCAGACCTGCCCGTCGTGCTCGGCCGCCGAACCGTCGCCCATCCGGGCGAAGGAGGCCACGACGTACGCGCCCTCCTTCCACCACGCGCCCTCGAGTTTGCGCGAGCGGGTGCCGCGGTCGGCGTAGGACTGCTTGCGGATCGAGGTGGTCTCCGCGAGTCGGTCGCGACCCGGAACGTCCACCCACTCGACCTGGTAGGTCGTGCCGACCGTGGTGGCCACCGACAGGTCCGGTACGTGAGCGCCGCCGGAGACGCATCGCATCATCTCGAAGGTGCCGGCCGTGTCGCCACCCTCGGAGCGGGCGAGCTCCGCGAGCGAGCCCGTACCCGGCTGGAACCCCGGCGGAGGGGTCCAGCGGTACACGTGGCCGTTGGGAGTGCCCGCGTCCTCGGTGAGGTAGATGACGCCGCTCGTGGGGTGCACCGCGACGGCCTCGTGGGCGAACCGCCCGAGGAACTTCAGAGGCACCGTGGCCTGGGCCCGGTTGAGCGCGGTGTCCGGCGAGACCTCGAAGACCCAGCCGTGGTCCAGTGAGGCGGTTCTGCCCTGGAGCGAGCGTCCACCGGCCCGGAGTTCGGTCTCCTCGCAGGTGAGCCACGTGCCCCACGGGGTGACGCCGCCCGCGCAGTTGTTCACCGTGCCGGCCACGCCGACGTACTGCGACCTGCGTTCGCCCCGGGAGTCGACGGCGATCACCGTGCATCCCCCACCCGCCTGGTCGTCGAACGTGAGCCCGTCGGTCACCGGAACGATATGCGGTTCGCTGCCGCCGATCTCGTGGTTGAGGACGAGGAAGCCGCCACCTGCGCCCACGAGGTCACCGACCGAGCCCAGTGCTCCTGATAGAGAACCGAGGGGGCCGGAGGCCGGGAAGTACCCGGCGCCGTCGGGATCGGACGGGGACGCGGCGCCACCCTCCATGGTGGTCTCGCCCGCGTGCGAGACCACGGTGTACGTGAAGCCCTCCGGCAGATCGAGCAGTCCGTTCGGGTCCGGCACCAGGTCCCCGTACCCCTCGGTCCCGACGCCCGTGGCGCCGGCGATCGCGCCGGAGCCGGTGAAGGTCCCGGTGAGGTTACCCGCGACGTACACCCCCGCGCCGAGAGCTGCCGCGCCGGCGAGGAATCGACGACGATCGATGCTGGTGGTTGCCATTGTTCCGGTGTCCTCTCCCCGCGGCCGGCCCGTCCGGCGCGCGGGTTCAGACGCTAGGGGCCGATGGAAACGGGAACGCGCCGTTGAGATGTCGCGGGCGTGAACGCGCGGCGGAGACGCGGTGCGGGCGTCCGCCCGCCGGCTGCACGGATCGGCTCGACGGGGCCCACCGGACCCCCGTGGTCGCCGAGTGTTCACCGACGGGCAATCGACCGGGCCCCCGGGGTGGCCTAATGTGACCGGCATGGCACTGCTGCCGGTGGACCTGGACTCGACGCCTGACGACATCGCCTCCCTCCTCGCCGTGGACTCCGCCGTCCGCGCCGCGGTGGGACTGGAGCACTTCGCGCCCACGCCGGCGGCGCTGCACTGGGCCGGCGCCGAGGGGATGTGGATGGCGCTCGTCCGGCCCGGCGAGGGGCGTGCGCTCCTCGTCGGCTGGCACCACGAGTTCTCCCTCACCGAGGGCAGCGGACGCACCGGCGAGACGGGGACGGACCTCGTCGGCGACGCCCCGGGGTGGTGGCGTCGCGGAGTCGAGCACGCCCGGTCCGCCGGCCTCTACCTGGGCTTCCTGTACGGCTGGGACGGGGCGACGTGGTGGCGGCTGGACCAGCCGACCGACGACGGGTTCGACCCGGAGATCTTTCCGGTGACCGCGGCGGCCGTGCGGGACATCATCGACGACCTCGCCGACGACACCCTGCTCGACGCCCCGGGAACCGGAGCGGTCGACGCGCTCCTGGCGGCCGGTGCGCGGCTGGACTCGCCCGAACTGGCGGCCGTCCTGCACTCCCCCGACGGGTGGCCGGAGGTCGACCTCGAGGCAGGCGTGCGTGCTGCACGCGCGTTCGGTTCACCCGTTCCGGCCTGAGCGCGCAGCCGTACCCACGCCGCGCATCTCTGCCACCATGGTCGGGTGAGAAGACTCGGTTACGTCGCGGCCAAGCGCCTCGCCCTCGAGACACTCGGGTGGACCCTCGTCGTGCTGGGAATCGCGGCCCTGTTCCTGCCCGGCCCCGGGCTGCTCACGCTCTTCGCGGGAATGGTGGTGCTCTCCCAGCAGTACGAGTGGATCGAGAAGCGGGTCGACCCCGTCAAGCGCGTCGCGCTCGAGGGTGCGTCCCGCGGGGTGCAGACCTGGCCGAGGATCGCGGCGTCGGTGCTCGGCGTGACGTGGCTGGTCGGGCTGGGGATCTACTGGGGACAGCATCCCCCGGCGCCCCGGTGGTGGCCGTTCGACCCGGCCTGGTGGTTCATCGGCGGTTGGGGTACCGGCGGGAGCCTGATCGCCTCCGGACTCATCGGCCTGGTACTGATCGCCTACTCGGTCCATCGCTTCCGTGGCAACCCCTACGATCACGCGGTCGAGACGGAGCGTGAGAGGGAACGCCACGCCGCACGCCACCGGGAGAGGGAGGAGCGTCGACGGTCCCGGCAGGGCGTCACATCGGATCTGTCGGACCTCACGTCAGAGTGAACGTCTCCTCGCCGCCCACCGCGACCATCCGTTCCTGCCGGCCGACCCGAACCCGCACGGGGGTCGCGTCGATCACCCCGTCGCGGTGGTGGACGGTGACGCGATCCCTCATCACCGTCACCGTCAGCGGTGACCGCAGGTAGGTCATGTTGAAGGACACCCCGTCTATGCCGCTGGGCAGGTTGGGGTCGAGTCGCAACATCCCGCCGCTGACCCGCATACCCGCGTAGAACCGTTGGACCAGATCGACGGTCCCGGACATGACCCCCATGTGGATCCCCTCACGCGTGGTTCCGCCCTGGATGTCGTTGACGTCGCTACCCAGGGCCACCTTGAACCTCTCCCAGGAGGCGTCCGGGTCGAAGCGGGCGAGCACCCCCGCATGCGTGATGTAGGACAGCGTCGATCCGTGGGAGGTCCGTCGGTCGTAGTACTCGATGGTGCGCTGGGCGGCATCGTCCGGGAAGTCGTATCCGAGCCGCCGGACGACGCGCCTGAGTTCGGAGTCGCTGAAGAGGAAGAACAGCATCACGGCGTCGGCCTGCTTCGCCAGCTTGTACCGGTCAGGGGTGTCCCCCTCGGCCTTGAGGATCCGGTCCAGCCGCTGGATGTCGCCGTACTGGGCGCGGTAGGAGTCCCAGTCCAACTCCTCGAGGTCCTCGTACCCCTCGAACTGGCTGATGACCCCGTCGTGGAACGGGACGAACATCTTGCGGCTCATGTCCTTCCACCGCGTGACCTCCTCCTCGCGCAGTTCGAGTCGGGCGCGCACCTCCTCGGCCCGGGGCTCGGGGAGGAGGTCGAGCAGGCTCGCGGCGACGTCGCAGATCCACGCCACGAACACATTGGTGTAGGCGTTGTTGCGCAGACCCGCCTCCGACGCCCCGGGGTACTTCTCGTGGTACTCGTCCGGCCCCATCACCCCGTGGATCTCGTAGCGGTCCCGCTCTGGTGAGTAGTGGGCTATCGAGGACCAGAAACGGGCGATGCCGAGCATCATCTCCGCACCGCGGAACTCGAGGAACATCGTGTCCTCGGTGAGGGTGACGTACTGCCAGACGTTGTAGAAGATGGCCGCGCTCACGTGTCGCTGGTTGTGCGAGAGGTCCTCGTCCCACCGTCCGGACAGCGGGTTGAGGTGTACCTCCTGGGTCTCCTCGGTCCCCAGCGACCCGCTCTGCCACGGGAACATGAAGCCCTCGTACCCGGATGCCTCCGCGGCCGCGCGGGCCTCCGACAGTCGGCGATAGCGGTACATCAGCAGACCCCGGGTGACCTCCGGGGTGCGGAAGGTCAGGAAGGGGAAGACGAACAACTCATCCCAGAAGATATGGCCGCGATAGGCCTCCCCGTTGATCCCACGGGCGGGCACCCCCGCGTCGAGGTCCGCGGTGTGGTGCGAGCAGGTCTGCAGGATATGGCTGATGTGGACCCGGAGCAGATGCTGGGCCTCGTCGTCGCCGAACACCTTCATGTCACACGCCTGCCACAGCCGGCCCCATGCCTGACAGTGGTGGGCGTGGGCCGCGTCGAATGGCCGGGCGCGGCTCACTGATCGGTGCGCGCGCGTCATGGTGTTCCCGGTGGCCGGGTCTCGGGAGGTGAACAGTGCGACAGACTTCTCGATCGTGACCGGAACCCCGCGCTCAAGGTCCAGGCACAGCGTCTGCTGGATGTAGTCGGGGGTCCGGAAGTCCGTCCGCGGGACGTCGACCCGCTCGTCGGCCACGAGGACGAGGGTCCGTGCGGCCAGGCTGACCGCGACCTCGGACTGACGGGTGTGGGCCTTGAGGGCGATCACCTCCGGCGCGGGGAAGAGCGTGCTCCCCGGTCGCAGGTGGTCGCTCTCGAGCTGGCGGTAGCGGGGCACGCCGGCATTGGTGACCCGGCCGTCGATCGCGGTGACCACCTCCGCCTCCCCCGACCAGTTGACAGGGGTGATCGTCCACTCGATGTAGGCGTGGTGCATCGCGGCCATCGAGACGAACCGCCGGCTGACCAGCTCGGTCTCGCGACCCTCCTTGTCCCGGAACCGGAGGCGCCTGGTCAGCGTCGCCGACCGGAGGTCGAGTTCGTGCCCGTAGTCGAGGATCTCCACCTCGGCGAGCCGCAGCACCTCCGCACCGCCGATCCGGAGCTTCATCGGCAGCCAGTTGGGCAGGTTGACCAGGTCCTCGTTGTGCACCGGGACCCCGCCGAGCATGGTGGTCGCGCGGTTGTACAGACCGTGCACGTACGTCCCGGGGTAGTGGACCCCGTCGGCCTCCTCCCATTCGGCGGCGCCGCGTGTGCAGAGGTAGCCGTTGCCGGTGGAGGTGAGTGTCTCGCGAAGTCCCTCCTCGCCGGAATCGAACCCGGTGTAGGTCAGCGTGAAGGGGTCGGACCGCCCCACGGTGGTGTCGGTGGCGGGCCCGGTCGACGTGATGCTCACGCCTGTGACCCTATCCACCGACCCGCGGTCGCGCCGGGACGCCGCCTGCCGGTTTCCGCGATCGTCATCTGGCCGAGACTTGTTGGCCACCGACATATTGTATGATCTACGTCACAGTCGAGACGGCCCTCGCCGCGGCGCGAGACCCGCCGTGGACCGCCTCGCCGGAACAGGGGTTCACCATGACCGTTCAGTTCATCGAGATCTCGGAGGACGTTGCCGACAGGCTCCACGTCCTCACCACACCGACGGCCTGCCAGGTCGGCGATGCGCGGATGATCATCGTCGATCTGCTCGGCTCGGGCCCGTCGTGGCCACTGTCCGTCCTCGTGGATCACGTCTGCACCGCGTACGAGGCCCCCGACGGGGAGCGCCTCACGGTCGACCTCAGGGAAGGAATGGCCGAGGACGATCTCCGCGACGAACCGGCACTCCGGCACGTGACGTGGGTGCGGGCGACGCGCCTCGCCCTGAGGGAGCTCACCGACTCCGGCGACGTGGTCTGGAGCCTGCCCTCGGACGACCCGGACGAGGTCGACCACCCCGAGGTCGAGGTCCTCATGGCCGGTGCGGAACCCCGCGCCTTCCGGATCTACGTGGGGGATCCGCTCCCGGACGGATCCGTGTCGTTGCGGTAGCGGACGGCCACGGCCAACATCACCGCGCCCACCGCGATGAAGGACAGCACCCGGAACAGCCCGGGGAGCGTGGCCAGATCGAGGAAGAGCAACTTGGCGAGCGCGAGCGATCCCAGGACGAATCCCATCCGACGGGCGTCCGAGAGCCGGGGGCTCGGGGTGAGGATCAACCAGGCCGCGCAGCTGATCCACAGGACCGTGACCACCAGGTGGGCCCCGAGGAACCCGTCACGCGCCGCGCCGGCGAGGTCGCCGATCACCACACCGGCCGCCACCACCATGACCGAGAAGGTCAGTAGCGCGGCCACGGCACCCGCCATCACCACCCTGGCGGACCGGTGCGGGGCCAGCCGGGAGCCCCACCACGTCGCGGCCACGGCGAGCGTGGTGGCCGCGAACGCCGCCACCACGTCCCCATAGGTCAGCTCGCGGACCGCCAACCCCTCGTCCAGTGCGAGGAACGGCTGGTTGACCGCCAGGTACACGAGGAGCGCGATCGACCCGCCGACGCCGGCCACCCAGTCCATCCAACGTCGGCGCCACAGGCCCGCCGCCACGAGGTACCCGGTGGCGCTGAGCGTCAGGGCCAGGCTCGTCATCTCCCGCCCGCCGAGTTCGACCCAGGTGGCGAACAACAGACCACTGCCCACGACACCCGTCACGGCGGACAGCAGGACCGGCCCCGGCTCCTGGGTCCGTCGTCCGGCGAGCACCGCGACCGTGAGGTAAACGGCGGCCAGGACCAGCCCGACCGGCCATCCCGGCCGTAGGAGGGACAGTCCGGGCAGGAGGTACAGGGGTACCGCGGTGGGGACGACGACGAGGGCCGCCCGCTCCGGAGCCGGGCGGCGACGCAGGGAGTCGACCCAAGCGATCCCGACGCCCACCGCGGCGAACGCCAGGACCGCCACGATGAGTGCGATCTGGGAACCCCTGTCCTGACGGAACGCCTGCGAGAGGTACCCGACGAGAACCGGGGCGGGGAAGACCGACCACACCACCCTGACCGCGATCCCGAGGTCCGAGCCGAGCACCGCGGTCGCGATCGCGAGGATCACGAGGAACACCGCCAGCTCCACGCCGGTAGAGATGAACGGCGAGAGCAGCATCGTTCCCGCCGAGACCAGGCACGCGAGCAGAGCCGAGGACCACCGCTGCGCGAGCGCCATCCCCGCCAGCGCCAACCCACCCACGAACATGTACGCCGCCGGGACGGGGATCCACTGGTAGAGCGAGGTGCTGGCGATCACGTCGAGCATCGCCGCGGCCAGGCCGGTGCCGACCAGGGCCAACGCGCCCGGGTTGATCGGGCGCTCGGGCGTGACCTCGTGCCGGGCCTGCAGCCACAACCCGAGCCCGATGAGCACCACCGCCAGCACCGCCGCCGCGACGACACGCGCGATCGGCGGGAAGAGACCGGCCTGGATCGCGACCACCAGGAGGAACGCGATCCCGGCCAGCATCACCAGACCGCCGATCGCGGCGATCACCGTGGCCGCCGTGAGCCGTGGCATCCGGCGGCTCCGATCGCCGGCGGGTTGAGTCCACCCGGGCCCGGCCGGGGCGGGTCCGGGGTACGGGCCGGGGTGCTGTCCGGGACCGGCGCCAGGGCCGACGGGGCGGTAGCCGCCGTGAACCGGTGCGCCGGCCTGCGGGGCGCCCGCACGCCACACCGGAGACCGCCCGAGGCCGGGCTGGCCGGGCGCGTGCGCGGGAGGCACCGGCCCAGCAGGAGGCCCCGGCTGGGTACGGGGTGCCTGCGCTGTCGGCGGCGCCTGCTGCGCCTGTCGCCCGAGCGCGGCCAGGTCGCTCCGGACCTCCGCCATCTCGGCGGTGATGCGTCCGAGACGGGCGTCGAGGTCGGCGAGTGTCCGCTGGAGGTGGTCGGGGTGTTCCGGGTTCACCCCTGAATACTCTCCCGTACCGGCCGCCTCGTCCACAGGCTCCGCGCTCGGCCGGCCTCCCTCTATCGCCGCGCGAGGTGGGCCTGCGCCCCGGCCCGCGACCGCAACACGAGGACCACACCGACCGCGCTGACCGCCATCCCCACCACCGCGAGAAGAGTGATCGGCACCCCGAACATCAACCGCACCCAGACCATGGTGGTGGGCGGGGTCAGGTAGAGCAGGACGCTGGCGACCGTGGCGCCGCGGGTGCGGGTGACGAACACATAGAGGACGTACCCGCAGAGCGTCGACAGGAAGACCAGCCAGGCCACCGCCACCCAGAAGTCGGGGTCGGCCGGCACCGCTCCCTGCCCGACGAGGAGCATCGCTGCGACCAGGGCCCCCGCCGCGACGACCGACTGCATGGTGATCGCCTGGAGCAGGGTCTCCGTCGGCCTGAGGCGCTGGGTGAGAACCGTCCCCGTGGCGAGGCTCAGCATCCCGGCCACCGGGAACAGGTACGCCCACCACGGCGCACTCCCGGCACCCAGGCCGCCAGAGACCACCACCACCACGCCGGCCATCCCGAGCAGCATGCCGAACCACATGACCGGCGTGGTCCGTTCCCCGAGGAACCTGCCCGCGACGGTCGCCACGAGCAGCGGCTGCAGGGCCGCGATCAGCGCCGCCGTCCCGCCGTCGACACCGCGCGCGACGCCCTCGAAGATCATGAACAGGAACACGGCCTGGCTGAACATACCCAACACCGCCTGCCGCGCCCACGCCCTCCGGTCGGCCAACCGCACGCCCAGCACGAGGCAGACGGAGAGCAGCAGCACCCCCAGGATCGAGAACCGCCACCCGAGCAGCTGCAGCGGGGTCCCCCCGGTCCGGGTCCCGAGCTCGGCGCCGACATAGCCCGAGCTCCACATGATCACCAGAGCCACCGACGCCAGATGGCCGGCGTTGCGGCGGAGCGCATCTCGAGCGGGCGTGGGCATCGGCACAGCCTACGAAGCGGCCGGCCTCGTCGTCGTCGTACCGTCGGCCCCACCCCCGCGCCCGGGACCCGCCGCCGGTGATCCGCAGAGGGACGGCGGACGACGAACGCCCCCGTCCGGAGGGACGAGGGCGTTGCCGATACCTGCTGTGCGCCCGAAGGGACTCGAACCCCTAACCTCTTGATCCGTAGTCAAGTGCTCTATCCATTGAGCTACGGGCGCAGTATTCATCTGTCGTGCCAGTTCATCCGGTCACCCGGTGCTCCGGCATGGCGGAGGCGAGAGGATTTGAACCTCCGGTCCCCTTTAAGGAGGACAACTCATTAGCAGTGAGTCCCATTCGGCCGCTCTGGCACGCCTCCTGGAGGCTCTGCTGAGCCAACGAGGGATAACAGTACACACCGGTCGGCGGGGTGCGCAAAACGGCCGGACACCCCGCCGTCACCCGGTGGACCTACTCTGGACGCATGTCCCCCGACGTGCGCACCGACCTCGACGCCATCCCCTCGTACGTACCCGGCGCCACCGTCCCGGGCGCGATCAAGCTCGCCTCCAACGAGACGACCGCGGGCCCGCTCCCGAGCGTGGCGGCCGCAATCGTGGACGCGGCGGCAGGGGTGAACCGCTACCCGGACATCACGGCCGGGGCCCTCGTCTCCCGGCTGTCGGAGTACCTCGGTATCCCGTCGGAGAACGTCACGGCGGGGTGCGGGTCGGTCGCGCTGTGCCAGCAACTCGTGCAGGCGGTGTGCGCCCCGGGGGACGAGGTGCTCTTCGGCTGGAGATCGTTCGAGGCGTACCCGATCATCGCGCGCATCGCCCACGCCGTCCCCGTCGCGATCCCCAACCGCTCCGACGGCACCCTCGATCTCGACTCCCTCGCCGATGCCGTGACCGACCGGACCCGGGTCATCTTCGCGTGCACCCCCAACAACCCCACGGGTCCGGCGGTCTCCCGGGCCGCGCTCACCGCGTTCCTGGACCGCATCCCGGAGCGGGTCACCGTGGCGCTGGACGAGGCCTACTACGAGTACCTCCGATCCGAGGACCCGATCGACGGCGTCGCCGAGTCCATGGCCCGGCCGAACGTCGTGGCACTGCGGACGTTCTCCAAGGCGTACGGTCTGGCGGGCCTGCGCGTGGGCTACCTCACCGGACCAGCGGGGCTGGTGGCATCGGTGGGGAAGATGGTCGTCCCCTTCTCGGTGAGCTCGCTCGCCCAGGCCGCGGGGATCGCATGCCTCGAGGCCGGTGACGAGCTCCGCGCCCGCACGGACGCGGTGGTCGCGGAACGGGAAAGGGTCCGTGAGGCGCTGCTCGGACTCGGGCACGCCGTCCCGGACAGCCAGGCCAACTTCGTGTGGCTGCCGCTCGGGGACGCCGCGGCGGCGTTCGACGCACACTGCCGCGACCACCTCGTCATCACGAGGTGCTTCGCCGGAGACGGGGTGCGGGTGACGATCGGCGACCCGGCGGAAAACGACCGCCTACTCGCCGCCGCCCGCACTTTTGTGATCGGAACGTGACTGTTCCGGCGGGCTCCCGTGACCTCGCACCGGCACAGTGGTCGGGGTTCGAGGGGGCGGAGTGGTGCTCCCGCTCGCGGCCCCACGTGTCCGCGTGCCCGACCTGGGCGGGACCCGAAGGAGCCGGATGAGACAGAAGAGTTCATGGGACAGCGTGAACTCCTCGCCCATCCAGGTCGCCCTGTGGTCGGGTTCACAGTCAGCCGCCGCCGTCCGCGGCGCGGAGACCTCGCCCCGTCGCCTCGCCGGGGTCATCACGCTGGTGATCACGACCATCGGCGCGCTGGTCCTCACCCTCGCCCCCGCCCCCGCCGCCGACGCCCGCCCCGGCGAGTCGGGCCGGCCGTGGACGCCCTCGGTGGAGACGCAGTCGGTGCGGATCCTCGGAATCGGGGAGTTCTCCGGCGCGCTCACCCGACCGGTGGGGTTCCAGGGCCAGCTCCGGGACGGCTCGGGGAACGTGCGACCGGCGGGCGGGGGGTCGCACCTCGCCGCGACGGTGGGCAAGCTGCGAGACCAGTCCGGCGACGCGATGCTGCTCGCCACCGGTGACTCCATCGGCGGGACGTCCCCGGAGGCTGCGCTGCTGGGTGACCGGCCGACCGTCGAGTTCTTCAACCGCCTCGGGGTCAACGGAGCGGGCGTCGGGAGGCGTGAGCTGGAGAAGGGCGCCGACCACATCCGCGAGTTGGTCCGACCGGCGTGCCGTACGGAGCAGGACTGCCGGGTGGACCCGCCCCTTCCCCCGTTCCGGGGCGCGGCCTTCCCCTTCCTGGCCTCCAACGTCATCCCCTCCCCCGACGCCGCACCCACCTTCCCGTTCGCGATCCAGCGGGTCGGGGACGTGCGTGTGGGAATCGTGGCGGTCACCGTCCCCTCCGACAGCGCCCCGGAGACCACCACCCGGCTCTCCGACCCCGTGAAAGCGGTCAACGAGACTGTCGACGCGTTGCAGTTCCTCGGCGTGGAGGCGATCGTGGGGCTGGTGCAGTCCACCACGGTGCACGGCAACCTCGATCCCGGTGCCTGCCCGGAGGAACTCACCGAGCTCGACCTGATCACGCGCCTCGACCCCGCGGTCGACGCGCTGATCGTCGGCGCCTCGGGCGGTCCCGCCACCTGCCGGGTCAGGGACGCGGAGAACGAGGAGCGTGTCGTGGTGGCGCCGGCATCACACGGACGGTCGGTCGCCGTGGTCGACCTCGCCGTCGATCCCGCCACCGGCGACGTGATCCGTCCCCAGACCTCGGCGTTCAACCAGACGGTGAACGCCGACATCGCACCCGACCCGGGCACCGAGGAACTCGCGCGCCAGGCCGGTGCCGCCGCGACCGCGGAGGCCCGCACGCCCCTCGGTTCCGCCACCGAGACGATCCCCCGGAGGATGGACTCCAACGGGGAGTCCCCGCTGGCCGACGTGATCGCCGACTGCCAACTCCACGCCACCCGGGGAAGGGGCGCCCAGCTCGCGCTGTCCAACCCGGACTCGCTGCGGACAGACCTGCCCCAGGGCCCCCTGGATTACGCGACCCTGCACACCGTGCAGCCCTACGGCGACCGCCTCTACCTGGTCACCGTGACGGGGCGGGAACTGCGAGCGGCGTTCGACCACTTCGCCGACGACATCGGCGACAACGGCCCGGCGGTCTCGTCCAACGTGCGCTACACCGTGGACACCCGGCGACCGGCAGGCGCGAGGGTCTCCGAACTGCTGGTCGACGACCAGCCGGTCGATCCCGACCGCGAGTACACCGTCGTGGTCAACGAGTTCCTCTCCTCTCCCGAGTTCAGGGGCTCGCCCCTCGCCGAGCGGGGGGATCGCCGGGAGGCGGGCCTGACGGACATCGACGCGCTCATCCGGTACGTCACCGACGAGGGCCCCCTGAGCGCGCCCGACACCGGGCGGGTCCGGGTGCTCCGGTAGGCGTGGAGACCGCCGCCCGCCTGCAGATCGCGGCCCGACATTCCTCCTCACCTGCGGTCACCGGAATCCGGTAGGGAACCCTTAGGTTTTTCGCGCCGCTCATTCTAAGATCGATTTCACCACGCCGTCCGGCGCCCCTCACCGGACTGTGGTGAACGGCGACTGCGTCCAGCATGAGTCGGCTATTCCTTCTTTCTGATTCGTGCCTGAGAAAATGGTGGTCATGCTGCAGCGACGACGTTGTCTCCGCCCCACGAGAGCCGCGCGGATCGGCGTGGTCCTGGCGATCGCCTTGGCACTGGGGTCGGGATGTGTGACCACCGGCGCGGCGCCGGTCGTGGTGACCGACCTCCGCGCCCCGGCGAGGCTCGACGAGGTCACCGTCCAGCGGTTCGAGTACCCCACGAACGGCACCTCGGATCCGGAGCAGAACTGGGCGGACCTCTACCTGCCCGCCGGGGAGCAGCTCCCCAACTCCATCCCCCTGGCGGTCCTCATCCACGGCGGGGCGTGGCGGGACCAGATCGGGGCCGACTCGTTCGACCCGCTCGCCCGAACGCTGGCCAACCGCGGGATGGCCGTCTACAACATCGAGTACCGACGGGTGGGCTCGGGCGGCGGATGGCCGACCACGTTCCACGACGTCGCGAGCGCTATGGACCACGTGGTCGAGGTGGACAAGAAGTTCCCGCAGATCACCACCGACGACGAACTGGTGGTGGGGCACAGCGCGGGAGCCCAGCTCGCCGTGTGGGCCGGAACGCGACACACGTTGGACGACGACGAGGTCGGCGCCAAACCGGCGTTCCGCCCGACGCGGGTGATCTCGATCGCCGGCCCTCTGGACATGGTCTACGCGGCCACCCATGGCGACGACAGGATCGTCACCGCGATCGGCGGGACCCCGGCGGAGGTGCCGGAGCGCTACGCGAAGGTCGATCCGATCCAGAACATCGCGACAGATACCCCGGTGGTCGCCATGCACGGCGCGCGCGACGTGACCGTGGGGCCGGAGAACTCCCAGCGCTATGTGGACGCGGTCGGCCGCGCCGGGGGGAAGGCCAAGATGGTCCTGTTCAACGACGAGGACCACGGCTCCCTCGTGTCAGGGGACTCCCGCGCCTACCCGCGGGTCCTCGAGATCATCCGCCACGTGTCGGCGGCGGAACTCCACGAGACCACGGCCTGAGCCGAGATCGGCGCGAGCCGGCGGTCAGGTCAACCCAGGACCGTGTCGAGCCAGCCGAACATCCGCGCATCGGTGAGCTGTCGGGCCAGCGGCTGGCAGTGGTAGTTCGCACCCTCGGCAGCGGTGAACCGGGCCAGTTCGGTGGGGCCGCCCGCGCCCTCGGCGAGCCGCTCGGACTGGCCGGGCCAGAACTGCTCGTCCTCCGGGTCGGTCACGAGCAGTGGGGTGGTGATGTCCGACATCTCGTCGGCGGTCAGCGAGTAGCGGTGGACCGCGGCGAGGGTGTCGAAGTACCCGGTCTCCCCGTACGGTCGGGCACGGAAGGCCCACGTCCGCGCAGTGGAGGAGGAGAACTTCATCCCGAGTGACATGTCGCGGTCGAACGCCTCCTTCTTGCCCGCGCGGAACAGCGTCATCAGGCTGGACGGGATGTGCGCGGTCCACGACGCCGCCACGTCCACCACTCCGGGGTCGGCGACCGCGGCGGCGAAGCGATGTTCGTAGGCCAGCGCCCGCGAGACCCAGAACCCGCCCTGACTGATGGCGTACACGGCCAGCGCTCCGGCGTCGACGTCGGAGCGGTCCAGGAGGAAGTCGACGACGGGGGTGAGGACCGACTCCCAGTCCGGGCGGAAGCCGATCCCGCGCTCGAACAGCATCGACTGCTGGCCCGGTCCGTCGAAGAGCAGCACGTTGTATCCGCGCGCGAGCGCGCCGGCCGCACCGTTGTGCCAGAGCCCACTGGTCGCCCCGTCGCTGCCGTTGACCATCACCAGTGTCCGGCGGGGTCCGGGGTCGGTCGACGGCCGGAGGAACCACCCGGGCATCGTGTCCTTCTCCCATGGGATGGACACCCGTTCGATCACCCGGTCGGTGGTGTCGACGAAGCGCTCCCAGCTCGCACGCTGGAGGCGGAACGTCGACGTCAGTTGCCCCTCGTCCCGCAGGCCGCTGGCCGCGTTCACCGCCACCGCGAGATACGTGGACGCTCGGAGGTAGGCCATCGACGCGGTCACCGTCCGACCGGCCGCCGCCTCCCGGTCCGCCGCGGCGTGGACCCTGCTCCCGAGGTCGTGCCAGGCGTGGAACCAGTGATCGTGGTCGCCGTCGCCGACCCCGTCCACGGTCGCCAGGACCTCCCCGGCCTCGGCGGCGCCGTAGGCGACGGCCCCGAGCAGGCACCGCACCTCGTAGTCGAAATCCGGATCCTTGTAGAACCCCGCACTCAGCGCGCGGTGGGGCCGGGCGGAGAAGAAGGTCGACATGCTCAGGTCCCCTGACAGTTGGTGGTGGGTGCGAGGCCGGCGAACCGGTCGGCGAGGAACTGGGCCGTCTGCACCTGGAAGGGTGCGAACGCCTCGGAGTGGGCGAGGCCGTCGTACTGCGCGTAGGTCACCGCCACACCGCGGGTGCAGTACTCGTACGCCAGACCGGCGACATCCGCCGTCACCATGACCGAGTCGCCGATCCCGTCGACGTCGCCCACGGCCAGCAGCATCGGGACCCTCGGCGTGCCCGCCGTGCCCATCACGTTGTCCCCGATCGCGCTCACCACCGCCGGGATGTCCAGCAGGGACGTGTACGGGGCGCGGACCATCTGGGCGTCGGTGAGTCCGGGGTAGTCGGCGGCGAAGGCGTTGATGCACTGCGAGCTGACGATCTCGACGAGGTGGCGGCCGTAGTCCGACAGGAAACTGTCGGTGTCGATCCCATACGCTCGCTGATATGCCACGACGAGCGCGGGGATGACCCCGGCCCATGTGGCGCTCCCGCTCACGTACGGGAGGTTGTGGGCCACGTTGACCGGCAGTCCTCCGGCGGCCGCGCCGACGATGTTGAGTTCCGGGGCGTAGGTCGGCGCCACCTCGGCACCCCACTGGGTGGGCACGGACCCGCCGGAATATCCGGCCAGCCCCACCGGCGTCGACGCCGGCAGTCCCAGATGGTCGATCGTGGCGCGGACACCGTCCAGGGCGGCGTAGCCGGACTGGCGCCCGATCGTCCACTCGAGGTCCGGTCCCTCGTAGTCGGGAACGACGACGGTGTAGCCGGCCGCGAGATATCCGCCGATCACACCCTGCTCGGCGATCGCGGCCCGGCCCGGGGCACCGTTCCCGGTCAGGGTGTAGGAGGGGTCGCATTCGGAGCCCAGCGCGTCGTAGGCCATGTGGTAGGAGATGAGCCTCGGGGGCCCCGGGACCAGGGGCCTGAGAACCGTCGCGACCGTCGCGCTCGGCGCGCCCGCCTGATCGGTGGTCCGGTAGAGCACCTGGGTGCTGGTGAGCGGTGTGGCGAGTTCGAGCGACCCGTAGGTCATGGTCCTGCTCTTGATCACCGTTCCCGGCGCGAGATCGGCGATCGGCCCGTCCGGGGTGTAGAACGGATCGGCGGACGGCAGAGGCACGGGTGGCGGAGCGGCGGACTGGGCCCCGGCCGCTCCCGATCCGGCGCCGACACCGGCGCAGACCAGGAGGAGGAGGGCGAGGGCGCACGCGACGCCCCCACGCATCTGACGGATGGCGGTGCTCGTGCCGACCATGGCGCACTCCCGGCGGTTCGTCGCGCTCAGAGGATGTGGTGGTGGGGCCGGGTCGCCGCTCGACGGCGGTGGACGGCCCCACTCTCACTGCGAGATCTCTCTGATCATCCCAGCAGGGACCACCGTGTGTAAACAGGTGATTATTCGTCCTGGTGGTTTAGGTGGTCGCCTTCTGCGTCGAGCTGTTCGAGCAGATCGACCGCCGCGCGGGCGTACTCACCGATCCACCGGTCGTGGATCCGCTTGATCGGCAGCGGTGCGAGCGACAGGTGGCGTTCGCGGCCGACCTTGCGGCCCGCCACCAGGTCGGCGCGCTCGAGCACGCGCAGGTGCTGCAGCACCGTGGTGCGGTCGATGTCGGGGAACAGGGCGCAGAGACCGCCGGTCGTGCGCGGCGAGTCCTTGAGCGCGTCCAGCATGCGCCGCCGTATCGGGGCGGCGAGAGCCTTGAACACGGCGTCGTCGTCGTCCGCACCCTTGCGCGCACCGTCATACATGTTGTAAATGTACAACATGTCTGGAGTGCTGAGAGAACTGACCTTCACCGTCTCGGGCCGCGTGGGGCGGCCCGTCGACGCCGTCTACGAGGCCGTGGCCGACCCCGCGCAACTGTCCCGCTACTTCACCACCGGGGGCGCCCGTGGCAGGCTCGAGCCGGGCGCGGAGGTCTCGTGGGAGTTCGCCGACTTCCCCGGCCGATTCCCGGTGACGGTGGTCGAGGCCGATCCACCCCGGCGACTGGTCATCAGGTGGGAGGGCGTCGAGGCCACGGACACCGAGACCACCACGGTCTTCGAGTTCGAACCGATCGACGACGGCGCGCGCACGCTGGTCACGATCACCGAGCGGGCCTGGCGCGTGACGCCCGGCGGCGCGGAGAGCGCCTTCGGCAACTGCGAGGGGTGGACGATGATGCTCACCGCACTCAAGGCGTGGGTCGAGCACGGCATCAACCTGCGAGAGGGCTACTACGCCTGAGTGCGGCCACGTCGACGTCCGGGGCGGAAGTGGAGGGATTTGAACCCCCGGTGCTGTTTAGGCACGCTCGCTTTCAAGGCGAGTGCATTCGGCCGCTCTGCCACACTTCCCCGTCGTCCGCCACGACACGCCAGGGCGCGTGGTTCCACGTGGAACACGCGTGGACGACGCTGCTCATCGTAGTGGACCCTCCCGCCCACACCCAGCCCGGCTGCCGGCCGCGGCCATCGCGGCTACGGTCGAGGCATGAAGGCCATCGAGTATTCCAACGGTCCCGATTCCCTCCGGCTGACCGAGGTGGACGATCCGCACCCCGGGCCCGGCGAGGTCCTCATCGACGTGGCGGCCACGGCCGTCAACCGCGCCGACCTCCTGCAGTCCCAGGGCCTCTACCCGCCGCCGCCCGGGGCGTCGGAGATCCTCGGACTCGAGTGCTCCGGACTGATCTCGGCCGTGGGCGAAGGCGTCGAAGGCCTGGCCATCGGCGACGAGGTGTGCGCGCTCCTGGTCGGCGGCGGGTACGCCGAGAAGGTGGCCGTGCCGGCCGGGCAGGTCATGCCCGTTCCCGCCGGCGTATCACTCCACGAGGCCGCGACGCTGCCCGAGGTGGCGTGCACGGTGTGGTCCAACCTCGTCATGACCGGCGGGCTCGGCCGCGGCGTCCTGTCTCCCGAGGCCCGCTGGGGCGACACGGACCTCGGGGCCCCGCGGGTGCTGATCCACGGCGGGGCCGGGGGCATCGGTTCGCACGCCATCCAGGTCTGCCGCGCGCTCGGCGCCCGCGTGGCCACCACCGCCGGAGGCCCGGAGAAGGTGCGGAAGTGTCGCGAGCTCGGCGCCGACCTGGTCATCGACTACCGCGAGGAGGACTTCCCTGACCGGGTCAGAGAATGGACCGACGCGGACGAGCGGGGCCGTGGCGTCGACCTGATCCTCGACGTGATGGGCGCGAAGTACCTCGAGCCCAACATCGCCTCACTCGCCCCGGACGGCCGACTGATCGTGATCGGCATGCAGGGCGGGGTGAAGGGAGAGCTGAACCTGGGGGCCCTGCTCCCCCGCCGAGCCGGCGTGCTGGCCACCAACCTCCGTGCCCGCCCGGTCGACGGTCCCGGGGGCAAGACCGGCATCTGCCGGGAGGTGGTGGACTGCGTGTGGCCGATGGTCGCGGCGGGTGACGTGACCACCCGCGTGTCCCGGGAGATCCCGCTCGAGCGCGCGGCGGAGGCGCTGGCCCTGCTCGAGTCGGGGGAGAGCCACGGGAAGATCCTGCTGACCGTCGGCTGACGTGCCGGCGCCGTGTTCCGGAGGGCGACTCTCAGCCCGCCGGGAGCTGGTCCAGCATCTCGAGCACCTCGTCGCACCACCTCACCCACGCCTGCTCCACCTGGATCCCCAGCGTGAGCACGCGGTGCTGGAGGAGATCGCGGGCGTCGGCCGGGTCGGGCCGGGCGAAATCCCGGTCCTCTATCTCGCGGTACCGGCGGAGATTGTCGGCCCGCTGGTCCCGGTGATGCCGCAGCGCCTCCCGGACCTCGTCGACCGCCCCCGTCGCGGCCGCGGCACGCACCCGCACCGCCATGGTGGACCGCATCGGGTCCGGCTCGTCCGGTTCGCGGATCCACTCGGTGAGCAGCCTCCGGCCGTCCCCGGTGACCTCGAAACGACGCGGGTTACCCCGCGAGGGGGCGCCATCGAGAGGGAGCTCCCGGATCAGCCCGGACTCCGCCAGCCGGTCGAGCTCCCGGTAGATCTGCTGGTGGGTGGCCGGCCAGAAGTACCCGATCGACTTGTCGAACCGCCGTGCCAGCTCGATCCCGCTCCCCGCCCGCTCGGTCAGAGAGGTGAGAATCGCGAACTTCAGTGACACGGTGTCAGCGCGCAGCCAGGGCGGACGCCGCCTGCTCGTACTCCGCGCGGAGCCGCTCGACCAGTTCGCGCACGGTGCCCGACGTGGAGACAGCGCCCACGCCCTGGCCCGCGCCCCAGATGTCCCGCCACGCCTTGGAGTCCGCGCCCCCACCGGAGCCGAAGTCCATGGCCGTGGGATCCGAGACGGGTAGGTCGTCCGGGTCCAGCCCGGCCGCCTCGATGCTGCCCCGGAGGTAGTTCCCGTGGATGCCGGTGAAGAGGTTGCTGTAGACGATGTCCTCCGCCTTGCTCCGGACGATCATCTGCTTGTACTCGTCGGCCGCGCGGGACTCCTCGGTCGCGAGGAACGCCGAGCCCACGTATGCCAGGTCGGCGCCGGCGGCCTGCGCGGCGAGGATCGACCGGCCGTGGGCGATCGCCCCGGACAGCAGCAGCGGGCCGTCGAACCACTCGCGGATCTCCTGGATCAGGGCGAACGGCGACTGCGTCCCGGCGTGTCCCCCGGCGCCGGCGGCCACCGCCACCAGCCCGTCGGCCCCCTTCTCGATGGCCTTGCGGGCGAACCTGTCGTTGATCACGTCGTGCAGCACGATGCCGCCGTAGGAGTGGACTGCCTCGTTGACCTCGGTACGGGCACCGAGGGAGGTGATGACGATCGGCACCTCGTGCTCGACGACGGTCGCCAGATCCTGCTCGAGCCTGTCGTTGGACCGGTGGACGATCTGGTTGACGGCGAACGGGGCCACGTACCGGTCCGGGTTCGCCGCGGCGAAGGCGGCGTTGCTCTCGGTGACCTGGTCCAGCCACTCCCCGAGGGCCGACTGCGGTCGCGCGTTGAGCGCCGGGAACGACCCGATCACCCCGGCCTGACACTGCGCGGCCACCAATTCCGGGCCGGAATAGATGAACATCGGCGAGGCGACCACCGGGACGGTGAGCGGGCCGGCGAGCACGGAGGGAAGGGCCATGAGCTGTCCTTTCGAGACCGGTATGGGGTCGGCTGTCCCCGACCGTACGGCCGCCCACCGTTTTATGCAACTAGTTGCACAAAGCCCGAGCGGCGACCACGAAGTCGACTGGAGCGCGGGCACCCCTTCTCATCTCCGCCGCGGATCTGGGCTCCTCATCGGGACGCCGCGGCGTAGATCTCCTCCGCCAGCCGCTCGGCCCCCGACACGAGCGCGTCGACCGTCGCCGGCGCGACACCGCCCGCAGCGGGCATCGCGATCGAGGAGGTCGCGTGCGGAGCCACCGCCTCCCACGGCGAGCCGGCGGCCTGCAGGGATCCGTGCTTGACGTCGTAGAAGGCCGAGCCCGTCCGCAGGGCCACCCCCGAGGCGCCGCGGGCCGCCGCGAAGAGATGAGGGTGGAAGCGGCTGGTCAGCCAGACCTGGCCGGGCCGGGCGGGAAGACCCGTCGACCACAGTTCCTGGAACGGCACGAAGCGCGCGCGTGTCAGGCGCAGGCCCGCCAGAGCGCGCCCCACCTCGTCGTCGTCGCCACCTGCGCCGGACGCGGCCTCGGCGCGCGCACAGACCATGTCCCACACCACGCGGTCGCCACCGGGGATCGACTCGACCACCGTGATCCGCTCGCCCGGCACCGCCCACTCTGCGAGCACTCGCCCAACGGCGTCGGCGAGGACCTCCGGCTCCACCAGGTCGGACTGGGCGCAGAGCACCAGGTCGCGACTGGTGTCCGGATCGGAGGAGTAGACGGGGTGGTCGCCGGCCTCCACTCCCCCGGCGACGGACAGCGCGAGCCAGCCGTCGTCGGCCACATGACGGACCGGGACCCCCGAGCTCTCCAGGAGTTCACAGGAGGCCGCGTCCCGGACGGTGACCAGGTGATAGTCGCGCAACGCCCCCGCCAGCCGTTCGGCGTCGTCGCACGGCACGAAGCCCTGCCCCGTGGCCACCACGCGAGCACCGGCCCGCCTCCCGGCCTCTCCCGCCCCCGCGACCACGCCGAGATGGTGCGGCCACAGGTCGTTGACGTACCCCCCGCCGATCAGGTGCACGACCGACGCGCTGCGCAGCAACCCGATGCCCGAGGCGAGCGCGGGCCTGACCCCGAGGTCGCCGATCGCGCGACGGCAGAACCCCACCGCCTCCTCCACGGCCTCGTCCACGGCCTCGTCCACGGCCTCCCCCGCCAGGCGCCACAGCGTGTCGGTGAACAGCACGTCCGGGTGCTCGCCGTGGTGGAGGACCGCCGCCTGCCCTGGCGTGTGGCAGTCCACCACCACCGGCGTTCCCGGGAGCCGGTGACGCAGGTACCGCAGCCACCCGGCCAGCAACTGCTCGTCACCGTGGTTGGGATGACCGGCCGGCGCGACCAGGTAGACGGGCAGGTGGGCCTCACGGGGTCGACCCCAGCGCGCGTCCGCCGCGGCCCGCGTGGCGTCGAGCCGACGCCGGGCCCGTCGTCGCAGGCGGGAGGTGGGCGCGGCTCGGCGAGTCGACGTCATGCGTCCACCCTGCCCCACGGCGGCACCGCGGTCGGGCCGACCCCTCGGATCAGATCTTGACGAGCATCTTCCCGACGTTGGCCCCGCGCATGAGGTCGAGGAACGCGTCGACCGAGTTGTCGATGCCCTCGACGACCGTCTCGTCGAAGACGATCTCGCCCGAGGCCACCCACGGACCGACCTTCTCCGCGAACTCCTTGAACAGGTGCATGTACTTGTTGACCGTGAAGCCCTGGAGGGTCAGCCCGCGGGTGATGGCGTGCCAGAGGTTGTCCGGGCCCGGCGAACGCTCGGTGGCGTTGTACGAACTGATCGCCCCGCACAGGGCCAGCCGACCGTCATCGTTCATCAGGTCCAGTGCGGCCTCGAGGTGGTCGCCACCGACGTTGTCGAAGTACACGTCGATACCCTCGCCGTCGGCGCTGCCGAAGTGCTCGCGCAGGAGCGTGCGGACCGGGCCTTCACGGTAGTTGAGCGCGGAGTCGAACCCGTAGTCGCTGATGGCCTTGTCGACCTTCTCCGCGCTCCCGGCCGAACCGACGACCTTCGATGCGCCCATGAGTCGGGCGATCTGACCGACTGCCGACCCCACGGACCCGGCCGCCCCGGAGACGAAGACGGACTCGCCCTCCCGGAAGCGCCCGATGTGCAGCAGGCCCACATACGCGGTGAGGCCCGTGGTCCCGAGGATCCCCAGGTACGCGGAGATCGGGACACCCTCGATCTCCTGAACCACCCGGAACTGTCGGCCGCCGCCCTGCGCGACGTCCCGCCAGCCGAGATCGTGCATCACGACCGACCCGACCGGGTGGGCGTCGGAGCGGGACTCCACCACCCGCCCGACGGCGCCACCGGTCATGGTCTCGTTCAGCTCGAACGGCGGGATGTACGAGCGGCCCTCGTTCATCCGGCCGCGCATGTAGGGGTCCACGGAGAGGAACTCGTTGGCCACGCGCACCTCGCCCTCGGCGAGGTCGGGGAGGTCGACGACGACGGTGCGGAAGTCGTCATGGGTGGGCCAGCCACGCGGGCGGCTGACGAGCTGGATCTGGGTGCTGGTCGTCATGACTCATGTGTACGCGCCCTGTCTGCGGGGCTGCCACCGGCCACACCTCTAGTAGGCTTCGCCTTCGTGCAGGACCAGCCCACTCCCGACCCCGCTTCGGCGACGCTCCCCGACGAGCGCGTCCGCAGCGAGATCGTCAGCGACTCCCAGACCTTCCGCCGGGCCGTGGCCGACCTCCGCCAGGGGCTGGGTCAGCGGGAGTTGTGGCTCTCCCTGGGGTGGCAGGACATCAAGCAGCGCTACCGCCGCTCGACCCTGGGCCCGTTGTGGATCACCATCGCCACCGGCGTCATGGCGACCGCTCTGGGGCTGCTGTACTCGATCCTGTTCCAGATCCCGCTGGCCGAGTTCCTCCCCCACGTCACCGTGGGACTGATCCTCTGGGGATTCATCTCCGGCTGCATCAAGGAGGGCTCGGAGGTCTTCATCTCCAACGAGGGCCTGATCAAACAACTGCCGAGCGCGCTGAGCGTCCACGTCTACCGGCTGGTGTGGCGGCAGTTCCTGTTCCTCTGCCACAACCTGGTGATCTGGGTCGTGCTCATGCTGATCTACCCGCGCCCGCTGGGCTGGGACCTGCTACTGGCCGTTCTGGGCCTGGCGGTCCTCATGGTCAACGGCGTCTGGGTGGCCATGCTGTTCGGCATCCTCGCCACCCGATTCCGCGACATCGCGCCGCTCCTGGACTCCCTGGTGCAGCTGCTGTTCTACATGACCCCCATCGTGTGGACCACCCAGACGCTGTACGAACAGGGCGGGGAGATCGCGGACCGGGCTCGCATCGCCGAACTCAACCCGCTCTATCACTACCTGGAGATCGTGCGCGCCCCCATGATCGGCCAACCCGTCGCCGCGTACCACTGGTGGATCGTCCTGGCCTGCACGGCCGTCGGTCTGATCCTCGCCTTTGTCGCGCTGCGCCGGTTCCGCTCCCGAGTCCCGTACTGGGTGTAGGAGGTACATCCCATGAGCCCCGCCACCCCGACCCCCGGCGGCGTGTCCATCGACTGCGTGGACGCGTGCGTGGACTTCCCGATCTTCGACGCCAAGTCCCGCTCCCTGAAGAAGGCCGTCCTCGGCTCCGCCGGCGGCGCGATCGGGCGGAACTCGTCCAACGTCGTCGTCGTCGAGGCCCTGCGAGACATCACGCTGTCCCTCCGGGAAGGTGACCGCATCGGGCTGGTGGGACACAACGGTGCCGGCAAGTCCACGCTGCTGCGGCTGCTGTCCGGAATCTACGAACCCACCCGCGGCGCCGCCCGGATCCGGGGACGCGTGGCCCCGGTGTTCGACCTCGGCGTGGGCATGGATCCGGAGATCACCGGATACGAGAACATCATCATCCGCGGCCTGTTCCTGGGCCAGACCCGCAAGCAGATGAAGGCCAAGGTCGAGGAGATCGCCGACTTCACCGAGCTCGGTGACTACCTGGACATGCCGCTGCGCACCTACTCGACCGGGATGCGCGTCCGGTTGGCGATGGGCGTGGTGACCTCGATCGACCCGGAGATCCTGCTGCTCGACGAGGGCATCGGCGCGGTGGACGCCGAGTTCATGAAGAAGGCGCGGATCAAGCTGGCGGACCTGGTCTCCCGGTCCGGCATGCTGGTGTTCGCCTCCCACTCCAACGAGTTCCTGGCGCAGCTGTGCGACTCGGCGATGTGGATCGACCACGGACGCATCCGGCAACGGGGCAGCATCGAGGAGATCGTCACCGCCTACGAGGGCCCCGAGGCCGGGCGGTCCATCGCCGCCTACATGGAGAGGATGGAGCGTGAGGCCTGAGGGCGGCTCCGGCCCGGGTGCGGGCCCCGGCTCGGACCCCGGATCGGGCTCGCGCGCCCGATATGGACCCGAGGGGGCGCGTACTCCCACCGGAAGCGAGCGATCCGGGCGCGCAACCGGGCAGGGGCCGGGCGATTCGCGGCGAGTGGTGGCCGTGGTGGTCACCCACCGACGGCTCGAGCAGCTCCGCGCCTCGCTCGAGGTGGTGTGCGGGCAGACCCGGCCCGTCGACCACCTCGTGGTGGTGGACAACGCCGACGAGAATGCGGTGCGTGAGCTCGTCGAGGCGCAGCCCGTCGAGGCCACCTACCTGGGCTCGAAGCACAACCTCGGTGGCGCCGGCGGATTCGCGCTGGGCATGCTCCACGCCCTGGCCACCGGCGCCGACCTGGTGTGGTGCGCGGACGACGACGGCAGGCCCGAGGGCCCCGAGGTCCTGGCCACGCTGATGGCCTGCATGGACCGCCACGGACTGGCCGAGGTCTCGCCGGTCGTGTGCGACCTCGCCGAACCCGACCGCCTGGCCTTCCCCCTGCGGCGCGGAGTGGTGTGGCGGCGCTGGCGGTCCGAACTGTTCGCCGACGACAAGGGTGGCCGCGTCGCCCGGGAGGCGGGCCCGACGGGCGCGGCAATGGGCCCGACGGACGCGGCAGTGGGCCCGACGGACGCGGCAGTGGGCCCGACGGACACAGCAGCCGCGGTCGCGGATGGTTCCGATCTCCTGCCCGGCATCGCCTCCCTGTTCAACGGCGCACTGTTCACCGCGGACTGCCTGGACCGCGTGGGCGTGCCGGACCTCCGGTTGTTCATCCGCGGCGACGAGGTGGAGATGCACCGCCGGCTGGTGCGGTCCCGGCTGCCCTTCGGCACCTGTCTCACCACCGCGTACCTGCACCCGCAGGGCTCGGACGAGTTCAAGCCGATCCTCGGCGGCCGCATGCACACCCAGTTCCCCGACGACCCGGTCAAGCGGCACTTCACCTACCGCAACCGCGGGTATGTGCTCACCCAGCCCGGCAACCGACGTCTCATCCCCCAGGAGATCCTGCGCTTCGGCTGGTACTTCCTGGTGACCAGGCGGGACCCGGCCGGCCTGCGCGAGTGGATGCGGCTGCAGCGGTTGGGCGCGGGCGAGCGGTTCGACAAGCCCTGACCAGACCTACCGGCCCGGAACACTCCGTCGCGCCGGGGCATGATGGAGCCCATGACCGACTGGATCGCCCTGCAGTCCCAGGCCGTCGACCTGTACGACCGGGTCCTGCCGACCATCGCCGACTGGGATGCGGCCACGCCGTGCAGCCAGTGGACCGCCCGAGACGTGCTGGCCCACGTCGTGGACGAGCAGATGTGGGTCCCGGGGCTGCTGGCCGGTGGGACGATCGACGAGGTGGCCGGGGACCTCGAGGAGCCCCTCCTGCGGCTCTCCGACGCCACCGGTCCCGACCTCGTGGCCTTCTGGCACTCCCTGCGCGCCCCGGTGGCCGCCTCGTGGCGTGGAACCCCGCTCGACGAGGAGGTCCATCTCTCTTACGGTCTGGCGCCGGTGGAGCACTATCTCGCGCAGCAGACCTTCGACCTGGCGGTCCACGCCTGGGACCTGTCGGTCTCCCAGGGCATCGACCTGCCGTGGGGCGAGGAGCTCGAACGCGCCGTCCTGGACTTCGTCCGGGCCGACCTCGCCGACGACCCGGCGCCGGAGTTGTTCGCCGCCCCGGTGCCGGGCTTCGACGACCCCGGGGTCCCGCCCCGGCACGCCGCTCTCGCGCGCACCGGGCGGGACCCCTCGGCCTGGCCGGCACCGTAACCGGCCCCGGCCTACCCGGTCTCGCGGAGCGCCGCCATCGGGCACTTCTCAATGGCCTTGCGGGCCCTCTTCTGCAGTTCCTCGGGAACGTCCTCGACGAGCAGGCGCACCACCTCGTCGTCGTCGCCCAGGGCGAAGACCTTCGGGGCGAGCCCGACGCACACCGCCTGACCCTCGCACCGGTCCGGATCGATCGAGATCTTCATGGGTTACCTCCTGAAGGGAACGCTGGGAACACTGGGAACGCTGGGAACACAGGGAACGACGGGGATCAGCTGACCGGAACGAAGTCGACCTTGTCCCGGACACCACAGTCGGGGCACTGCCAGTCGTCGGGGATCTCCGACCACGGGGTGCCGGGGCCGAAGCCCTCCCGCGGCTCTCCGAGCGCCTCCACGTAGTGGTGGCCGCAGTTGGGGCAGGCGTAGGTGCCGATCGGCGAGACGGCACCGCGGACCGCGTTCACGTCGGGCTCGGGATCCAGGACGGCGGTCGCAGTGGCGGACGGCGTCGTGGACGCATTCGACGCGGCGCTCGTCCCGGTGGCCGACGGAGCGGAGTAACGCGCGAGGATCCGCTCCCGCTTGGACGGCTGGATGTTGGCGCGGGTGACGTCGCCGTCGTAGTGCTCGAGGACCCGGTGGTCCATGATCCTGCGCCAGAGCGGCGGGACGTAGGCCACCACGATGAGCGCGGCGTACCCGGCGGGCAGCTGCGGGGCGTCGTCGGTGGTGCGCAGCACCTGGTAGCGGCGCATCGGGTTGGCGTGGTGGTCCGAGTGACGCTGCAGGTGGTACAGGAAGATGTTGGTGACCAGGTGGTCGGAGTTCCACGAGTGCTCGGGCCGGCAGCGCTGGTAGCGACCGCTGTCGAGCTTCTTGCGGCGCAGTCCGTAGTGCTCGAGGTAGTTGACGACCTCCAGCAGGCTGAACCCGTACACCGCCTGCAGGATCAGCCAGGGCAGGACCTCGAGGCCGAAGGCGGCGGTGAGGGCACCGAACAGGACCACGGTCATGAGCCAGGCGTTGATGTTGTCGTTACGCAGGCTCCACGGGGACTTGCCGAGGCGAGCGAGACGATTCTTCTCCAGCTCCCAGGCCGAGACGAGGGAGCCTGCGACGCTGCGCGGCAGGAAGGCCCAGAACGACTCGCCGAGACGCGAGCTCGCCGGGTCCTCCGGGGTCGCGACACGGGCGTGGTGTCCACGGTTGTGCTCGATGTAGAAGTGGCCGTAGGCGGTGGTGGCCAGGGCGATCTTGGAGAGCCACTTCTCGGAGTTCTCGATCTTGTGGCCGAGCTCATGAGCGGTGTTGATGCCGATACCCCCGGCGATCCCCACGGCCCAGGCGATACCGATCTTGGCCACCAGGCCCAGCCCGCCCTCGTGGCCGAAGAACGACAGGTCGTCCGCGGTCCACAGATAGCAGGCCGTGATCAGGGCGGCGTACTGCACCGGGATGTACAGGTACGTACACCAGCGATAGAACGGATCGGCCTCCAGGCGTTCGATGACCTCCTCCGGCGGGTTCCGCCCGTCCACCCCGACGACCATGTCGAGCAGGGGGATGAACACGAACACGACGAAAGGCGCGACGAACCAGGCCACCACGGCGGCGGTGCCCCACCCGGCGTGGGAGAACCACGAGAACAGCCCGAGCGAGATGAACAGGGCGCCGGCCGGGATGAGCCCGAGTAGCCACAGGTATCGCTTGCCGTCAGTCCAGGGGTACGGCTGAGCCGCGGTCTCCTCTGTCTGGAGGTCGGTGTGCATCTGGAGGACTCCCTCGGTCGAACCCGGCGGCGTGTGTCGCACGCCACGTGATGCGTCCAACGTAGACAAACCACCGCCGTTTGTCTAGACAGCGGGGCTGATTTTGTCCACGGCTCGCCGCCATCGGGTCTCCGCGTTCGCCCGACCAGGGCTTCCACGCCCCGCCGGCGGGATCACCTGATTGAACTGACTCGCGGGTAAGTTACGATCTGGGCGTGCCCAAGACGCTGCTGCACCGATACACCTCCAGCCCCCGGGCGTTCCCTCTGCTGGCCTCCCTCTACCCGCCGCTGCTCGGCTCCGGCATCCGCATCCGGCACGTCGCCCCGGACTGGAGCCGCGGGGAGCTGAGCATGCACGTCGCGCCGTGGACCGCCAACACCAACGGCACCGCGTTCGGAGGCGCCCTGTTCGCCGCGACCGACGTCCTCTACGGGGCACTGCTGTCCGGCCAGCTCGGTGGCGGCTACCAGGTGTGGACCAAGAGCGCGACGATCGATTTCCGGGCTCCCGGCCGGGGCAGACTGCGGTGTGTGGTGGACGTCCCCGGCCCCGAGGCCGACGCCATCAGGCAGCAACTCTCCGAGCGGCCGAGCAGCAGCGTCGTCCACACGGCGGTGGTGACGGACAGCCGCGGCGCGACGGTGGTGGAGGCGCAGCACACGATGTTCGTGCGGCGGAAAAACTGACCTGGGGCGACTCCGGTGGAGGCGCGTAGGATAATCCGGTCACTCGGCCTTCCTCGGAAAGGACACCCCCGTTGGGAGCCTCCCCGCTCGCCTGGACCCTCGCGGTCTCACTCATCGTCGCACTGCTGCTGTTCGACTACTTCTTCCATGTCCGCAAGGAGCACATCCCGACGCTCAGGGAATCGGCCATCTGGTCCGCCCTGTACGTGGGCATCGCGATCGCCTTCGGTTTCCTGGTGTGGATCTTCGGCGGCACTCAGATGGGCGTGGAGTACTTCGCCGGGTACATCACCGAGAAGGCCCTCTCGGTGGACAACCTGTTCGTCTTCCTGCTCCTGCTGACCAGCTTCAAGGTCCCCCGCGCGGGGCAGCAGAAGGCGCTGCTGTTCGGCATCGTGTTCTCCATCATCGCGCGGACCGCCTTCATCTTCGTGGGCGCCGCTCTGCTCACCGCGTTCAGCGCGCTGTTCTACGTGTTCGGCATCTTCCTCATCATCACCGCGGGCCGACTCCTGGCCGAGGATGACGAGGACGACGACGCGGACAACGTCGTGGTGCGCCTGGCCAAGAGGTTCATTCCGGCGACCGAACACTACGACCACGACAAGCTGT
The DNA here is from genome assembly GCF_003052165.1 of Dietzia sp. JS16-p6b. Classification (NCBI taxonomy): domain Bacteria; kingdom Bacillati; phylum Actinomycetota; class Actinomycetes; order Mycobacteriales; family Dietziaceae; genus Dietzia; species Dietzia sp. JS16-p6b. The sequence continues at coordinate 347,915 of NZ_CP024869.1, read as the reverse complement.
TCACAATCGAGAACGGCAAGAAGGTCATGACGCCGATGATGATCGTCATGGTGGCGATCGGCGGCACCGACATCATGTTCGCGTTGGACTCCATCCCCGCGATCTTCGGTCTGACCCAGAACGTCTTCATCGTCTTCACCGCGACCACGTTCTCCCTGCTCGGTCTCCGCCAGCTGTACTTCCTGTTGGACGGCCTCCTCGACCGTCTCGTCTACCTCAAGTACGGCCTGGCGGCGATCCTGGGCTTCATCGGCGTGAAGCTGGTCCTCCACGCACTCCACGAGAACAACCTGCCGTTCATCAACCAGGGCGAGCACGTCGACGTGGTGGAGGTGCCCACCTACCTGTCGCTCGGCGTCATCGTGGCGGTCCTCGTGGTGACGATCGTGGCCTCGCTGGTGAGCCCGGCCGGTAAGGCTCTCACCGTCCTCGGCAACCTCAGGCGGCACTCGCACGAGTACCTGAACAAGAACTTCACCGACGACCCCGTCGAGCGGGCCAAGTTGTGGGCCAAGATCCTCGAGAACGAGGACAAGCTCAAGACGATCGACCGGAAGTACTTCGGAACCGAGGGCGACGTCTGGGAGCTCGAGCAGCTACTGCGCCGGGTCTGGGACGATCACGCGCGCTATGAGCGCGCCACGGACTACACGCGCTGACGGGACTACGCGCTGCGTACGGCCCAGATCCCGAGCGGATCAGCGACCGGCTCGCCGAGGAGCGGTGGAAGCAGCGTGGTCCCCGGCCACCAGGATCTCAGGGCGGGCAGCACGCCGCCCGCGTCCGATGGCACGGTGCCCACCTGCGGACGACAGGCGTTCGCGGGAGCGGAGGGCCCCCGTACGACGAGGATCGTCCACCCGGCCCGACACAGGGCGACCAGGTGACGCTCGGCCCCGGCCCCGGCCGCCGGGCTCGTCCCCGCTCCCGACGACCGGCCAGGTGAAGCGACCGGCGATGCACCCGGGACCACCACCGCGCAGCGGAGAGCCGGGTCCGCCAGAGGGAGTGCCAGCTCGCGCCCGTCGATCCTGATGCGGTGGTCCGCGCGGAACCCGTCGAACCCCGCCGCCGCCAACCGGAGCCGCGCGCGGGACGATTCCGCGGACACCGACCGCCGGTCGATCGCCGCGGCAACGTTCGCAAACCGGCGGGCTCCCCGGCCGGACGGGTGCGCGGTCGCCGCCGCGAGCCGACCCGCCAGTCCCGGGATCGCCGCGCACATCCGCTCCACGGCCACCACCGCGTCCTCGGGACCCAGATCACAAGCCAGGTCCCGGCAGGTGCGCAGCGGGGTGGTGACCCGGAGACCGCCCACCTCGGTGACGGCGGCCGACGGCATCGCCCCATAGCGGTACACCCGTCCCTCGCGGGACCTCCGGGTGGCCGGCAGCCAGATCTCGGGCGGCGCACCGGGCGGGGCCGAGTCGTCTCCCCACAACAGTGCGGCGCTGCGCCCGCGCAGGACCCCCTCGGGCCAGATCCGCGCCAGCGCCTCACTCCGTAGCCGGAGGTCGTCGACCTGATCGTCACGTCGGTAGACCCCGTGCCAGATCCGGACGTAACGCTCGCGCTCGCGTGGGTCGGGGACCGCCGCCGCCAGTTCGGCGGTGGTCAACGGTCCCGGCGGCAACAGTCCGACGGACCGAGCGACGGAGGTGACGATCGCAGGCCCGGGAGAGGGAGTCGGTGAGTGCATGCCGCACACTCTGCCCCCCGGAGCCGGTGGACGGCCCTGAGATCGGTCTGCGACCACCGGTCATGTGGACAGCGCGGGCCTGTGGAGGAACGCCCCCGGGAGCAGCCCTCGAGGGGGTGGACCGACAGATGCGCGGTGGCAGTAGGAGCGTCGACACCGCGGCCGACCAGATGATGCACGGCCGCAGGCCGGATCAGGTCGTGCGTCCTCTCAACCCGGTCCCGGGAGACGCCCCCATGTCCGGTGGTGGCCGGCCGGGCCGCAGCGGCAGGAAGGATCCGTGCCCGTGTCGGCGGGAGAACGGGCTGCGCCGACAGGCGATCCAGTCCTGGGAGAACAGCCGCCCGGAGAGCCCGGCGACCGGACGGGTTCAGCCCTGCTCGGGCGGCGCGACCGGTAGCCACCATCGTCGCTCTCCGTCCATGTCGACGGACGGCTCCCCCCGACGCGCCAGAACGTCATCCCGATGCGTGCTGGGGATCACCTGGGCCATGACGGTTCCCGGCACGCAGACCATGTCGAGCAGCCAGGCCAGGGACTCGACGTACGTGATCGCCCGCTCGGCGCCGTCCCACTCGTAGAGTCCCCGATAGCGGCCCAGGCCGTCGTGGCCCAACCACAGCTTCGAGGTGAAGCCGGGAAAACCCACGAACAACGGGATGTTCAGCCAACTCTCCAGCCGGAACAGAAGGTGCCCTCGCCCGCGGACACCGCGGAGGACGAACCCCACGACCACCACCGCCGGATCCGTGGCCCGGCCGTCCTCGACCCTCGTCTCCCGGTACACCCGGGCGCTGGAACCGTCGTCGAACCGGATCACGCGCCCGACGTTGTCCCGGGGATGGTGAAGTCGCCGCGCGAGCAGCATCCGCACCGTCGTGAGGACGCTGCCCGCCACCCTGGGGGCCGCGAACCGGGCACGCTCCGCCGCCACGCGCCCGGCCCTGCGGTGCTCGGTCCCGGACGGTGACGGATCACGGGACCATCCCATCGGATCGGGGGACATATCGGCCTCCTCGGAACTGGGAGGTGCGGCACCGGGTGCGCCGAGTATAGGCGCCCCCGACATCGAAGAAGTAGCGTCGCCGACGAGTCCGGTCAGACCCCCTACACCCCGTACAACCGGGCCCAGTTCTCCCGCGTGGTGAGGCGGGCCTGCGCCTCACGCCACCGTTCCTGGGCCGCGGGGGCCTCCCGAACGAACCGGGCGAGCAGCGCGACCAGGCGTTTCTGCAGTTCCGTGACCCGCTGTGGGTCGACCTTCCGGTGGTGGACCCCGGTCTGCGAGGCGTCGGTCACGTACACCTCGTCGAAGAGCGAGACGTGCCACCAGGCCGCGTCCTCGTAGGGGACGGCCACGACACCGCGGCGCTGACGGCCGAGCTTCTGGACGAGCAATCGCTTGGCCAGCACCTGGTCCTCGCGGTCCTCCCGGGGGATCCCCACCTTGCGCTCCACCGTGATCCCCGCGGGGAGGGCGTCGACGGCGAGCCTGGCCGTCTCGGGGTATCCCGCGCGCTCGGCGCGGATCGCGGCCAGGGCGGCCTGCCCGCCGTCGCCGACGCCGTGCGCGCCGTCGGGTCCGTCGAGGAACGCCTCGATGCCGCGCATGCGGGTGGCGGCGAGCCCGTACTGCATCGCCACGACCGCCCTCAGGACGCTCCGTCCCAGGTTCGCGGCCATGGCGCGCGGGTCGATCCCCTGGCGGATGGCCGCTGTGGTCAGCGCGTTGCGCATCGAGAAGAACTGGCCGAAGTCGTCGCCGTCCTTCCAGTAGAAGTCGGCGTGCCACACCGCCGCGCCCTGCAGGGTGCAGGTGGGGATCCCTGCCTGTCGGCACCGCAGCCCGTACTCGATGTCGTCCCACTGGAAGAAGTACGGCAGGGGCAGGCCGACCCTCTCCACCGCCTCCCCCGGCACCAGACAGGACCACCAGGCGTTGTACTCGGCGTCGACCCGCCGTTCCTGCCGGTGGTCCACCACGGACTCGTCGCGCAGTGCGTACTCGTCGGCGTCCAGTCCGCCCTCGAGCTGATCGAGCCGCGTGCGCTCCGCCGAGACCAGCAGGTAGTCCGGGTTGAACAGGTACAGCATCTGCGCGCCGACGAGCATCGGCTCACGGGTCACGGCCGCGAAGGCGAACAGCCGCAGCACCGTCTCGGGTTCGACCCTCACGTCGTCGTCCATGAGCAGAACGTCCACCGGCCCGGCGGAGCCGGGGGCGGTGGCCTCGAACATCCCTCGGCTGAATCCCCCGGCACCGCCGAGGTTGGGCTGGCGGAGGTAGTGCAGCCGGTCACCGAACTCCCCGGCCGCGCGGTGGAACGCCTCACGCGTCTCGACCAGGTCGGTTCCCTGGTCCGTCACGTAGAGATCGTCGATCAGATCGGCCACCAACGGGTCGGACGCCAGCGAGTCGACGGTGGCGGCACAGTCGTCCGCCCTGTTGAAGGTGCAGATGGCCACCGCCGCGCGGCGGGCCGGCCTCGTCGTCGTCACGCTCCACGTCACCTCGGACACGGTCGCCTCGGCATCCACCGCGTGGAACTCCAACCACATCGCGCCGCCGTCGACGAAGGCGTCCACCGGCACGTTCAGCACCGCCATGCCGTCCCCGTGGTGGTGGAACACGTCCACCGTCCGCACGTGGGAGCCGATGTCGGAGGCGCGGACCAGGACGTCGAGGCGACCCCCGGACTCGACCGAGACCCGGACGGTCAGCTCGGACACCGATGTCCACCGCTGCCAATAGGAGGCCTCGAACCGGCCGAAGTAGGTGTTGGTGTCGACGACGGCCCCCGCGTCCAGGTGCAGCTCGGCGCGCGTCCGGCGCACGACCCCCCGCACGATCCGCGAGTACAGGTCGTCGTTCACCCACCTGCGCGGGCCCGAGAACAGGGTGCGCTGCAACAGCAGGTCGCGCTCGGCCGGGAGGGAGCCGGTATCGGCACCTGCGGCTGTCACGGTGGTGGCGTCCATGTGGCGGGTGCTCCTGGGGAGTCGGTGCGGGATCGTCTGACGCCCGGGCGGGTGAAGGCGCGGTCGCGCCGTCCAGGCTAGCCCCCGGCCGGGCTTCGCCCCGGGAGGGCGGTCAGCGCACCCCGGAGTCCGCGGGTCAGCGCACCCGGAAGATCACGGTGCGCTGCACGATGAAGTTGGTGACCGTGGCCACGCCCTGTGCGATGACGTACCCGACCGTCGTGGCCCAGAACGTGCTCCAGCCCAGATCGTGGAACAACGGCACCAGCAGCATGAACAGGCCCCACTGCACGCCGAACATCAGCGCGTACAGCCCCATCGTGGCGACGAAGCGGGCGCGGGAGGGTTCGGCCTGGAACGTCCACCGGCGGTTGAGCGAGTACGCCGTGAGGGTGCCGGCCACGAACGACAGCGCCTTGGCGGGGCCGTAGCCCAGGCCGAACAGCATCAACAGCTGCAGCAGACCGTAGTCGACGACCGCCGAGAGGACGCCCGTGAGGAAGAAGCGGGTGATCTGGGTCCTCAGGTCCGCCGGCCGAGCCGGATCAGATTCGTGTCGGGCTTCGAGCGGGTCGACCGCTCCGCGCAGGGAGTCGAGGACGGAATCGTCGGGGATGTCCGCGCCGCCGGTAGGTGTACTCACCAGGACAGCGTAGGGCGCGGCCGCGCCGGAGCGACAACCCTTCCGGCCCGCCGATCCGGCGATGGCCATGGCGTCGCCGGGCAAGACGCCCGCGACGGCGTCCCGGGCCAGCCACATCCGGCCGGCCACGTAGCCCATGACGAGCGCGGGGACGACGAGCCGGAGCGCCGCGCGGACCGGGGCCCACGGGTCCTCCGGGGTCGACCGGACGCCGGGGTCAGGTGCCCCTCCCACCGGGGTGGCCGCGATAATGTGAGCAGATGTTCTCCCGACGCCCACGCCGTCCCGCGACCGCGGCCCTCGCGATGGCGTGCGCGCTGGCGTGCGCTGTCGCGGGATCCCCCGCGCTCGCCCAGCCCCGGTCGATCGACGACTCGCCGACAGTCTCCGCCCCGGATCCTCTGTCCGCGGTCCGGGCGGCACCACCCGAGGAGCGGACACCGGAGCGGTACCTCCCGAGCCCCTCGCCCGATCCCTGGTACCACTCCCCTCCGGCCGTGGACCCGGGCACGGCGCCAGGCACGATCCTGGCCACACGACCGGTCGCGATCCCGCCGTACAACGTGCGCAACTTCGGCCGCGGGTGGCAGGTCCTGGTCCAGAGCACCGACTCCCACGACCGACCGCAGCAGATCGTCTCGACGATCATCGAACCGGCCACGCCGTGGCCCGGCCCTGGCCCCCGACCGCTCGTGTCGTTCAACGTGACCATCGACTCACTGGGCCTGGACTGCATGCCCTCATACGTCCTGCCCCACAAGTTCAACTTCGAACTCCCCCCCTTCCTGCAGATCCTCGCTGACCGTGGCTACGGACTCGTCCTCACGGACTTCCAGGGCCCGCGAGCCGCGTACGGAGCGGGCCGGGCCAACGGCCGGGCCGTCCTCGACGGGATCCGCGCGGCCCGCGCCTTCACCCCGGCCGGAGACCCCGCCCCGTTGTTCGGGGAGTCGCGGGTGGTCCAGGTGGGGTACTCCGGCGGCGGAATCGCCACCGGGTGGGCAGCCCAGTTGCAACCGGTCTATGCGCCCGAACTCACCGGGGTGCTCGCCGGGTCCTCCGTGGGTGGGGTCCCCGCGGACTATTCGGAGTTGTTCGACACCATGGACGGGACCCTCGCCTCCGGCCTCTACCGCGCTGCCGTGCTGGGACTGGCCCGCGAGTACCCGCAGCTCTACTCGCTGCTCAACGACACCGGCGACGTGGTGGCCCATCAGCTCCGCGACGCCTGCGCGCCGATCAACACCGTCGGTGGACTCGCCCCGTTCCCACTGTCGGTGCTCACCGACGCCGACCCCCGCACCGACCCCACGGTGCAGGAGGTGATGGCGCGGAACCGGTTGGGCCGGGCGGACCCCGCCCACGGGGCGGACCCCCGTGAGGTCCCCTCCGGACCGGTGCAGGTGTGGCATGCCGACGCGGTGGTGCCGATGGGCCCGGGGCCGGGGTCGTCGCGAGGTCCCGGGGACACCTTCGTTCCCGAGTGGACCGCCCACAGGCTGGTCGACGAATGGTGCGCGGCGGGTGCTGACGTGGAGTACACGCCCGTCGCCGGCGAACACGTCACCGCGGCGTACACCGCGGTCGGGCCCGCCCTCGACTGGGTGGACGCCCGCGCCCGCGGGGTGCCGTTCACCACGGGCTGCCGCTGATCCGGGACACCGGCGGTAACCTCGACCGGGTGAGCACCACGCAGCAGACCACCCCGGCCGAGTCCACCCTGGACACCGAACTCAAGCGCCTCACGGGCTGGGGACGCACCTCGCCGGCCATGAGCCACGTGCTCACCCCCCGCTCGGTGGAGGAGATCTCGGCGGCCGTCGCGGCGGTCAACGACGCCAACGCCGCCGGTCCCACCCACCTCCGGCGCGGTGTGGTGGCCCGGGGGCTCGGCCGGTCGTACGGGGACAGCGCGCAGAACTCCGGCGGCCTGGTCCTGGACATGAGCCGGTTCAACCGCATCCACGAGCTCAACGCCGAGAAGGCGCTCGCGGTGGTAGACGCCGGGGTGAACCTGGACCAGCTCATGCGCGCCGCGCTGCCCTTCGGCCTCTGGGTGCCGGTCCTGCCGGGCACACGCCAGGTCACCGTGGGCGGGGCGATCGGGCACGACATCCACGGCAAGAACCACCACTCGGCTGGGTCGTTCGGCAACCACGTCACCCGGATGGAGCTCCTCGTCGCGGACGGCCGCGTCCTCACCCTCGAGCCCGGCGGGACGTCCGACGACCCCGAGGGCACACTGTTCTGGGCCACGGTGGGCGGCAACGGTCTCACCGGCGTGGTCCTCAAGGTGTGGATCGCGATGACCCGCACGGAGACCGCGTTCTTCCTCGCCGACTCCGACCAGACGGGGTCGCTCGACGAGACGATCGCCCTGCACACGGATGGCTCCGAGGCCAGATACACCTATTCCTCGGCGTGGTTCGACGCCATCAGCGCGCCGCCGAAGCTCGGCCGGGCAGCGGTGTCCCGCGGGTCGCTGGCCACGCTCGCACAACTCGAGGAGTACGCCCCCAAGCTCGCCAAGGACCCGTTGGCCATGGACGCCAAGCCGCTGGTCACGTTCCCGGACGTGTTCCCCAACGGTCTGGCCAACAAGTACACCTTCGGCCCCATCGGCGAGGTCTACTACCGTCTCGGCGGCACCTCACGAAACAAGATCAAGACCCTCCCGGCCTTCTATCACATGCTCGATCTGTTCGGAGAGTGGAACCGCGCGTACGGATCCGACGGCTTCCTGCAATACCAGTTCATCGTCCCGCCCGGGGCGGTCGACGGGTTCAAGGAGATCATCGGCGACATCCAGCGCTCGGGCCACTACTCGTTCCTCAACGTGTTCAAACTCTTCGGCCCCGGGAACCAGGCCCCGCTCTCGTTCCCCATGGAGGGGTGGAACGTGTGTGTGGACTTCCCGATCAACGACCGACTGAACTCGTTCGTCAACGAGTTGGACGCCAAGGTCATGTCGATGGGCGGGCGGCTCTACACCGCCAAGGACTCGCGGGTCCCGGCCGACCGTTTCCACGCCATGTATCCGCAGATCGATTCGTGGATCGCCACCCGACGCGAGATCGACCCCCACGGGGTCTTCGTCTCCGACATGGGCCGGCGCCTCGAACTACTCTGACCCGGCGCGCGGCGCTCCTCGACGGGAATCGCACGGCGCGGTCTATACACGCGGACGAGCGACGGGCCACAATGGGGTGACCCCGGACGACAAGGGTCGCCCGGAGGCATGATCGGGAGCCCGCCATGATCCTCCGCACCGTCGCCGCCGCCGTCGTCCTGGTCGCCGTCTCCCCGCCGCCCACCACGTGGCGACGGTCTCCCCGGAGGCCACCCCCGCCGTCTCCCGCCGTCCGCCCGCTCACGCGGGGTTCACGTCGGGCCGGGTAGTCGCGGACACCTTCCCCGATCCTGCGGTGGCCCCTCGGTAGACTCCTGCGCATGATCAATGCCGTCGGCGTCCCACAGACCCTGCTCCTGCTCGGAGGCACCTCCGAGATCGGCCTGGCGATCTGCGGGGAGTACCTCCGGCAGGGCCCGATGCGTGTCGTGCTGGCCTGCCTCCCCGGGGATCCAGGTATCGAGGACGCCCGGGCCGAGATGACGGCCGCCGGCGCCACCACCGTCGACGTGGTGGATTTCGACGCCGCCGCCACCGACTCCCATCCGGCCGCCTTCGAGCAGATCTTCGCCGGAGGCGACGTCGACGTCGCGATCGTGGCGTTCGGCCTCCTCGGGGAGAACGAGGAACTGTGGTCCGACCAGCGCAAGGCCGTGCAGATCGCCCAGGTCAACTACACCGGTGCGGTGTCGGTGGGGGTGCTGCTCGCCGAGCGGATGAAGGCGCAGGGCTACGGCAGGATCATCGCCATGAGCTCGGCGGCAGGCCTCCGCGCCCGCCGCTCCAACTTCGTCTACGGCTCCACCAAGGCCGGCCTGGACTCGTTCTACACCGGTCTGGGCTACGCCCTCGACGAATACGGGGTGGACGTTCTGGTGATCCGCCCGGGGCAGGTCCGCACCCGCATGTCGGCGCACGTCAAGGAGGCGCCGCTCACCATCAACAAGGACGACGTGGCCCGCATCGCGGTCAAGAAGTCCGGCGCGGGCAAGGGTGCGGTCTTCGCCCCCGCCGCGTTCGGCGGCGTCATGGCGGTCCTGACCCACGTCCCGCGCCCGATCTTCCGCAAGCTCCCCTTCTGACCATGCCGGTGGCGCTCCGGGGGCCGGGCCTGGCGGGAGCGGCGACGCTGCTGGCCGCAGCCGTCACCGCTGTCGTCCTGGTCGGTTTCTCTCTCGTCTCCTTCCCCGCCTACGGCAACTCCAACGTCCTGCGGGCACTCACGGTCGTCGGCCAGTGCGCCGCGTTCGCCCTGGTGGTGGCCGGCGTGCTGTGTGCCCGTGCGGGCGAGCGTCCCGGGGGGCGGGCCGGACTGGTCCGGGTGGGCAAGCTGGCCGCCCCCACGGGGTCGGCCCTGCTGGTGGCCTCCACGCTCGGCATCCCGCTCGCGGCGTCCCGGCTGTACCTGCACGGCGTGAGCGTGGACCAGGAGTTCCGAACCCAGTTCCTCGGCCGCTCGGCGACCTCGCTGGGCCTGCCCGACATGGCCTACGCCGACCTGCCGTCGTTCTATCCGTCGGGGTGGTTCTGGCTGGGCGGGCGCTTCGCGAACCTCGTCGGCCTGGAGGGTTGGGCCGCCTACAAGCCCTGGTCGATCCTGTCGATGGCGATCGCCGCCGCACTGGTGACCGTGCTCTGGACCCGCCTGTTGCGCACCGACCTCGGTGCGGTGGTCGGCGTGTCCTCGACGGCGGTGATGCTGGCCTACGGGTCCCCCGAGCCCTACGGGGCGGTCGTGGCCCTGTTCATCCCGCCGATGCTGATCCTGGCCTGGCACGCCGTCGCCCCGACCGCCCCGCACGCCGGCCGCGGCGCCGCGCTGGCCACCACCCTGTTCCTCGGAGCCTCGGCCAGCACGTACACGCTGTACACGGGCCTGGCCGCGGGCACCGTGGTCCTCATGGCGGTCGTCTCGACCGTCGCCGCGATCCTGCGCCGCCGTGCCCGCGGTCCGGAGGACTCCTCGACGGCCCCGTTCCCGCTGTGGCTGCCCACGGCTCGCCTCGCCGCGATCGGGGTGGGGTCGATCCTCCTCGCCCTGGTGGTGTGGGCGCCCTACCTCCTCGCCGCCTCGCGCGGCGCCCCGGCGGACTCCGGGACCGCCATGCACTACCTCCCGGACGCCGGCGCCCGCCTGCCGCTACCCATGACCGCGGGCGGCCTCACGGGGTGGGTGTGTCTGGCCGGGCTGGTGTGGATCGTCGCCCGGGCGTGGACCTCACGTCGCGCGCAGGCTCTGGGCCTGGGCGTGGTCGCCGTGTACCTGTGGAGCCTGGCGTCGATGGCGGTCACCGTCCTGGGCACCACGATGCTGGGCTTCCGGCTCGAGCCGGTGCTCATCGTGCTGCTGGTGGTGGCCGGGGTGTTCGCGATCGCCGACCTGGCGGGACTCGCGGTGCGCGCCGCCGGACGCCAGGGCGGGGCCGACCGACCCACGGCCGAGGCCGCCGAACGCCGTCGCCGCGCGACCGCCGTCGTGGGCGTCATGGCCACCCTCGCCGCAGTCGCCCACGCGCAGAAGATCCCCGATCACCTGCACGAGGAGATCCGCCTGGCCTACACCGACACCGACGGCGACGGCGAGCGCGCGGACCGCTACCCGCCCGGACCGGAATCCCACTACGCCGAGATCGACAGCGTCATCCTCGAGGCGTTCCCGGGCCGCGAGAGGACCGACCTCGTCGTGGCCAGCACCGCCGACGCCTTCCTGGCCTACCACCCGTACCTGGCCTACCAGGCGGTGACCTCCCACTACGCCAACCCGCTCGGCCGGTACGCCGAACGCAACGAGACGATGATCGGCTGGGAGGACGCCACGAGCGCGGACGAGTTGTACGCGATGATGACCGACACGCCCTGGAGACGCCCGGACGCCGTGGTCGCCCGCCCGTCGGGTTCCGGGTACACCCTGCGCCTGGCCGAGGACACCTACCCCAACGACCCCAACGTCCGCCGGTTCGGCGTCACCATCCCCTCGGAGGCCGTGACCGGCCCCCACTTCGAGGTCCACGACGTGGGTCCGTTCGCCGTGATCGTGGTGCGATGAGGTGACCACACCGTGACGACGAGCGACGGGAGCCCCCTCGGGTTGCACCCGTACCCGGGGATCGACCGCGACCGTCGCATGGCCGTCATCACCGGCTTCCTCGGCGCGTTCCTGGCGATCCTCGCCGGTCTCCTGCCTGTCCACCAGGACACCACGGAGGTGCGCTGGACCGCCGGACCCGACTACGCCTCCGTCACCGCCCCCCTGGTCTCCGGGAGGCCGCTCGACCTGACCATCACCGCCCCCTGCGGCCCGCTGGCCGAGGTCCCCGACGACACGATCGTGTTCTCGACCCTGCCCGACGGCGCCCCGGGCCGGATCTCCGACGGTCTGGTGGTGCAACGTTCCACGGACGCCGCGGGCGACCCCGCGATCGAGGTGGCGGTCAGGAACACGCCCCTGCTCTCGGTCCCGCTGTCCGCCCTCCGGGACCCGGACTGCGGGTCCCTGCGGGTACGGGCCGAGGTCGGGATCCTGGTCGCCGAGCTGACCGGACTGTCCGACGACGAGGGTGCGGACGGGGGCGCCGCGGAGAACGGGCAGCCGAACGGAGAGGCGGACGGTGAGGACCCGGTCCGCGCGGCCGTCCCCGGGACCATGCGCCCGCAGGTCACGGGGATCTTCACGGACCTGACGCCCGCCTCGGCGCCGGAGGGGCTGGACTCGTCGACGGTGGAGATCACCGTCGACTCCCGGTACTCGTCCAGTCCCACCGCGCTCAAGCTGGCGATGATGGCGCTGGGCGTCCTGGCCACACTCGCCTCGGTGGTGTTCCTGCACCGCCTCGACGGGATCGACGGCCGGTCCGACCGTCGGTTCGTCCCCCGCTCGTGGACCCGGTTGTCGGCCGTGGACGGCGTGGTGGTGGGAGTCCTGGGGTTCTGGCATCTCGTCGGTGCCAACACCTCCGACGACGGCTACCTGCTCACCATGGCCCGCTCGGCCGGGCCCAGCGGCTACATGGCCAACTATTACCGCTGGCTCGGCTCCCCCGAGTCCCCCGTGGGGTGGTACTACGAGATCCTCCGGGTGTTCGCCGAGGTGTCGACGGCGAGCCCGTGGATGCGCCTGCCCACCCTGGCGTGCGGAATCCTGGCCTGGTTGATCATCAGCCGGGAGGTGGTCCCGCGCCTGGGCCGGCTCGCCCGAACCTGGCACCGGCCACGGTGGACGGGCGCCGCGCTGTTCCTGGCCTTCTGGATGGCGTTCAACAACGGGCTGCGTCCCGAGCCCGTGATCGCACTGGGCGCCCTGCTCACCTGGTCGCTCGTGGAGCGGTCCATCGCGACGCGCAGGCTCGTCCCGGGCGTCGCGGCGATCGGCGTGGCCGCGTTCTCCCTCGGGGCGGGCCCCACCGGTCTCATGTGCGTGGCCGCCCTGGCCGCGGGCGCCCGCGAGTTCGTCCGCATGGCCCGCCGACGCGCCCAGGTGGTCGGCTGGGCGCCCCTCCTCGGCCCGGTCCTGGCAGTGGGCCTGGCACTGCTCTACACCGTGTTCGCCGACCAGACCCTCGCCGCCGTGCTCGAGGCCACCCGTATCCGCACCGAGCTCGGTCCGAGCCTGCCCTGGTACGGCGAGAAGGACCGCTGGGAGGCGCTGTTCGGGGTGTCCGCCGACGGCGGTGTGGCGCGACGCTTCCCCGTGCTGCTCATGCTCATGTGCCTGGCGCTCGTCACGGCCGTGATGCTCCGCCGCGGCCGGATCCCCGGCGCCGCCGCCGGGCCGTCCCGTCGGCTCATCGGCGTGATCGCCGGCTCCCTGCTGTTCCTGGTGTTCACCCCTACCAAATGGACCCACCACTTCGGCGTGTTCGCCGGCCTCGCCGGGGCGCTGGCCGTGCTGGCGGTGATCGCCCTGCGGTCCTCGACCGTCTCACTGCGCCGCAGTCGGTGGCTCGTCGGGGCGGCGCTGTGCCTCGTCGTGGGCCTGTCCACCGCCACCAACAACACCTGGTGGTACGTCTCCGACTACGGCATCCCGTTCTCCGACAACTTCCCCGACGTGCTGGGGGTCCAGGTCCAGTACGTCGCGTTCGTCGGCGGCCTGCTGTGCCTGCTCGTGGCCGGGCTCATCCACGCCGGGATCCTGCCCGACTCACCCGACGGGACGGTCGCCCGCCGGATCACCCGGGCCCTGCCCTTCCTCCGATCAGCTCCGGACACCCCCGCCGCCCGGACCCGCGATCGCCGCCGCATCGGGGCCGGACGGGGCCCCGGCATCGACGGTGCCCCCCTGACGATCGTGGCGTTCTCCGTCGTGATCTTCGAGCTCGTCTCCGCCGTGACCGCCGTGTTCGTCCAGACCCCCGCCTACACCGTCGGCCGCGCCAACCTACGCGCCCTGAGCGGGGAACCGTGTTCGCTCGCCGACTCGGTGCTGGTGGAGGAGGACTCCAACGACGGTCTCCTCCGCGCCGTGGGCGCGGGGCCGGAGATCTCCCTGGGCGCCGGGGTGGTCAACGGGTTCGCCCCCAACGGCCTGCCCGACACGATCACCGTCGACAGCGCGGAGGCCTCGGGGGCGTTGGCACTGTCCGACTCGGGAGAGAGAGAACCGGGGGACGGAGTCGACGCCGGCACCACCGGGGGCCGGGGCGAGGTCACCGTCAACGGCTCCACCGTCGCGCTGCCCTTCGGCCTGGACCCGGACACCACCCCGGTCCTGGGGTCCTACCGCCGTGGCCCCCAGGTCGCCGCCGAGCTCACCTCCGCCTGGTACGAGTTGCCCGCCCGCCGACCCAACAGCCCGCTGCTGGTCATGGCCGTCGCCGGCCGCATCGGCCCCGGTGACCTGACGATCGAATACGGCCGGCCGGGCCGGGTCGGTGCGGCGGGCCCCACCGACTTCGAGGTCATGGGCTCCACGACCCCCGTCGACATCGGCCCGGCCCCCGCCTGGCGCAACCTGAGGATCCCCCTCGAATCGATCCCCGCCGACGCCGAGGTCGTGCGCGTGGTGGCGACCGACGGCAACCTGGACCCCGACTGGTGGCTCGCCGTGACCCCGCCGCGGAACCCGCGCCTTCGCACTCTCGACGAGGTCGTGGGCCACACCGACCCGGTGCTCGTCGACTGGGTGGTGGCGCTGGCCTTCCCGTGCCAACGCCCCTTCGTCCACAACGGCGGGGTCGCCGAGATCCCCCGCTACCGGATCCTCGCCGACCGCGAGTCCTCGGCCGCCGCCAACTGGTGGCAGAGTGCGGGCGGCGGCGGGCCCCTGTTGTGGACCACGCAGACGGTGGAGGCCGTCACCGTCCCCACCTACCTCGACCACGACTGGTCGAGGGACTGGGGCTCCCTCCAACGGTTCGAACCCCTCGACCCCGGCGCGACGCCCGCCGACCTCGTGCGCAGCAGTTCCGTCCAGTGGGGCTGGACCACGCCGGGTCCCATGAGGTGACCGTCGCCTAGAATCGGACGTCGTGTCAGACTCCCCCGCAGCTTCCGGCCCGGTCGCCGCCGACGCCCGTGTCGCGAGGCTCCGCCTCATCGCCATCGTCAGCGGACTCCTGGGCACCCTGTGCTTCCTGTCCCTGCCGTTCCTCCCGGTCAGCCAGACCACCTCGAGCGTGCAGTGGCCACAGAACGGATCGGTCGACTCGGTGACCGCGCCGCTGATGGCGCATTCGCCTCAGCGGTTCACCGCGACCGTCCCCTGCGCCCTGGTCGCGGACCTGCCCGCCGACGGCGGGATCCTGCTGTCGACCGCCCCGGCGGGCGGCGAGGAGGCGGGCGACCGGGCCCTGTTCGTCCGGGCCTCCGCGGACACCGTCGACGTGGTCTCCCGCAACCGGGTCATCGTCTCCGCACCGCGTGACCAGGTCGCCGGGGGCGGGTGCGGCCAGCTGAGCGTGGTGGCGACTCCGACCTATGTCGAGGCGTCGTTCGAGGGTATCGACGACCCCGCCGCGACCCGCCGGGTCGACGCCGACGACCTGCGGCCGATGGTCGTGGGCATCTACACCGACCTGCCGTCCGACACCGCCGTCCCGGCAGGCCTCGAGGTGGTCGTCGACGTCGATTCGCGCTTCACCACCGACCCGACCGCCCTGAAGTGGGCGGCCATCGTGATCGGCTTGATCGCCACCGCCGTGGCCCTGTGGGCCCTGCACGGACTCGACCAGACCGACGGTCGCCGGTCCCGCCGCTTCCTGCCCCGCGGGTGGTTCAGGATCCGGCTCCCGGACGTGGCCGTGATCGGCACGCTCGGTGTGTGGCACTTCGTCGGCGGCAACACCTCCGACGACGGGTACATCATGTCGATGGCCCGGGCCGCGGACCCCGCCGGCTACATGGCCAACTACTACCGCTGGTACGGGGTCCCGGAATCGCCGTTCGGCTCCCCCTACTACGACCTGCTCACGATGCTCGCCCACGTGTCCACCGCCAGCCCGTGGATGCGGCTGCCCGCGCTGATCGCGGCGATCCTGTGCTGGCTCGTCATCAGCCGCGAGGTCCTGCCGCGGCTCGGCCGCGCCGCACGGACCACCCCGGTGGTGGTGTGGAGCGCCGCCGCCGTGTTCCTCGCCTTCTGGATGGCCTTCAACAACGGCCTGCGGCCCGAGCCCGTCATCGCCCTCGGCGCACTGCTCACCTGGACGTCGGTCGAACGCGCCATCGCCACCCGGCGCATGTTGCCGTACGCGGTCGCGGTGATCCTCGCCTCCTTCTCCCTGGCCACCGGCCCCACCGGACTGATGGCCGTCGCCGCACTCGTCATGGGGCTGCGCCCTGTCCTGCGCACCGTCGTGGTGCGCGGACGCGAGGTCGGCTCACGCCTGGCCCTGGTCGCCCCGGTACTCGCCGCGGGGACCATGGTGCTCATCAGCGTCTTCGGCATCCAGTCCCTGGCCTCGGTACTCGAGGCGATCCGGGTGCGCGGCGAGATCGGCCCCAACCTGAACTGGTTCGAGGAGTTCGTCCGCTACTACTACCTGATGATCCCGACCGTCGACGGTTCGCTCTCCCGTCGACTCCCGGTGTTGCTGGTCCTGCTGTGCCTCGTCATGGTGATCGGCACCCTGCTGCGCCGCGGCAAGATCCCGGGCGCGGCCTCGGGGCCCGTCTGGCGCCTGGTCGGCGTGGTCGTGGGCACCGCCTTCTTCATGATGTTCTCCCCCACCAAGTGGACCCACCACTTCGGTGTGTACGCGGGGATCGGCGCGGCGATCGCGGCGCTCGGCGCCATGGCCATCGCCGCGTCCGCGGTCCGCACCGCCCGCAACAGGACCGTGTTCCTGGGCATCACCCTCGTGGTGCTCGCCCTGGCCTTCGCCGGCCCCAACGGCTGGTGGTACGTCTCGAGCTACGGCATCCCCTGGTGGGACAAGGCCCCCAGCATCCGGGGCATCGACGCGGCCACCGTCCTGCTGGCCCTGGCGGTGCTGACCTTCGCCTACGCCGGATGGCAGCACCTCCGCCAGGATTACACCGGCACGCAGGCGCCCAGGACCCGTGAGGGCCGTCGGCGAATGCGGACCATCGCCGCCGCACCCATCGCGGTGGTCGCGGGGCTGCTCGTCGTCTTCTCCATCGCCTCGTTCGCCAAGGGGGTCCACAAGCAGTACCCCGCGTACACGATCGCGGCGGGCAACTTCTCCGCCCTCGCCGGCAACCCGTGCATGCTCGCCGACCGCGTCCTGGTGGAGCCCGACGCCAACGACGGCATGCTCACCCCGCTCGCCGCGACCCCCGGCCCGGACGGGTCGATCGACCCCGCGGACCGTGCGGCGGCCATCGAGGCCGGCGAGAACTCGGGGTTCACCCCGGACGGCGTCGCGCCCGACCTGTCGGCCGACGCGGTGGTGGCCGATCCCGGCGCCGCCAACACCACGCAGGAGCCCGGCGGCGGCCCCACCGTGAGCACCGGGGAGAGCGCCGGTACCGCCGGCGGCCAGGGCGCCGAGGGCGTCAACCAGTCGACGGTGGCCCTTCCCTTCGGGCTCGACCCGGCCACCACCCCGGTCCTCGGGTCGTACCTCGTGGGACCGCAACGGGAGTCGAGCCTCGAGACCGGCTGGTACCGGCTGCCGGAGAACCGCGAGACCCATCCGCTGCTGGTCATCTCCGCCGCCGGACGGATCGGACGCTACGACGCCGACGGCCTGTACCGGTACGGGCAGGAGGTCATCGTGGAGTTCGGCCGCGCCACCGAGGGCGGTGCCGAGGTGGTGGGAGAGCCCGTCGTGCCGTTCGACATCGGCCCCGCCCCCACCTGGCGGAATCTCCGGGTCGATATGCAGGACGTGCCGGCCGAGGCCGATGTCATGCGGATCCAGGTCAACGACGACGACCTGACCCCCGACCAGTGGGCGGCCATCACCCCGCCGCGCGCGCCGGAACTCGTCACGGTCCAGGAGCTCGTCGGGTCGGACTCGCCCGTCATGCTGGACTGGGCGGTGAGCCTGCAGTTCCCGTGCCAGCGACCCTTCTCGCACTACGCCGGCGTCGCCGAGCTGCCCGAGTACCGGATCCTCCCCGATCGGCCGCTGGCGGTCGCCGCCACCACCACGTGGCAGTCGTACGAGTCCGGTGGCCCGCTCGGGTGGATCGAGGTCGCGCAGCGCGCCCGCACGATCCCCTCGTACCTGCGACACGACTGGAACCGGGACTGGGGCTCCATCGAGGCCTACACCCCGCTGGGGACCTACCAGGAGGACCCGCCGGAGCCTGCCGAGGTGACCATCGGGACCGAGACCCGCTGGGGCTGGTGGCGGCCCGAGGGCCCGATCCTGGTCACGGATCCGGAGTCCTAGCGACCCTCCGGCCTCGCGGCTCGCCCGCAGAGAACCGCGACCCCGCCCATCGAGGGCGGGGTCGCGGTCGTCTACACGGCCCCGCACTCGGCCTCTGCCCACCTGCGCGGGCGGAATGGTCCAGACCGGCCGCGCACCCGGCGTGAAAGCGGGTCAAGAGGGCGCATAAGCCGGGGCGTGGGCCCCCGCGACACGGCGCGGCGTGGGGAGGCGCGGGGCACGGCGGGGTCGGGCGCGTGCCGCCCCACGCCGCCACCCCCGGGGGTCGGGTCAGCGGACGGCGGCGGTCACAGCGGGGCGATGGGGTGCTTGCGCGGGGGCTCGTTGCGGATCTTGTCGCGCAGCTGGGCCAACGCGCCGCGCAGGACCAGACGAGTCTGCGACGGCTCGATCACCGCGTCGATGTACCCGCGCTCGGCGGCCGAGTACGGGGTCGCGATGAACTCGTTGTACATGTCGATCAGCTGCTTGCGGAGCTTGGGCCCCTCCTCCGGGCCCGCCTCCTCGATCTGCCGACGCTGCAGCAGATCCACCGCGCCCTCGGCCCCCATCACCGCGATACGGGCGGTGGGCCAGGCGAAGTTCAGGTCCCCGCCAAGGTTCTTGGACCCCATCACGGCGTAGGCGCCGCCATAGGCCTTGCGAACGACGAAGGTCACCTTGGGCACCGAGGTGGCGGCCACCGCGTACCCCATCTTGGCGCCGCGGTGGATGATGCCGAGCTTCTCCTGCTGGACACCCGGCAGGTACCCGGGGGTGTCGACCACGTAGACGATCGGGATCGAGTAGGCGTCACACAGCATCATGAACCGGGTGGCCTTCTCCGAGGCGTCGATGTCCAGGGATCCCGACAGGTGAAGCGGCTGGTTGGCCACGACGCCGACCGACTCGCCGTCGACCCGGGCGAAGCCGGTGATGATGTTCTGGGCGAACTGCCCCGAGGTCTCGACGAACTCGCCGTCGTCGAACATCCGGATGAGCAGGTCGTGCATGTCGTACGCCGCGTTGTCCGAGTCCGGGATGATCGAGTCGAGTTCCAGGTCGGAGGCGGTGGTCGACGGTTCGAGCCCTGGATTGATCCTCGGCGCCTTCTCGGCGGCCGAGGAGGGCATGAAGCTGAGTAGGTTCCGCACGTACATGAACGCGTCGTGCTCGCTCACGGCCACGTGGTTGACGTTGCCGTTCTTGGCCTGCTGCAGGGCGGAACCGAGGTCATCCATCGAGATGTCCTCGCCGGTGACCTGCTTGATCACGTCCGGACCGGTGACGAACATGTACGCCTGGTCCTTGACAGCCACCACGAAGTCGGTGGTGACGGGCGCGTAGACGGCGCCACCCGCGCACTTGCCCAACATGATCGAGATCTGCGGGATGTACCCGGACGCCGGGTACTGACGCTTGGAGATCTCCGAGTAGTAGGCCAGGGAGGTGACGGCGTCCTGCACGCGAGCTCCACCCGAGTCGTTGATCCCGATGATGGGACACCCCACCTTGAGGGCGAAGTCCATGATCGCGCAGACCTTCTTGCCGAAGCCCTCGCCCACCGACCCGCCGAACACCGTGTTGTCGTGCGCGTACACGACCACGGGTCGCCCGTCGATCGTGCCGCGCCCGGTCACCACACCGTCCCCGAACGGGTTGTCCGGGTTACCGGGAGCCTTCGCCAGCTGGCCCATCTCCACGAAGCTGCCCGGGTCGAGCAGCTCCGCGATGCGCTCCCGCGGCGGCGTGTGGCCCGCGGCGTCGCGTCGGGCCCTGGCCCGCTCGCTGCCCGGGTCCCGGGCCTGCTCGGTCTTGACCCGCAGTTCTGCGAGCTTCTCCGCGGTGGTCCTAGCCGTCACGCGTCCGATCCCTTCAGTACTCCCGCGTCGATCTCCGAGAGCCGACGCGCCAGATGCTTACCGACCGTACCGACCACGGGTTCATCGACCACCGCGAGGTGGTCTCCCTTGAGCTGGACCACCTCGAGATCGGAGACGATCCGGCCCCAGCCGCCGTCGGGGTCCACGTGCGCGTACCGGGGCTCGAGCTCGATCGCCCCCTCGTGCATCCGCTCGGCGCGGTAGAGCACGAAGGAGACCTCCGCGCCGACCCCGGACCACGCGGACAGGTCCGCGCTCTGGAGGATGCGGTTGTCGACGAAGCTCGCGCGCTGGTGTTCGATGACTCCGCCGCCCATGGCGTTGGCCTCCGCGCCCAGGCCCTCGAGAAGCATCCCCAGCACCCCGTCCTCACCGTGCTCGGCGAGGAACCCCCGCGGCACCTCCACGTCCAGGCCGTAGGTCCGCTTGGCGAACTCGGAGTAGCGCCGCCAACGGGCCTCAGCCTCGTCGAGCGTGTCCGGGACCGGCTCGGACGGCTGCACGGTGTCCAGGAGGGCCACCAGCGCCACGACGTCGTCGGCGGCCCGCAACTGACGCGCGACCTCGACCGCCAGTGCCCCGCCGAAGGACCAGCCGCCCAGCGCGACGGGGCGCCCGGAGGCGATCTCCCGGATCCTGTCCAGGTACCCGGCGGCCCTCTCCTCGAGAGAGCCCTCGGTGCGCTCGACACCGTAGACCGGGGTGTCGCCGTCGAGCCGGTCGACCAGCGGTTCGTACACGAACGACGACCCCCCGGCCGCGTGGAACAGGAACAGGGGTGTGCTGTCGGGGGAGCCCTCGCGCAGGACCCGGATGTTGCCCTCGACCGCCACCTCGGTGAACGGCCGCAGCAGGTCGGCGACCTCCGCGATCGTCGCCGCGCCGGCCAGGTGCTCGGCAGAGATCTCGCCTCCACAGCGGGCCGACAGCCGCTCGGCCAGCGCGGTCCGGGTGACGTCGTCGATCGCGGGGAGGGCCCCGGTCACCCCCGGTGCCGCCGCGCCGGTGACCACGGCCCACGCACCGAAGGCCATCCGCTCGGTGTCGTCACGCGGCGCGATGGCGACCTCGGGGACGGTGTCCGCACCGGCACCACCCTCGTGCGCGTCGCCACCGGCGGGCGCCTGGCCCTTGAGTGCCGCGAGGTCGACCACGCCCTCCCCGCGGGCCTGCTGATCCGCGAGCTCGCCGACCTTCTCCGGGTTCTCCACGGCGAAGGTCACCATCTGGACGACGTCGTTCATCGAGGCGTCCCGCATCGCCTGCAGCTCGAGCGGCGGGATGGAGAACTCGTGCTCGACACGGTTCTTGATGCGCACGGCCATGAGCGAATCCAGGCCCAGGTCGAGCAGGGGCAGTTCTCGCGGAAGGTCGTCGGGACTGTAGCCCATCGAGGACCCGACGATCCGGGCCAGACGGTCGCCGATCGACTCGCCCGATTCCGGGCTCCAGCGGGTGTCCGACTCGTCGTCCTCACCCTCCACCACCGGCGCGTCCGACTCGGCCGACACGTAGTGCGGCCCCGGTTGGTCGTCCGGGTCGATCGGGGTCCCCCCGCTCACCGCACACTCGGCGACGAGGGTGAAGGACTGCGTGACACCGTCGCCGGTGTGCGCGTGCACCTGCAGCGAGGCTCCCCCGGGGTGCGGGGTCATGGTGGTGGTGACCGCGCCCGCCACCGGGAGGACGCCGGGGCGGTCGACGGCGGTGAGGACGGCTCCGTCCAGGACGGACGCGGCCGCCGCCGTCATCAGCGCGTCGACGCTCGGCACGACCTCGGCGCGCACCTGCCACGCGTGGCGGCCGTCGGGGAGCGCGACGTGGGAGCCCGGCATGCGGCCCTCCCCCGATCCGCCGCCGGCGGTCACCGTCGGCCACAGCGTCCGTCGCTTCCACGCCGTGCCCGGCACCGCGGCGTAGCGCCCCGGACCGGTGACGTAGCCGTGCAGCATCTCCACGACCTGGTCCATGTTGACCTCGTGGCCGTGGACGTACAGCTGGGCGATCGCGTGGAGCAGGGTGTCGGCCTCCGACTCCTTGCGCTTGAGCGTGTGGAGCAGGTTGGGCTCCATGAGGCCGGCGTCGAAACACGTCGCGGCGACGGACATCGCGGCGACCGGGTTGGGCGCGAACTCCAGGAAGGTGACGTACCCGGCCTCGACGGCCTTGCGCACGGCGTGGGTGAACCACACCGAGTGCCGCATGCCCTTGACCCAGTACTCCTCGGCGTGGATCGGCTCGTGGCCGGCCCGGTAGAAGGTCTCCTTGTCCACCGAGGAGAACAGGCCGGAGGTGAGTTCGCGCGGTTCCAGACCCGCGATCTCGGCGGCCAGCTCACCCAGCAGCATGTCGACGTCCGAGGTGTGCCCGGCGCCGCGGACCTGGAGCTGGCGGGCGAACTTGCCCTGCTCCTCGACCCAGGCCACGAACTCGGCGACGGGCGTGGCACGACCCCCGACCGTGGTGTGGGTGGGGGCGGCGTAGACGGCGGGCTCGATCGAGGCGAACCTCGGGTTGTCGGCGATGATCTGCGCGATCTCCTCGGCCGAGTACTCGACCAGCGCCATGGCGCCGGCGTCCTCGTCCGAGACCTGCTGCTCGGCGTCGCCCATGAGACGTGAGCGCACGCAGATCACGCGCACCGCGTCCTCCAGGCTGAGCCCGCCCGCCGCGTAGGCGGCGGCGACCTCGCCCATGGAGTGACCGATCACGGCCTCCGGCTTGGCGCCGAGCGCCTTGAGCGTGTCGACCAGCGCGACCTGGACGGCGAAGATGCCGACCTGCGCGTTCTCCACCTCGTAGGTGACGGAGTCGTCGAGGAACATCTCGACCATCCGGTACCCGGCCTCGAAGTCGATGAGGTCGTCCACCGCGTCCAGGCACGAGGCGAACAGCGGGTTGGACAGGTACAGCTCCTTGGCCATCTTGCGGTGCTGTGCGCCGAAGCCCGAGAAGACCCAGACGTCGCCGGTGCCCGCGGGGGCGTCCGCGCTGAAGACGCCGGGGCCGGGGTCGCCGGCCGCCAGCGCGCGGAGGCCCGCGATCAGCTCGGTGCGGGTGTGGCCCACGACGGCGCCGCGGGAGCGGCCGTGGTTGCGGGTGGCCAGGGTGCGGGCGACGGCTCCGAGGTCCAGGGAGTCGTCCTGCGCCTCGAGCCAGTCGGCGATCTGGCCGGCGGTGGCCTTGCGGCGCGACGGAAGCGAGCCGGACACCACGAGGATGGTGGCGGCCGCGCCCGGGGCGGACGTCCCGGTGGTGGCGAGGACCTCGGCGTTGCGGGCGACGGCCTCGGCGACACTGCGCGCCACGTCGTCCCGGCTGCCGTCGGCCTGACCGTCGGCAGCCTGTTCGTCGGCGGCCTGTTCGTCGGCGGCTGGTGTCCGCGCGACACCGATCGGCGCGGGCTGGTACTCGGCCACCACGACGTGGGCGTTGGTGCCGCCGAACCCGAATCCGGAGACACCGGCCAACGCCCGGCCGCTGTAGCGGGGCCACGGCCGACTCTCCGTGACGACGCTCAGCCGGGCGGCGTCGAAGTCGATGTACGGGTTGGGCCCGGCGAAGTTGAGGGTGGGCGGGAGCGAGTCGTGACCCATTCCGAGGATGATCTTGGCCAGGCCCGCCGCCCCGGCCGCCGACTCCATGTGACCGAAATTCGTCTTGGCCGAGCCCAGCAGGGTCGGCCGGTCGGCATCACGGCCGCGGCCGAGCACCTGTCCGATCGCGGTGGCCTCGATGGGGTCGCCGAGGATGGTGCCCGTGCCGTGGGCCTCGATGTAGTCGACCTCCCTGGGGTCCACGCCGGCGTCGGCGTAGGCCTGGCGCAGCACCGCGACCTGCGCGTCGGGGTTGGGGGCGGTCATCCCGTTGGAGCGGCCGTCGGAGTTGACCGCGGAACCCTTGATGACGGCGAGGACCACGTCCCCGTCCCGCTCGGCCTCGGACAGGCGCTTGAGGATGAACAGTCCCCCGCCCTCGGCGCGGCAGATGCCGTTGGCGTCGGAGGAGAAGGCCTTGATGCGGCCGTCGGGGCTGAGCGCGGCCCCGGTCTTGGCGAAGCCCATGGTGGCGGCGGGTGCCAGCATCATGTTGACGCCGCCGGCCACGGCCAGGTCGGACTCGTGCAGCCGCAGGGAGTTGACGGCCTCGTGGATCGCGACGAGCGAGGTGGAGCACGCGGTGTCGAGGGTCATCGACGGACCCCGGAAGTCGAACGTGTACGACACCCGGTTGGAGATGATCGAGTTGGAGGCGCCGGTGACCGCGTAGGGGGAGGCGGCGGCGGAGTCGGAGGTCAGGAACACCTGGTAGTCGCTGGACGACGAGCCGATGAACACGCCGACCTCGTGGCCCTTGAGATCGCTCGCCGGCAGGTGCGCGTGCTCGAGGGCCTCCCAGGTGAGCTCGAGCGCCAACCGCTGCTGCGGGTCCACCATCTCCGCCTCGCGCGGGCTCATGCCGAAGAACTCGGCGTCGAAGTCGCGCACCTCCGCGTCGTCGAGCCACCCGCCCCGATCCGGTGCCTCGGCCAGGACCTGCTGCACGTAGGCGTCGCCCGCCCACTCCGACCAGCGGGTCGCCGGGCGCGGGCTGGTCGCGTCCCGGCCCTCGGACAGCAGCTCCCACGTGGCCTCGGGCGAATCCGCACCGCCCGGGAACCGCGTGGCGAACCCGATGACGGCGACGTCGAACTCCATGCCCGCCCCGCGGTGGCGGAAGGTGTGCAGATCGGCCGGCTCCTCGATCTCGGCCGGGCCGTTGACCACGTACTCGGCGAGGGAGGCGATGGTGGGGTGCTGGTACGCCACCGTGGCGTCCAGTGGTCGTCCGAGGAG
Organism: Dietzia sp. JS16-p6b; assembly: GCF_003052165.1. Taxonomy (NCBI): domain Bacteria; kingdom Bacillati; phylum Actinomycetota; class Actinomycetes; order Mycobacteriales; family Dietziaceae; genus Dietzia; species Dietzia sp. JS16-p6b. The sequence goes on along the minus strand of NZ_CP024869.1, from coordinate 322,967 downwards.
GTCCTCGAGATCCGCCGAGAGCGTCACCGCGTCGCGGGAGGACAGTCCGAACTCCTCGAGAGAACGGTCGTCGGTCACCTTGGCGCCGTCGAGTCCGGTGGCCCGTGAGACCCACCCCCGTAACCAGTCGCGGAGCTCTACTACCGTCATCTCGCTCTGTGCCATCGTGGGGATCGCCTTTCGATCGGGTCTCGTCCGGTGTGCTCGCCCGTCGCCGCCGCGCACGTGTGGTGCCGTGAACCGGTCCGGGAACTACTCCGTCGGCTCGTCGGGGAACGCCGTCTGCTGGTGGCCTCCCCGCAACGTCCCGTCGACGTAGGCGGCCTTGCAGGCGCGGCGGGCGATCTTGCCGCTCGAGGTACGGGGGATGGACCCGGCGGGGACCAGGATCACGTCCTGGGCCGTGACACCGTGCCTCGCCGAGATCGCCGAACGGACGGCGTCGGCGATGGGTCCGGGATCCGCCTTGCCCGCACCGGGCGCGCGCTCCCCGACCACGACGAGGGTCTCCGAGGAGTCATCGGCGGGGATGACGGCGCCGTTACGGGCCTCGATCGGGAGTTGGTTGGCGGGCACGGAGAACGCGGCCACGAAGCCCGGGCGCAGGGAGGAGGAGGCGTCCTGCGCGGTGTTCTCGAGATCCTGCGGGTAGTGGTTGCGCCCCGCGACGATCACGAGGTCCTTGACCCGCCCGGTGATGTACAGCTGACCGTCCACGTAGGCACCGAAGTCGCCCGTGCGGAGCCATCGCGCGTCCTCGGGGACGGTGCCGAACTCGCGCACGGTCTTCGAGTTCTCCGCCAGGCGCTCGGTGAGCCTGTTGCCGAAGGTGGCCTCGGACTCCTCCGGTCGGCCCCAGTAGGCCTGCCCCACGTTCGTACCGTGCAGCCAGATCTCACCGACCCGCCCCTCGGGGAGCTCACGGCCGGTTCCGTCGTGCTCGCCCGTCGCCCCGTCGATTCCCGGGTCGACGATGACCGCCCACTGGCTGGGCGCCACGTACCCGCACGCCACCTGCGGGATGGCGTCCTCGTTCCCCTCCACCGAGTCGGGGTCCAGGACGGTCATGACGCCCTTGTTGAGGTCATCCCGGTCCACGTGGATGACGATCGCCTCGTCGTCCTTACGGGGCGAGGAGACGAAGAGTGTCGCCTCCGCCATGCCGTAGGAGGGCTTGATGGCGGTCGGAGCGAGCCCGTACGGGGCGAACGCCTCGTTGAACGCGCGCATCGAGGCGGGGGTGACCGGCTCGGATCCGTTGATGATGCTGGTGACGCCGGACAGGTCGAGCGACTCGCCCTCCCGGGGAAGGCCACGGCGGGCGGCGTGCTCGAACGCGAAGTTGGGTGCCGCGGCGAACACGCCGTCGCCGTCGGACATCGCACCGAGCTGGGTGACCCAGCGTCCGGGCCGCTGCACGAAGGCCCGGGGGCTCATGACGGTGATGGTCGCACCGCCCATCGCGGGCAGGATCACGGTGAGCAGTCCCATGTCGTGGAACAGCGGGAGCCAGGTGACGCCGCGGGAGGCGCGGGTCAGACCCAGCCCGTCGAAGAGCTGCATGACGTTGGTGACGACGTTGCGATGCGTGATCTCGACGCCTGCGGGGACGCGGGTCGATCCCGAGGTGTACTGCAGGTAGGCGATGTCGTCCGCCCCGAGGTCGGGCCGAGACCAGCCCGAGCCGAGTTCGGTCGGGATCGCGTCGACGGCGACCGTGCGGGGGCGCTCACGGGCGGGCAGATCGCGGAAGAGCTTGCGGACGCCGGCCGCCGACTCGGTCGACGTGAGGATGACGGACGGGGTGCAGTCCCCGAGGACGGCGTGGAGACGGTCATGGTGCCCGGGTTCGTCCGGATCGAACAGCGGGACGGCGGTGAGGCCGGCGTGGATGGCGGCGAAGAAGGAGACGATGTAGTCGAGCCCCTGTGGCGCGAGGATCGCCACCCGGTCTCCCCGCGCGGCCACCTGCTGCAGTCGTGCGGCGATCGCGTAGAGCCGGTCACCGAAGTCCGACCACGACAGTTCGGAGACCTCACCCTGCCGCGACGACGAGTAGTCGATATATCGGTAGATGAGGCCGTCCGCCGCGGGGTCCCGGCGCGCTGCGGAGACGTTGGCTTCGACGAAGTCGACCAGGGTGGTGCGATCAGGGATGACGATCGCCCCGCTGGCGTCGTGGTACTGCTCGAACTCCACGTTGCTCCGTTCCGAACCGATGACTGGATGGCCGACGTCGCCGACCTCGGACATACCGGGCGACAAGCTTGGTCGATCTTACAGCGTGCCCTCGCGCACATCCGAACTCCGAATCCCCGACCCTGGCAGGCGTGTCGCGCCCATGCACGGTACTCGGTCGGCCCGTCAGTCGTGGGCGATCTCCGGTGCGGAGTCGACGAGCTCGCGAACGTGACCGATGGTCCACTCCGGGACCGTCGTCCCCATGATCACGTCCGGGTTGGTCGCGTACATGGCGTGGATGGCGTTGTTGGCGACGAACTCCTGGAACCGGGCCGCGCCGTCCACCACGTTGAGCGGGGCGTTGCAGATGAGGTCCCGCGAATCGCAGATCTGGGCGGTGCGGTCAGCGAGTTCCCCGAAGCCACCGGGCCGGGGGCCCGTCATGGTGGCGCCCGCGATGAGCTGGGTGAATCCCGTGACCGGCTGGAGCGAGATCTCCATGCCCTGACCCGTCCCCGGCGACAGTCCCGGCGACTGCCCCTCACCGGGCAGCCGCCGCCCGTCGGCGATGAGCACCGACCCCCGGACCAGGTCGGCCGGCACCGGTCCGTTGCCGGTGCCGATCTCGCTGGTGAGATCGCCGGCGATCACCGCGCCCTGCGAGAAGCCGAGGAGGATGTAGGAGGTGTACGGGCAACGGTCGTGCACCGCCGCCAGCTCGGCGCGCGCACGATCCGTGCCCTCGGCCCGGCTCTGGTCGTAGGTGATCTCGTCCGGGCGCTGCGGGTTCCGGAACTGTGCCACGTAGGGGACCGTGAAGACCTCCAGGCGTTCGGTGGGGTACTGCTCCGACAGCGGATCGGTGATCGTCCTGAGCAGGGCGTTGGGCAGGAAGGCCGGCGCGTACGGGTCGTCGGTCGGGCTGCTCTCCCAGGTCCCCGGTACGGCGATCATCTGCACGTCGGGGCAGTCCGCGGGCTGGGTCAGTTCCGGCTCGGCCGGGCCGGGCAGCGGGCCGTCCGGTCCGGTGGGCAGCCCACGGTCCGAGAGCCACCAGCCGATCCCCACCACCAGCAGGACCACCAACACGAGCGCTCCGAGCGAGCACCCGAGCCGGCGGCCGCCTCCACGACGCGATCCACGGGCCACGATTCGAACTCCTTCCCGGGCGCCCGACTGGAGTCCGCGGGCGGCCGACGACACATCCAACGCACCACGGGGCCGGCGGGTTCCACGGGCCCCCGCGGCGTGTCAGGTCTCACCGCACCGCGGATCCCACCGCACCCGGGCGGCGCGACCTCCGGGCCGCCTCACCGCGGAGGCGGCGTCAGGGGCAGAGCTGCCCGGCGGCGGAGTCCACGACGATCCGGGAGATCTCGTCGACCTCGCGGTCCGAGTAGCCACCCACCGAGATCTGGCCGGCCACGGCATCAGCGATCGTGGTGGTCTCGCCCGCGGCGCCACCGGTGGTCCGGATCCGACAGATCGTGTTCCCGGCGGCCACGAGCGAGTCGGAGAGCTCCTCGGTCCGGATGCCCCGGGCCTCGAGCGCGGCGAGGTAGCCGCGCTCCCGCGCGCCGACGACCGGGGCCGTGTATCCCGGGGCGTCCGAGCCCACCGGCGCCGGGGCCTCGGTGAAGCGCCCCGAATCCTCGGTGGCGGGCACACGGGCCTGCGTGGTGGCGGCGCCGCCCGGGGGCGGGGCCATGGTCTCCGAGTCGGGGACGCCGGACACCGTGGAGTCGCCACCGCCGCAGGCGGCCAGCATCCCACCCACCACGACGAGGGCGGCCCCGAGCGCCGTCGACCTGGCCGTCACGAGATCTCCGCCCGTCCGCCGGTCACCGTGATCCGGCCGCCCTCGAACTCCATGACCTGGCCGTCACGGGTGGTGCGCAGCTCACTGGTGGGATAGCCGAGCCGGCCGCGTTCGTAGTCGACCGTGCCCCAGGCGTCGAACACCGGCCCGCGAGGCACGGCGTGCGCTCCGGTGCGGGCGGACCAATAGATCGCCCCACCCTGGAAGCGGCTGAAGGCACCGCCGCGGGTGGACAGGGAGATCTCGTCGGTGACCGGGTACCCGAGCTCCGAGTTCTCCGCGCCCGCCTCCCGGTAGGTCGTCAGGATGGCCCCCTTGACGACCCTGGGGCCCGTGGCGGAGGACCAGTAGACGGTCCCGCCCTGGAACCCCTGGACCACGCCGGGCTTGTTGGGGTTGGTGATCTCGTCGGTCGTCGGGTACCCGAGGTCGCCGCGTTCGGCGCCGCGCTCCTGCCACATCGACCTGACCGCCCCACGGATGGCGTGCGCGCCGGTGGTGGGCGACCAGTAGATGACGCCGTTCTGGAACTGGGTGAACCTGCCCCTGCCGTCGGGCGTCGTGGTCTCACCGGAGGTGGGCAGCCCGAGCGGGCCGTCAGGACCGCCCTCGGCCTGGTAGGCGGCGCCGATGGCCCCGAGGACCGAGTGCGCGCCCGTCTGCTGCGACCAGAAGACGCGACCGAAACGGAAGTCGGTGGCCTTGCCGCCGCGGACGTCGTACTCACCCGTCAGGCAGGGGCCCAGACCGGGCTGACGCTCGGCGACGCGGGCGATCTCGCCCTGTGCGGCGCACGGGGGTTCGACGTTCTCGATCCCGACGGCACCCGCGAACTGCGGCCAGGCCTGCATCATCTCGAACTGCCAGTACGGCCACGTGTGCGTGCCCGACGGGCGGAAGTTGGCCGTCACCTCGACACCGGCGGCACGGGCCTTGTTGACGAAGGTCTGGGTGGTCATCCGCGAGAGCAGTTCGAGCCCGTAACCCGGGAAGTTGGTGGGGATGTCCGGCAGGCCCGACGGCTGGTCCCACGGCCCGGTGTTCCCGCTGCCCGCGGACACGTAGATGCTCCGACCGCGGAGCTTGTCGGTGTGGAGCTTGGGGTCCTGCTCCTGCCACCGGGTCGAACCGAGCGGTCCCCACATGCTCTCGGCCTGGTACCCGCCGGCGTCCTGCATGGCCACCTTGACGGCCTCGGGCATTCCGAAGCTGGTGGTGTCCAGGAATCCCGAGTAGCTGGCCGCGAACCGGAAGTGCTCGGGGTATCGCTGCGCGAGCATCATCGCGGCAGTACCGCCCATGGACAGACCCGCGACGCCGTGCTCGTCGCCCACCCGCCAGTCCCGGGCCAGCAGGGGTGGGAGTTCCTCCATCAGGAACGTCTCCCACTGGTATGCCGAGCCGTTGGCGTCCGCCACCCAGTCGGTGTAGAAGCTCGACTCGCCGCCGACGGGGAGCACGATGATCGCGTTCTTCGCGTCGAAGAACTGGGAGATCTTGGTCTCGAGGGTCCAGCCGCTGGCGTCGTCCCGCGCGCGCAGGCCGTCGAGCAGCAGGAGCGAGGGGTACGTGCGCTCCGGCTCCGCGTTCCACTGCGCCGGGAGCATGAGCTGCACCTGGATGGCCTGCTCCATGGCCGGCGACTGCACCCACAGTGCGACCCGGTTGGCCGTCTTCCACTCGACCCGGTCCAACCGGACCCCCGACGGGATGGTCGTCGGTACGCGCAGGGACGGGGAGTCCACGCGGCTCTCGGCCGGCTCCGCCCCGCCGGCGCCGGTCTGCGCCGGGCCGGCGGTCGCCGGGGGGTTCTGTGTCGGGGAGTTCTGGGCCGGGGTCGCCCGGACCGGCGTCTCCTGCGCGCCCGCAGCCGGAGGGACGACGAGGCCGGAGCCCACCATTCCCACCACGAGAGGGGCCGCCAGGAGGGACGCCCACCGGGTGCGGGGGCTCGCGTGTGCGCTGGGGGTCGCCATGTGAGGTTCTCTTCCTTGCCGCGTCGTCGCCGACCGTCTCGGTGAACGGGCCGCGGAGAGCGACCCGGACAGCTTCTTCCCGGGGCCCTGGTCCGTCGTCCGCCCGCGGGCTCCCCTCCCGCGGCCGAACCCGGTGGTCACACAAGCGACCGGGGCCCCGCACGAGAATCTACGCACGGGGCCCCGGTGTGACGGGTGAGGACTCGCTGAGCGGAGCCCGATTCGTCGGCTATCCGGTCGTGATCACCACGCGAAGGCGTTCATCACGGGCAGGATCTGCGCCGAACGGGCGGCGATCAGGTCGTCGTTCCAATAGCCCCAGCCGTGGATGCCGGTGGTGCGGTAGTCGAACGTGGCCTGGTTCGGACGGGCGTTGAGGGTGTTCTGGAACGCGATGGTCGATCCGCGCGACAGGCCCTCGAGGATGATGCCGTTGAACGTGTTGAACACGGCCTGCAGGCTGGAGGGCTGGTCGTACTGCCCGGGGATGGCGGACCCCGCGGTGATGTACATCGGGATGTCGCGCAGCTTGTCCGCGTTGAGCAGCGGGTCGTTCTGACCCCAGCGCGGCGAGCCCGGCAGGCCCCACATCGCGAACGGGTCACACTTGCACTGGTCGAACATCGCCAGCGGGATCATGGTGTACATGCCCGGTGCGGTGGGGTTCATGTAACCGGAGAACACCGAGACCTGCTTGAACTGGTTGCGGTGCTTGGCCGCGAGCATCGCGGCGGCGGACCCGCCCATGGAGAGCCCGGCGATGGCGTTGTTGTCCGTGCGCACACCGAAGTGGGCGTTCAGGTACCCGGGCAGCTCGCGGGTCAGGAAGGTCTCGTACTTGTACTCGAGCAGGTTTCCGCCCAGGTTGATGGGCCGATCCCAGTCGGAGTAGAAGGAGACCTGGCCGCCGACCGGCATGACCAGGGTGATGTTGTCCTGGAGGAAGATGCGCTGCGCCTGGGCGTCGCGGGTCCACGCGTTCCAGTCGTCCCGCGCACGCAGACCGTCGAGGAGGTACAGGCCGGCGTTGCCGCCGAAGCGGGCGGGCTGGACCTGGACCTTGATGTGGCGGTTCATCGCCGGCGACCAGACCTCGCAGAGCTGGACCCACGAGGCGACCGGATCCCAGCTACAGCCGGGGCGCAGCCAGTTGCGGAACCCGACCGGGTTCTCGTCCCCGGCGGCCGGCCGGATCGCGGGGGCGGCGTTGGGGGCATCGCCCGATCCGGCCGATCCTGCTGATCCGGCGGAACCGAGGCTGGCCGACGAGCCCTGCTCGGTGGCCTGGGCGCCGGCGAGGGCGGGGGCGCCGACGACGAGGCCTGCAGCCGTCGCCAGGGCGGTGAGCCCGGCGGCGAACTTGCGCCGGAGGGTGGTCTGGGACATTCGTGGGTTCCTTTGTTCGTTCCTGGTGCCCTCAGGTCTCCCGGGGCATCGGTGACGTCCATCGGACCGGCCCCACCAGGGGAGGACCGGAACTGCGACATCGTAACTGTCGCTCAATCTGGGACAGGTGTTACAGGTCGGGGACCTGATCGATCCCCTACTGTTATCGATTCGAGACAACAGCTGGGGCCACACTACCGAGTGCCCTGGTACTTCTCCACTTTCTCAGGCATCGGCAACCCGCACCTCTGCACCTCGTACGCAGGGATTCTGTTGATGCGGTACTCGGCGAATGAGAATGCATTAACCAGGTTGGACCAGCGCTTCTCCAGCGTCAAGGGCCCGGTATAGGAGTCGATCAGGGCCTGGGTGGCAGGACACGTGAGTGCCACCTCCGCCTGGTTGACCCAGTTCACGTCGATCCACCGCGGGAAGTTGACGGGATCCTCGATCACCCCGGTGCGCGCGAGCACCCAGTCGTACGGCAGGAACTTGTCGTGCCCGATCCGGCCGTCCTCCATTCGGTCCGTGTGCGCGGCCAGGGGGGAGGCCAACCCCACCGTGTCGTAGACGTCCACGTCGAGCGGGAGGTTCATGCTCGTCATGCCCAGGTTGAGGAACACCACCGTCTTGAGTGGGTCGTCCGGCAGTTCGAAGGGCTCCAGGCCGGGCATCGGGCGGTCGTAGGCCACCACGTCCCACCGGTCCTGGAAGCCCGGAACCGGGAGGAAGACCGCCCCCGTCCGGTTGGTCGAGACGTCCCGCACCAGGGCCCGCATCCGCGGGAAGTCGAGGTAGTCGTCGGCCAGCAGCGGATGTCGGTGGCCGGTGCGCTGGATGTAGTACTGCCGCTCGTCGACGATCCCCGCGGCGGTGATGGTCTCCGGCTCGTCCCGGAACGGGTCCTGGACCACCTCGACGGTCACCGCCCACCCGACGACGACGAGCCAGGCACCGGCGACCACCGGGACCGCCACCCGCCGCACCCGGGCGTCGTCCTCACCGCGGGCGGGCCCCACGGGCAGAGGCACCACCGCGACGGGCAGGAGGAACAGGAACAGTGAGGGCAGCAGTACCCGGCCGTGCATGAAGTCCCCGCCGACCCGGGTGACGTAGGCCAGCATGATCACGGCCACCACGAGGAACGCGATCGTGACGACCGGGGTCGAGCGGACCCGGGCCCGCAGGCGGTCCAGACCGGTCACCTCGTCGCCGGCCCCCGTCCCGTCACCCCGCGCGGGGGCCGCCGAACCATGAGCGGGGCCCGACCGGTGCACGGCCCACAGCGAGACCAGCCCGGCGGCCAGCACCATCGCCAACGGCAGCAGCAGCACGTACGGCGACAGCAGGTCCCACAGGTACTGTGCGCCCTTGTCCCATTTGGACCCGCCCGCGTCCTTGGCGACGGCCGTCAGGGGGTAGGGCAGCGCGTAGTACGACATGCGCCAGACCTGGTAGACGATCGGGACCGTTCCGGCGAGGACGACCAACCAGCCCAGATGTCTCCACGACTGCTGCGACGCGGCCAGCAGCACCAGGAACACCACCGCGGCGAGCGCCAGCTCCGGGCGCACCAGTGGACCGAGCCCGGCGACGAACGCGATCACGGCCGTGCCCGCCGCGGGGAGGCCGAACCGGTACTCGCGGTGCGGCGCGCGGGCCCACCGCTGCAGCCCGAGCCACATGACGCCGATCCAGCAGATCACCAGCCCCGTCTCCAGGCCCGAGCTGGCGAAGTCGCGGGCGGGCGGCAGCATGATGTAGACCACGACGCCCAGCGGCAACAGCAGCATCGGACCACCGGCGGGGGCGCGCCTGGTCCCCCGGTACATCACCCGGGTGCCGAGCATCGCGCACGCCACCGCCAGCATGCTCAGCGTCAGCGCCAGACCCAGAGCGACCAGTTCGAGCCGGTAGCCGACCACCTCGTGGGTGAGATAGACGAGATAGGTCCACAGGGTGGAGGTGTTGGACTCGACCCGCTCCCCCGCGTTGAAGACGGGGCCGTTGCCGGCGATGAGGTTGCGGACCGTGCGCAGGACGATCAGGCCGTCGTCGGCGATCCACCGGCGCTGCCAGGCGCCGGCGAAGAACACCGCCACCACCACCGCGAGGCCGCCCCAGAAGACCGCCGGCTCGGCCGGGACACGCCCGGCCGACGGCCGCCCTGCCGACTCTCCCGGTGTCACCTGCGACATCGCCCACCCATCCCTGTCAGGCGAGGGACGGTACGAGGTAGACGCCGATCACCACGGTGAGGACCCAGATCGCGGCGAGTATCTGCAGGACGCGGTCGCCGAGGGCGATGTCCTCGGGCTCGCCGGCCTGGGCGGCGTCGACGTCCACGGCGTAGCGCAGCACCGCGATGGTGAACGGCACGATCGAGATCTGCAACCACACGGCCGAGCCGGACGGCTGCGTGGGGTCGGAACCCCGGTCGTAGGCCCAGAGGGCGTAACAGAGCACGAGCACCGTCGCCGACAGTGTCCAGACGAACCGCAGGTAGGTCGGCGTGTAGCTCTCCAGCGCCTTACGGATCTTGGCGCCGGTCTTGAGGTGCAGGTTCAGTTCGGCATACCGCTTCCCGGCCGCCATGAACAGGGAGCCGAACGCCATGACCAGCAGGAACCACTGGGAGATCTCGACCTCGGCGGCCGCACCGCCCGCCACCGCGCGGAGCAGGAAGCCGGAGGAGACGAACGCGATGTCGAGCACCGGCTGGTGCTTGAGCCCGAAGCAGTACATGAGCTGCAGGACGATGTACACGGCCACGACGATCGCCAGCGCCGGGTGCGCGAACAGCACCGAGATGACGAGCGACGCCACGATGAGCGCCACCGCCATCCCGTATGCCAGCCCGACCGGGAGCACACCGGCGGCGATGGGACGGAAACGCTTGGTGGGGTGGGCGCGGTCCGCCTCGACGTCCATCGCGTCGTTGATCAGGTAGACGCTGGAGGCCGCCATGCAGAACGCCACGAAGGCGACGAAGACCGAGAACAGGACGGAGGTGTCCGTGAGCGTCTGCGTGCCGGCCGCCGCGGGCGCCGCGACCACGAGGACGTTCTTGACCCACTGCCGCGGCCTGAGCGCCTTGACCATACCGTCCAGCAGGTTCTTGGGCGGCGAGCCCTTGGCCTCCTCCTCGGCCTCGGCGAGATCGATCTCGTTGGCGGTGTGCGGCTCCGCCCCGAGGAGATGGTGATCGCCCCCGCCCCGGGTGGCCGGGACTCCGGTCTGATCGGTCATCGATTCTCCTCGGGGGTCGGGATGGGGCTCGGTCCGGGCACGCCGTCACGAAGCGCGGCCGGCAACAGCTTCTGGACGCGGCCCGTGGGCCAGACCGCGCGTGTGAGCGCGGCGCAGCCCGCTCCGACCGCGGCGCCGGCGACCACATCCGAAGGGTAGTGGACGCCCAGGACGAGCCTGGACGCCAGCATCACGGGAACGAGTGCGGGTGCCACCGGCGCGCCGCTCACCCCCCCGGCCAGCAGGGCGAACGCGGTGGTCGAGGTGGCGTGGGAGGACGGGAAGCTCAGCGAGGAGGGGGTACCCACCCCCACCGCGACCGTGGGGTGGTCCGGTCGTCGCCTCCGGACGACACGCTTGACGACGACGGACGTGGCATGCGCACCGAAGCTGCCCACACCGACCATCGCCCACCGGCCCCGCCGGGCCGGATCGACCGCCATGCCGACCGCGGCGATCGCCATCCAGCCCAGAGCGTGCTCGCCCACGTGCGAGAGCGTCACGGCGGCCTCGCGCGACCCCGGCACCGCCAGGAGCCGACGCTGGATCCCGGCCAGCACCCGGATCTCGCCGGTCGGCACGGGGATCTCCACGGTGGGGCCAGCGCCGGAGTCCCCGGGGCCGGAGCGGACGGGGCCGGCGTGGTCGGGGCCCGGCCCGGGTGCGGTCTCAGGCGTCGAAGACACGACTCCAGGCCTCCTTGGTGACGAGTTGGGTGTGCGCCTCACGGTAACGGCGCCGCATCTCCGGGAACCGGCGGAACAGTTCCCGGTGCACGGCCACCGACTCGGCGAACAGGGATCCGGCCTGCTCGCGGTCGCGCTTGCGGTAGACCACCCCGCGCCCGTCGGCGGTGGTGACGGTGGCGCCGTCGACACGGCTGAGCGAGTACCAACGCGCCTCCACCGGCGGGAAGTTGGCCTGCGGCACCTCGTGATGCCTCTTGTCGTCCCGGCTGAGGGTGTGCGCGAGCCCCTTCGCCAGGGCGACCGCCTTGCGGACCGGGCCCCGGGGCTCGGAGTGGATCCCGGCCGGGCCGCCGGACGGGGCGGGCAGGTCCACGGCCGAGGGGATGACGACGGCGTCGGGGAAGCGCGCGCGCATCGCCCTCACCTTGGGCAGCGCCGTCGGCAACAACTCGTACAGCGCCTCCGGTCCGCGGAGGAAGTCGCGGATGGCCTCGATCTGGATGGCCACCGTCGAGTACTCGAGGCACACCAGGTGCTTGACCAGCGCCTTGAGGCTCGACTGCATGATGCCCTTGTGATCGCCGTCGTGGTACAGCGACGCCACCACCAACCGGTTACGCAGATGGAAGTAGGCCTGCCAGTCGATCGCGTCGTCCTTGTCGGACCACGCCATGTGCCAGATCGCCACGCCCGGCATCGACACCGTGGGGTGGCCGGCGCGGCGCGCCCGCAGGCCGTACTCCGCGTCGTCCCACTTGATGAACAGCGGCAGGGGCTGACCGATCTTCTCCGCGACCACCCGGGGGATGAGGCACATCCACCAGCCGTTGTAGTCCACGTCGATGCGGCGGTGCAGCTCCTTGGGATTGTCCCGGTCGGTGAGGGGATACCGCGAGAAGTCGTAGTCGTAGTCCGCGTGGGGAGCGGCGGTCCACATGAAGTCGTGCGCCCCCACCACCTCGCCCATGGTGTGGAGGTGACTGCGCTCCTGGAGGTTGAGCATCTGTCCGCCGACCAGCATGGGCACGCGCGAGAACCGGGCGAACGCCAGGGCCCGCAGGATCGAGTCGGGCTCGATCTCGATGTCGTCGTCCATGTACAGGATGTACGGCGAGTCGGTGAGCCGCCGGGCCTCGTACATGATGCGGCTGTACCCGCCCGAGCCGCCCAGGTTGGGCTGGTCGAAGATCCGCAGGCGGTCGCCCAGGTCCTCGGCGGCCTCGGCGAACCCGGGTTCGTCGCGCACCTTCTTCCCGCCCTGATCGGGCATGAGCACCGCGTCGAGGACCGCGTCGACCTCGGGGTCGGAGGTGAGCGCCCGCAGCGCGGCGACCGCGTCCCCGGGACGGTTGAACGTGGGGATGCCGACGGTCACCCGGCGGTCGTTAGGAACCTGCACCGACGGGTCCGGGGTGCCGTCCGGGCCCGCGTCCGCGCGGGTCGCCGGCGCGTCCGCGGTCGAGTACCACCCGCCCGCCAGCAGCTCGACGTCCGTGTCGGAGGTGAGGTCGAACCAGATCCACCCGCCGTCCTCGAACGGGCCCAGGTCGCACACGAACTCGACGGTGGTGACCCGGTCCGCGCCCGCCTCACCCGGCTCGCCCACGACGTCCCCGGTGATCGCGATGCGCGACCCGTCGATCTTGGACCGGTAGAGGTCCACGCGACCGGCCCCGCGGATCGTCAGCCGCAGGACCACCTCACCGAGGATCGTCCAGCGACGCCAGTACGCCGCCGCGAACGCGTTGAAGTAGGTGGCGAAGGAGACCTCGGAGTCCGCGCCGACGCTGAGGGTGGTCCGACCGGCGGAGTGCGCACGGCGGGCGTTGGTGGGGGCCTCGGCGAGGTAGAGCGATCTCACGTCCAGCGGCTCACCCGCCCTGGGCAGGATGACCCGCTGCAGGCATTCCCGGCCGAGCGGGTCCGCGAGCCCGGCGACCGACCGCTCGACCTCGTCGACCAGTTCGTGGTGGCCGTGGTGGTGCATATGGATGTGTCCCCGTCCCTAGTCGAAAGCCGGGTCGATCGTACCCGGCGGGGCGTGGCGATCCCTCCCACCACGCGGATCCTGCGACCCACCCGGGGTGGCGCGCCCTCTAGTCTCGAGTCATGCACCTCACCTCCACAGCCCGGCCCCGTCCGACCGTCCGCACCGCCCTGGCGGTCCTCGCCCTGTCGGTGCCACTGGCACTCGCCGGCTGCGGCGCCGACGACTCCCCGGCCGAGGATGCGACGGCAACCGGTACGGCGACCGCAACGGGACAGTCCGACGCCTCCGGGCGGGGCACCTCCGACGCGACCGAGTGCCCTCCCGCCGAGGGCACCGACGAGCGCGTCACCTCGTTCGATTCCGCCCCGCCGATGTGTCTGACCCCGGGTGTCGACTACTCGGCGGTCATCACGACCGACGCCGGCGTGGTGACGGTGGACCTGCTCGAGGACAAGGCCCCGGAGACCGTGAACAACTTCGTCTTCCTGGCCCGCCACAAGTACTACGAGGGCATCACCTTCCACCGGGTGATCCCCGGATTCATGATCCAGGGCGGCGACCCGCAGGGCACCGGCAGCGGCGGCCCGGGCTACCAGTTCGCCGACGAGCTGCCCGCGGCGGGCGAGTACGAGATCGGGTCGATGGCCATGGCCAACGCCGGCCCGGACACCAACGGATCCCAGTTCTTCATCGTCACGGGAGACTCCGGGGTCTCCCTGCCGCCTGACTACAGCCTCTTCGGCACCGTCACCGACGGAATGGACACCGTCACGGCGATCGAGGACGACGGCAGCCCGCAGGGCGCCCCCCGCACGGTGCACACGATCGAGTCGGTCGAGATCGTCGAGAGCTGAGGCGGGCCGGGGCCGGGCGGGGTCCAGAGCGCGCGTGACCGCCCTCCGGGGTACGCCGCCCGCTCGCCACTCGCCACCCGCCACCCGTCCGCCTTACGCGGGCCCTTTGGTCCTATCCGCACGCGCACCCCGACGGAAACCGGGCATAGCGGACGCGCACCCCGGTGGGGGCAGCGCCCTCATCGGGTCAGTAACCGCTCGACCCGCCGCCGCCGGAGAACGAGGCGTTGGAGTAGCTCGTGTTGGTGGAACTCGCCGCCTGGGCCGCCTGCACGTCGTGGGCGTGCCAGCTCGAGACCACGTAGAACGGCACGAAGCCGTTGTAGCCGTAGCCCGCGCGCCAGTCCCGGTCGTACAGTCTCGGCGCGTGGCGGTCGCCTGCATCGTCCGCCACCTCGACATCCGCCATCTCCCGGGCTTGGATGGCCTCGACCACGAGCCGGTAGTCCACCACCAGTCGCGCGTAGCGATCCATGAAGTCGGGCGCCTGCGTGTCCCGCGAGAGCTCGTCCGCGCGCGCGTCGAGGGCCTTGGCCTCGGCGGCCAGACGCTCGTCCTTCGTCCCCAACGCGGCGGCGAGCATGTCCTCGTGGAGCTCACCGAGCTGGCGGCGGCGCACGTCCGCGTCACCCTGCTCCATGCGGAAGAGCTGGTCGATGTTCTTCTCCGCCGTCTCCATCTGATCGACCGTGGTGTGCGCGGTCTCGATGTCGTCGGCCTTCTCGCGGAACTCCGCGTCGGTCGACTCCGGCCGCAGGTCACCGATCCGGCCCATGACGGTGTCCAGCGCCAGGAAGCGGTCCCGCACATCCGCCCACTGGGACCGCAGTTCGTCGTCGGCCAGCGGGGAGGTGAGCGAGTTGGCGCGGATGTCCAGCCCGGTCAGTTCGCCCGCGACCCGCCCGTACTCGCGGGAGACCCGGTCGTAGCGCTCCCTCGCCGTCGCCGCCTTCTTCTTGCGGCTCGCCGCGACGCCCGCACCGATCGCGCCGGCGCCCACGACCCCCGCGCCGCCGAGGGCCCACGGCAGCCAGGACGGCATGCCCTCGGACTCCGGGGCCAGGACCGTGGGATCGGCCGCCGCCTGCGCGCCCGCGAGCAGGCCCACCGCATGGTTGTCCCGGCGCATCGGGTCCTTCATCGCCTCCAGCGAGCCGTCGAGGTGCCGGCCCTCGAAGATGTCCAGCGCCGCGCAGACGTCGTCACCGCAGTAGATGCCGACCTTCCGAGAGTCGATGTCGTTGGCCACGATCAGCGTTCCGGGCGCCCACTTCTCCCGGTCCTGCGACACCAGATCCGGCCGCTCGGCCTGGGCGAAGCGCTCGGCGGTGTCGTTGAGGTTGTCGTTGCCGTCGTCGAAGACCAGGTACTCCACGCGCTGCACCTGCGGCGGGAACGCGATGCGCTCGGTCTCGACGCGGAGCAGGTCCTGGTCCCCGGGCGAGAGCACGCCGGCCTGATCCGTGATGCCGACGTCGATAGCCCGGGCCGGGGCGTCCGCGGGCGCCTGGGCCGGGGCAGGCGCAGGGGCGGGTGCCTGGGCTCCGGCGGGCGCGAGCGGGAGCAGCATCAGCAGCAGGGCGGCGACGCCGGACAGCACCACGAGCAGGAGTCGGAGAGGGCGGGACACCGAGCTGGTCATGCGTTCACTCTAGGCGCGACCTCGAACCGTTTGCGACCCTCGAACGGACCCGCGCTCCCGCCGCGGCCCTCGCCGCCGCCCCCGCCGCGGTCCTCGCCGCGGTCCTCGCCGAGTGGTCACAAATGCCCTCTCTCCGACCGCCCGCTCCTGGGACAACGTGAGCGGATGTGACCAGTCGACGAGCGGCGGGCGCGGACGAGCGGCGAGCGGCCGGGACGGCCGGGGCTCAGTCGGAGAGCGCGGTCCCGTCCCGCAGGTGCGGGGCGAGGGTGTTGTCGAACATCGTCAGCGCCGAGGCGATGGCCATGTGCATGTCCAGGTACTGGTACGTGCCCAGGCGTCCGCCGAACAGGACCTTGTTCGCCGCGGTCTCGGCCTTGGCCCGCTCGCGGTAGGCGGCGAGCTTCACGCGGTCGGTGGACTCGTTGATCGGATAGTACGGCTCGTCGGAGCGCTCGGCGAAGCGGCTGTACTCGCGCATGATGACGGTCTTGTCCGTGGGGTAGTTCGTGCGCTCGGGGTGGAAGTGACGGAACTCGTGGATGCGGGTGTAGTCGTACTCCGCGTCGTTGTAGTTCATCACCGGGGTGCCCTGGAAGTCGCCGGTGGGCAGGACCTCGGTCTCGAAGTCCAGGGTGCGCCACCCGAGCTCGCCGTCGGCGTAGTCGAAGTACCGGTCGAGCGGGCCGGTGTAGACCACGGGCGCGTCCGGGCTCGCCGCGCGAACGGCCTCGCGGACGTCGAACCAGTCGGTGTCCAGAACCACGTCGATCTTCTCGTCGGCGGCCATGTTCTCCAGCCACGCGGTGTACCCGTCGACGGGCAGGCCCTCGTAGGTGTCGTTGAAGTAGCGGTTGTCGAACGTGTAGCGCACGGGCAGGCGGGTGATGTTGCCGGCGGGCAGGTTCTTGGGGTCGGTCTGCCACTGCTTGGCGGTGTAGTCCTTGATGAACGCCTCGTAGAGCGGCCGCCCGATCAGCGAGATGGCCTTCTCCTCGAAATTGGTCGCGTCCTCGGCCGAGAACTCCGCGGCCTGCTCGGCGATGAGCTTCCGCGCCTCGTCGGGCGAGTAGTAGCGACCGAAGAACTGGTTGATCAGGCCCAGGCCCATGGGGAACTGGTACGCCGTGCCCTTGTGCATCGCGAACACGCGGTGCTGGTACCCGGTGAAGTCGGTGAAACGGTTGACGTACTCCCACACCCGCTCGTTGGAGGTGTGGAACAGGTGCGCCCCGTACTTGTGGATCTCGATGCCGGTCTCCGGCTCGGCCTCGGAGTAGGCGTTGCCGCCGATGTGGTGACGCCGGTCGAGCACCAGCACGCGCGCGCCGAGCTCGGCCGCGGCCCGCTCGGCGACCGTCAGACCGAAGAAACCGGACCCCACCACGATGAGGTCATAGGTCCCCCACTGCCGATCGCCTGCCATCACTTCGAGCCTTCCCGTAGTCCGTCGCCGGGTCGCTGAGCCTGAACAGGCGCTGCGCCCGGCGTGTCCACGCGCCGGTCGGCGCGGGTCCGGGTCCAAGGGTATCGGGCGGGCGGGGAGAGGGGCCCGGTGCCACACCAGGTGACGACGACGACGAGGTCCCCACCCGTGCGCGGTGCCGCTGCTCAGTCCGCGCGTCGGGCGGCCGCGTCGTCGTACACCGGTTCGAAACTACACCGCTGTGACCCCAAAATTCACTTCCGTAGCACTTGGTTTCACGCGTTTCTTAGCTACCATTGACCACGTTCGTCACATTCGTCCCAGTGGTCGCAGCGCTCGCGGCCGCCGGGAAGAAGTGTTCCGCAGCGGGATCCGCGAGACACAGACCTGATCTGGAGAAGCCCTTGAGAACACGACGCCGCCCCCTGAACGTCAGCGGTCGACGCAGGACCCTCGCCCTCGCGGTGGCGGTCGCGGCGTCCGTCGTCACGCCCCTCGCCGTGTACGGGGCGGACCACCTGGTCGAGTCCGGAGACGACATCGCCGCCACCGCGGGCACCGCCGTCCCCACCGGGACGGCCGAGGTCTCCCTGTCCGACGCACCCGCCGCGGCGGGTGTGGACACCGACATCGCGGTGGGCTCCGCCCCGGTCAAGGAGGTCACCTCCGAGACCCCGTTCTCGATGGTCGGCGTCACGTGGAAGGGCTACAACCCGCAGGCCGTCGCGGCCCTGCGTGCCAAGAACCCGGACGGCTCGTGGGGCCCCTGGTACGAGGCGGAGTCCGTCGACGACGAGGGTGAGAGCACCACCGGCAGCGGCGGCACCGAGCCGGTCTTCCTCGGGGTCGACACCACCACGGTCCAGATCAAGGTCTCCGGCGTCGACATCGCGGACACCTCGCTGGCCGACGCGCCGCAGAGCACCGAGTCGGACGCCGCCGAGACCGCCGACACCGAGGACGCTGCCGACACCAAGGACGCCGTGGACGCCGAGACCCGGAGCTCAGAGATCGAGGCGGCCCCGACCCAGGACGACATCGCGGCAACCCGGTCGGCCGAACCCGCCCCGCCGCGGCCCGCCACCGACACCTCACCGCCGGTCCCGACGCGCTACGCGGACATCAAGCCGGTCGCGGAATCCAGCGACCTGACGGCGGACTCGGTCACCGCGGTGCTGATCTCCCCCGACGACACCCCGACCCCCGAACCCGACTCGTACGGGGACATCGCCGCCCAGGGCGGAACCGGCGCGAGCGGCGACATCGCGGCCAGGCAGCCGGCGATCATCAGCCGCGCCGGCTGGGGGGCCGACGAGTCCATCCGCTGCCGCAACGCCACCTACGACAACAGCCTCGCCGCCGCCGTGGTCCACCACACCGCGGGCAGCAACGACTACTCCCGCGAGGGCTCGGCCGGGGTGGTGCGGGGCATCTACACCTACCACGCGCGCAACCTCGGCTGGTGCGACGTCGGCTACAACGTCCTGGTCGACAAGTACGGGCAGGCCTTCGAGGGACGCCACGGCGGGCTCAACCGCAACGTCCAGGGCGCTCACGCGGGCGGCTTCAACGGCAACACCTGGGGCATCTCCATGATGGGCGACTACTCCACCGTGGTCCCGCCCGACGCCACCGTGCGCAAGATGGGCGAGATCATCGGCTGGCGCCTGTCGGTCGCCGGGGTCGACCCCAAGGGTTCCGACACCCACTACTCCGAGGGCACCTCGTACACCAGGTATCCGGCGGGTGCCGCGGTCCGACTGCCCAACATCTTCGCCCACCGCGACGTCGGCAACACCTCGTGCCCCGGCAACGCCGGTTACGCCAAGATGGGCCAGATCCGCGACATCGCGGCCGCCTACGCCCGGAGCGGAGGCGGAACCCCCGCGCCCACCAACCCCACTCCCCCGGTCACCAACCCGGGTACCACCCCCCGGCCCGGTACCGGTGGGACGACGATTCCCGGCGTCACGCAGGGTAGCGTCCAGGACGCGGTGACCTCGGCGCTCCGGACCGTGCTGTCCGGTGGTCGCCTGGACGCCGCCGAACTGACGCGCCTCCTCACCGGCGGCAAGACCCTGGCCGACATCCCGTTCGACGCCGGCTCGGTGCAGGCCGCGGTCGGCGGGGACCTGGGCTCCGTCAGCACTCTCCTCGGCGGCGACTTCGCCCGGCTCGCCTCGCAGTTCGCCGGCCCGCTCGGACAGGTCCTCTCCGGCATCCAGAGGTTCGGCAACGTCTCGCTGGTGAAGCACGAGCACGGGGCGCTCTACTCCTCCCCCGAGACGGGCACCCACCCGGTGTGGGGCGTGATCGGCGACGCCTGGGCCTCCCAGGGCTTCGAGCACGGACCGCTCGGCCTGCCGGTGTCGAGTGAGGCCGGACGCGACGACGGCACCGTCGCCCAGCGCTTCGAGGGCGGCACGCTGGTCTTCGACCCGGCGACCAAGGAACTCACGGTCGAGCCGAACCCCTGATCCCCGGCCGACGCCGAGCGTCGGCCGACCAGACTCGCGGACCGGGTCCCACCAGGTGTGCCCGCCGCCCGGCGTCAACGGGGCGGCGGGCACACCGGGGAAGTGGCGGGGACCGGTCCGCGCAGACGATTCACGACCCGGCCACCCCGGCGCGGGGGCTGTCCGCTCAGACCCACCAGCGGCGCAACACGTGCGCCAACCCCGCCTGGTCGTTGGTCAGGGTGATCTCGTCGGCGGCGGCGTGCACCGACGGGATCGCGTTCCCCATCGCCACCCCGTGGTCCGCCCACCGCAGCATCTCCAGGTCGTTCGGCATGTCGCCGAAGGCGACCGTCACCGGGACCGCGGACGGCGCCGCTGTCGACGCCGCGGTGGCGGCCGCGATCTGCTGCAGTCCGCTGGCCTTGGTCACCCCGCGAGCCGCGAACTCGATCAACCCGTTGGTCGTGGAATAGGTGACGTCGGCCAGATGATCGACCTCACCCCGGAGCGCGGCCACCATGTCGGCGCTGGGCATGCCCGGGACCCGGGCCAACAGTTTGAGAACGGGGTCGGAGAGCACCTCGGTGTGCCCCACCTCGAGGTGCGCGGGGTGGATCCACGCGTGCTCGTAGTCGGGGCTGGCGACGAAGTCGGCGTCCGCCGCATCCGTGCCCAGCCGTTCGGCCGCGATACCGCTCTGCGGGAGCCTGCGGCGCAGGACCTCGTCGATCGCCGCGAGAGTGTCCGGTTCGAGCAGCCGGGTCGACAAGAACTCACCGGTGTCGGTGTCCATGATCACCGCGCCGTTCGCGCAGACCGCGAGTGGCGCCACGGGCAGCTGGTCGACGACCTGGTCCAGCCATCGCGGGGGGCGCCCGGTGGCCAACACGAACACGGCGCCGTCCGCGACGAGGTCCGCGACGACGTCCCGGTTGGCGTCCGGGACGCGCTCATCGGTGCCGAGCAGGGTCCCGTCGACGTCGGTGGCGACGAGCACGGGTCTGGAACGGGTCACGGAGCGTCCGGGCCGGCCGGTCCCTTCGGGGCGTCGGACTCGTCGGCGGCCGGGTCCACGATCTTCTCGGCCCGTCGGCGCATCCGCTCGGCGTGCTCGGCCTCGTCGAGGGCGGTGGCCTCCTCGAGGGTCGGGGCGGACCCCCCGAGGCGGGCGGGAACCCAGTTCGCGCCGGGCGGGTACGGGCCGTAGCGCTGCGCGTACTCCTCCTGCAGTCGTTCGAGGGTGGACTGCACCCGCGCGCGCAGCTCCTGGGTGCACTCCTCCACCGGCTCGTAGGCCGTCATCGGTTCGCCGACCTCCATCATGATCGGCACCTTCGGACGCAGGAGCTTCTTGGGCAGACCCTTGGTCCACACCCGCTGCGACCCCCACAGGGTCACGGTGATGATGGGCACGTCGGCGGCGAGCGCCATCCGGACCGCACCCGACTTGAAACCCTTGACCTCGAAGCTGCGGCTGATGGTGGCCTCGGGGAAGACCCCCACGAGCTCGCCGGCCCGGAGCCGTTCCACCGCCTCGTCGAACGAGGCCTTTCCGGCCGTGCGGTCCACCGGGATGTGCTTGAGCTCCCGCATGATCGGGCCCGACACCGAGTGGTCGAACACCTCGACCTTGGCCATGTAGCGGATGAACCGCTTGTGCACGCGCGCCGGGATGCCGCCGTAGACGAAGTCGAGGTATCCGGTGTGGTTCATCACCACCACGGCCCCGCCGACCTCGGGGAAGTTGCGCTCTCCGCGCATCGTGATGTCCAGACCCTGGACCTTGAACAGTGCCCGGGCGAACCCGATGATCCCCGTATAGAGCAGCTCCACGGACCCCAGCGTAGCGGCCCGTCCACAACGGCGTGACCGGCTGCCGGTAGGTTCGACGCCGTGGATGACGACGAGGCCCGCGACGCGCCCTTCGACCGGGTCGACACGGCGGCGCACAGTCGCCACTACTCCTGGCCGCCGCTTCCCGGCGCGGCCGACCGCAGCCCCCACGCGGGCCTGGAGGTGCTGCAGAGGATCGTCGACGGCGAGCACCACCTCTCCCCCGGCTCGCACACTCTCGGCCTGGCGCTCTCGTCGGTCGCCGAACGCGTGGTCACCCTGACCGCGACCCCCGGGGAATGGGCCCTGAACAACGGGGGAACGGTGCACGGCGGGATCGTCTCGGGATGGGTCGACTCCGCCCTCGGGTACGCCACCGCGACGGCCGTCGACGAGGGCGTGGGCTACAGCACGCTCGACCTGACGGTCCGGTACATCCGGGCGCTCCGGCTGGAGAAGACCCCGGCGACCATCCACGCCGAGGTCGAACACGTGGGTCGATCGACGTGTGTCGTGCAGGCCAAGGTCCTCAACACCGACGGTCGGACCTGCGCCAGTGCGAGCGGCGTCATGATGCTCTTCCGCCCCTGACTTACCGCTGAGGCGGCGTGTGGCCGCGGCGCCCGCCAGCGACGCCTACCGGGGCTCGAGCACGTCCCGGCCGACGAAGGGACGCAGCGCCTCGGGCACCACGACGGAGCCGTCCGCCTGCTGGTGGTTCTCGAGGATCGCCACGAGCCACCGCGTGGTGGCCAGCGTGCCGTTGAGCGTGGCGGCCGTCTGCGGCTTGCCGCTGGCGTCCCGGTAGCGCACTCCCAGCCGGCGGGCCTGGAAGGTCGTGCAGTTGGACGTGGACGTGAGCTCCCGGTAGGCACCCTGGGTCGGCACCCACGCCTCACAGTCGTACTTCCGGGCGGCAGACGATCCGAGATCCCCGCCGGCGATGTCGATCACCCGGAACGGCAGACCCATGGCCTGCAGCATCTCCTTCTCGAACGCCAGCAACCGCAGGTGCTCCTCATGCGCCTCCTCCGGGGTGCACCAGGAGAACATCTCGACCTTGTCGAACTGGTGCACGCGGATGATGCCGCGGGTGTCCTTGCCGTGGCTGCCGGCCTCGCGCCGGAAGCAGGAGGACCAGCCGACGTAGCGCTTGGGACCGTCCGCCAGGTCCAGGATCTCGCCCTGGTGGTAGCCGGCGAGTGCGACCTCCGAGGTACCCACCAGATAGAGGTCGTCGGCCTCGAGCCGGTAGACCTCGTCGGCGTGCGCGCCGAGGAATCCGGTGCCCTGCATGATCTCCGGGCGCACCAGGACCGGAGGGATCATCAGCGTGAAGCCGTTGGCGGTGGCCTTCTGCGCCGCCAGCTGCAGCATGCCCAACTGCAGGAGAGCGCCGTACCCGGTCAGGAAGTAGAAGCGCGCACCCGACACCTTGGCGCCGCGTTCCATGTCCAGCAGGCCAAGGCTCTCGCCGAGCTCGAGGTGGTCCTTCGGCTCGAAGTCGAAGGCGGGGATCTGCCCGATCCGCTCGATCTCCACGAAGTCGTCCTCGCCGCCGGCGGGCGTGCCCTCCTCCACCACGTTGGAGAGCATCCGCTGGATCCGGTCGACCTCGGCCGCAGCGGACCTCTCCGCCTCCTCGGCGTCCTTGACCGCCTGCTTGAGCGCCCCCGCCGCCTCCAGCAAGGCCGGGCGGTCCTCCGGGGAGGCCTGCCCGACTTTCTTCCCGTGCGCCTTCTGCTCGGCGCGCGCCCCGTCCGCCGCGGAGATCGACGCCCGCCGGGCCTCGTCGGCCGCCAGGAGTCGGTCGACCAGCGCGGGGTCCTCGCCACGGGTGCGCTGGGAATCGCGGACGAGGTCGGGGTTCTCGCGAAGGAGCTTGAGATCGATCACGGCGACCAGCCTAGCGGCCCGGTCTGCCCACCCGGATCGGCTGTCCGACCCCACGTGGGCCACCACCCGGCGGCGCCGACGGGTCGGGTCAGACCCCGAACAGCTCGAGGAAGGCGTCCTTCTCGAACATCCGGGCGGTGTCGACCGCCGTGGGGGTGCCGCCGTGGGGATCCGCCCCGCCCTCGAACAACACGCGCACCACCTCGCCGTACCCCTTGAACACCGCGCCCGCGAGCGGGGTCTGACCACGGTCGTTCGCGCGGTCGACTTCCGCGCCGCGGGCGAGCAGGGCCCGGACGGTGTCGGGGTGCCCGTTGTAGGCGGCCAGCATGAGTAGCGCGTCACCGCGTTCGTTCGTGAGGTCCGGGCTCACCCCCGCGTCGACGTAGACGGCCAACCGCTCGGTCTCCCCGTCCCGGGCGAGCTGGAAGAGCATCTGTGCGAACTCGAGGACCTCGGGGTCGACCCCCTCGCGCGGCGCGCGGGTTCCGCTGTCCGGCCCGCCGGCCTCGTCTCGGTTCTGTCCGCTCATGCCCTGAATCCTATCGGGGCGACGAAGTTGCGGCATCATGGACGTGATGATCACTTCCTCGCGATCACCACACCCGGGCCGGCCACTGCTCCGGACCCGGGGTGCGGTCATGGCCTCACTCGTCGCGATCCTGTCCGGTGGGGCGATCACCGGTGGCCTCATGGCCTCGGCGATGGGGGATCCCAACTCCGCGACGGCGGAACGGATCGCGGCGATCGTCCCGCAGGTCGACCCGAGGACCCTGTCCGGGCCCGCCTACGCCGACGCGGCCCCGGGAACGTGCCTGACATGGCAGGTCGACGCCTCCGACCGCGTCACGGCGTTCACCACCGTCGACTGCGAGGAGCCCCACCGCTTCGAGGTCGCCGGCCGGATCGACCTCTCCGGGGTACCCGGGTTCGGTGAGAACACCCCGTTGCCGGACACCACGAGGCTGGCCCCGATCGGCAGCGATCGGTGTCTACCGATGATCACCCGCTACGCGGGCGGCCGGGAGGTCGACCCGGCGGGCCGGTTCACCGGGTTGGTCGTGCCGCCGTCCGAGGAGGGGTGGGACAAGGGCGACCACTCGGTGTTGTGCGGGGTCGCCGCCGCTGAGCTCGACGGGCGCTCGACCACCTCGACAGGGGTGTTCGCGGAGGCGGACCAGCACCGGCGGTGGGACCCGGGCACCTGCCTCGGATTCACCGACGAGGGTTTGCCCGGTGCGCCCGTGCCGTGTTCGGAGGACCACTCCATCGAAGTGGTCTCCGATGTCGACGTCTCGGGCCTCTTCCCGGAGGAACCGAACCCGCCCGAGCCGAGGGTGCAGTCCGAGCTCACCGCGGACGCCTGCCTCGCGGCCGGGGTCGCATACCTCGGCGACGGGGAGGCCCTGCGCCAGACCACCCTCATCTCCACGCTGGTCAATCCGATCTCGCAGATCTCGTGGGCCACGGGGAGCCGCACCGTCAACTGCGGGTTGATGCGGGCCGCCGATCCCGGGCCGTTCGCGGTGCTGCGCGGCTCCGCCCGGCAGGGGGTCCTGATCGACGGTTCCACCCCGGTGCCCCCCACCACCACCGAGGTGCCACCACCCGGCGTCGGTCAGGGGACTCCCGGGACTCCGACAGACGCCGATCCGGGGACCGTGTCCGTCCCGATCCCCGGGGGCACGCCGTGAGCATCGTCGTGACCGAGTCCCGCTTCGAGGCGCTGGTCGACGACGCGCTCGATTCCGTACCGGACGCGCTGTTCTCCGCGATGGACAACGTGGTGGTGCTCATCGCCGACCGCCACCCGGACGAGCCGGGGCTCCTGGGACTGTACGAGGGGGTGGCGCTGACCGAGCGCGACACCACCTACTCGGGTTTCCTCCCCGACACCATCACGATCTACCGGGGCGCGCTGTGCGACTTCTGCTCCACCGAGGAGCAGTTGGTCCACGAGGTGGCGGTGACGGTCATCCACGAGATCGCCCACCACTTCGGGATCGAGGAGCACACTCTCCACGCCCTGGGCTGGGGCTGACCGGGCTCCCCCGTCGGGTCACCCACCGCCCGCGCGTCCGTCAGAACGGCGGGCGGCCCAGGTGATCGCCCCACCGCTCGCAGGACCACCCGCCGCCGTCCGGCGCCAATTCGATGACCCCGCAGTTGGGGATCCGGTTGACCAACGCCCACTGTGAGGGGACGGCGCCGGCGAACACGGCGATCATCCGCATGAGGGTGCCGTGGACCACCAGGACCACGTCGGTCCCGTTGTCCAGGTGACTCTCCCGCAGCTCGGACACCACCGGCATCGCGCGCTCCTGCACGGCCAACGCGCTCTCGCCCCCCGGCAGGCTCGAGGTGAGGACGCCGTCCTCCAGCCAGTCGCGCACGAGCCGGTTGTA
This sequence comes from Dietzia sp. JS16-p6b, assembly GCF_003052165.1. NCBI lineage: Bacteria > Bacillati > Actinomycetota > Actinomycetes > Mycobacteriales > Dietziaceae > Dietzia > Dietzia sp. JS16-p6b. Next base: position 297,162 of record NZ_CP024869.1, on the reverse strand, counting down.
CGCCAGCAGCGCCTCGCTCCCGGTCCGCATCTCGAACTGCCCGGCCTGTACCTCGTACATTCCCGGCACGGCCTGCGTGGGCAGACCCGTCGCCTCGGCTATCAGTCCGGCGGTCTCGCGGGCACGCGCCGCCTCGGAGCTGAGGATCACCCTCGGTGCGATGTCCGACGCGGCGAACTCCGCCCCGACCGTCCGTGCCTGGTCCCGCCCGAGGTCGGTGAGGGGGGCGCCGGGAAGCGCCGTGTCCAGGGCGCCGGCGACGTTCGACGGGGTCTGACCGTGCCGGACCAGATGTAGTCGCGCGCTCACGGGTCGAGGCCCTCCTGCCGATGAGTGCCTCGTCCGCCGGCCCCTGGTTCGTCGACCCCGTGCCGGAGACCGTCGATCCAGTGGATCGCCTCGGATCGATCCGGGGGCGCGGCACCGGCTCCGACCCCGTCCGCCACCGGCCACGATCCGAGGAAGCGCAGGTCGGCGGTCCGGTGGTGCAGTGCCGCCAGCGCCTCGGCCACCACGGGATCGTCGATGTGCCCGACGAGGTCCACGTGGAAGAGGTAGGTGAACCGCTCGACGCGGGTCGGTCGCGAGCCGATCCGGGTGAGGTCGATGCCGCGGATCGACAGCTCCGTCAAGGCCTGGACGAGCGCGTTGGGCTCGTGCGGCAGTCCGAAGACCACGCAGGTCCGATCGTGGCCCGTGCGCCCGAGCGGTGGTGCGGGCCGCCCCACCAGGACGAACCGGGTGCGGGCCCCGCCCACGTCGGCCACGTTCTCCGCGAGTGGGACCAGTCCGTTGATCTCGCCCGCTCGGGCGGGCGCGGCCGTGGCGTCGGCGTCCCCCGCCGCCACCTGCTCGGCGCCGGCGGCGGTGGACGAGGTGGTCTCGATGTGGGCCCGGGGGAGGTTCACGCCGACCCAGCGGCGTACCTGCGCTGCGGCGATCGGGTGGGTCCGCAGGACCCGGACGTCCTCGGCGACCGTGCCGGGCCGGACGAGGATGGAGAACACCACGTCGAGCTCCGTCTCGGCGAGGATCTGCAACCGCCGCCCCGCGGCGAGCGCGTCACCGGTGGGGTTGACGGTGCCGTCGACCGAGTTCTCGAACGGCACGCAGGCGTAGTCGGCCGCACCGTCCCGCACCATGGCCAGCGCCTCGTCCGGCGTGCCGGCCGGGACGGCCCGGGCGCCGGCGAGCAGCGCCGAGGTGTGCGCGTCCGCGCGCAGGCGGTGCAGGGCGGCATCGGTGAAGGTTCCGGGCGGGCCCAGGTAGGCGACGGTGACCACGACGACAAGACTAGCCAGCGTCAGGCCCGACGAACCGACGCGAGGTCTGCGGAGACCTCGTCGACGGACCCCTCGGGCACCACGGCGCACGTCACGACGTCCCGGACCGCCTCCCGTGCGGCCCGCGGCAGGCCGACGAGAGCGGCCGGGTCGGGGTCGGCGAGTGCGGCCCGGACGTCTCCCCCGGTCATCGCCGCGACCGCGCCCGCGAGCAGGGCCCACACCTCACCGGCATCCGTGCACCGCGGGATCAGGCCCGAGCCGAATCCGACGCCGGAATGGGCGGCCAATGCGAGCAGATCGACCAACCGGTCGGCGGCGGGCCCCGGCCCACGCAGACCTGTCGCGACCTCGATCACCGCCGCCGTGTCGGCCGCCAGCACCGCGGCGACGGCATCGAGGTGTGGAAGGCCGAGGTCCGGATCCGCCGGCACCTCGACCGGGTCCGCGACCGACCACCGGGACAGTGCCCCCGCGAGCCCCGACGCGGTCACCACGAGGTCCTCCAGGAGATCGGGACGGGAGGGGCCGCGACTGAGCAGTTCGAGTGAGACCGTCATGACCACAGGTCTACACCGCCGCGTTGCTAGTCTCTCCTGACGATGGGTTCCGACGACTCCCCCGCATCCGATCAGGCTCCCGCCCCGGACGATTCCCCCGATGCGCCCGACGCCTCTCACCTCACGCCGGAGGAGAAGCGTGGCCCGCGCACGATCCACGTGGCGCTGGCGATGCTGGTCGCCCTTCTCATCACGGCGGTCGCGACGGATCCCGCCTCGGTGCTGCCCCGGGACTCGACTCTGCACGGCGCCCATCACCTGGACGAGGAGTCCGGTCTCGACATCGCCGTCCCGATCGGCTGGCAGATCGTCGGCCGACCGGAGATCGGCTCCGTGCAGATGGTCCCGGTGGGCTCGGGGAACGCGCTCGACACCCGGATCATCGCGGGTGTGCTCGAGCCCGGTATCGCCGCGGCAGCGATCGCCGACGACCAGGGTGCCGCCACCGCGCTGGCGGAGACCATCCAGCTCTACCTGATGGGGGTCACGGGGACCCGCGACGAACTGCGCGTCACCGATGTCCGCAACGAGGCCGGTACCGGGGTCGCCGTCTCGTACGTCCTGGCGCCCCACGACCCCGAGGACGCCACCGCCGGGGGGTTGGTCTACGCCGCCGTGTTCGGTTCCGAGGGACGGCGGTGGTGGGTCGCGTACGTGACCACCGCCCAGCAGTCGACCCCCGGCCCCCGCTGGATGGACCGGATCGTCGGCGACATCCGGTTGCCCGGGTGAACGAGGGGGAGGGCCGCGTCCCCGCGGCGGGCCGGGATCACCCAGGGACAGGCCGCGGGCCGCGGCCGACAGGCCGTGCGCGACGGGCGGCGGGTCGCGCGCGGCGGGCGCTCTCGCCGCGGGAGGCGTTCCGGTGCTACGCCTCGAGGTACGACCCGGTCACCGACCCCCGCACCCGCCGGCTGTTGGTGGTCGAACTCGTCGTCGTCCTCCTGGTGACCTTCGGCCTGGCCGGCCTGTATTCGGTCCTCGATCTCGCGTCGGCGCTGCTCGCCCCGGAACCCCTGGCGGGACAGACCGCCACCCTCAACCCCTCGCGCTCGGAGCACGCGTGGCTCGATGTGGCGTACCAGCTCCTCGCGGTACTGCGGTTACTGGCGTGGTCGGTGCTGCCGCTGGTCCTGCTCGCGCACTCCGGGCTCGGCCCCCGGGCGGTCGGGCTCGTCCGGGACCGCGCCGGCCGGCAGATCGCGTGGGGGATCGCCCTGGCCGCCGTGATCGGCATCCCCGGGCTCGCGTTCTACCTGGGCGCTGTGGCGGCGGGGATCAACCTGCAGGTGGCGGGGTCCGGACTCACGGAGACGTGGTGGCGCCCGATCGTGCTGGTCCTGTCGGCCGCGGGCAACGGTGCCGCCGAGGAGATCCTCGTTGTGGGTTATCTGCTCGTGCGCCTGCGCCAACTCGGGATCCCGCCCGCCGTCGCACTCGTGGGCACCGCGCTGTTGAGGGGGTCCTACCACCTCTATCAGGGCTTCGGCGGGGGGCTGGGCAACCTCGCGATGGGGATCGTGTTCGCCCTGTGGTGGATGCGGACCCGACGGCTGTGGCCGCTCATCCTGGCGCACACACTCCTGGACGTCGTCGCGTTCGTGGGTTACGCGGTGCTCGCCCCGCACGTCGCCTGGCTCTGACACCCCGCCCGCCGTCCCTGTCGTCCGCTCCCGCGACCCCACCGCCCCTCCGGCGGCGCGGTGCGCGACGCCGACAGGGCGGGCCGCCAAGTAGAGTCCGATCCCATGACCGACGACTCCAGGCGCCGGCACCTCACCCCCGAGGAGGCCGCCGAGCTCCGGCGACGCGCGCGCGAGCGCCGCGGTTACGCCGACCCCGGTGCGCCACGCGGGTCCGCGCCGCGCCGGGAGGCCGGTCGGGAGCCACGCCGTGAGCCCGGTCGTGAGCCGGCTCGGGATCCGCGCCGTGCGGCCGGTCGCGATCCCCGGTACGACCCCCGTGGCACACCGGACCCGCGTGGTGCGGCCGGTCGCCAGCCGCGACGCCCGGCCGAACCCGGCCGCGATCGGGGCGCCGCCCCTGGCGGCTACCAACCCCGCCAGACACCCGAGCCCCTCCCCAGAGAGGAGCGGGCGAGGTACGCCGGCCGGGCCGGCGCGGGCGGCGATCCCCGTCGCGACCCGAACCGCGACCCGCGTGCGGCCCGGCCGCGGTCGGGCGGGCGTGACCCCCGCCGGCAGCCGGTCGACCCCCGCGGCGCCCGCTCCGCTCACCGGCCCCCGCGGGCAGGGTACGGGCCGGCGGATGCGCGCCGGCCGGGCCGGGCACCCGGTAGACGCCGCCTCGGGCCGATGCGGATCCTGGGCCTGGTGCTCGTCCTGATCCTGACGCTGGGCGTGGTGAGCGTCCTGTGGGCGGACTCCAAGCTCCAGCGGATCGACGCCCTGCCGGACTACCCCGGCCGGGGCGGGAACACCCCGGGCAGTATCACGCTGCTGGTCGGGACGGACTCGCGCGAAGGCCTCACCCCGGAGCAGCAGGCCCAACTGTCCACCGGGTCGGAATCCGATGCCGGCGGCAAACGTACCGACACGATGATGCTGGTCTACACGCCGCGGGACGGCGGGCGGACCATGCTCATCTCACTCCCGCGCGATCTTCTGGTCGACATCCCGGACTACGGTCAGAACAAGCTCAACGCCGCCTACACCTTCGGCGGCCCGCCTCTGCTCACCCGGACGCTCGAGGAACAGACCGGCATGCGCATCGACCACTACGCGGAGATCGGGTTCGGCGGTTTCGCCGGGATCGTCGACGCCGTCGGAGGCGTGGACATCTGCATCGAGGAGCCGATCAACGACCCGCTCGCCGGACTCGATCTGGCCGCCGGGTGTCAGACCCTCGCGGGTCCTCAGGCCCTGGGCTTCGTCCGCACCCGCTACGGGTTCGCGGAACAGGACCTCCAGAGGGTCCGCAACCAGCGGCAGTTCCTCGGCGCGCTGATGAGCGAGACCATGTCCCCGGGGAACCTGCTCAACCCGTTCACCGCGGTGTCACTCATCGACTCCGCCTCGGAGGCCATCACCGTGGACTCCGGGGACCACATCTGGAACCTCGCCTGGGTGATGTGGAAGCTCAGGGGCGATCCCCTCACCGTGACCGCCCCCTACGACGGCATGGACTCGGGTTCCGTGGGGTCGTATCTCGTGTGGGGCCCGAACACCACGGGGTTCTTCGACGCGGTCGCCTCGGGGCGTACCCCACCCCAGGAGTATCTCGACGCCGGCCCCTGACCCGGTCGCCCGGGCCGCTCTCCCGGGTGCGGGCGAGTCGCCCGGGTGCGGGTCCGTCATCCGGCGGGTGTGATCGAGACGATCCCCCACGTCCCGCGAGGGTTCTCCGCCACCCGTACCCGCTGTCTCATCACCACGGGCTCGGAATCGGGCCGGGACTCGGTGAGCGTCACCTCGAGGAGCGTGGGTGACAACTCCCGGGCGTCCACGCAGTGGGTGGTGCCCTCGGGCACCCGGTCCACCCCGTCGGCACGCAACTGATCGAGGGTCATCCGGCTCGACGGCGAGACCGCCTCGAACGCCTTCTCGGCCGAGCGCTCGACGTAATACGCGTGGTCGAAGGCCAGCACCGTCTCCAACGGCGTGTCCAGCGACCCGGGGCCGGCGCCCACCACGTGGCCGGGTTCGGACACCGGGGAGCAGGCGACCGGGTCTTCCCCTGGGGAGAGTATCCCGCGGGTGAGGACGAACCCGAGCACGGCGGACCCGGACAGCACGGCCACCCCGGCTGCCGCGAACAGCGCCGCGCGGCGCGCACGCCCGGCACGGGCCGGAGACGCGGAGGGATCCGGGCCCGCGATCGCCGACCGATCTCGCACGGACCGCTCTCCCACAGACCTGTCGAGAGCCGGCGGTTCGGGCACCGGCCTCTCGGACGCGGACCGGCCCACCGCACCGAGGCGCAGCGAGGACAGGTCCCGGGCACGACGCCCGCGCGTATCGCCGTCGGGCGCCTCGGGTCTCCCCTGCCCACCCAGCCTGATCCGGTTGGGGGAGACCTCCCGCGAGGGCTCCTTCCCGCCGGGGTCGATCCGCGCCGGGTCTGCGGCACCACGACCGTCGCCCCTCTTCGGCGACGGATCCGGGACCGACTCGGCAGCCGGTTCCGGGACCGACTCGGCGTCGGACCGGTCCCGGACCGGCCCGGTCCGCAACCACGGCGGCACGGTCACCTCGGTGGGCGCCGCCTCGTCATCGTCCCGCCCCGGTCGGTCGGCCACCCGGCCACACCCCCTCCAGCCACACGTCCGGCCCGGCGACCCGCCGGCTGCCGGTCGCCCGAGGGGATACTAGAGGCCCCCGGGCCCGACCGGGGGTCCGTGCCGGTCTGGGATCGGCGCCCGGTCAGCGCAGGGTGACCTGGCGTGCCCGGAGACCGTCCCGCGAGGCGCGCTCGTCGGAGCTGAGCGGGCCGTCCTTCGCCAACGCCTCAGCCAGTCGCGCGTCGAGTTCGAGAAGTCCCGGCGCCCACTCCTGGTGGTGCATCTCCGGGTCCAGGTCGAACACCGGCACGAGCACCCCGTGGGTGCGGAAGGACCCCGCGAAACGCGACCCCTCGCCCAGGTGGAGGCCGCCCGCGGAGTGCACGCGCGCGAGGGCCTCGAACAGCGCGTCCTCGTCCTCCGGCCGCACCCACCGGATGTGGGCCTTCTCGCCCGCGTCGACCCACCAGGCGGCCTCGATGCCGTCCGCCGCGACCCGGGCCGAGGGCATCATCACCTCGTCGGCGTTCTTGATCGCCTGCGCGATCTCGGGACGGACCTGAGCTCCCTCGGCGAGCCACCACGAGAAGTCTCCGTGCACCACGATCTCCAGCGGCGCGTCCTTCACCACGACGTCCTCCAACGCCGGGGTGGACTCGTCCGGATGGGAGGTGTTCAGCGTCTCACCGCCCCCTGCGCGAGAGGCCCAGTCCACCGCGTACGCCAGGTCGGCCGCCGGATCGGGCCCGTGGACCTGGACCTGCAGACCCACCATGGCCTCGCCGCCCAGCTCCTCGTCACGCACCAGTCCGGCGATGGCACCGGGCAGGACGGTCGCCAGGGTGATCTCGCGCTTCTGGCTACTGGTGGTCAGCCGCGCGGTCGCCGACGGAACGAACTCGCGCATGGCGACCATGTCGCACTCCCCCGCGAACCCCGCGAAAGGCCTGGGCTGGGTGCTCAGTTCCTCACGCTCGGCCGCGCGAGCGGCGATCTTGGCCTGGCGGTTGCCGCCGGACTTGGGCTCTTTATGGCGCTGACGTCTACCCACGGGCACAACGATACGGTGCGTCAGCGCGGCCCGTCCGGCGGGTCAGGAACTGCGGGCGGGCCCGTCCAGGACGGCTCGGGCACGTGACGGGACGTTGGTCGCCACCCACTCCACGCCGAGGTCGCGACACAGGAGCATGTCGGCCGGGTCGTCGACGGTCCAGCAGTAGGTGCCCATCCCCCGCGACCTCCAGTAGTCGACCAGCCAGGGTCGCGCACGGAGCGCCCCGATGCTGGGGCCCATCAACTGGGCGCCGAACCCCTCGGCCGGCCACGACTTGAGGACGTTGCCCCGCTCGCGCAGCTGCACCGTCGGAACCTGCGGGGCCAACTGCCGGAACCGTCGTACCGCCATCACGGAGAAGCTCATCATGAGCGCCCGGGATTCGGCGTGCGAGGCGGGGCGATCCAGCCCGAAGTACCTCAGCTCGTCCCGGAGCGCGACCTCGACCCGACCACCGGTGGGCACGGGGTGCTTGGTCTCCAGGAACAACTTCACGTGCGGGTACGCCTCGGCCATGACGAGGAGACTGCGCAGGGTGAGAAGCGGCTCGGACCTGCGGTGCACCGGGTGCCAGGAGCCGAGGTCGAGGGTCGACAACTCGTCGAGGGTGGTGGAGTGGACCCACAGGTCGCGGTCCGCCACGCGTGTGGTCCGCGGGTCGTGGAGGAGCACGGGGACTCCGTCCGCGGTGAGCCGTACATCCACCTCGAGCGCCGTCGCGCCCTGTTCGAGGGCTTTCTCATAGGCGATGAGCGTGAGTTCCGGATACTCGGCCGACGCCCCCCGGTGGGCGACGACCCTGCTCCCGGTGGACACCGTGGACCTCGGATGTGTGGTCGCGGGGACCGTCACGTCTCACTCCTCTCGAGCCGGGGACGCGTTCACGATCCCCCGCGGGAGAAGCCGGTGGGTGAACCGTGGGGGAGGCTCGTCGAAACTCCGCATGACGGTTCGGGTCTCCCTCGCGGCCCACACCGCGGCCGCCGCCGCGAGCGCGGTGAGGAGCACCGTGTCCGCCGCGGCCTGCGGGCCCTGCCCCGTGCCCCGCCACAGCGCGAGTGCGACCGCCAGTCCGTTCACGCCCAGCGCCACCCACCAGCGGATGAGCCCGGCCCGGGTGGGAGCGCGGCGGGACGCCACCCGCAGTTCGGCCAGGTACACCGGTATCCGGAACCAGTTGACGACGGGGACCAGGCACCCCACCCACAGGCCCGCCCGTCTCCGCGGGTCCGGGGCGGGCGAGAACACCCGGCGACGGGTGTCGACGAGCCACGCGGTCGCCGCGACGGCCGCCGCCATACCGACGACGACGGCCACCACGCCCGCCACCCACACGACCGCGGTCGTCGTGGCCTCCACCCACCACGGGGTGAGGCGCTCGGAGTACCAGGCCAGCACCGCGTACCGGAGGGCGTGGACCACGGCGGTCGCGGCGAACCACGTCCCCGCCACTCCGACGACCCCGGGGGCGGCCGCGGCGATCCGTGGGCGCGCCGGGGGTCGTGGGGACTCGAGCCGACGCGGGATGGCGACCGGTGGCAGGCCCCACCTCGGCGTGGCCGGGTAGGTGGGCGTCCGATCCCCCCACGCCGGCCCGGAGCGGTGCCGGGGCGCCGGTGGCCTCGCCCCCGGAACGGGCGGGCGCCACGGCGGGTGCGCGACCCATCGCCACTGGCCGGTCCGCCGCGGTGAGGTCATGGCGACCATGCTGGCACAGCCCGCGCGGCTCGCGGTGACACCGCCGGGGCGTAGCCGTGGCGGGGCGGCGGCGGTCAGTCCCAGCTGTCGACGTGGCGCATCAGTGGCAGCGCCTTCCGCTGGATCCGGCCCATCCGGGAGTGGATCACGTCGAGGGTCTCGATCGCCTCGGCCACATAGGGCCCCTTGTTGAGCATCACGCACTCGGACCTCTGCGCGGACCCGGCGTCGGAGATCTCCGCGCGCGACGGGATCCCGGTCTTCGCCAACGACTCCAGCACCTGCGTCGCCAGGACGACCGGGACGCGGGCCGCCTGGCACATCAGCGTGATGTTGCGCGGAATCTCCGAGAGCGACTCGAAACCCATCTCGACGGCGAGGTCACCGCGGGCGATCATCACACCGATCCGCTCGTGACGCATCGCCTCCAGCAGCAGGTCCGGTAGCGCCCGGTACGCCTGCCGGGTCTCGATCTTGAGGAGCAGTCCCAGCTCCCGCCCCGACTCCGAGGCCGCGGATTCCAGGGCCTCGACCGCGTCGGCGACGTCCCTTCTGGTCCGCACGAACGACAGCGCCACGAGATCGGCGTGTCGGGACGCGAAGTCGAGACTCTGTCGGTCCTCCTCGGTCAGCGCGGGGGTGTCCATCTCCAGTCCCGGGACATTGATCCCCTTCTCCGACCCCAGCCAGCGGCCACCCTCCCGGCAGCGCACCACCTCCAGCCTGGCCCAGGGGGCGTCCGTGGCACCCGGCGTGGCGGTCTCGACGACCTCTGCGGAGATCACCCCGTCGTCGAACAGGACGCGGTCACCCACCGCCAGCGCCTCCACGACCGCGGGAAGCGCACATCCCAGTCGGATCTCCGCACCGGACCGCGGTGGATCCACCGGTTCCATGTCCACGGTGAGCAGGATCCGGTCCCCGGAGTGGACGCGAATCCGCTGGGGCACCGCAGGGATGCCGCGGACCCTGGTGCGCTCGAAGTCGCAGTCGATCAGCGTGCCGTCGCGCACCCACGCGTTGCGATCACCCTCCGCGAGGACTCCACCGTCATCCACGGACACCACGGTGAAGCGTCGGCGCAGCCGCCGTGCATCGGGGACCTCGATCACGTCCCCGGGCCTCCGGCCCGCGAGCCACCGCGGGTCCACCCGGACGCACAGCGGGGGGCGGCCGCGGGTCGGGGGCGGCGCCGGATCGATGCCGTCGCGGGTGATCCACAGGCGCGCGGGCTCGACCACCCCGCCTCCCGGTTCCCGGGTGACCCGCGCCCTGCCCACCGGTGCACCCAGGGCCACCGGCCCGGTCCGCACCTTCGGGCCGGCCAGGTCCATGGAGATCGGGATCCTCCTGCCCACGGCGCGCTCGGCGGCGCGGACCCCGGCGATCATCGCCTCCCACCGCGTCGGGTCGTCGTGAGCGCAGTTGATCCGGGCCAACCCCATTCCCCGTTCGGCCAGGCTCACGACGAGTCCGGGATCATCGGCGGCCGACGCCGGCAACGTCACCATCACCCGACCCGACCTCCCGGGGCGCGGCGCACCCAGCAGGGCCTTTGCATGCGCAGCCAGCGCCGCGTCCCCGGCGGAGCGGGCCTGAGCGGTGGTCTTGCGATCCGCGAACCGCGACGGGTCCTGCCCCTCGAGCGCGGCCAACGCGGCCCGCGCGGCCCGGAGAGCCGCCTCCACGTCGTCCTCACAACCGACCAGAGGGGAGACGCCCACGTCGAGCAGTCGGTCCTGCAGATCCCGGAGGTCGTGTCGGCGCAGGCTCGCGTAGTCGACGAGGTTCTCAGCGCCCCGGCGGTGGGTCGGGTGCACACGCTCCACGTCCCGCGCCCTCGTCGCGCGGCCGGGTGCGAGATCGCCCAGGATGGAGTCGAGTTCACTCGTCAGATCGGAGTACACCCACCCAGTGTCGTCCCCGGCGGGTCGACCGAGCGGGCCGGAACCGAGGTGGAACGGCGAATTCACCTGCCGGACACCCCGTGGGGGTGACGGACCGCCTCTCAGGCTGTAGGGTTCTGCGCAGTAGTTGAAAACGTACGTTGTATTTCTGTAGATCCACCGTTCTTGAGAGAGAACGATGCGGCACCGCAGGGAAACACACAGCACGCTCTCTGCTGCATCATCTGGTATCCCGACAAGCGGGGTACCGACTCTCGAAAGGACGCCACTATGGCTACCGGTACCGTGAAGTGGTTCAACGCCGACAAGGGCTTCGGCTTCATCGCCCCCGACGACGGCTCCGCCGACGTCTTCGCGCACTTCTCCGCCATCAACGGCTCGGGCTACCGCTCGCTCGAGGAGAACCAGCAGGTCTCCTTCGACGTCGCGCAGGGCGCCAAGGGCCTGCAGGCGGAGAACATCACCCCGATGTGAGCTGACGTCAGAGCGATCTGACGCCGCATCGACGAGAAGGGCCCTGCCCGGGATCGCTCCCGGGCAGGGCCCTTCCGCATGTCCCCTTCCGCATGCCTCTGAGCACCGGCGGCCTCACAGTCTCAGAGAACGGGCGGCCTCAGATCGGGCAGGCCACTCCGCTGCGGACGTGGCAGTCGTATCCACCGGGGTTCTTGATCAGGTACTGCTGGTGGTAGTCCTCGGCGTAGGCGAACTCGCCGGACCGAACTTCACTGAGCAACCCGAATTCGGTGGTCAGAGGGCCGTACCCCGCGGCGTCGAGTTCCTTCTGATAGGCGGCCGCCACACGCCGGGCCGTGTCCAGCTGAGCGGTCGTGGTGGTGAACACGGCGGATCGGTACTGCGTTCCCCGGTCGTTGCCCTGCCTCATGCCCTGGGTGGGGTCGTGCCATTCGAAGAACGTGGCGAGGAGCCGCTCGACGGGCAGGACCTCGGGATCGAACACCACGAGAACCGCCTCGGTGTGCCCCGTCGCGCCCGTGCAGGTCTCCTCGTAGGTGGGATTGGGCGTCCATCCGCCCGCGTACCCGACCGCGGTGGTCCACACCCCGTCGAGCTGCCAGAGGATCTTCTCCGCCCCCCAGAAGCACCCCATCCCCAGCACGATCGACTCGTGCCCGTCGGGGAACGGGGGCACCATCGGGTTGCCGGTGACGATGTTGGTCGGCGCCACCGCGACCGGGTCGGGCCTGCCCGGCAGTGCCGAGTCGGCGTCGATCACCTCGGTCGCGGTCCGCATCGTCGAGTGTCGTATCGCGTCCTGTAACCAGCCCATGCAGCCAGGGTAACCCCGGGGGAGAGATGTGATCCGGACGTGATGTGACGAATACCATAGTCCGCGCTAGGGTGGGCGGAGGATCGACCAGTGGGGAGCTCGACGTGACCGCTTCAAAGCCCGCCGCACAGCAGCTGCGCGACATCCTCGACCGTGGTTCCTCCCAGCCCTTCGAGGGGTCGGGGTCCAGTGACCACGTCAGTCACCGGAACATCGCCGTGACGGTGGTGACCGCCGCGCTACTGCTCCTCGCGCTCGTCGCGATCGTCGCTCTCTGAGCCGCGGCCCCACCACAACCCTTCACGCACCACCCTGACCAGGAGCGGGGCCCATGGTGCACACTCATCCTCTCGGAGAACCGCCACGGTCCGCAGCTCCGTCGGCGTCAGCCAGCGCGCCTCGGCGATCTCCGCCCGGGGCTCCACAGGCAGGTCGGTCTCCACGGTGAACACCTCGGAGACCAATCTGAACCCGGGCTCGTTCGCCGCCGCGGTGTCGAAGCGTCCGAGCGGGGTCAGCCGTTCCGGAGCGAGAGGCACGCCCAGTTCCTCGTCGAGCTCGCGGACCGCGCAGTCCAGCGGGGCCTCACCCGGCTCCCACTTCCCCCCGGGGAGCATGAATCGGTCCGTGCCCTTCTTGCGCACGGTCACCACCGACCCGTCCGGACGCCTCACCACCACCGCGGAGACGGAGATGACGCGGAGAGAGGTCGAATCTTGATGATCCACGCCCTCGATCATGGCAGGCAGGGCGGGCGATCGCCCGACAGCTCCGCTGGTGGGCGACACCACCGGTGCGCGATCACTATGGTGGGAACCGGACGTCGTGACGGGCACCATGGGCCGGACCCAGGCGCGGCCCGTCACCCAACTGAGAGGACTCACCGCTATGGCCGAGTACGTTCTTCCCGACCTCGCCTATGACTACGGCGCGCTGGAGCCGCACATCTCCGCCGAGATCATGGAGCTCCACCACTCCAAGCACCACGCCACCTACGTCAAGGGCGCCAACGACGCGCTCGAGCAGTTGGCCGCGGCGCGCGAGGACGGCACCATCTCCACCAAGGCCCCGCTGCTCAGCAAGAATCTCGCCTTCCATCTCGGCGGCCACACCAACCACTCGGTGTTCTGGCAGAACATGTCGCCCGACGGTGGCGACAAGCCCGAGGGCGAGCTGGCCTCCGCCATCGACGCCGAGTTCGGGTCCTTCGACAAGTTCCAGGCCCACTTCAACGCCGCCGCCACCACCCTGCAGGGTTCCGGCTGGGCGGTCCTGGGATGGGACCACATCGGCCAGCGCCTGATCATCCAGCAGCTGACCGACCAGCAGGGCAACATCTCGATCAACATGACCCCGCTGCTCATGCTGGACATGTGGGAGCACGCCTTCTACCTCCAGTACAAGAACGTCAAGCCGGACTACGTCAAGGCCTGGTGGAACGTCGTGAACTGGGCGGACGTCGCGGAGCGCTACGCCGCCGCCAAGAGCTGACCACACGACCCGAGTGACGGGCCTCCGCGCAGGGCGCGGGGGCCCGTTCCCGTTCATCCCGACCGGGTTTCCGGTCAAGTGTCCAGTTGGGTAGCCTGACTGCACCAGAGGTGACCGACGTCACCTGCACCGCGGACCCGGGAGCCCGATGTCGATGTCACACCACGTCACCACGCGCCACGGCGTCGGGCGCCGCACCGTCCTCGGCGCGGCGGCAGCCCTCGGGGGGTCACCGCCTTGCGCTCCGTCCTCCCCGCGGTCGCCTCCGCGCAGTCCACCCGGATGTACGTGGGCCGGGGCATCGGCGACATGACCGGGGAGTCCCTGGGGGCGGGGATGAACGGCTACGCCGACACCGAGCAGCACTCCGTGGGGCTTCACCTGCGTCAGCGGGCCCGGGCGTTCGTCTTCGCCGACTCCCCGTCGTCACCCAGGTTCCTCCACGTCACCGCCGAGATCGGGCTGGTCTTCCAGTCCATCCAGCAGGAGGTCCTCCGACGCCTCGCCGCCGAGTTCGGCGACGCCTACCACGAGGGAAATGTGGTCATCACGGCCACGCACACCCATTCCGCCCCCGGCGGGACGTCCGGTCACCCCATGGTCGACCTCTCGATGCTCGGCTTCCGGCCCGTCACCTTCGACGCCAACTGCGCCGGGATCGTCGACGCGGTCCGCATGGCGCATCACGACCTCGCGCCGTCGGACGTCGGGGTCACGACGGGCCACTTGCACGACGCCGGCGTCAACCGCTCCCGCGGGTCGTTCGACCGGGACCCCGCCGAGGAGCGTGCCCACTTCCCCACCGGAATCGACCCCCGGTCGCAGTCCCTGCAGGTCACCCGGGGCGGGAACCTGGTCGGGGTGATCAACTGGTTCGCCTCGCACGCGACCTCCATGACCACGTCCAACAGGCTCTCCTCGTCGGACAACAAGGGATACGCAGCCTGGTTCTGGGAGCGCGAGGCCGCGGGCCAGGACTATCTGGCCGGCGGAACCCCGGCCCTGGTGACCGCGTTCGCCCAGACGAACCCCGGCGACGTGAGTCCCAACCTCGACCTCCAGCCCGGGCGGGGGCCGACTCCGGACGAGTGGCTCAACACCCGTATCAACGGCGAACGACAGTTCGCCGCCGCACGCGACCAGGTGGGCCGGGACGTCCGCCCGCTCGGGGGTGGCATCGACGTCCGTCACCGCTGGGTCGACATGTCGATGGTCGAGGTGCGGCCGGAGTTCACCGGCGACGGCCGCACCCACCGAACCGCCGTCGCAGCGCTCGGCGCGGCGTTCGCCGCGGGCAGCCAGGAGGACGGAGGGGGCGCCGAGGAACTGCCCTTCACCGAAGGGGACCGGGGTGGGAACCCCGCGGTCAGAGCCATCTCCGAGGTCGTGATCCCCGCCTGGTTACGAGAGGCGCACGGCGCGAAGGACATACTCCTGCCCGTGGTCCTGGTGCCGCACGCCATCCAGCGCGTCTATCCGTTCCACCTCGTCCGACTGGGTGGGCACTACCTGTTCAGCCTGGGTTTCGAGCCGACCGTCGTGGCTGGCCTACGCCTGCGTCGGACACTGGCCGCCGAGCTCGCCGTCCCCGAGGACCACGTCACCGTGCAGGGGTACTCCAACGCCTACGGGCACTACGTCACGACCCCGGAGGAGTACTCGGCCCAGAACTACGAGGGCGGCGCCACCGCCTTCGGACCGTGGACACTGCCCGCCATCCAGCAGATCGCCGCCGACCTCGCTCGGTCGATGCGGGCCGGGGCGCCGCTGGACCCGGGAACCCCCGAGCGGGACCTCACCGGACAGATCCCCGTCTCCCCGCTGGGCAACCCGCTCGTCGACACCCCGGCGCCGCTGCGGAACTTCGGGGACGTGCTGGACCCTCCCCTGCCCGACTATCGGACGGGTCAGCGGGTCACGGTGCGGTTCTGCGGTACGAACCCCAACTCCGACCTTCGACGGGGTGAGACCTACCTCGCCGTGGAGCGCCGGGACGGCGGTCGGTGGATCCGGGTCCACGACGACGGCGACTGGTCCACCATGATCGTGTTCGAGGGGCTGTTCACGGTGACCAACGCCCTCATCACCTGGGACATCCCGCCGGGCACCCCGGCCGGTGAGTACCGGGTGGTGTACACCGCCTCGGGCCGCGGCCTCGACGGTCGACTGTTCCCCGTGCGGGGGGAGAGCCCGGCCTTCGACGTGCGCTGAACACGGTTCTGGAACACTGGGCCGGTAAGTGCTTGCACCTCCTAGTGCTCGCCTCCTAGAGAGAAAGGACATCGCCCGTGGACATCAAGGGTGCTTCCGTCATCGTCACCGGCGCCGCCTCCGGTCTGGGCAACGCCACCGCTCGTTCGTTCGCCGAGAAGGGGGCGATCGTCTTCGGCCTCGACCTGCAGCAGTCCATCGACAAGGCCGTCGAGCAGGGCATCGATGAGGGGATCACGCTCCTCGCCGCCGATGTCACCAGCGAGGACGACGTCAAGGCCGCCATCGCCAAGGCCACCGAGGCCGCCCCTCTGCGCGTGGTGGTCAACTGCGCGGGCATCGCCCCGGCCGCCCGCATCGTGTCCAAGAAGGGCGTGCACCCCCTGGACCTGTTCCAGACCTGCATCTCGGTGAACCTGGTCGGCACGTTCAACGTGCTGCGTCTCGCCGCCGAGGCGATGTCCACCCAGGACACGGTCGACTCCGACGGCCAGCGCGGCGTGATCATCAACACCGCCTCCGTGGCCGCTTACGAGGGCCAGGTGGGCCAGATCGCCTACGCCGCGTCCAAGGGCGGCGTGTACTCGATGGGCATCTGTGCGGCCCGCGACCTCGCCCAGTTCGGTATCCGCGTCAACACCATCGCCCCGGGCACGATCGAGACCCCGATGCTGCGGGGCCTGACCGAGGAGTTCCAGAAGACCCTCGAGGCCTCGATCCCGTTCCCCTCGCGTCTCGGGCGCCCGTCGGACTACGCCCAGCTGGCGAACGCGATCGTCGAGCAGGACTACCTCAACGGCGAGAGCTTCCGCATGGACGGCGCGCTGCGCATGGCGCCGCGCTGATCCGGGGCTCCGCGGTGATCTGACCGTGGAATCGACGACTGAGGCCCGCCCCCTGGTCAGGAAGCGGGCCTCAGCGCCGTTCTGTGGACGTCGCGCGTCGGAGCCGATCCGTCAGCCGCGACCGTTCGGGGTATCCGGGCCCGGAGCCTGGGGAGCGGGTGCCGGGGCGGCCTGCTCGGGCGCCGCCGGGGCCCAGGGCAGCGGGGGCAGCGGCGGGAGCGCGATCCCGGCGTCGGTCAGCGCCTGGTGGATCTGCGGGGCGAAGTAGATGCCCGCGCCCAGGGCCGCCGACCCGCCCACGAGCACCAGCGGACCGAGCGAGCCCGCGCCCGGCAGGGAGCCGGCGTCGGATCCGAGCACCAGGGTGGCACCGTCGCCGAGCCCGAGGGAGCCGACGGCCAGCGCGGCCGCCGGCTCGACCGAACCCAGCAGCGACTCGTCCAGGAGGGATCCACTCACGTCGACGGAACCGGTCCCGGGGGCCGGGTTCGAGAGGGTGATGGACCCGGCCGCGTCGATGACCGAGCCGGCGAGGGGTGCCAGCGAACCGGTGGACGGCTCACCGAAGATCGCCGAGCCCGAGGTGTCGATAGAACCCTCCCCGGTGGCGTTGGCCTCGAGGATGAGGGAGCCGAGGTCCTGCGGCAGCGACCCCTCGCCCACCGAATCGGTGATGCCCTCGCTGCCGAGGGCGCCCAGGCTGTCGGCCCCGAGGCTGTCGGCGGACAGACTCCCGGTGCCCTCCTGGGCGGCGGCGACACCTGTGGCCGCGGAAAGGGCGAGTGCGGAGGCGGCTGCGACGGCAGCGGCCCTACGGATCGAGAACGTCATGGGTTCGTCTCCTTGTATGGCGCGGCATCCGCGTGGGTTCGCGACGGGACACCCCGTGAGGGCGGGCTTACGGGAACGGTCGGCGACGCCGAGAAGCGTCGTTAACTTCGTCCCTTCTTTCTCACCCTATCCCCGACATTAAGCAAAGCAACAGCTCTCTCTCAGTGAGAACTCGATTAGAATTGCTGCGAAATCCACTCCCGCACAGCCCTCGTCGCCCGGACGTCGTCCTCGTTGTAGGCCAGGATGCGCTCCCTGCCCGAGTCCCGCTCGACCCCCCGCGAGGCCTGCGCGTCCCGATACCACCCGATCGACGCCTCTCCCCCGGCGTCCGGGTCGCGCCAACGGAACCCGGCGACCGGCGCCACCACCTTGAGTCCGAGACCGGAGGTGGAGACGAACTGCGTGGCCACCGCCTCGTGGACGTCGACCCACTGGGACGAGGAGAGAAACCCGCGTACCTCGGTCACCGAGGGCACGCCCCTGACCTCGGCCAGCGTGCCCTCCGGCCCGAACCGGGTGGCGGTCGAGAGCATCCAGCCGTTCTCGGCGGACTTGGAGTAGCAGTAGGCGCGGAACGTGCGCCCCTGCCCCTCGGCCCTGTCCCGGATGCCGGTGAGCCACCGCCAGAATTCCGCGAACGAGCGCCCCTCGTCCGGGTCCGGCAGCCGGGCCCAGGTCGCGAAAGGACGGTATCCCTCGGCCTCGAGGCGGCGCCCGTCCCGCAGGGTGAGCAGGGTCCCCCACAGGTAGGCGCCGTCGTCCAGGTGGCTCTCGAGATCCACGTCCACCTCGATGTCCGCGCGCGGGATGGTCGGTCGGGCCACCTTGGGGACGACGACCTCGCCGTCCCGGTGCGCACGGGCCCGCAGGACCGCATCGGAGAACGGTTCGCCGTTCCAGTCCGGCGGACGCTCCGACCCGGCCTCGGCGAGCTCCGCCACCGTGTGGACGCCGGCCGCGCGGACCGCTCCGACCTGCCCTCCGCCCACCACCAGGCTCACGTCGTCGGCGAGAACCAACCGGTCACGGCACCCCGTCACGGACGTGCCCCGGTCGTCCCAGCCCTCCCACCACGGGCAGGTGCGGCACTCCCCGACCCGGCTCGGCACCGTGTCGAGTTCACCCCGGAGGACCGCCAGCCGCGTTGCGTGGTTGCGGTCGGCCGCGGCCAGGACCGGGTCGAGCTCGTGGACCACCGCGCGCGCGGAGCCCAGTCCCAACACGGCCCCGACCGGGTGCGATGCCGCGTACCCCAGCGCCTCGAGGAGGCGCCACGCGTGGACGAGGCGGTCGAGGTCCGCCGGGTGGCGGCGGAGTCGGAGCGTCGGATCAGGAGCCGGGTCCCAGTCGAGCAGGCGGGTCACCACCGCCCCCGACGACCGTCGGCTCCGCCGCGGGTCCACGACCTTGTGGTTCACCACCAGAACGGGGACGTAACCTCCGTCCGGCACCGCCGCGAGCGTGCAGCGCAGGCCGGCCCTCCCCGTGCCGCGGTCGGCGGGCAGGGCGGCACCCCACACCAGCGCCGCCCCGTCCGCCAGAGCCTGGCGGGTGACCGCCTCGTCGTCGTCACCCGGGACGTCTCCCGGCAGATCCGTCCAGTGGTCCCCCACCACGTCCACCACCAGCGCGTCGGGACGTGCGCTCCGCAGCGCCCGCTCGCGCAGTCCGGCGCGGCGATCTGCGGCCGCCATCGCCCGCAGGCGCACACCCTCGTCGAGCGGGGCCGTCCGCCACCAGGCGGGACCGGCGTCCCGCTCACGAGCCACGCGGTGCAGACACCTGGACCCCGAGGCAGGTCCCGCCACCGCACCGCCGGGGCCCCCGCTCGATCCGTTCCGCGCACCATCCATCGACGTCCATCATGGCCCACTCCGCGCACGGACACCGGTCCGGTGCTCACCGGTCGCCCGTTCGCCTAGGCTGGGGACCTGATGTTCGCGACGAGAGAAGGATCGACGCCCATGGGCAAGCTGACGACCTACCGCGACAAGCGCGCCGAACTCCGCGCCCACGCCGCCGCGCTCAAGGCCACCGCCATGACCGAGGCCAAGCTCGCCGCCAAGGAGACCCGACACAAGGCCAAGGAGGCGCATCGGGTCGAGCTCGCCGAGGCGAAGAAGCGCGCCAAGCTGGCGGGCAGGAACGCGGACCGGAAGGCCAAGCGGGAGGCCAAGCGCGCCAAGCGGCAGGACGCGCTGGCCCGGAAGGCGTCCCGGAGGGACCGCAAGGCGGAGAAGACCCTCGCCAAGCAGGAACGGGCCACGCTCAAGCGGGAGGCCAAGTTCCTGGCCAAGGACCGGAAGGCGGCCGAGAAGATCGAGGCCGCGGGGCGGAAGCACGAGTACCAACTCGCGGAGATGGAGTTGAAGAAGCTCGAGGGCACCAAACTCGGCAAGGAGGACGTGCAGCGGTGGCTGAGCCTGGCCAAGGTCGCCACCCCGGTGCTGCTCCCGATGGTCTACAAGCTCGTCTCCAACGCGCAGGGTTCCACCGACAGGTCCGCCGCCGGCGCCGTGGACCTCAGGGCGGCGGGTATCGACGCCACCGGACCGGGAGCCGCTCTCGGTGCCCGCATCGTCCGCCTGGAACAGACCCTCGACCAGCTCGAGGTGGACCGCCGCGGCGATCGGCAGGTCGAGGACTTCCTCGCCTCCACCCGGTCCCGCCTCAAGGATCTGAGGACGGCCGTCGAGACCGCCGAGACCACCCCGACCGCCCAGCGACGCGAGGTGCACTCCGCCATCTCCGGCGAACTCGACCGGGTCAACAAGGACGTCCTCGCCCGCCTCGGCGTCACACCGTGAGCGGGGTCCGGACGCGGTGGACCTCAGGCGTGCTCGCCGCCGCCGTGATCGCCGGTGGCGCGGCGGTTCCCGCCACCGTCCTGGTCCCGGTCGCCGCGGCGCACTCGGTCCTCGTCTCCGTGGAGCCCGAGGACGGGGCGACGCTCGACGCCTCTCCGGATCAGGTGGCCCTGACGTTCAACGAGGAGATCAACCAGATGTTCGCCTCGGTCGCCGTCACCACCGGCGACGACCGGACCAATCTGGTCGTGGGAGAGCCCTCCGTGGAGGGCGAGACCGTCACCGCGGAGGTCGATGACCTGCCGGACGGCGCGTACACCGTCGGCTACCGGGTGACCTCCGCGGACGGGCACGTGGTGACCGGCTCGTCCGTGTTCACCGTGCAATCCGCGGCGGGTGCCGCCGGCGACCCGGCGGGCGAGGTCGACGACCAAGCCGACCCCGCCGGGAACCAGATCGCCGACGAGACCTCGGGTGAGGCCACGACCGGCGTCAACCCGGCACTGTGGGTCGTCGCCGGACTGGCGGTCCTCCTGATCGGCGGGGCCGTCCTGCTGCTGCGCCGCGGACGGTGACGGGCGGACCAGCTGCACTGACGCCTAGCGCCCGGGCAGGAAACGCATCGCGTTGGTCGCCGGGGCGAGGACGGCGTGCCACTGCTTGCGGGGGAGGAACGACGGCCCACCGAGGTGCATGACGCGCTGGGTCGCGATGGTCTGGGCCTCGGTGTACTTGAGCAGGCCCTCGTCGCCGTGTCGACGACCGACCCCTGAGGCGCCCATGCCCCCCATCGGGCCCGCGACCGAGCCCCATCCGGCCACGTAGCCCTCTCCGACGTTGACGGTGCCCGTGCGCAGACGGGCGGCGATCGCCTCGCCCTCCGCGTCGGACGCGGCGAAGACCGAGGAGTTGAGCCCGTACTCGGTGTCGTTGGCCTTGGCCACCGCCTCGTCCACCGAGTCGACCGGGTAGATCGACACGACCGGCCCGAACGTCTCCTCACCGAAGCAGGTGGCGTCCTCGGGCACGTCCGCCAGGAGAGTCGGTTCGTAGAAGAGCGGACCCAGGTCCGGACGGGGGCGGCCACCGGCCAGGACGCGGGCACCCTTGGCCACGGCGTCGTCGACGTGGGCGGTCACGGTCTCCAGCTGGTCGCGGGAGATCAGGCTGCCCATCTCCGCCTCGAAGTCGTACCCGGGGCCCACGCTCATCGACTGGACCCGCGCGGTGAGCTTCTCGACGAGCTGGGGCGCGACGGACCTCTCCACGTACACCCTCTCCACGGAGATGCAGAGCTGGCCGGAGTTGGAGAAGAAGGCTCGGGTGGCCACCTCGGCGACCTCGTCGAGGTCGGCGCCCTCCGCGACGATCATGGCGTTCTTGCCACCGAGTTCGGCGGAGAAGCCGATCAGACGCTCGCCGCACTGGCGACCGAGCGTCCGGCCAGTGGCCGTGGAGCCGGTGAACATGAGGTAGTCCACGTTCTCCACGATCGCCCCGCCCACGGTGCGGCCCGACCCGGGGACCACCTGGAACAGGTCGCGCGGCAGGCCTGCGCGGTACAACATGTCCGCCGCGGCGAGGGCACAGAACGGGGTGATGGAGGCGGGCTTGATCACCACGGCGTTACCCGCGGCCAGTGCCGCCAGCGCATCGGTGGCGGCGAGGTTGAGCGGGTAGTTCCACGGCGCGATCACGCCCACGACACCCTTGGGGTGGCGCCGGACCACGGCCTTGGTCAGGCCCGGGAGCATGCCCTGGACCCGCTTGGGGGCGAGCAACGCCGGGGCCGTCCGGGCGTAGTGACGTGCGGTGATGAGGCAGTCCAGCACCTCCTCCTGGGCCGAGGCCCGGCTCTTGCCGGTCTCCGCCTGGACGATGTCCATGAGCTGGTCGCGGTTGCTCATGACCAGGGAGGCGAACCGCTTGAGAACGGCGACGCGATCCGCGGGCTCGCGCTCCGCCCACGCCACCTGGGCCGCCCGGGCCCGTCCGACCGCGGCCATCACGTCGTCGGCGGTCCCCGCCGGGATCTCGGCGAGCGGCGTGCCGGTGAAGACCTCCTCGATCACCGTCGACTCGCGACTCGACGGATCGGCGCGGAACTCGGGGATCGCGACAAGGTCGCGCAGTCGGTCGTAGACACGTGATGTGGGTCGGCTCATACCCCGATATTACCGACGAGTAAGCCCCCGCGGTACCGACCGGCCCTTGACCCTGACGTCGCGTCAGGGCCCAGGGTGGCCGATGTGAGAGATGCTGGAGGAATGACGAGGAGCGAGGGCCTCACCGTGGGCGCGGTCGCCGAACTGGTGGGCGTGAGCATCCGGACCCTGCACCACTGGGACCGGATCGGGCTGGCACCGGCCAGCGGCCGGACGTGGTCGGACTACCGGGTGTACGACGACGACGACGTCGCGCGCATCCACCGGATACTGGTCTACCGCGAACTCGGCCTTCCGCTGGCCCAGATCGGTGTGCTGCTCGACGACCCCGACGTCGACGAGGCGGCCCACCTGTCCCGGCAGCGCGAGCTGCTCCTCGAGCGGATCTCTCACCTGCAGGAGATGGTCTCCGCAGTAGACCGCCTGAAGGAGGCGATCGCAGTGAACACGCCACTGACCCCCTCGGATCGTGCCGAGATCTTCGGTACCGACTGGAACGAGGAATGGCCGGCCGAGGCCGAGCGACGGTGGGGCGACACCCCGCAGTGGGAGCAGTCGCAGCAGCGGACAAAGGGGATGTCGAAGGAGGACTGGCGACGGGTCAAGGCGGAGACGGACGCGCTGAACGCCGACCTCGCCGCCGCGAAACGGGCCGGCGTCGACCCGGCCTCGCCCCGGGCCGCGGGGTTGGTCGAGCGGCATCGGGCGTCGATCGCGACGTTCTACGACTGTTCGCGGTCGATGCAGGTGCTGTTGGCCCGCATGTACCGCCAGGACCCGCGCTTCAGCGAGACGTACGACTCCCTCGAGCCGGGACTGACCGAATGGCTCGAGGCCGCCGTCGAGGCCGATGCCCGCGCGCACGGCGTGGACCCCGACGCCGCCACCTGGGGCTGACCCGCCCGGTTATGCGGCCTGTTCGCCCGGAATGCGACCGACCATGCGCCACGAACGGTCCATTCCGGGCGCGCAAGCCGGCCGGCGCGGGGAGGCGCGTGCGTAGCCTGGGCGCATGACCAGTCGATGGACCACCGCAGACATCCCCGACCAGACGGGCCGGACCTTCGTCATCACCGGCGCCAACGCAGGCCTCGGGCTCGAGTCCACCCGGGCGCTCACGGCGGCGGGCGCCCGGGTCCTGATGGCGTGCCGGGACACCGACCGCGCCGAGGCCGCGCGGGCCGGACTGGCCCACCCCGATCGTGCCGAGGTCGTCCAGCTCGACCTGGCAGACCTGGACTCGGTCCACTCCGCGGCCCGGGTCTTGGCGGACCACCGGCCCGACGTGCTGATCAACAACGCCGGGCTCATGAACATCCCGCCGTCCCGCACGGCCCAGGGCCACGAGATGCAGTTCGGGGTGAACGTGCTCGGCCACTTCGCACTCACCGAGAAGCTCGTGCCGGTGCTCACCGACCGGGTGGTGTGGCTCGGTTCGATGATGCACAAGCGGGGCACGGTGGACCCGGACGATCTCGACTGGACCCGCAAGAAGTACTCGCCGATGGGGGTCTACGCGGCCACGAAGCTGGCCTGCGTCATGCTCGCCTACGAGCAGCAACGCCGGTTCGACGCCACCGGATCATCCCTCAAGGCGGTGGCCGCGCACCCCGGGTACTCGGCCACCAACCTCCAGTACCGCAGCGGCAGCCGGGTCCAGGATCTGATGATGCGGATCGCGGAGAAGATCCCGTTCCTCGTCCAGCCCGCCGAACGGGGCGCCCTGCCCCAGCTGTACGCGGCCACCGTCCCCTCCGTGCCCGGTGGCGCGTACGTGGGCCCCGACGGTGTCGGCGAACTGAGCGGCTACCCGAAGATCGTGCAGTCCACCCGTGCCTCGCACGACCGCGCGGTCGCACAAGCACTGTGGGAGCGGTGCGAGGAGATGGCCGCAGGTCGGTGATCAGCGGCTGAGAACCCCCACAGGCTCAGCCGCCGGCCCGATCTCGCGGCTCAGCCGCCGGCCCGATCTCGCGGCTCAGCCGCCGGCCCGATCTCGCGGCTCAGCCGCGGCGCCTCGACCCCGCCAGCAACAGGGCGCCCACGAGCAGGCTCACCGTCGCCAGGCCGGCGATCGCCGTCGTCTCGGCGCCGGTGGCGGCCAGGGTCGCAGGGCCCGCGGCCTGGGGTCCGGTGCCCGGGGCCTGCTCCCCCGGAACCCGGGCGACCCCTACCGCGTGGTGGTGCATCGCGGACTCGTCCACCTCTGCCGCGTCGGTCAACGGGGGCATACCGGCTGCGGGTTCCCGGCCGTCGGCGCGCCCCTCGGTCACGGTGCCGTCGCCGGCCCCCGCCTCATCCGTGGCCTCCGCAGTGTCAGCCGCCTCCGCCTCCGCGGCGGCCTCGGCGATGGCTCGTCGCCGCTCGTTCTCCTCGACGGGATCCTGCAGCGCGGAGCGCTGGACGGCGTCGATGCTCCCGGCCAGTCCGCCGGGCAGCTCTGTCCCGGCCCCGGCAGCGGCGTCCTCCAGGGCGCCGCCGGCCTCGGCCGACCCCACCACCACGTCATGCCAGAACGACAACTCATGCGGATAGAGCTCTCCGGCCTCCTGGCGCTCGGCCATGGCGGCGAAGTACCCGCCGGCCAGCTGCACGCTGAGTACCGGGAAGAGGTACTCGGGTATGGAAAGCGATCCGAGTCCGATGGTGCCCGACCCGAGCGATCCGGTCGGGTTCACGTACACCGAACCGGGCAGACTTCCCGAGGACGCCACGGAGGCGGCCGCGGACCCGCCCGCCGATCCCAGGGCCTCGAGGGGCGCCACGGAGCCCAGGACCTGACCCACGGACAGTGCGGTGTCCGGCACGACGCCGCTCCCGAGATCCCGTAGCCCCTCGGATCCCGCCCCGACGCCGGGGTTCCCGATGACGATCTCGTCGGGGATCAGTCCGATGAGGCCGTCGACGCTGCTGTTGCCGGTCTGGGTGGGCAACGAGGAATCGGAGCCCGAGGTCTCCTGCCCGTGGGCCGCGGCCGGGATACCGACGGCCGCCAGTGCGGTTGCGGCGACGACCGCGCCGATGCGCCTCGCCCGGAGTCCGGAAACACTGTTCTGGGGCATGTGTGCTGGCCTCTCGTCACGAGCAGGGCCCTCCGGCCCACGCACGCAAAGCGTACTACTACAGGGTCGGCCCCCTGGGCCGGGTGTCATCGCGGGCCGGCCGCCCGGACGGACACACCCGGGGCGGGCGCGCGGCCGGACGGGTCCCAGGTCTACTGGAGCGCCGAACTCAGTCGCGCGACGTTGTCCACATAGCGCCCCGGCCAGGGTCGGCGCTGCCAGGTCTCCAGGTCGAGAGAGGTGCTGTCCTCGAGGTAGGCGTCCACCGCCTCGTTCATCTCGGCCACCGCCTCTCCGCCGAGGACCAGCAGGCTGATCTCGAAGTTCAGGTTGAACGACCGCTGGTCCATGTTGCTCGACCCCACCACCCCGGTGAAGTCGTCGATCAGCAACATCTTGGTGTGCAACACGGCGGGCGAGCGGAACCTGTTGATCCGGACCCCGGCCTCGAGCAACGCACGGAAGTAGGAGCGCTGGGCGTGGTGGACCAGGAACTGGTCGGCGTGTTCGGGAACGAACAGTTCCACATCGACACCCCGGAACGCCGCCGACGTCACCGCGTGGAGCAGCGCCTCGTCCGGGACGAAGTACGGACTGACGATCCTGATCCGATGCTCGGCCTGGCCGATGAGCTGGGTGAACATCCGCAGGTTGGGTTGCGTGCGGTACCCGGGCCCGGACGGGACGAGCTGAAACGCGCTGACCGGGTCGCCGGCGGTCGGGTCGCCCGTAGGACGACCGGCCGCCACCGGTAGTCCCCGGGACAGTTCCTCGAGCGTGCCGATGACCTCCCCGCACTCGGAGTACCAGTCCACGAGGAAGACCCCGTCCATCGCGCGGACGATCTCCCCCCGGACCTCCATCATGAGGTCCACCCACTCCCGCCCCAACCGGGCGTTGCGGGGACTGCCGTAATTCCGGGCGATGAGGTTCTGGGAACCGATGAACCCGCGGTCTCCGTCGACGATGAGCATCTTGCGGTGGTTGCGGAGGTCGGGCCGCCGGAACCTGCCCACGAACGGGTTGATCGGCAGCATGAGGTGGAGTTCGACCGGGGTGCGACGCAGACGCCGGCGGAGCAGCGCGAATCCCCGGTACCTCAACGAACCGAGGTGATCGACCAGCACCCGCACCGCCACCCCCCGCTCCGCGGCCTCGACGGCGGCGTCGAAGAAATCATCGGTCTCGTCATCCCAGGACTGGGCGTAGAACTCGATGTGCACGTGGTCACGGGCGGACCGCACCGCCGCCGTCATCGCCGCCAGCGACGCGGAGTAGTCCGAGTGCAGCGCCACGAAATCTCCTGACATGCAGGGGATCGCCGTGAGCGTACGGTTCATCTCGAGGATGGTCCGCACGCCGGGATCCACCCGCACCGAGTCCGGAACCGTGGGCTGGTCCTCGAGGGCCTCCTCGTAGAGCCTGTTGGCCTCCGCCTGGATGATGTGTCGTCGTCCGGTGATGTACGGGTTGCCCAGCAGCAGGAACAGCGGCACCCCGACGATCGGGATGAACAGGATCACCAGCAGCCAGGCCTGCGAGGACGCCGGTTGCCGGTTCTCCGGGACCATGCCCAGGGCCAGGATCTTGAGCGCGTACTCGGTGATGAGCAGGGCCGAGGTCACACCCGCCGGGAACGGCAGGAAGGCCAGTCGCTCGACCACGGGGTTCATGTGCCGGGCCGGGACAGGACGGCGCCTCTGGCGAGGGATCGGGGATCGACGACGCGACCGTCGGTCATGGTCCAGCGCACCACTCCCGCCAGTGCCCTCTGGGCATATACCGCGTCGGCCGATCCGAGCTCGCGGGCGCCGGGGAGGACGACGAACGCCTCGTCGTCGGCGACGGCCGCGAAGTCGGCCCGCAGGCCCGTCCGGATCTCCCCCCGGTCCTCGAGCCCGACGATCGCGGCCGTCCTCCCTGACATCCAGCAGGCC
This sequence comes from Dietzia sp. JS16-p6b, assembly GCF_003052165.1. Lineage (NCBI taxonomy): Bacteria > Bacillati > Actinomycetota > Actinomycetes > Mycobacteriales > Dietziaceae > Dietzia > Dietzia sp. JS16-p6b. Next base: position 269,777 of record NZ_CP024869.1, on the reverse strand, counting down.
ACGTCCGCGAGATCGCACCCCCTGCGCCGCGCCTCCGTCCACACGACCGACAGTCCGAGCCGGGCGGAGGCGATCGCGTCGATGGTGCCGTCTCGCAGTGCGTCCCAGAGGAGCTCGCGAGTGGCGGCGTCCCGGATCGGGGGGTCCAGCTCGGCGCCGGCGGTCCCCCCGTGGGTGACCTCCGAGACCAGGGCGAGCAGGTGCGGGCTGGTGGAGGCGGTCACCCGCAGACCCTCCGCCTTGGCCGCGCGCAGGAGTGGCAGCTCCTCGGGGTCGGCGAGGGCCCGGAGATGCAGGCGGCCGCCGGTCCCACGACAGACGTCCAGCAGGGCGGGTAGGTCCCCGATGCCGGCATCCGCCGCGAACAGACCGCCGTGACCGGCGACCTCTTCGGCCGCCGCCACCAGGTCCCGGCCGGTCAGGGTGGGGGTCCCCGCGACACCCTTGCCCTCCGCCACCGCGGAGATGCCGAAAACCCCCCGGTCCAGCAGGGCGCCGAGCCGACCCAGGTTGTCGGGCACCGCGGCACCCCACAATCCCACGTCGACGAAGGACTCCCCGGCCACGGCCTCGTGCCAGCGGTCGACCTGTTCCACGGTGGTGGCCGCCGGGTCGCCGTTCGTGCCGTAGTCGACCACCGAGGTGATCCCCCCGAGGGCGGCCGACCGGGTTCCCACCGCGACGTCCTCGGTGCTCACATGAGGGTCGACCAGACCGGGCATCAGTACGATGTCGTCGCCGAGATCGACGGTGTGGTCACCCGCCAACCCGACGTCACGCGCCTCGGACCCCGTGCGCACGGAGGAGATCACGCCTCCGTCCACCGTCACGGCGGCCTGCTGGATGCGGCCGTCGACCACGGCGCGGCGGGCGTGGATCAGGAGCTCGTACTTGGCCACGGATCGGTCCTCCTCCGTCTCGGGGGATCTCGGTGACACCGTCAGGTGCCATTGTCCCCCACGGCTGAGGTCCACCGGGCCGGGGTCGCGGGATAGCGTGAAGGGAACTCGACACCAGACCGGAGGGCCAGCCATGACCGACACCCCCAGCGGATTCGTCCCCACCGCCGACCTCGTCGACGAGATCGGGGAGGGGGTGCGCAGTTGCGACACCCAGTTCCTCGACCTCGGTGGGCGCACCGAGTTCTTCGGACCGATCTCCACCGTCCGGTGCTTCCAGGACAACGCACTGCTCAAGAGTGTCCTGGGCGAACCCGGACACGGCCGGGTCCTGGTGATCGACGGTGACGCTAGCGTGCACACCGCGCTCGTCGGAGACCTCATCGCCGAGCTCGGACGGTCCAACGGCTGGGCCGGGGTGGTGGTGCACGGGGCGATCCGCGACTCGGCGGTCATCGGCGGGATGGACTTCGGGTGCAAGGCCCTCGGGACGAATCCGCGGAAATCGTCGAAGACCGGAGCCGGGGAGCGCGACGTGACGGTGGGCTTCGGCGGGGTCGACTTCGTCCCCGGCGACATGCTCTATGCGGATTCCGACGGGATCGTGGTGCGCTGACCCACACCGACCTCGACTAGGACGCCCCCGCGAGGGACCCGATGGAGCCCACGGCGAGCTCGCCGATCGAGGCCTCCGGACCGTAGCTCCCCAGGGACCCGGGCGCGTACGAGCCGGTCGAGTTGGGCACGTCCACGGACAGGACGACCGAGCCGGTGTTGATGAGCGTCGACAGCAGATCCATCAGCGAGCCGGTACCGAACGAACCGTAGCCCAGGCTCCCCAGCGCGTCGATCGTCGCCGGATCGACCGACATGCAGCGCAGTCCGTTCTGCGTCTGGATCCACACGCAGAACGGGCCCGTCGGTTCATCGGGCGCCGCCGCCGCCGATCCGGCGCCGACGACCAGGGCGGCCGCCATCAGGGCGGACGAGGCCGCGGCGAGCATGGTGGTGCGCATGTCAGGGAACCTCCGGGTAGGCACCCCACCCGGGCGTGGGGCCGTCCTCACGCAGTGTAACGGGTATCACGGTCCGCGTCGGTCGCCCCGGAGAGTTCACGCCTCGCGTCTGATCCACCGCAGGAGCGGACCGAGGGACAGGCGGTCCGTGAGGTCCACCCCGCCCAGTTCGAGCATCGACTCCTCCTCCGGGGTGCGGTCCGCCTTCCGTCGCAGAGCCGCCAACGCGGTCTTGAGCCCCAGGCGCTGGCGGAATCCGAGCTGGTCAGGGGTCACCACGCCGCGCAACTGGAACAATTTGAGGTCGCGGAGCTGGTCGGCGGAGAACTCGCTGGACATGAGGTCTATCCGTGCGTCATCGGTGACCGGGGTGGGACCCACCATGACGACGGCGACCCGGCGACCGGCCTCCACCAGGGCCTCCCAGTTGTCCTTGATGAACGCCGACCCACCCAGACCACCGTCAGGACGCATGCCCGTCACGAGCACGACCGTCCCGGCCACCACGAGCTCGGCGGGATCCACGGAATCGTGATGGGAGCTGCGGGTCTCGAACTCCTCGGCCAACCACCCCGCGTAGCGGCGGGCCCCCGGGTCGTCGTCGTGCAGCACCACCGGGGCCGGACCGGCACCGGACGTCATCTCGGTCACTGAGCTCTCCCCTGTCCGTCCCGGGCGACCACGCGGGCCGCTCGTGCCGCGTACGCCACCACGTCGCCGTCGACCAGCCCTCGACCCCGACGCTCGTCGACGTGTCCGTTGACGGTCACCGCGCCCGACGCGACAGCGTCCTTGGCCTCCGCTCCGGAGTCGAGCAGGGACGCCAGTTTGAGGAACTGGCCCAGGGTCAGCTTGCTGCTCAGATCACACTCGACGTCGTGCACTGGTGGACCGACCCGCGGCGTCACCCGCGGGGTCCGTCCCCGTCCTGCGATATGGCGGCTCATACCGCCGAGCCTATCGGCCCCGCCCTCACGGGGCAGGACCGGTGGGCGGGGCCTGCTCCTCCGGCAGCACCACCCGGCCGCGCCGCGTCACCACGGCCAGGCCCATCCCGCCGGCGACGAGCACCGCGGCGGCCAGACCCAGTGCCACGGTCTGAACGCCGGAGATCCCCAGGGGGGACGAGTCCGACTCGTCCTCCGTCTCCGGTGAGTCCCCTTCCACCGGAAGGGGCGGGAGTTCGCTGAGGACGGGCAGATCCGTCACCTCGACCCGTGCGCCGGAGCCTGTCCCCTGTGCGGAGGCCACAGGACCGCCGGCCATGGCGAGCGACAGGCACAGCGCCACGAGTAAGGCGACGACCAGAGGGATGAACACGGCACCGGACACGGCGGCAGGGCGACGGCGGACCATGTATGCCTTCCGTGACGACGGCCGGGGCGGCCTGAAGCGAGGTGCCTCACATCTTAGGTTCTATTAAGGCAAAACGATACCCCGCGGTGCGGCCACGACCGCGCGTCCCCTGGTCAGCGCTGTGCGACGTCCGTGGGTCGCACGGGCGACGGCAGGGCGGTCTCCCCCATCAGGAAGCGGTCGACCGAGGCCGCCGCGGCGCGCCCCTCGGCGATCGCCCACACGATCAGCGATTGGCCGCGCCCCATGTCGCCTGCGACGAACACCCCGTCGACGTTGGTCGCGTACTTCTCGTCCCGGTCCACATTCCCCCGGTCGCTGAAATCCACCCCGAGGTCGGAGCACAGCCCCGACTTCTGCGCCCCCGTGAACCCCATCGCCAGCAGGACGAGATCCGCCGGGTACTCGAAGTCGGTGCCGGGCACCGCCTCGAAACGCCCGTCGACCATCTTCACCTCGGACCCCTTGAGCGCGGTCACATGGCCGCCCTCACCGAGGAACTCGGCGGTCGAGACACTGTAGATCCGCTCGCCGTTCTCCTCGTGCGCCGACGCCGTCCGGAACATCAGCGGGTAGACGGGCCAGGGGGTCGAGGCGGCACGGGTCGCGGGAGGCCTGGGCATGATCTCGAAGCTCTTGACCGACTTCGCGCCCTGGCGGGTGGCTGTTCCGAGGCAGTCGGCGCCGGTGTCGCCACCGCCGATGATGATCACATGCTTGTCCCGCGCGTGGATCTCGGGCAGACCGTCGGAGTCCACGACCGGATCACCGACGGCGGCCTTGTTGGCCAGCGGCAGGTAGTCCATCGCCTGGTGGATCCCGTCGAGCTCCCGTCCCGGGACCGGGAGGTCCCGGCGCATGGTCGCGCCGCCGCAGAGGACGACCGCGTCGAACTCCGCGCGCAGCTGCGAGGCGGTGATGTCCTTGCCCACGTTGACGCCGGGGCGGAAGACCGTGCCCTCCGCCTCCATCTGGGCGAGGCGACGGTCGATGATCTCCTTCTCCATCTTGAACTCGGGGATCCCGTAGCGCATGAGACCACCGATGCGGTCATCGCGCTCGAAGACCGTGACCGAGTGCCCGGCGCGGGTGAGCTGCTGTGCGGCCGCCAGCCCTGCGGGCCCGGACCCTACGATCGCCACCGACTGTCCGGTACGGAAGGAGGGGATCACCGGCTCCATGTCGCCGTCTTCCCACGCCTTCTCGGCGATCTCCACCTCGACCTGCTTGATCGTCACCGGTGGCTGGTTGATCCCCAGGACGCACGAACCCTCGCACGGGGCCGGACAGAGTCGACCCGTGAACTCGGGGAAGTTGTTGGTCGCGTGCAGACGGTCCACGGCCGCGTCCCACCGTCCCCGGTGCACGAGGTCGTTCCACTCCGGGATGATGTTGCCGAGCGGGCACCCCTGGTGGCAGAACGGGATGCCGCAGCTCATGCAGCGACTGGCCTGGGTCTTCAGGTCGTCTTCCGGGAGGGTCGTCGACTCGTAGACCTCCTTCCAGTCCATGATTCGCAGGTCCACCGGGCGGCGCGCGGGGAGCTCGCGTTCGGTGTGCTTGAGAAAGCCCTTGGGGTCAGCCATTTGCGGCCTCCATGATCGCCTCGTCCACGTTGCGTCCGTCCTTCTCCGCCTGCTCGATGGCGAGCAGCACGCGCTTGTAGTCGCGCGGCATGACCTTGGCGAAGTGATTCACGTTCTGCGCCCACCCGGACAGGATCTCCCGGGCGCGGGCCGAGTCGGTCTCGGCGGCGTGCTGCTCGACGATGCGGTGCAGGAACTCGACGTCCTCTGTCAGCAGCTGCTCGATCTCGACGAGTTCGTCGTTGAGGTTCGCGGGTAGCTGCCCGTCCGGGTCGTAGAAGTACGCGACACCGCCCGACATCCCGGCCGCCACGTTGCGACCGGTCGACCCGAGCACCACCACCTGACCGCCCGTCATGTACTCGCAGGCGTGGTCACCCACGCCCTCGACCACCGCGGTGACACCCGAGTTCCGGACGCAGAAGCGCTCGCCCACGATCCCCCGCAGGAAGATCTCGCCTCTGGTCGCCCCGTAGCAGATCACGTTTCCGGCGATGATGTTGTTCTCCGCCACGAAGTCCGGGGCCGCGTCCAGGGCGGGCCGGACCACGATCCGTCCCCCGGACAACCCCTTGCCCACGTAGTCGTTGGCGTCACCGAACACCCGCTGGGTCACGCCCGCGGCGAGGAACGCCCCGAAGGAGTTGCCCGCCGAACCGGTGAAGGTCAGGTCGATCGTCCCCTCGGGCAGGCCGGCCGCACCGTACGCCTTGGAGATCTCGTGACTGAGCATGGTGCCGACGGAGCGGTTGACGTTGCAGATCGGGTATCGACCGGTGGACGGACCGCTCGACGGGTCGGCGATCACCGACCGGAAGTCCTCGATGAGCGTGCGGTCGAGCACCCCCTCCAACTTGTGGTCCTGCTGCTTGGTGCAGCGCAGGTCCTGGTGCATGAAGGGGGAGTCCGCCTGGGCGAAGACCGGCTCGAGGTCCAGCTTCGCGGCCCGCTTGTTGTGCGCGAACGCCCGGGACTTGTCCAGGCACTCGGAGCGCCCGATCGCCTCGTCGAGGGATCGGAAACCCAGCTCGGCCAGGTACTCGCGGACCTCCTGCGCGACGAACTCCATGAAGTTCACCACGTACTCGGCCTTGCCGTTGAACCGCTCACGCAGCACCGGGTTCTGGGTGGCCACACCCACAGGGCAGGTGTCGAGGTGGCAGACGCGCATCATGACGCATCCGGCCACGACGAGCGGGGCGGTGGCGAAACCGAACTCCTCGCCACCGAGCAGCGCGGCGACGATCACGTCGCGGCCCGTCTTGAGCTGCCCGTCCACCTGCACGACGATCCGGTCGCGTAGCCCGTTGACCAACAGCGTCTGCTGGGTCTCTGCGAGCCCCAGCTCCCACGGCCCACCCGCATGCTTGAGCGAGGTCAGCGGCGAGGCGCCCGTGCCACCGTCGTGGCCGGAGATCAGCACCACGTCGGCGTGGGTCTTGGACACGCCCGTCGCGACGGTCCCCACGCCCTGCTCGGCGACGAGCTTGACGTGGATCCGCGCCTCGGGATTGGCGTTCTTCAGGTCGTAGATGAGCTGCGCCAGGTCCTCGATCGAGTAGATGTCGTGGTGCGGCGGCGGCGAGATCAACCCGACGCCCGGCGTGGACCCACGGACCTCGGCCACCCAGGGATAGACCTTGCCCGGCGGGAGCTGTCCGCCCTCGCCCGGCTTGGCACCCTGGGCCATCTTGATCTGGATATCGGTGCAGTTGGCCAGGTAGTTGCTGGTCACGCCGAACCGGCCGGAGGCGACCTGCTTGATGGCGGACCGGCGCCAGTCCCCGTTGGGGTCGGGGGTGAACCTCGCGATCGACTCGCCGCCCTCTCCCGAGTTGGACCGGGCGTGCAGGCGGTTCATCGCGATCGCGAGGGTCTCGTGCGCCTCCGCGGAGATGGAACCGTAGCTCATCGCGCCGGTGGAGAACCGCTTGACGATCTCCGACACCGGCTCGACCTCGTCGATGGGCACCGGCGAGCGGTCGCTCCTGAGCTCGAACAGGCCGCGCAGGGTGGCCAGACGCTCCGACTGATCGTCGACGAGCGCGGTGTACTCCTTGAAGATCTCGTACCGGCCGGAGCGCGTGGAGTGCTGGAGCTTGAACACCGTGTCCGGGTTGAACAGGTGGTACTCGCCCTCGCGCCGCCACTGGTACTCGCCGCCGATCTCGAGCTCGCGGTGGGCCGCCTCCTCGGGACGCGGCAGGAACGCGAAGCGGTGCCGACGGGCCACGTCCTCGGCGATCTCGTCGAGGCCGATCCCGTCGATCGGGCTGATCGAGCCGGTGAAGTACTCGTCACACAGCTCCTGCGACAGTCCGGTGATGTCGAACAGCTGGGCGCCCGTGTAGGAGGCGAGCGTGGAGATACCCATCTTGGACATCACCTTGAGCACGCCCTTGGCGGCCGCCTTGCGGTAGTTGGCGCAGGCCTCGACCGTGTCGATACCGGTGAGGTCGCCCGTCTTGACGAGCTCGTCGATCGACTCGAAGGCCATGTACGGGTTGATGGCGTTGGCGCCGTAGCCGAACAGCACCGCCATGTGGTGCACCTCGCGGGCGTCACCCGACTCCACCACCAGGCCGACTCTCGTGCGGGTCTTCTCCCGGACCAGGTGGTGGTGCACCGCGGCGGTCAACAGCAGCGACGGGATGGGGGCGTTGCGCTCGTCGGACTCGCGGTCCGAGAGCACGATGATCGCGGCCCCGTCGTCGATCGCCTCCGAGACCTCGCGGCGGATGCGCTCCAGCGCGATCCGCAGGCCCCGGCCGCCGTGCGCGACGTTGTAGAGCCCGCGCACGGTCACCGCACGCAACCCCGGGTGGGTGTCCCCCGCCGCCAGCAGTGAGGCGAGCTCGGCGTTGCCCAGGATCGGGTTGTCGAGCCTGATCTGGCGGCACGAGTCCGGACCGGGGTTGATGAGGTCGCCCTCGGGCCCGAGCGTCACCCCGTAGCTGGTGACGAGCTCCTCGCGGATGGCGTCGAGCGGCGGGTTGGTGACCTGGGCGAACCGCTGGGCGAAGTAGTCGAACAGCATGCGGGCCCGCTGCGAGAGCACCGGCAGCGGGGTGTCGGTGCCCATCGACCCGGTCGCCTCGGCCCCGACCCGGGCCATCGGGGACACCAGGATGCGCAGTTCCTCCTCGGTGTAGCCGAAGACCCGCTGCCGCAGCACCACGCGTTCGTGGCTCATGATCTCCTGGTTGACCTGGGGGAGGTCGCCGAGGCGGATCATGCCGTCGTCGAGCCACTGCTGGTACGGGTGTTCCGCGGCCAGCTGCGCCTTGATCTCCTGGTCGTCGATGATCCGCCCCGCGGCGGTGTCGACCAGGAACATGCGACCGGGGCGCAGGCGGGTCTTGGTGACGACCTTGTCCTGCGGGATGTCCAGGACGCCGACCTCCGAGGCCATGACGACGAGGCCGTCGTCGGTGACCCAGATCCGGGAGGGGCGAAGCCCGTTGCGGTCGAGGACCGCTCCGATGACGGTGCCGTCGGTGAAGGTGATCGACGCCGGACCGTCCCAGGCCTCCATTAGCGAGGCGTGGTACTCGTAGAACGCCCGCTTGGCCGGATCCATGGTCTCGTGACGCTCCCAGGCCTCGGGGACCATCATCATCACGGCGTGCGGGAGAGTGCGGCCGGCCAGCGTCAGCAACTCGAGTGCCTCGTCGAACCGCGCGGTGTCGGACCCACCCGGGGTGCAGACGGGCAGCGCTGCCGACAGGTCCTCGATGTGCTCGCTCGACATGAGCGACTCCCGGGCCCGCATCCAGTTCTCGTTGCCGCGAGCGGTGTTGATCTCTCCGTTGTGTGCGACGTAGCGGAACGGGTGCGCGAGCGGCCAGGCCGGGAAGGTGTTGGTGGAGAACCGGGAGTGCACGATTCCCAGGGCGGACTCGACGCGCTCGTCCTGAAGATCGAGGTAGAAGTCCGGGAGCTGCTTCTCCGTCAGCATTCCCTTGTAGACGAACGTGCGGGGGCTCAGGGACGGGAAGTACACGGTCTCGGAGCCCAGGTCGCCCTTGCCGGGCCCCTTGGATCCGAGTTCGTGCTCGCACCGCTTGCGGACCACGAAGCACTTGCGCTCCAGCGCGAGCTCGGTGAGCAGGGCCCCGTCGGCACCCGCGGCCTTGACGAAGATCTGGTGGATGGTGGGCTGCGCGTCGCGGGAGATCGCCCCGACCGTCGAGTCGTCCACCGGGACCTCGCGCCATCCGATGACGGTGACCCCCTGCTCCGCGGCGATCCGCTCCACCAACCGCATGGCGTCCATCGCGAGCATCCGGGACTGGGGGAGGAAACACAGGCCGGTCGCGTACGCACCGGCCTCGGGCAGCTCCAGGTTCTGCTCCGCCCGCATCACCTCGCGGAAGAACCGGTCCGGCACCTGGATCATCAGGCCCGTGCCGTCACCGGTGTTGGCCTCGGCTCCCACCGCACCCCGGTGTTCGAGGTTCACGAGCGCGGCGATCGCCTTCTCGACGATGTCCCGGGACTGGCGTCCGTACATGTCCACGACGAACGCGACACCACAGGAATCGTGTTCATATTCAGGGCGGTACAAGCCTTTGGGGCCGGGAGTCGTCATAATCTGCTCGCCTTCGTTTGTCGACGGGCGGACTCCGTGGTGGCTGGAGCACCCGCACTCAGATCACCGTGGTGCTCTGGCCCGCAAATAATATGGGGAAAAGGGGTTAGCCGCACAATTCGGTTTCGTCAATCAACGCCGACTGACGTGGGACACGGATTCCACCCTGTGAGATTTCTCTCAGGTCGCACGTGCAACCGGCGCCGAAACGGCGACCGCCCCGCTCCGAGTGGTCCACTCGGAGCGGGGCGGAACGCGCCTCGGTTCGCCGATCGCGTGTCAGGTCACCGGATGAAGGGCAGCGGAGGCAGGGTGACACCGTCCGGCAGCACCACCTCGTAGTCTCCGAGCGATCCCGTGGTGACGATCGCCGCGTTCGCGGCCACCGCGACGCCCCCCGCGGCACCCGGTTCTCCCCCGCGACCGTTGGGGGTTGTCGGCCCGGGGGCCGGCGGCGCCTCGGGAACGGCGACCGGGGCGGGCGGCGCCATGGGCATCCCGGGCAGTGGTGGCAGGACCAGCCCGAGGTCCATGACCGACTGCCCGATCATCGGGGCGGCGGCGATCGAACCACCGACGAGGACCACCGGCAGCAGGATCGGCAGTGACCCGACCGCGGAACCGACCGTCGAACCCAACGGGGCCAGGGATGCGGTCAGGGAACCGACCGGGGCGAGCGACCCCTCGACGGAACCCGGTTCCAATGAACCCGTCGGGAGAGAACCCTCCACCGAGCCTTCGTCGAGCGAGCCGGGCTCCAGCGACCCGGGTTCCAACGACCCCTCGAGGGAGCCCTCCAGCGACCCGGCCTCGGAGCCCACCGACAGCGGCGCCAGTGAGGCGGGATCGAGCGACCCCGGCTCCAGCGAGCCCTCGAGCGAACCCTCATCGGACCCCGCGGACAGCGGCGCGAGCGAGGCCGGATCGAGCGACCCCTCGCCCCCCTCCGAACCGAGCGCGAGGAGCACGGTCACCGCCACGAGCGAACCGGCCTGGACGGATCCCGGCTCGAGAGATCCCTCATCCGAACCCGCGGACAGCGGCTCCAACGAACCGGGTTCCAGCGATCCTGGCTCCAGTGAGCCAGGCTCCAGCGAACCGGGCTCCAGCGAGCCCTCGAGCGAACCCTCATCCGACCCCGCGGACAGCGGCGCGAGCGAGGCCGGATCGAGCGACCCCTCGCCCCCCTCCGAACCGAGCGCGAGGAGCACGGTCACCGCCACGAGCGAACCGGCCTGGACGGATCCCGGCTCGAGAGATCCCTCATCCGAACCCGCGGACAGCGGCTCCAACGAACCGGGTTCCAGCGATCCTGGCTCCAGTGAGCCAGGCTCCAGCGAACCAGGCTCCAGCGAGCCCTCGAGCGAACCCTCATCCGACCCCGCGGACAGCGGCGCGAGCGAGGCCGGATCGAGCGACCCCTCGCCCCCCTCCGAACCGAGCGCGAGGAGCACGGTCACCGCCACGAGCGAACCGGCCTGGACGGATCCCGGCTCGAGAGATCCCTCATCCGAACCCGCGGACAGCGGCTCCAACGAACCGGGTTCCAGCGATCCTGGCTCCAGTGAGCCAGGCTCCAGCGAACCAGGCTCCAGCGAGCCCTCGAGCGAACCCTCATCCGACCCCGCGGACAGCGGCGCGAGCGAGGCCGGATCGAGGGAGCCCGGCTCAAGGGAGCCTTCCAACGAACCCTGCCCCAGCGAGCCGGGGTCGAGGGAGCCGGGCTCGAGGGAACCCTCGAGGGACCCTTCTTCACCGGATCCCGCCGACCCGAGCAACAACTCGAGATTCAGTCCCAGTCCGAGGTCGAGCGACCCCTCCTGAGCACCTGCGACCGCCGGGGACCCGGATGCCGCGAGAAGGGCCGCGCCGGCAACGGCCGCCGCACGAATGTGTAGTGCACGTTTCGATGACATCTTCGGTCCTCTGTTCGGTCGGTGTCTCCACGCGGGATGGCTAGCACCAATCCCCCTGCCTCATACCCACATCGTGGAAACTCAGGATAGTGTTACCTTCATCACAGTTCCACCGGTGCGGGCGCGGCATTCTCCTCGCAGTCGTCGGCCAGGCACCCGGCACCGCCTAGGCTCGGCGCGTGACCACCCCGCCCGACACCCCGTCGCCCCGGATTCGACCGCTGCGCCGGATGGCGGACGGGACCGTCAAGCAGACGAACCCCTTCACCGGCACCGAGGTGTGGACGGTCCCGGGCCGCGGTAACCGCCCCGTCGACCATCACCCCGGCGAGGTCCGCCCGGTGGACCCGGTCGCCCCGGAGGCTCACTGCGCGTTCTGCGTGTCCCGACTTCGCGAGACCACCCCGGAGAAGTCGCGCCTGGTACGCGACGGCAGCACATGGAGGACCCTCGACCGGGTCGCCCCGGACCAACTCGACCTGACGACGCCCGAGTTCAGGCTCTTCGGGAACCTCTTCGAGATCGTCTCGCTCGAATACTGGAAAGCGGTCCACGGCTATCGGATCCCGGCCGGAGCCTCCGCGCATCAGTCCGCCTACCTCGAGACCGAGGCCGGTGTCGAACACGTCCGTTCGCTGCTCCGGACCCGGATCGCGGCAGCACAGGGGGATCCGTCCATCGTCGATGCCATGGATACCGCGGAACTGGCCGCGCGCTCGGAGAGCTTCTTCGGCGGCTGCCACGATGTCGTGGTGGCCCGCCGCCACCTCGTCGAGGGCGCCGCCACCACCGGGGGGCATGCCTCCTCGGGATCCCTCGACCCGGCCGAACACCAGCACTTCATCGCGTTCACCGTCCGCGCCATGCGGAACCTGTACCGCGACAACCCCCACGCCCGATACGTGTCGGTGTTCCAGAACTGGCTGCAGCCGGCGGGCGCGTCGTTCGCCCATCTGCACAAGCAGCTCGTGGCGATCGACGAGATCCCGGCGAAGACCGTTCGCGAGGTGGCCGCCCTGGAGAGCGAACCGGACCTCTACGACACCCTCGGGATCGGTCTCGCGGTCTCGGAGGGACTGGTGGTGGCGGCCAACGAGCACGCCGTGGCGGTGGTCGGGGTGGGGCACCGGTATCCCGCCCTCGTCGTCTACTCGCGGTCGGCGGCGAGCGATCCGTGGGAACACTCGCCGGAGGAGCTCCGCGGGGTCTCCGATCTGCTGCACGCCTGCCACGCCGCCACGGGCCCTCTGGTGCCGACAAACGAGGAGTGGCACACCCGACCTCCCGGCGTCGCCGCCCCGATGCCGTGGCGGATCGTGCTCAAGTGGCGGATCTCCACCCCGGCCGGGTTCGAGGGGGCGACCGGGATCCACGTCAACACCATCGACCCGTGGGCCCTGCGTGATCGGGTCGCGCCGCGGCTGGAGCAGTTGCGCGCGTCGGGTCTGATCGCCGACATGGCGCTCGGGGCCGAGTGCGGGGACGTGAAGGGGACGAGGCCCCTCGGGTGAGACCGAACCAGGGCGCCGTCGGCCGGGAACGGGGGCCGTCGACTAGATCGCGCGACGCGCCCGGCCCCGGGGGAGCCTGGCCGCGGTGGCCTCTCGGATGCCCGGCACGGAGGCCGGGATGACGACGGGGCCGGAGAGCGCCGGGTCGAGCAGCATCGCGGTCGGCGTCTCCTCCGAGCCCATGTTGATGCTGCGGCAGAGCTCGTAGGCGTCCTCGTCCCGCCAGATGTTCACCCAGTGCACCTCGAGGCCCTCCCGCGCGGCGCGCCGCCGCAGTGCGGAGGAGTACGGACACCCGGGGCGCCACAGGACCACCACGGCGTGCTCGGTGCAGGCGCTGCGCACCGACTGAAGGGGCTCGTGACCGGTCATCCTGAGCGGAGAGTTCCACAGTGCCACCACGGTGGTGAGGGCCAACACCAGCAGCGCCGGTGCGGCTCCGTGACCGAAACCCACGATGATCCACGCGAGCGCACACCCGACTGCCACGACGGCCACGGGGCCGAACCAGTGGCCGGGGACGATCTCGCGCCCCGCTCGTGCGAAGGGGTGTGTCACGCGCACGACCATACGCGTCCGCGTTCCGGGTTCGCCCGCGCATTGACCGAATTGTGATGCGTCCACGATCGGCTCTCCGGTCGTCGCGGGTGGCGGTAGCGTCGGTGCCATGACGGACTCACGCCCGCCGACCCGCACCCCGCAGACCCGCACCCGAAAGGTCCGCGACCTCACCGGGCCGGGTATCACCACGGCGTTCGGGATGGAGGGCACCGATCTGGGGATCACGGCCCGGACACCCTCCGGGCGCCTGCTCGCCGTGTTCGGCGACACCTTCGCGGGGGCGGGGGTGGGTGCCCCCCACGTGGGTCGGCCCCACCCCGGGATCGCGCAGTGCACTCCCACCACCGACGAGCGGCCCGGGCCGGGGAATCCGGACTGGAGATCCCCCGTCGGCCTGTTCGCGGACGACATCGATGCGTCCGGTGGCCTGGTGTGGACGGGTGCGGCCGGCCCCGGCCCACCGGACTACGCGGGTCAGCTCGTCGACTACGTCCACGGGCGCGGCTGCTCCACTGTCCTGCCCGGTGATGTCCTCACCCTCGGTGACACCATGTATCTCCAGGTGATGGTCAACGAGGGTCTCGGGACGGTCACGCGGACCGAGATCCACCGCTCCGTCGACGACGGCGACACCTGGGAGCCGACCGGCGTCACGTTCTCCCCCCTGCTCGAGGGCGGGCACCGTCAGCTGTGGACCTGGGAGTCGGGCGGGGACGGATTCGTCTACGTGCTGTCGACCGGTTTCCAGCGGGACAAGGGGGTCATCCTGATGCGGGTCCGCGAGGAGGACCTGGCCGACCCCGGCGTCAACGGATGGCAGTCGTGGGGTTTCCGAGACGGGGCATGGGCCTGGGGCAACCCCACCACCATCGTGCTGCCGGGCCGTATCGGCGAGATGTACCTGCGGCGGTGCGAGGACTTCTGGACCCTGACCTACTTCGACGCGGAGCACTACCGGATCGACTGCCTCACTTTCGCGCACATCGGAGTGGACCTCCTGGACCGCTCGGTGACCGCCCACACGACGCTCCTGCACGGGTGTGCCTGGGGCGACGAATCCGACGGATCTGATCCGACCGCCGGCCCGGCGCGGGTCGCCCAGCTCTACTGCGGTTGCCCCGTCCCCGGGTCCACTCCGGAGGAGTGGCACCTCGTGGTGAGCCAGTGGAACACCCACGACTCGGCCGCGGGCCCCGCCGGTTGGCCGTACCGATCGATGCAGTTCGTGGGCTCCATCCCCCGACCGCCGGGGGCGTCCGGGCCGGGGTGACCCGCCGCCGGCGGGTGCGACCAGCCCGCTAGGCCCAGGGCAGGGGGCCCAGGTTCCGCGCCGCCCACTCCCGTACGGCCTCGAGGGAGCGGACATCGAGGTCGGTGGTGTCCACCTCGATCGCGTCGGGCCAGGGCGCCCGGTCCGCGAGTTGTCGCGCGAGCACCGACACGGTCGCCTCCGACGGATCGGACCCGATGCGTCGCCGCTGCTCGATCCGCCGGACCAGTTCCTCGTGCGGAGCCGTGCAGGCGACCTCCACGAGCTCGGCGCGTGCATCGGCGGCGACGGTCTCCGCCTCCGCGCGGCGACGAGGGTTCAGCCAGGTCGCGTCGAGGACGACGCTGCGCCCCAACGCGAGCAGCTGCCCGGCCCGATCGAGCATCCGGCCGTAGACTGCGGCGACCGCCGCCGCCGAGTACCGCCGGTCGGCCGGGCCGGCGGCGCGCAGGTCATCCGACCGCAGGACCTCGGCCTTCAACGCCGCCGCCAGTGGCACGGCCAGCGTGGACTTGCCCGACCCGGACACCCCTCCCACGAGGACCAACCTGACGCGGCCGCGCAAGAGGGCGTCTACTCCCTGATCCGCCAGTTCCAGGGCGTGCCGAGCATGCGCACCTCCGCTCCCGGTCTGGTCGGCGCGGATGGCGGTGACCTTGGACCGCACGACCGCGCGGTACCCGATGTAGTGATGGACGAGGGAGGGCGGGGCGTCATCACCGGAGAAGTCCCGGTACGCCCGGAGGAAGGCCTCCGCGAGGTCCCGTGCCCCCGCCCTGTCGAGGTCCATGGCCAGGAACCCGGCGTCGAGCATGGCGTCCCCGAACCTGAGCCGGTCGTCGAACTCGAGACAGTCGATCACACGCGGCCCGTCGTCCTCGAGGTAGATGTCGGCCGCGAGCAGGTCCCCGTGGCCGTCGACCACCCGGCCTGCGTCCACGCGTGCCCGTAGGAGCCGGCGCCGTCCGCGCAGGTACTCCCCCGCGAGCCACTCGAGGTCGTCGACGATCTCCGGTGCGTCCTCGCCCACGCTCAGACGGCGCAGGTGTGCGATCGACTCCCCCCACAGACCGGCCACGGCGTCCGCCGTGCCCATGGCCTCGATCTGCCCGGAGCGGGGGCTCGCGGCGTGCAGACGGGCGAGTTGCCGGCCCACCTCCCGCACGCCCACCACGAGATCCGGATCGCCGGCCCGTCCGATGCCCGAGACCCGTGACCGCACCAGCGACTCCAGGCTCCGGTCGGCGGGGAGACGACGCATCCTGACCACGTGGTCGATCACCTCGCCCTCGGGATCGCGGACCTCGAGCACGCCGTCGTAGACGTCCGGCGCCATGCGACTGTTGAGCTCGACCTCCCGCCGACTCTGCTCGGCGCGGGCCCGGACCGTGGTGTTGTCGAGGAAACCGAGGTCGATCGGTTTGCGCACTTTGTGAGCCTGGTCACCATAGAGCACGATGAGAGCACTGTGCGTCTCCACGACGCCAGGCGGCGCTCCCGATGTCGGGTCCGAATGCGCAGGCGTGGCCATAACGCCAGCCTAGGCAGGTGCGACGCGGCCCGCCGCCGAGTCGGGGATACGGGTGACCACGACCCCTCGCGACCGATGACCGAAGTGTTACCTCAAGGAACACTCAGCATTTGACCCCCTGACAGGGCCGGAGTCCGCTTGTAGGGTCACCGACGCATCTCGCTCTGGTCGAGGTGTCCGCGATGAGAGCCATCGGGGTCAATGAAGATGGGAGCTGTTCATTACATGACGAACACCCACCGGAAGACCACCAACCGCACCACCGCCAAGATCGCCGCCGTCGGCGCGTTCGGACTGGGTGCCGCCATCGCGTTCCCCGGCCTCGCGGCCGCGCAGGAGGCACCGTCCGGGAGCCTCGAGGGACTCGCGGGCGACACCGGCAGCCTCACGGAGATCGCGGGTGAGGACGGCAGCCTCGGCGACCTCGGACTCGGCACCGACCTCGCCGTGGACCTGGGAAGCCTCGCCTTCAACCTGAACCTCGATGCCGAGGCTTCCAACCCGGGCTCGGTCGAGCTCGGCAGCCTCGGCGTCTCGCCCAACACCGGCAGCGCCCTGATCGACGGCGGCGCCGCCGATGCGGGCACGGGCTCGCTGGACACCGGTTCGCTGACCGGCTCCGCTGACGAGGGCACCGACACGGACACCGGCTCGCTCACCGGCTCCGCCGACGAGGGCACCGACACGGACACCGGCTCGCTCACCGGCTCCGCCGACGAGGGCACCGACACGGACACCGGCTCGCTCACCGGCTCCGCCGACGAGGGCACCGACACGGACACCGGCTCGCTCACCGGCGAGCTCGCCGGGCTGAGCTCCGGCGCCGAGGCCGGTGCGGACCTCGGCGTCGACGCCGGGCTGTTCGCCGGCTCGCTGGGCTGACACCGCCGCATCCGGTCACCCCGGATGCACCCCCACGGCCCGGGGTCGTGACTCCCACCGGGGGTCACGACCCCGGGCCGTCGTGTGTCCGCTGACACGATGGGGAATGATGCAGTGGTGACGATCGTCGTGGCATGCGGGGCCTTCAAGGGCTCTCTCACCGCTATCGAGGCATGCCACCACGCTGCCGCGGGTGCACGCCGCGCCCACCCGGAGACCGACGTCGTGGTGAGGCCGGTCGCCGACGGGGGCGGTGGCAGCCTCGAGGTGATGGTGGCCGGCGGCGCCCGGGAAGTACGCGTGACCGCGTCCGGCCCCACCGGCGAGGCCGTCGAGACCTCCTTCGCCGCGATCGACCCGGACACCGCCTTCGTGGAGATGGCCGACGCCTGTGGGCTACTCCGCCTACCCGGGGGCCGGATGCGGCCCCTCGAATCGTCGAGCCGCGGCGTGGGCGAGGTGCTGCTGGCCGCGCTCGGCTCGGGTCGCGGCAACATCCACCTCGGCATCGGGGGCAGCGCCTCCACGGACGGTGGCACGGGAATGCTCTCGGCGTTGGGCGCCCGCTTCCTCGACTCCTCGGGCGCCGAACTCCCCGACGGTGGGGGCGCTCTGGTCGACCTGGACCGCGTGGACCTGGACGGCCTCGACCCCGCGGTCCGCGCCTCACGCATCCTGGTCGCCTGCGACGTCGACAACCCCCTGCTCGGGCCGCTGGGCGCGGCCCGCGTCTACGGTCCGCAGAAGGGTGCCTCCGCCGGTCAGATCGAGGAACTCGAGGCGGGGCTGGCCCGTCTGGTCGAGGTACTGCGC
The DNA here is from genome assembly GCF_003052165.1 of Dietzia sp. JS16-p6b. NCBI lineage: Bacteria > Bacillati > Actinomycetota > Actinomycetes > Mycobacteriales > Dietziaceae > Dietzia > Dietzia sp. JS16-p6b. The sequence continues at coordinate 251,845 of NZ_CP024869.1, read as the reverse complement.
GACCAGGGACTCGCTGTGGACCCGGACGCGCCGGGCTCCGGGGCGGCCGGGGGCGTGGGCTTCGCTGCCCGCGAGCTCCTCGAGGCGTCCCTGGACCCGGGGTTCGAGGTCCTCGGGACCCTGACCGGACTCGAAGACGTGGTCTCCGCCGCCGACCTGGTGGTGACCGGCGAGGGCCGGCTCGACGACCAGACGATGCACGGCAAGACCCCGATGGGCGTGGCGGCACTGTGTCGCTCACACGCCGTACCCGTGGTGGCCGTGTGTGGCCGGCTGGACCTGGGTGCCGACCGGGTAGCGGAGGCCGGGTTCGCGGCCGCGGCCGCCCTCACCGAACGGGAGCCGGACCTCGCCAGGTCGATGGCCAATGCGGGCCCCCTGTTGGAGGACGTTGCCGCCGAGGTCGTCTCGCGCATCCTGCCCTGACGCGCGCGTCCGGCCCGGGGGCGGTGTTCACCCGGACCCGCCCGTGACCGACACGCTCGCCACGACGCGGTCGTCGACCAGCATCCACATCTCCACCCGGTGTGCGGACCGTCTCCGCCGGATCATCATGGACGAGCCCGGCACCACCGGGTGGGAGTACTCGATCACGACGCGGTGGCGGTGCCGGAGCAGGTCCTGGTGTCCCAGCAGTTCGTCCTCGACGGCGTCGAGGTAGGCGGCGTTGTTGAGGTGCTGGAGAATGTCGAAGTCCGTGCTGCGGAGGATGTGGGGCCGGTCTTCCGGTAGATCCCGTGTCGCGGAGCCGGTGGGCAGCGGCGCGTTCATGGCGGCCCATCGGAGTCGGTGGATCCCTGTGGCGGCCGAGAGGGAGGCGAGCCCCTCGTCGCTGATCCGGGCGGGCACCCCGTCGGCGCTGACGTTGATCCAGAACGCCTCGGTCTCCACCAGCCCGTCGGGCCGGGGCCCGGGGTCGTCGGGGCCGGCCCGGTGTTCCGCTGTCAGACGCACCCGCATGTTCGCCCACCGTGTGGAGAGTCCCGAGCACCAGCGCTCGAGGTGAACGGTGGCCGGCCAGGTGATCGGTTCGATCACGTCGATGACGGTCCGCCGCACGATCCAGTACGGGTCGGTCCGCACGTGACCGGTGAACTCGAGATCGTCGCCCGCCGCGTCCTGGAGGTACCGGGCGATGCTGTCCAGCCGCACCCTGCGCCGGGGATCGACCTCGCCCGTCCGAACCGTGCGGGAGGTGGAGAACCCTGCCCCGTCCGGGGGCGGAGGGGGGAGCGGACGCAGGTCGCCGTCCTGTTCCGGGTGGTTCATCGGTGTGGTCCTCTCGCCCAGGATTCCGGTGTCCCCCACCGGTGCGGCTACTGTAGGCGCCCGGCCGCAGGGAGTCGGGCGCGGGCGCCGACGCGGGCACGTCGGGCGGCAGGTGGTCCATGATGGGGGCACCCACTCACCCCGGAGGTCGACATGCGCAAGTGGCTCCTCGGCGCCCCCGTCGCGATTGTGGCGGCCCTCGCGGCCTCGGACCTGCGGCAGACCAGGTACCCGATCCTGCGGACCTTCCCCGTCCTCGGTCACGCGCGGATGGCCCTGAGCTCGATCGGCCCGGAACTGCGCCAGTACATCGTGGCGAGCAACGACGAGGAACGGCCGTTCACCCGCGACCAACGGGACTGGATCCGGGAGTCGGCGGAGGGGCGGGCCACGACGTTCGGTTTCGGCACGGACAACGACGTCGAGTTCCTCACCGGATACCCGGTCGTCAAACCGCGCACGTTCGCCGGGGTGACGGTCTCCGCCCACGCGCACTCCGCGGAGCAACTCCAGTTGCCCACCGCCAAGGTCCTCGGCGCCGCCCGCGGCCGGGCCCGCGCGTTCCGCCCGGAGTCCCTGGTGTGGATCTCCGGGATGAGCTACGGCGCCCTGTCGGCCCCGGCTGTCGAGGCCCTCAACCGCGGTGCCGCTCTCGCGGGGGCACTGCAGAACACCGGTGAGGGTGGGCTGAGTCCCTACCACCAGAAGGGCGGGGACCTGGTGTTCCAGATCGGTACCGCCTACTTCGGGGTCCGCGACGCGGACGGCAGGCTCGACCTCGACGCGGTGGTCGCCCTCGCCGAGAAGCATCCGATCAGGGCGATCGAGATCAAGCTCAGCCAGGGTGCCAAACCCGGGCTCGGCGGTCTGCTGCCCGCCGCCAAGGTCACCGCGGAGATCGGGCGGATCCGCGGGATCCCCACCGACCGCGAGTGTGCGAGCCCCTCCCGGCACACGGCGTTCCACGACGTCGACTCGATGCTCGACCTGGTGGAGGAGATCGCCGAACGCACCGGCCTGCCGGTGGGGATCAAGTCCGCGGTCGGCGAGCTGCGCTTCTGGGAGCAGCTGGCCTCCGCGATGGTCTCCCGGGAGCGCGGCGTCGACTTCATCACCATCGACGGCGGCGAGGGCGGCACCGGTGCCGCCCCCCTCGTCTTCACCGACGCGGTGTCACTCCCGTTCCGGCTCGGCTTCTCCCGCGTGTACCGGATCTTCGCTGAGGCCGGTCTCACCGACGACGTGGTGTTCGTGGGCTCGGGGAAGCTGGGGATCCCCGAGAACGCGGTGGTCGCGTTCGCACTCGGGGTGGACCTGATCTCCGTCGGTCGCGAGGCCATGCTCTCCATCGGCTGCATCCAGGCCCAGAAGTGCCACACCGATCGCTGCCCCACCGGAGTGGCCACGCAGAACCCGTGGCTGTCCCGCGGAGTGGACCCCACGGACAAGGCCGTGCGGTGTGCGGCCTATCTCCGGTCGTTGCGGCGCGACCTCGTCAAGGTCTCGGGCGCGGTCGGCGTGCCCCACCCCTCGCTGATCGGGCCCGAGGACGTGGAGCTGGCCAACGGCACCCGGGAGTCGACGACTCTGGCGGAGATCTACGGATACCGCCCGGGCTGGGGCCTTCCCGGCGCGGCGGACATCCGGCGCATCACCGATCTCATGTCCGCCGGCGGCGCCGCCGAGCACAGCGCCGCCTACGCTCCCCCGGGGCTCTGACCCGCCTCTGCCCGCCCGGCCCGGAGCAGTCCGAGTTCGCGGTTCAGGTTGGCGTGCGCCTGCTTCTCCCAGGCGTCGCGGCCGGCCCTGGTGAGGAAGACCGACCCGCGCTCGAGCAGCGCCTCGAGCGCGGCGATCCGCCCGGCGACGAACCGCTCACCCGGCACGTGCGCGAACTCGTGGCGGACATCCTGCGTGTAGGCGTCGTACGTCTCCGGGTCGGCCCCGAGGACCGCGAGGTCGGCGTCCGAGAGGACCGCCCCGTTGAGATCCCCGGGCTCGACCCGGTGCCCGCCCATGAGCCGCACGAGGCGCGCCACCTCGTCGACGGGCGCGGCGGGGTCGAGTGCGGACTCGGCGAACTCGGCCGACCTGGCGTTGTTCTCCGACTCCGTGGGGTCGAACACGGCGGCGTGGAACCAGGCCGCCAGTCGGACCGCGGTCCCGTCGAACGCCTCCCCGTACGCCTCCAGCGCGTCCACCGCACGCAGCACCGCACGCAGGTGCGTCTCGTTGTGGTATCTGCGCTGCGGTTCGTTCCACCGTTCGAGCAGGTCGGACCGCAGTTCGGGCGTGAGGAACCCGACCTCCGCGTCGAGGGGATCAACGGCTGCCGGACGGTCGGTATCCATGGTCGGATCCTACCGCCGCACCACGTCCCATCTGCGTGAATCCGGGACCGCGGCGGCGCATCTCAGTCCTCGAGATCCGCCCCGGTGCGCGGCGGGAACGCCGCCAACGCCTCCTGCTCGGCGGCGTCGAACGTCCGGGCGCGGGACAGGAACCGTCTCCCGGTTGGGTTCTCGAGGCTGAAACCCGACCCCCGGCCCGGGATCGCGTCCAGCACCAGCTGCGTGTGCTTCCAGGTCTCGAACTGCGACCCCGAGATCCACACGCGCACCCGGTCCCCACCGAGATCGAGCTCCCCCACCAGCACGTCGCGCTGGCCCACACGGAACTCCCCGTCGGGATAGCACATGGGTGCCGACCCGTCGCAGCACCCGCCCGACTGGTGGAACATCACCGGGCCGTGCCGGCCGACGAGCTCACGGATGAGCTCGGCGGCCGGCTCGGTGACCACGACGCGCGCCGGCAGCCCGGGCGGCGCCCCCTCCGGCGGGAGGGCCCGCGCCGCGATGGGCACGCTCCCGCCGGAGGGCAGTCCGCAGACGTCGTCCATGGACGGTCCTTCCTCCACTGGTCCGCCGCGACTCAGAAGAAGCCCTGGGGCTTACCCGAGTAGCTCACCAGCAGGCACTTGGTCTGCTGGTAGTGGTCGAGCATCATGCGGTGGTTCTCACGTCCGATGCCGGACTGCTTGTAGCCACCGAACGCCGCGTGGGCCGGGTACTGGTGGTAGGTGTTGGTCCACACCCGGCCGGCCTGGATGGTGCGACCGGCCCGGTAGGCGGTGGTGCCGTTACGCGACCACACGCCGGCGCCCAGGCCGTAGAGCGTGTCGTTGGCGATCATCATGGCGTCGTCGAAGTCGGTGAACGAGCTCAGGGACAGCACGGGACCGAAGATCTCCTCCTGGAACAGGCGCATCTTGTTGTGCCCGCGGAAGACGGTCGGCTGCACGTAGAAGCCGCCCGCGAGATCGCCCTCGAGCTCCGCCCGCCCGCCGCCGGTGAGGACGTCCGCGCCCTCCTGCTTGCCGATGTCGATGTAGGACAGGATCTTCTCCAACTGGTCGTTGGAGGCCTGCGCGCCGAGCATCGTGTCGGTGTCGAGCGGATTGCCCTGCGTGATCTGCTTGGTGCGCTCGATCGCGAGCTCGCTGAACTCGTCGAAGACCGACCTCTGCACGAGCGCGCGCGAGGGGCACGTGCACACCTCGCCCTGGTTGAGGCCGAACATCGCGAAGCCCTCGAGCGCCGCCTGACGGAAGTCGTCGTCGGCGTCCATGACGTCCTCGAAGAAGATGTTGGGGCTCTTGCCGCCCAACTCGAGGGTCACCGGGATGAGGTTCTCCGAAGCGTACTGCATGATCAGGCGTCCGGTGGTGGTCTCGCCGGTGAAGGCGACCTTGCGGATCCGGGGGTTGGAGGCCAGCGGCTTGCCTGCCTCGGTGCCGAATCCGTTGACCACGTTCACGACACCCGGCGGGAGCAGGTCGCCGATCACCGACATGAGGAACAGGATCGACGCCGGGGTCTGCTCGGCGGGCTTGAGCACCACGCAGTTGCCCGCGGCCAGCGCCGGGGCGAGCTTCCACACCGCCATGAGGACCGGGAAGTTCCAGGGGATGATCTGGCCGACCACGCCGAGAGGCTCGTGGAAGTGGTACGCCACGGTGTCTTCGTCGATCTGCGAGATCCCGCCTTCCTGGGCGCGGATGCAGCCGGCGAAGTAGCGGAAGTGATCGATCGCCAACGGGATGTCGGCGGCCAGGCACTCGCGGATCGGCTTGCCGTTGTCCCACGACTCGGCCAGGGCGAGGGCCTGGAGGTTCTCCTCCATCCGGTCGGCGATCCGGAGCAGGACCAGCGACCGCTCGGCCGCGGAGGTGGCGTTCCACCCGGGGGCGGCCGCCCACGCGGAGTCGAGGGCGGCCTCGATGTCCTCGGACGTCCCGCGGCCGACCTCGCAGAAGACCTGCCCGGTGATCGGGGTGACGTTCTCGAAGTACTCACCCTTGACGGGTGCCACCCACTCGCCGCCGATGTAGTGCTCATAACGGCTCTGGTAGGACATCACCGAACCATCGGCGCCGGGCTGTGCGAAAACGGGCATCGTGCCCCTCCTTACTCCTCCGCGCGACCCCCGTGGTCGACGCTGTGATGTAGGACACTATGCGCGGCGGGGTTGCAGCAACGTTGCACGGCGACCGGCCCGGGTCTGCACTGCCCGTCCGGGCAGGTCCGCACCCGTTCGAGCTGCCGGAATCCGCTGCTTCTCCTCGTCGAGGGCCCCCGGGAGCCCTAGCGTCGGCCCCCATGCAGACCACAGCCACACCCCCGGGGTTCCGGGAGATCTCGGCGGTCCGGGGCGGACGGGGCCGACGGTTCGGGGCGTTCACCGTGACCGCCGACGACCGTCGGGTGCGGATCGGGCACGACCTCGACGACGACGAGGTGAGCGAGGCGCTGATCCCGGCCATGTCCCGCGATCTGCTCGCCACCGGGGTCCTGCACACCGTCGACGAGTTCCACCGGGCGGTGACGGCGCTGGTGACCTGCCGGGACGCGACCTGGGAGGAGTGCTGGTCCGCCTACTACCGGTCGTCGATCTCGGCACTGGCCAGCGGCGTCTGCCCGTTCTCCCCGGTCCACGACCGGGCGGTGGCCGAGATGGTCGGCCACTCCGCGGTGGACCTCGGATGCTGCTTCGGCTTCCTGTCCCTCCGCCTCGCCCGGGAGGGCGTGAGAACCGTCGCCGTGGACCTCGACCCGGCCGTACTCGGGCTCCTCCGGTCCTGCGCGCCGGCCGACGGACCCCTGCCCTCGCCGGTCTGCCTCGACGCACGGACCAGCCCGCTGGCCGCGGGTACAGCGGATACCGTCTACCTCGTCCACGTCCTCGAGCACGTGGACGAGAACGCCGGCTGGGACATGGTCCGCGACGCACTGCGACTGGCGCGCCGACGCGTGGTGATCGCCGTGCCCTTCGAGCCCGTCGCCGTGACGCAATACGGTCATGTCCGGACCTTCGACATCCCCACGCTGGCCGCGCTCGCCGACCGGATCGGGTCGCTCTGTCACAGCTGGTCCCCCGGGGTGCGGACGCGGGTCGACGAGGACCACGGCGGATGGCTGGTGGTGGACCGATGACGTGCCGGTGCAGCTCAGAGCAGGCCCTGCCGACTGGCCACGTACACCGCCTCGGCGCGCCGTGAGACCTTGAGCTTGCGCAGGATGTTGCTGATGTGGAACTTCGCGGTGGTGGCCGAGATGAACAGCGCCTGACCGATCTCCTTGTTGGACCTTCCCTCCGCCAGCAGCGCGAGGACCTCGATCTCCCGGGCCGACAGGGCCTCGGACGCCGATTCGACCCCCCTGAGCGCGTCCACCACCATGGAGGCGGTTCGCGCGTCGAAGGCGCTCTGCCCCGCCGACACCGACCGGACGGCGGTCACCAGTTCGGTGACGTCCACGTTCTTGACCACGTATCCCCGCGCCCCCGCCCGGACCGCCCGCACGACGATCGCCTTGTCGAGGAAGGTCGTGAGCACCAGCGGGGCGACGTCGGGGAACAGGTCGCGGACCGCCGCGCAGAGACGCAGCCCGTCGAGTTCGGACCCGCTGCCCAGCTTGAGGTCGATCACCGCGACGTCCGGGCGGGTCGAGTTGATGACCCCGAGGGCCGCGTCCGCGGTCGACGCCTCACCGACCACCTCGAGGTCGGGCTCCCGCTCGAGCATCAACCGCAGGCCCTCGCGGAGCACCGCGTGGTCGTCCACCAGCACGGTGCGGATCATGGCCGCCGGGGTCATCGGACCGACCCCCGGGCCGCTGCGTCGAGGCCCCCGACACCGGGCGCCACCACGGTGATCGCCACCCCGCCCGTGTCGGCCCCCGCGATACGCAACTCCCCTCCCACCATCTCCGCCCTCTCCCTCATGTTGACCAGACCGTGGCGCTCTTCCGGGGACCCGGTCCGCACGGCCTCGAGCAGGCTCCGCAGCTCCTCCGGCCTCCCCACACCGTCGTCCTCCACGGTCAGCGCCACGGCCTCGTCACCGAAGTCGAGAGTGACCACCACGCCGTCGCCCCCCGAGTGCCGCGCGGCGTTCGAGAGCGCCTCGCCGGCGATCCGGAGGAGTTCGTGCTCGATCCCGGGGCTCGTCGGGACCTCGTCGCCGAGCACCCGGACCTCGGAGGTCATGGTCGACGGGACGTGGAGGCGGCACAGGTCCTCGATCAGCCTGCTCAGCCGGGCGTCCCCGTCGTCGATCGTGCGCAGGGCGTAGATCACGGACCGCAACTGGTCGACGGCCTGGTCGGTCAGGTGTACTGCCTTCTCGAGCAGGGGCCGCTGCCGGTCGGCGTCTCCCACCGCGTCGAGTCCCAGTTGGAGGTGCATCCCCGCGCCGAGGACGAGCTGGGACACGCTGTCGTGGAGCTCCCGGGCCATCCGGGACCGCTCCACGTCGAGGATCCGCTGGCGGTGCGCGGCATCGAGCTCGCGATGGGCGATCTCGAGCTCCGAGTTCCGCCGGGACAGCTCCACCACGTGGCCCCGGGCCTCCTCGTAGGCCTCCTCCGCCCGGGCGAGGAGCATCTCCTTGTCGCGGAACAGGACGGAGTTGTGCAGCGCGACCGCCGCCTGCGCGGCGAGGATCCGCAGGACCACCGTGTCGATGTCGTCGGCCTGCCGCCCGGGGTGTCGCCACGACGCCAGCCCCCCGATCACCCCGCCGTGCAGGATCAGCGGCACGGTGACCGCGTCGGGTCCGCCGGCCTCCGCGACCTCGGCGGACCGGCCGCCGCGGAGGACCGCGAGAAGGACGTTGACCACGCCTTTGGGCAACCCCTCCGGCACGGGTGCCAGGTCCCGCCCCTCGAACGCGACGAACCGTCCCTCGGGGTCCACGATGACGTGCCGTGGTTCGACGGACGGGAGCTGACCGTCCCGCAGGGCCACCAGCGCCCACTCGGCGTCGAGCTGGTCGTAGGCGACCTTGAGGACGGACAGCATCAGCTCCTCGGGCCCCTCGGCGGTCCGCACCAGCGCACCCGAGACGCGATCGAGAGCGTGCATCGAGCGGCGCAGCCTGGACTCCGCAGCGCGGTACTGGTCGAAGAAGCTCCTCTTGACCGACCGGAGGCCCAGGAGGGAGTCCAGGTCGGTCGGCCCCTCGCTCATGACGCCTCCCGGTACAGCCGATCGACGTCCTCGAGGGTGACGGGACGCGGATTGGTGGCCATGCACAGATCGCGCAGTGCGTGAGCGGCCAGCGTGGGGATGTCCTCGCCCCGGACCCCCAGGTGAGTGAGCCCCGTCGGGATCCCGACGGACTCCGCGAGGTCGCGGAAGCGGTCCGCGACCCGGTCCGTCACCTGACCGGCGCGCGACCCCACGGCGACGCCGGCGGCACGGGCCAGATCCGCCATGCGGTGCGGGGCCATCACCGTCCCGTTGTGCCGGACCACATGCGACAGCAGGACCCCGTTGATCTGGCCGTGAGACGCGTCGTACCGGCCGCCCACCGGATGACTCATCGCGTGGACCGCCCCCAGGACGGCGTTGCTGAAGGCCATCCCCGCCTCGAGCGACGCGAGCGCCATCGCCTCCAACTGCTCGTCACCGCACCTCCCACCGTTCCTCCCGCCGCGCCCGAGCCGGTCGAGCGACCGGGTGCACAGCTCGACGGAGCGGAGGGCGTGGGAGTCCGTCAACGGGCCCGCCGCGCGTGAGGAATAGGCCTCGACCCCGTGCGAGAGCACGTCGATCGCCGTGGCCGCCCGCACGTCCTCGGGAACCGTCGAGTGGGTGGCCGGGTCGATGACGGTGACGTCCGGCACCAGCGAACGGCTCACGATGGTCACCTTGGTCAGCCGGTCCGAGTCGTTGACCACGCAGAACTGGGAGACATCGGCACCGCTGCCGGCCGTCGTCGGCACGGCCACCACCGGGGGCAGTGGCAGCCGGACCCGGTCGACCCCCTCGTACTCGAGGACGTGCCCGCCGTTGGACACGACCAGCGCGACCCCCTTGGCGGCGTCGATCACCGACCCACCCCCCACCGCGACGATCACATCGCACCCCGAGGAGTGATAGGTCTGCGCACCCTCGAGGATCTGTGAGGCGCGCGGGTTCGGTCGGACGTCCGACCACACGACCGGCTCGGCACCCCGCGCCCTCAAGGCGTCCACCACGGTCCCCGGCCACGGGGTGAGTTCGAGCCACGGATCGGTGACGACGAGGGGGCGACGGGCCCCCAGCCCCATGGCGGCGGTCGCGGCCTCGGGCAGGGCACCGAAACCGAAGAGGATCTCCGGCGCGTGGAATTTGGCCACCCGGCCTTCCGCGGACATGACCTCACGATAGGCCCGGGTCATGTCAGGCGAGCGAGCTTCCCAACAGACCTGCCCGTTCGGACAGTTCCGCGGGATCGCGCGCGGTCACCACCCCGTCCAGGTACCGGGCGTAGCCGCTCAGCCCACAGCTCGGCCGGTTCCAGTACCTCCGGGCCTCCGGGGTTATCCACGCCATCCGGTGGGCCCGCCTGCTGATCCGCCCCACCAGGTCCTCCCGCGGATCGAGCCCGTTGCTCCGCCCGTCACCCACGACCAGGACCGAGGTCCGGGCGTCGACCAGATCCCCGTGTCGGTCGAGGAGTTCGGCGAACACCCGCCCGTAGTCGCTGCTCGCCTCCAGATCCAGACCGGGCGCGGCAAGCACGGTCGCCAGTGCCCCCGCGCCCGACGAGGACAGCAGGTGGTCGGTGACGTCGACCGGCCGGTCGACGAAGGCGACGACGGAGCACCGGTTGACCTTCTGATGCAGGCTCTGGGCCAGTCGCAGCACGAATCCGGTGACGGGACGGACCGAGAGCGAGACGTCGACGAGGATCAGAAGCTTGAGCGGTCCGGGCACGCGGGTGCGGTTCATGATGGTGAACGCCTCGCCGTCCGTGGCCCAGGCCCGGCGCAGGGTGGAGCGCGAGTCCAGCACCCCACGCGCGAACGGTCGCGAACGCCGGCGGGGCGCTCCCCGGATCCGGCGCATCACCTCGTGTGACGCGCGCTCGAGGTCACCGTCGTCGGTTCCCTCCACGCCCCCGCGATCCTCGTCGTCGCCACTCCCACCGGTTCCCCCGTCGGTGACGTCGTCCGTCAGGCTCCTGAGGAACTCCACGACCGCGTCGACGAACATCCCCACCTGCTCGCTCGGCGGGGGCCCGCCGTCCTCACCGGAACCCGCGTACACCTGGCGGGCGTCGTAACCGTCGAGGGTCCGCAGGACGTCGAGCGCGTCCCCCCAGTCCAACGACTCGTCGCCGGACACCGAGACCGCGGAGGAGCCCATCTCCCCGACCCGGTCCGACGACGCGCGGTCCACCTCGATCTCGTAGGTGACCGTCGACCGCCACTGCTCGGCGCCCTGCTCGACCGCGAACTCCTCCTCGCCCGTCGCGGTCGAGAAGTCGGAGTCGTCGTAGTGGATGTCCTCATCACGCCGGGCGGTGTCGTCGCCCTCGACCAGGTCACCGATCTCTGCCGGGTCCAGGTCCGATGGGGTGAACGGTGACGACCCCTCCGAGTCCAGTTCCAGCTCGTCGGGCAGCGCCCCCACCTGCGGATCATCGCCACGGGCACCGGCGGCGCCCTCGGTCCGGGCCACGTGCAGACCGAGGAAGAGGCGGTCGAACACCGCGTCGAAGACCCGGTTCTCCCGCCGGTACTTGACGGTCACCGCCCGGAGCGCCGGCCGCAGCACCTCGGGCCGCGAGGCCCCCAGCAGCGCGAGGACCGTCCGCACCTCCACCACCTCGGCCGGGGACACGGCCACCCCGCGTTCCCTGAGGCGACGCCCGAACACCACGGAGACGATGTCGAGGACCTCCGGGGGCGAGACGCGGGGCCCCGGGCCGATCGTCATCGTCGTCCGCTCCCACGGCCGGCGGCGCTGCGGGCCCGTCCCGCACCGAACGCGGTGGAGGTCGACGCCCCGGTCGCATCGGCGGCCGCCCGCATGCCCCCGGGACCGCGCGCCGCCTGCTGCGTCGCCGCGGTGCCACCACCGGGCGGCTCGCCGTGCACCCCGGCGAGCATCCCGTCGTGGACCCCCGTGAGGACCTCACGCGCGGCGTCGTCGTCGGACCGGTACTTCAGGAGGGCGGCGGCCAGCACCCAGCCGAGCTCCGGGCTGTCCGGTTCCCACACGGACGCGGCCCGCGCCGCGTCCACCACCTCGGAGATCGACGGGGCCTTGCGCAGGGGCATCTCACGCAGTCGGCGCGCCTTGTCCACCACGTCGGCCGCGACCGGTTCCGACACCTCGGGCGCCCGGGACCGGACGATCTCCGTCTCCCTCGCGGCGTCCGGGAAGTCCACGTGGAAGTGCAGGCACCGGCGCTTGAGGGCGCTGGACAGCTCCCGCGTGTCATTGGAGGTGAGCACCACCCAGGGAGTCGTTCGCGCGCGAAAGGTCCCGAGCTCGGGGATCGTCACCTGCTTCTCCGCGAGCACCTCCAACAGCATCGCCTCGAGCGACTCCTCGGTGCGGTCGATCTCGTCGATGAGCAGGACGACCGGGTCCTCGGAGGTGATGGCCTCGAGCAGCGGCCTGGTCACCAGGAAGTCCTCGCCGTGGATCCCCACCTCCATCTCCGCCAGCGCTGCCGAGGCGGCGCCGAGGTCCTCGTGAGCCTGCAGTTCGGCCGTGATCCGGTCCCGGAGCATCTGGACGTGCAGCAGCTGCTTGGCGTAGTCCCACTCGTACAGCGCCCGGGCGTCGTCCAGGCCCTCGTAACACTGCAGCCGGACCAACCGACGCCCGAACGCGGTCGCGAGCGACTTGGCCAGTTCGGTCTTCCCCACACCGGCCGGGCCCTCCAGCAGCAGCGGCCTGTCGAGGACCGTCGCCAGGTGCACGACGGTCGCCAACTCCCGGTCGACGATGTACCCCGTCGCCCGCAGCGCCTCCCGGAGGAGGTCGACGTCGATCGCCGCGTCAGCGGTTCCCGCCTCGTCGGGGCGGTCTGGGATGACATCCATGGTCGGGCCCTTTCCGTGCTCGCCGATCAGTAGGAGCCGGTCATGGCGTGCTCGACCATGGGGATCAGGGACTCGACCGTGGACTCGCGCGGGTTGCCCGGGGTGCACGCGTCACCCATCATGTGCTCGGCGATCCTGCGGACGTTCTCCGCGGAGGTGTCGATCCTGTCGCCCTTGCCCTTGTACTTGCCCGTGTCCATCTGGTTCTTCTCGTACAGCCCCGGCGTGATCTGGCTGAAGTTGTCCGGGATGCCGACGTCCTTGGACAACCGGATGGCGGCCTCCACCGCGGCGTCGGCCGCCTGGACGGTCGTCATGTTCCGGGTGTCCACGCCCATCTGCGGGGCGAGTTCGGCGTACCGCTGATAACGGGCCGGCAGGTTGTACTCCCACACCCGGGGCAGCGCGATCGCGTTGTTCAGGCCGTGGTGGGTGTCGTAGTACGCGCTGATCGCGTGGGACATCGAGTGGATCATCCCGAGTCCGCCCGAGTTGAACGCCTGGGTGGCGATGTACTGCGCGTTCATCATCCCGGTGCGCGCGTCGAGGTTGCGCGGGTCGTACACGGCCGTGGTGAGGTTGTCCGCCACGAGCTTGGTCGCGTACAACGCGTTGCCCAGCGAGGGGGCGAAGTCGAGCCGCGACACGTACGGCTCCGAACAGTGCGCGAGGACGTCGAACCCGCAGTACGCGGTGAAGTGCTGGGGGCAGGAGTAGTAGAGGAGCGGGTCGTCCATCGCCAGCGAGACCAGGCTGGCGTCGTCGAACGCGACCCACTTGTGCGGGTGGTCCATGTCCGAGGTGTCGGTGATGACGTACGCCCACGAGGTCTCCGCACCGGTTCCCGCTGTGGTGGACACGGCGATGTGCGGAGGGTTCTCGAAGTTGGTGGACTTGGAGAAGCCCTGGAACTCGTTGATGTCGCGGCCGTCGTGGGCGATCACCACGCGTGCGCCCTTGGCGGCGTCGTGGCTGGAGCCTCCGCCCACCGAGATGATGCCGTCGCACTTCTCGGAGTTGTAGAGCGCCGCGGCGTCCATGACGTTGTAGTCCTTGGGGTTGGACTCGACCTTGTCGAAGACCACGACGTCGAGACCCTGGTACTCGATCTTGCCCTTGAGCTCCTCGATGATCCCCGATCCGCGCAACCCGGTGGTCATGATGAGGACGCGGGTCATCCCCAACTTCTTGGCCTCCACGCCGAGGATGTCGTGCGCCCCCACCCCCAACAGCGCCTTGGGGAGCGGGTGGAACTCCTTGATCGGCATGTCCCAGATCTGATTCAGTTCGATCGCCATCGTGCGCCTCCTGCTCGAGCGATCCCCACCAGCGGCGGGGCGGTGTGTGTGACACCGATCACTCTTGCCCGGCGAGCGACCCTGCCGGAACACCTCGCGCGACGTTCTGGCCACCCGGCACCCCGGGGACGGCCCGATCGGCACCGACCGACCTACCCGAGCGGAGAGGCGGCCGGGGCCCGGCGGCACGGACGGCCCGGAAACCCCTCAGGCCCCGAAGCGCTGGTCGAGGACGCGGCACCGCGCTTCCGCCGCCGCGACCGTGGAGGCGTCCGCGTAGCGCGACCTCGCCAGGCCCCGCCACGCGGCGAGGTCCTCGCGACCGGCGCCGGCGACCCAGGCGCGGAGGACGGGGAGCCGATCCGCGGACAGGACCGCGGCCCGCACCATCGAATGGATCTCGAGTCGCAGATCGGCCACCCCGGGGGCATCCGATGACGGCAGGAGTGGTCCCGGGTACGCCGAGACCGCCCTCATGACGTCCCCGCACCCGAGCGCGTCCGTGACGTCACGGACGTCGGTGGTGAGCGCGCCGGGGGCCAGACGATACGGCCTCGACCCCACCACATCCGGCCCGAGCACCCGTCGCAGCCGGGAGACCTCGGCGCGGACGCTGACCTCGTCCAGGCGGTCGTCGGCGAGCAGCTCCGCGAGCGCGCCACCGGTCAAGCCCTCGGGATGGGCGTCGAGCAGCACGCAGATCTCCGCGTGCCTGCCGGTCAGGGCGCGACCGCCGACCCCGGGGACGTCCCCGTCGAGAACGCCCGCACCCAGACCGAGGACCCGCAGCCGCAGCCGCCCGCCGTCGGCCCGGTCAGCACGGGCCGGGCGGGGCACGACGAGACCGGCGGCGGTGCGCAACTCCCCCTCGGCGAGCATGACCGTCGCCCGGATCAGCGCGAGCATCTGGTCCGAGGCGGCGCTGCTCGGACCGGTCACGTCGATGAGCCCTATCAGCTCACCCGAACCGGGGTCGTGCACGGGGGCCGCCGCGCAGCTCCACTCGTGGGCCATCTCGAGGTAGTGCTCGGATCCGCGGACCCGGACCTCGGTGTCGTGCCTGAGCGCGAGGCCCGGTGCGTTGGCCCCGACCGCCTCGTCCGTCCAGACGGCCCCGGGGACGAACGCCATCGACTCGGCTCGTGACCTGACCCCCCGATCCCCGATCACCCGCAGCAGCCGCCCGCGCTCGTCCGCGACGGCGACGATGTGTCCGCTCGACACGACGCCCGGGACGAGGACGGACTCGACCACCGGCAGCACCGACGCCATCCGGTGTTGCGCCACGTGGCGGGAGAGGTCCGGACCCTCCAGCTCGACCGACGGCGCGGCCACCGTGGGGTCGATGCCCCGATGCCTGCTGCGCTCCCACGACTCGGCCACCAGCAGGCTCGCCGTGGATCCCGTGCCCCCGAACATGTCGCCAGTGTAACCCGTATCACAGTATCGGCGATTTCGAACCTGACGCGCCCCTCATAAACGGATCCAAATAGACCGTGCTGGAGACGCACGGCGGCGAACCCTCTACACTTGCCAGTGATACAGGCCACACATGACCTAAGGATCGCAATGACGACCGAGTTCGCCACCCCTCCCGCCACCAAGTCCTTCCCCGTCGAGAACCTCGGCCGGCTCGTGTTCAAGAACGCGGAGGAGGCGCCGAACGACGTCGCGGTACTGCGACTCGTCGGAACCGACTGGACAGAGGTCACCTGCGCCCAGTACCTCCAGGAGGTCAAGGGGGTCGCCAAAGGCCTGATCGCCCGGGGCGTCCAGCCCGGCGACCGCCTGGCCATCATGAGCCACACCCGCTACGAGTGGTCGCTCATCGCCTGGGCCGCGTGGGCGGTCGGCGCCGTCACCGTCCCGATCTACGAGACCTCCTCCTCGGGCCAGTGCGACTGGATCCTCACCGACTCCGGCGCCACCTTCGCCGTGGTCGAGGATCTCGAACTCCGCGAGGTGCTGACGTCCGGCACCGAGTGGAGCGGCGACATCATGGTCATCGAGAACGACCTGGTCGCCCAGCTCACCGCCGCCGGCGCCGACATCTCCGACGAGCAGGTCGAGCAGGCCTCGCTGGCGATGGGCCACGAGGACAGGTGCGCCATCATCTACACCTCGGGCACGACGGGCAACCCCAAGGGTTGCGAGATCCTGCACGGCGGGTTCGGTGGCGTCGTGGTGGCCGTCGAGCAGCAGCTCCAGGACGCGTTCGTCCCCAACAGCCGCACCCTGATCTTCCTGCCGCTGGCCCACGTCCTGGCCCGAATCCTCGAGGTGGCGTGCTTCTACAAGCGCGTCGCCGTGGCCCACGAGCCCGACACCACCAAGGTCGTCGAGCGGCTGTCGGAGGTCCACCCGACCTTCCTCGTGTCGGTCCCGCGCGTGCTCGAGAAGGTCTACAACTCCGCGGCGGGCAAGGCGGAGGCCGCCGGCGGCGCCAAGGCCAAGATCTTCAAGGCCGCGGTGCAGACCGCGATCGACTACTCCACGGCCATCGAGGGCGGCGGGAAGCCGTCCGCGGGCCTGGCGCTCAAGCAGAAGCTGTTCTCCAAGCTCGTCTACTCGAAGCTGCACGAGGCCCTGGGCGGCGAGTGCAACCGCATCATCTCCGGTGGCGGCCCCCTGGGCGCCCGTCTGGGCCACTTCTACCGCGGCGCCGGCTTCGACCTCCTCGAGGGCTACGGCCTCACCGAGTCCTCGGGCGTGCTGACCGTCAACCCGATCGGCCAGGCGAAGATCGGCACGGTGGGTCGGCCGATCCCGGGCGTGACCATCCGGATCGCCGAGGACGGCGAGATCCTGGCCAAGGCCAAGACCCTGTTCAAGGGCTACTGGCAGAACCCGAAGGCCAACGAGGAGGCCTGGACCGGCGAGTGGTACCACACGGGCGACATCGGGCAGCTCGACTCGGACGGTTACCTGTCGATCACCGGCCGCAAGAAGGACCTCATCGTCACCGCCGGTGGCAAGAACGTCTCACCCTCCCAGATGGAGGACCTGCTCTCGGCCGACCCGCTGATCAGCCAGGCCGTGGTGGTGGGTGACAACCGCAACTACATCGCGGCACTGGTCACCATCGACCAGGAGACCTTCCCGGCGTGGCGGGACAAGCACGGCAAGACCGGCGAGGTGGAGGACCTGCTCCAGGACGGTGACCTGGTCGGCGCGATCCAGGACGCCGTGGACCAGGCCAACAAGTCCGTCTCCCGTGCCGAGTCGATCCGCAAGTTCAAGATCCTCGCGGCGGAGTTCTCGGTGGAGAGCGGCGAGCTCACCCCGACGCTCAAGCTCAAGCGCAACGTGGTGCACGACCGCTTCGGCAGCGAGATCGAGGCCCTGTACTCCGGCAACTGACACCCCGACCGCCGGCGCCCGGACCCCACCGCGGGGTACGGGCGCCGCGGCGTTTCTCGGGGCCGGCCGAATTCGCCCGGGCCCGGTCCGGACGGTGGCGGGATCACGTACACTGACCGATAGACAGATCGGTTCATTCTGCAGAACGGAACTCACCAATGGCGAAGATCTACTCCGACATCACCGAGACCATCGGCCACACGCCCCTGGTCCGCCTCAACTCCCTGACCGACGGCCTGGGCGCCACCGTATTGGCCAAGCTCGAATCCGCCAACCCGGCCGCCAGCGTCAAGGACCGCATCGGCGCCGCGATCATCGACGACGCGGTCGCCTCCGGCGCCCTCAAGCCCGGCGGCACCATCGTCGAGGGCACCTCCGGTAACACCGGTATCGCATTGTCCATGGTCGCGTCCGCACGCGGGTTCAAGGCCGTCCTGGTCATGCCCGACACCATGTCGGTCGAGCGCCGCGCCGTCATGCGCGCCTACGGGGCCGAGCTCATCCTCACCCCGGGCTCCGAGGGCATGAAGGGCGCGGTGGCCAAGGCCGAGGAGATCGCCAACACCCGCGAGAACGCCGTACTCGCCCGACAGTTCGCCAACCCGGCCAACCCGGACGTGCACCGTCGGACCAGCGGCCCCGAGGTCTGGGAGGACACCGACGGAGAGGTCGACATCTTCGTGGCCGGCATCGGGACCGGCGGCACCATCACCGGCGCCGGCGGCTACCTCCGCGAGCAGAAGCCGGACATCCAGATCGTGGCCGTCGAGCCCAAGGACTCCCCGCTTCTCACCGAGGGCAAGGCCGGGCCGCACAAGATCCAGGGCCTCGGCGCCAACTTCGTCCCCGAGATCCTCAACCGCGAGATCTACGACGAGGTCATCGACGTCACCCTCGACGACTCGCTGCGGATCGCCAAGCGCCTGGGCAGCGAGGAGGGCATCCTCGCCGGCATCTCCTCCGGCGCCAACGTGTGGGCCGCGCTCGAACTGGCCAAGCGCCCGGAGAACGCCGGCAAGACCATCGTGGTGATCGTGTGCGACTACGGCGAGCGCTACGTGTCCACCATGCTGTTCGAGGACTACCGCGACTGATGACCGACCCGACTCCGTCGACCGCGGACGCGCCCGCGGCGAGGATCCTGCGCACCCTGCGCGAGGACCTCGCCGCGGCGCGTGCCCACGACCCGGCGGCCCGGGGAGATGTCGAGAACGCGATCGTCTACTCCGGGCTGCACGCGATCTGGTCCCACCGCCTCTCCCATCGCCTGTGGGTGGCCGGCGGGGCCGGCCGGTTCGCGGCCCGCGTCCTGAGCCAGTTCACCCGGTTCCTCACCGGGATCGAGATCCATCCCGGTGCCACCATCGGTCGACGGTTCTTCATCGACCACGGGATGGGTGTGGTCATCGGGGAGACCGCGGAGATCGGTGACGACTGCATGCTGTACCACGGGGTCACCCTGGGCGGTGTCTCGCTCAAGCAGGTCAAGCGCCACCCCACCCTGGGCGACCGCGTGACCGTGGGGGCCGGGGCCAAGATCCTGGGCCCCGTCGAGATCGGCTCGGACTCCTCGGTCGGCGCCAACGCCGTCGTGGTCAAGGACGCCCCGGCGAACTCGATCATCGTGGGCGTACCGGGCGTCGCCACGCCGGCCAAGGAGTCGAAGGAGGAGTTGCGCGACGCGCAGTTCTACATCGATCCGGCCATCTACATCTGACCCTCGCCCCTCCGGTCACCCCGACGACGCTCCTGATCGCGTCGGCGGGGTGGCCTGAGTCGTCTCGTGAGGGTTAGGATCGCCGTCATCGCACCGGCAGGATCGAGGTGACCGGCACCGTGACGCAGATGCGAGCCTGGGTGGTCCGCGAACCGGGCCCCCTGGCGGAGTCGCCCCTGGACTTCGTCGACACGCCCGTTCCCGAGCCCGGGCCGGGAGAGGTCCTGCTCCGCGTTCTCACGTGCGGGGTCTGCCGCACCGATCTTCACGTCGCCACGGGTGACCTCCCGGTCCGACGACCGCGGGTGGTGCCCGGCCACGAGATCGTCGGAGAGGTCGTGGGTTCGGGACCCGGGTGCGTCCGGTTCCTCACCGGTGACCGGGTGGGCGTCCCCTGGCTGCGGGGCACCTGCGGGAGTTGCGGCGCCTGCCGGTCCGGACGGGAGAACCTGTGCGCGCGGTCCCGCTACACCGGATGGGATGCCGACGGCGGCTACGCGGAGTTCACGACGGTCCCCGAGGCGTTCGCCTACGCCCTTCCCGACGGGATCGACGACCTCTCGGCCGCGCCGCTGCTGTGCGCGGGCATCATCGGTTACCGTGCGCTCAAGCGTGCGGCGCTCCCGCCGGGCGGCAGGCTGGGCGTCTACGGCTTCGGCGGTTCCGCTCATCTCACCGCGCAACTCGCTCTCGCGCAGGGGGCAGAGGTCCACGTGCTCACCCGGGGCGAGGGCGCGCGCCGGTTGGCACTCGAGCTCGGCGCGGCCTCGGCCGGGGACGCCCGCGAGCGTCCCCCGGTCCCGCTCGACGCCGCGATCCTCTTCGCCCCGGCGGGGGAGATCGTGCCGGAGGCCCTGGCGGCACTCGCCCCCGGCGCGACCCTCGCCGTGGCCGGCATCCACCTCTCCGACATCCCCCGGCTCGACTACCAGCGGCACCTGTTCCACGAGCGGACCGTGACCAGTGTGGAGAGCAACACCCGCTCCGACGGCGAGGAGTTCCTCGCCCTGGCCGAGCGCCTCGCCCTCCGCCCCACCACCCACGAGTACCGCCTCGACGAGGCCGACGCCGCCCTGGCCTACCTCGACGCAGGGGACGTCCGCGGCGCCGGCGTCCTCCGCGTGGCCGACCGGTCCACCGAACGACGCCGACCGTCAGCCCGCCGCGCTCCGGCTGACCGCGACGGCGGCTGAACCGGGCACCGGCTAGCCTCGCACCATGGGACGACGGACGAGTCGTCACCCCGCGCAGAGGATCATCGCCGGGAGTGACGCCAGAGGAGAGGTGGCGACCCTCGCGGTGGAGGAGCCGCTGGAGATCCGTCTCGGCGGACGACCCTATCTCGTCACGATGCGCACCCCGGGCGACGACATGGACCTGGCCGCCGGTTACCTGGTGTCAGAGGGAGCGATCTGGCACCGCGACCACCTCCCGGAGATCTGCTACTGCACCACGGTGAGCGGCCGCACCGAGCAGGACTACAACACCCTCACCGTGACCCTGTCCCCCGATGTCCCGGAGCCCCGGTCCGTCCGCGCGACCGCCATGACCAGCTCCTGCGGGGTGTGCGGCGTCGACTCGATCGCGGAGGTGCGCACGGCGACCCATTTCCCCGCCGAACCGGCCACCCCCCTGGTCGGGGCTGCGGTCCTGCTCTCCCTGCCCGACCGGCTCCGCGAGAAGCAGATCGTCTTCGGCCGGACCGGCGGGGTCCACGCGGCGGCACTGTTCTCCCCCGAGGGCGCCCTGCTCTGCCTGCGCGAGGACGTAGGACGGCACAACGCGGTCGACAAGGTGGTGGGCTGGGCACTGCGCGAGGGCCGGCTCCCGCTACGAGAGACGATCCTGCAGGTCTCGGGGCGGGCCTCGTTCGAATTGGTGCAGAAGACCTCGATGGCGGGCATACCGGTGATCTCCGCGGTCAGCGCCCCCTCGTCGTTGGCCGTGGACCTCGCCGGCGAGACCGGGGTGACGCTGGTCGGGTTCAGTCGTGGCGACCGCGCCACCGTCTACACCCATCCGGAGCGCATCGGCGACTGATCTACCGGCCACGCGCACGCCGGGGCCGCGGCTGCGGCGAGGTGTGTTCGGGCGCACAATGGGCCCATGAGCCTGATTCCTCGCATCCGTCGGTCCGCGCCCGTCGCCGACATCGACGAGACCCGGATCCGGGTCGACGAACCCGAGACCAGCGCGGCGGGCCTCAAGGCCGTCTCGGTGGCGCTCGAGCGGGGGATCTCGCAAGCCGGAGTGTCCCGGACGGCGCAGGCGTTGGCCCGCCTCAACCACCGCGGCGGCACCGACTGCCCCGGATGCGCCTGGCCCGAGTCCATCACCGGGCCGCGCAAACCCGCCGAGTTCTGCGAGAACGGCGCCAAGGCCGTGGCCGAGGAGTCCACCACCCGGACGGTGACCCCCGAGTGGTGGGCCGCCCACCCGATCCGCGAGCTACGTGACAAGACCGAGTACTGGCTGGGAAACCAGGGCCGGATCACCGAGCCGGTGGTGCTGCGACCGGGTGACGACCACTACTCCCCCATCTCCTGGCGGGACGCGTTCGCACTCATGGCCGAGCACGTGAACTCCACGTCGCCGGACCGTTGCGTGTTCTACACCTCGGGCCGCACCGCCAACGAGACCGCGTTCATGTACCAGCTGCTCGCGCGGTCGATCGGCACCAACAACCTGCCCGACTGCTCCAACATGTGTCACGAGTCGTCCGGATCGGCGATGACGCCCACGATCGGCATCGGCAAGGGGACCGTCTCGCTGGAGGATTTCGATCACGCGGACGTCATCCTCGTCGTCGGACAGAATCCCGGCACCAACCACCCGCGGATGCTCTCCGCCCTCACCGACGCCCGGCGACGCGGTGCCCACGTGGTGGCCGTGAACCCGTTGCCCGAGGCCGGCCTGCTCGGGTTCGCCGACCCCCAGTCCCCGACGGGGATCGCCAAGAGCCTCGTCGAGGGCGGAGGCGAGACCGTCGCGGACGACTTCCTGCAGATCAAGGTGGGTGGCGACCTCGCCTTGTTCCAAGCCCTCGGCCATCTGCTGCTGCGCGCGGAGGACGCGGCTCCGGGAACCGTGGTGGACCGCGAATTCGTGGACACGTGCACCGAGGGGTTCCGGGACTATGCCGCCGCGCGTGCCGCGCTGGACTGGGAGGCCACCGAGCGGGCCACGGGCCTGCGACGCGACCAGATCGAGCGACTGGCCACGCTGCTCGTGCACTCGCGGGGCACGATCATCTGCTGGGCACTGGGACTCACGCAGCAGCCCCATTCGGTGGACACCCTGCGCGAGATCGTCAACGTCCTGCTGCTGCAGGGCAACTTCGGCAAGCCCGGCGCCGGCGCCTGCCCGGTCCGCGGACACTCGAACGTGCAGGGCGACCGGACCATGGGGATCTGGGAGAAGCCGGGCGCGATGCTGCTGGACGGGCTCGACGACGAGTTCGGCATCACCTCGCCGCGTGAGCACGGCTACGACTCGACGGAGACACTCGAGGCGTTCGAGCGCGGTGACGTGGACGTGTTCGTCTCCATGGGCGGCAACTTCGCCAAGGCGTGCTCGGACACCGATGTGCTCGAGACCGGGATGCAGCGCACCGGGTTGACCGTGCACGTGTCGACCAAGCCCAACCGCTCACACGTGGTCCACGGTCAGACGTCGCTCATCCTCCCGACCCTCGGACGGACGGACCGTGACGACCGCCATCCGGGGGGCGCACAGTTCGTCTCGGTGGAGGACTCGATGTCGGTGATCCGCTCGTCCCAGGGGCGCCTGGAGCCGGTGTCGGACCAACTCCTCAGCGAACCGCAGATCGTCGCGGGCATGGCAGAGGCGATCCTGGGCCACGACCACCCGGTGGGGTGGCGGGCGATGGCGGAGGACTACGACGTCATCCGCGACCACATCTCGCGCGTGATCCCCGGGTTCTCGGACTACAACCGCCGGGTGCGACAGAAGTCCGGCTTCGTGCTGCCCAATCCGCCGCGCGACACCCGGTCCTTCGCGACTCCGTCGGGGCGCGCGCAGTTCACGGTGTCACCGCTGGAGTGGCTGGAGGCGCCGGCCGGGCACCTGATCCTGCAGACCCTGCGGTCGCACGATCAGTACAACACCACCTTCTACGGTCTCGACGACCGCTACCGGGGCATCTCCGAGGGCCGGCGGGTGATCCTGGTGAACCCGGACGACCTGCGCGACCTGGGTCTCGCGGACCGCCAGCTGGTCGACGTGGTGAGTGTGTTCACCGGCTCGGACGGAGTGACCAGCGAGCGCCGGGCGGACGAGTTCCGGCTGGTGTCCTACCCGACGGCCCGCGGCTGCTGCGCGGCCTACTTCCCCGAGGCCAACAACCTGGTCCACCGTCAGAACGTCGCGCGGGAGTCCAACACGCCCGGCTTCAAGGCGGTGACCGTCCGGTTCGAGCCGCGGAGTGAGCGCTAGCGAGGGCAGCGGCGAGCAACCGGCGCACGGGCGGAGCCCGGTTCGAGCCGCGGAGTGAGCGCTAGCGAGGGCAGCGGCGAGCAACCGGCGCACGGGCGGAGCCCGGTTCGAGCCGCGGAGTGAGCGCTAGCTGAGCCGGGTGCGTGCAGGAGCGCCCGCGGGATCGACGACGTCGGGGACGCCGGCGGAACCGTCGACATCCGCGGCATCGGAGACAGCCGCATCGCCGGATTCCGACTCGCCGTGCGGAACGTACCTGCGGCCGGGCGCCACGAACAGCAGCAGCACCGCCGCACCAGCCGCGACCATTCCCAGGGCGAACATCGCGTCGGAGATCCCTGTCGCGAAGACCTCCGCGGCGGCGTCGACGATGCCCTGCAGCGCGGGCCCGGCGATGGTGACGTACTCGACCGCTCCCGCGAAAGAGCTCTCCACCGCCTGCCGTCCGGACTCGGGCACGCCTGGCAGGACGTCGACGATCCCGGTGGCGTAGCTGCCTGCCAGGATGCTGCCGGAGATCGCGATGCCGATGGCGGCGCCCACCTCGCGCATCGCGTCGTTGACGGCGGCGGCCACGCCCTGCTCGTCCACCGAGATGTCGGACACGATCGCGGAGGTGGCGGGTGCGGTCGACACGCCCAGTCCCACACTGGCCACGAGCAGCGGCCAGAGGATCTCCCAGTAGGTCGAGTCCACGCCCAGCCGGGAGAGCAGGACCATCCCGGTCGCGATCGCCGCAAGTCCCACCACGGTGACCACCCGGAGTCCGACCCGCGCCGTGATGCGGGGCGAGAGGAGCGAGAAGACCATCACCGGGATCACCATCGGGGCCAGCGCCAGGGAGGCGGAAAGCGCGTCGTACCCCTTGACCAGCTGGAGGTACTGCACCATGAGCAGGAAGAACCCGAAGATCGTGAGGAACTGCATGCCCACGGCGACCGACCCGGTGGTGAAGCCGCGGCGCCGGAAGTACCGCACGTCGAGGAGGGGGTCGGTGGCGCGGAGTTCGACCAGGACGAAGCCGATCAGGCTCACGACCGCCGCCACCAGGGCGACGACGACGAGGGGTTCTCCGAAGCTCGTGTGCGCCCCCTCGATGAGCCCGAAGACGACTCCGCCGACCGCCAACGCCGAGAACACGGACCCCAGCACGTCCGGCCGACCGTGCCGGGAGGCCACGGATTCGCCGATGGTGAAGGCCGCCAGGAGCACGAGAAGGCCGACCACGGAGTAGACCACGAAGATCGACTTCCACGACCAGATCTGCAGCATGAGGCCCGAGCTGAGCAGGCCGACGATCCCGCCGATGCCCGCGAACCCGGCCCACATCCCCACTGCGGTGCCCCGGCGTTCGGACGGGAAGCTGGCGGTGAGCAGCGAGAGGGTGGAGGGCATGACGAACGCCGCGCCCACCCCTGCCACCGCCCGCAGGGCGATCACCCACAGCGGCGAGTCCAGCCAGATGGGCAGGGCCGAGGCCGCGGTGAACAGGACCAGTCCCACGATGAGGGTGGCCCGGCGGCCGAAGCGGTCCCCCAGCGCGCCGGCGGTGAGCACGAGCGCGGCGAGCGCCAGCGTGTAGGAGTCGATGATCCATGTGAGCTGGGCCTGGGTGGCGCCGGTGGCCACGGCGATGTCCGGCAGCGACGTGTACAGAGCGGACATCGTCGCGACGACCAGCGACACCGCCACGATGTTGACGAACAGCAGCCAGCGGCGCCGTCCGGTGGTCAGTTCCAGCACGTGGGCTCCCGGGGGTCAGGGTCGGCAGGGGTGGGGGTGGGTCGTGTCGAGAAACGATACCGGCGGTATCGGTCGGGTCCCCCACCGTATACCACCGGGGGCCGTCACAATGGACCCATGAAGTCTCCGACCGATCCGCGCCGGGCACGTTCGCGGGGCAAACTCCTCGACGCCGCGGTCGATCTACTCCTGGCGGGTGGCGCCGCGGCGGTCACGGTGGACGCGGTCACCCGCGTGTCCGGGGTCGCCCGGACCACGCTGTACCGCAACTTCCCCTCCACCGACTCACTGATCGCCGCGGCGTTCCGACGCCTGCTGCCTGCGCCGGAGCCGCCTCCGGGCGACGCCCCGGTGCGCGATCAACTCATCCAGCTGTGCACGTCCATGACGCGGCTGATCCAGGACGCCCCCCTCCAGCAGTCGATGTGGGGATGGCTGGCGATGGGCCGGGGAGCCGGGGACGACGACGAGGTGGGCGAGCTGCGACGCGGAGTCGTGGACTCCTACGCCGCCCCCCTGCACGCGATCCTGTCCGCCGCCGAATCCGCCGGGACCCTGATCCCCGGGGACCGCGACCTGGCGGTGGCACAGCTCGCCGGGCCGGTGGTCCTCTCCCGCATGATCGGACTGCGTCCGTTCGCCGAGACGGACATCGAGATCCTCGTCGACGACTTCCTTCGCAGCCGCCTGGCGGGGAACGCGGGCCGAGACCGCCCGGTCGGTGAGACGGACCAGCACGACGCGGCGGCCGACTCGTGACCGATTCCGTCGGGGCGATCGTCCTGGCCGGTGGCCGCGCGAGCCGACTCGACGGCACGGACAAGGCAGGAATCGCGGTGGCGGGCCGGCAGATGCTCGAGACCGTGGTCGCCGCCGCCGCGGCCGTGGCGGACCCGGTCGTCACGGTCGGCCCCGGAGGCGACACCTGCGAGGAACCGCCCTACTCCGGTCCGGTCGCCGGGATCGCGGCGGGACTGGCGGCGCTCCCGGAGAGGGTGGACCTCGTCGTCGTCGTCGCCTGTGACCTCCCCGACCTCGACTCCGACACCCTCCGCCGTCTCGTCGCCGCGCTGGGGCGGCCCGCTGCTGGCAGCGCGCGGCGGCACGCCGAGTCGACCGGGCGGCCCGCCGCCGTCCTGGCCGTGGACGCCGGGGGCCGCGACCAGTACCTGCTCGCCGCGTGGCACCGCCGCGCCCTCGCCGCGCGACTCGAGTCCCTGGGGCGATCCCGAGGACCGGCCGGGCGACCGGTCAGGGCCCTGTACGACGACGAGGTTCTCACCCGTGTGACCGTGGGCGCGCCCGCGCGGGACGTCGACACCTGGGCCGAGGTGGCCGCCTCAGGGCCGATCGCGCTGGCACACGTGGGGGCTGTGCTGCGCGCGGCGCTCGTCCCGCTGCCCGCGACCGCGCGCCCTCCCCTCGAGGCGGTCGGAGCCGTGCTCGCCGCACCGCTGCTCGCCGCCGACCCCATGCCGCGGGAGCCCGTGTCGGCGATGGACGGGTACGCCCTGGCCGGTGAGGGGCCGTGGCGGTTGACCGGCCGGGCCCGCCGGGCCGGGGACGACTCGCCCGCCGGACTGGTCCCCGGCGCCGCCGCGCCCATCGCCACCGGCGCGCTCGTCCCGGCGGGGAGCGACAGGGTGCTGCGCCATGAGCTCGTCGAGGTGACGCGGGACGGTTCCGGGCCCGCCGTGGTGAGGGCACTGCCCCGTGCCGCCGGACAGAACGATCTGAGACCTGCCGGCGAGGACTGGGCCGCCGGCCACGAGCTCGCGGACGCGGGGGCCACACTCGACCCCGCGCTGGCCTCCGCGGCCCTCTCGGCCGGCCTGACCTCGGTGGCGGTCCGCGGTCCGGTGCGCGCGGTCGTCGTGACCACGGGTGACGAGATCCTGCCCGCCCACAGCCCGTCGCCGCTCCCACCGGGCCGGATCCGCGACACCGTGGGCCCGCTCCTCGTCGGGGTGCTCGGGCGGGCGGGGTTGGCCTGTTCCGGGCCACCCGGTCACTGCCCGGACACCGCCGAGGCCATGGACGCGGTGCTCACGGGCCGCGCCGGATCCGCGACGTCGGACGCGGACGTCGTCGTCCTGGTCGGAGCGACCGGCCGCGGGGTGGCCGACCACCTGCGCCCCGCCCTCGACCGGGCCGGCGCGGCGATAGTGCTCGACGGGGTCCGGGTCCGGCCCGGGGGGTCGCAGCTCGTGGCGGCCCTGCCCGACGGCCGCGTCCTGCTGGGCCTGCCCGGCAATCCCCTCGCTGCGGTGAGCGCCGCTGCGACGACGGGCCGCGCGCTCGTCGACGCGCTCACCGGGAGGTCGCGCCCCGAGGTGCTGGCGCCGGTCCCCGGACTCGACCGGCTGACCGCCCCGGGCCGGACGAGGATCCTCCCGGCCCGGCCCGACGGAGCCGGCGGATGGTCGCTGTCCGCCCGGGTCCGCACCGCCCACCTCGCCGACCTCGCAGGCGCTCCCGCGCTCGCCGTGGTCCCGGAGGGCGCAGCGTCGGGCGATCTCGTCGAGATCATCGACTGGATCTGAGGTGGGGTACACGATCATCGCCGTGGCGTTCGATCTAGCCGCGGTTGCCTCGGCGCTCGCCGCGTACACCGGACACCGTGGGTGGGTCACCGATCCCCGCAAGGGCTACCGGGTGCCTGACCGGGTCCGCAATGATCCCGTGCTGACCCATAGGGCGAACCGACTGGTGGCGACGTGGTGCCTGCTCGCCGCCGGGTTGGCGTCGGCACCAGTGATCGCGGTGGTTCCCGCGCTGATGTCCGAGTTCCGGTTGGACTCCACCACCGGCTTCCTCGCCGTCGCCGCCGCATACGCGCTGGTGGTGGGCGCGATCGCTCGGTACCCCTTCGCCCGGATACAGCACCTGTAGGACGGGCGCAGCCGGACGCTCCAGGACGGGCTGACGACCGGGTCGTGTTAACGTCTGATCGCCAGCATGACCCCCTGGGGTCGCGGGAACCCGGTGTGACTCCGGGACTGACGCGCAGCGGTATGGGTGATGGCGGGGCACGATGCCACTGGATCGCAGGATCTGGGAAGGCGCCCCGTCCAGGTGATCCCGAGTCCGAATACCGGCTGGCCCTCGCGGTCCCCACCGCAAGGTCATGATCGGGCTTCGCGTTCCAGGCCCGCGACCTCGGAGTACACCCATGCGCAAATCAGGCCTGATCGCCCTCGTCGGCGCCGCCGCCCTCGTCCTGACCTCCTGCACCGCCGATGACCCGGCCGCCACCGCCGGCCCCGCGGTCGGCCCGATCGAGAACTGCGGACAGGAGGTGACCGTCGACTCCGCTCCCGAGCGGATCGTCTCGCTCAACCAGAGCTCGACGGAGATCCTGCTCGCCCTGGGCCTCGCCGACCGGATGGTGGGCACCGCCACCTGGACCGACCCCGTTCTGGACGAGTTCGCCGAGGCCAACGCCGGCATCCCGCGACTGGCCGACAACGCGCCGTCGATGGAGTCCGTCCTCGACGTGGAACCGGACTTCGTCACCGCCTCGTTCGGCAGCACGCTCAGCGAGGGCGGCGTCGCGACCCGCGAGCAGTTCCATGAGCTGGGCGTGGGCACCTACCTCTCCCCCGCCGACTGCGTCGGCAAGATCTCCGATTCCGGGGACGGGGTGCGAGAGCAACCGTTCACCCCGGATCTGCTCTACCGGGAGATCACCGAACTCGCGCAGATCTTCCAGGTCGAGGAGGCCGGAGAACGACTCGTGACGGACCTGCAGGGCCGGCTTGACCGGGCACACGAGGACGTGGACGCGACCGGAGTCTCGGCGATGTTCTGGTTCGCCAACTCCGAATCCCCGTACCTGGCCGGCTGCTGCGGCGCCCCCGGACTGATCTCGACGACCCTCGGTCTGAAGAACGTGTTCGACGACACCACCCAGGAGTGGCCCCAGATCAACTGGGAGGTGGTGGCCGAGCGCGATCCCGACGTCATCGTCCTCGGCGACCTGACCCGCCGGAGCCAGACCGCCGAGACCGGGGCCGCCAAGATCGCCTACCTGGAATCGAATCCGGTGACCCGGGAGATGTCGGCGGTCCGCGAGAAGCGGTTCATCGAGCTCACGGGCGCAGAGATGAACCCCTCCCTCCGCACGGTCTACGGCGTCGAGACCGTCGCCGCGGACCTCGACGACCTCGGGCTGGTCGGTGAGCACGATCCATCGAACTGACCTGCTGCCCAGTGCCCCGCCGGTTCGCACCACCAGACAGGCTCCTCTCCGGCGCCCCGCCGCCCTGGGCATCCTCTGGATCGCCGGCGTCGCCGTCCTGCTGGTCTCCACGGCGCTGGTCCTGACGATCGGTCCCTCGGGTCTGACGGCCGGCGACGTCGTGCAGTCCGCCCTGGCGCGGCTCTCCGGCACCGAGTCGGGGCTGACGCGCATCCAGGAGGGGATCATCTGGAACCTGCGGTTGCCCAGAACCCTCATGGCGGCACTGGCCGGCGCGGGGCTCGCCCTGTGCGGGGTGATCCTGCAGTCCCTGCTCCGCAACCCTCTGGCCGACCCGTACATCCTCGGAATCTCCTCCGGCGCCTCGACGGGCGCGGTGCTCATCGTGGTGCTCGGTGTGGGGGCGGGGGCGGTCGGTCTCACCACGGGCGCGTTCGTCGGGGCGCTGACCGCCTTCGGGTTCGTCTTGCTGTTGGCCTTCGCCTCCGGCGGAACCACCGACCGGGTGGTGCTCGCCGGGGTCGCCGCCACCCAGCTGTTCTCGGCCGTGACCTCGTTCGTCGTCTATACCGCGGCCGACGCCGAACAGACCCGCGGTGTGTTGTTCTGGCTGCTGGGCTCGCTGTCCTCCGTCCGGTGGTCGGACGTGGCCGCGTGCGGCGTCGTCGTGCTCGCCGGTCTGCTGGTGTGTCTCCTGCACACCTCCAGCCTCGACGCCTTCACCTTCGGCCAGGACGCGGCGGCCGCCCTCGGTGTGGACGTGGCCCGCACCCGGCTCGTGCTCATGGTGGTCACCGCACTCATCACCGCGGTCATCGTCAGCACCTGTGGTGCGATCGGGTTCGTGGGTCTGGTGCTGCCGCACGCCGCCCGGGCGGTGGTCGGCATGCGGCACCGCGTCCTGGTGCCGACGGCGGCGTTGATGGGAGCGGTCTTCGTGGTCTGGATCGACGCCGCCGCCCGGACGGTCCTCGCGCCGCAGGAACTGCCGATCGGAGTGGCCACCGCTCTGATCGGCGTGCCGGCGTTCGTGGTCCTCCTCCTCCGCACGGGCAGGGCCCGATGACGACCGGGCCCCCGGAGGGGCAGGGGGCGGCGACCCTCGAAGCCCAGGGCGTGTCGTGGTCCGTCCGCGGTCGGCCCATCCTGAGAGATCTCTCCCTGGCACCGGAGCCCGGGACGATGGTGGGGGTCCTCGGCCCCAACGGCTCGGGCAAGTCCACCCTGCTGCGCGTCATGACGGGCCTGCTGCGGCCCTCGACCGGTCGCGTCCTGTTCGACGGCACGGACATCCGGCGCCTGCCCCGCAGGCGGGTCGCCCGGCACGTGGCCCTTGTCGAGCAGGAGGTGTCCACCGACCAGAACCCGACGGTGCGGGACGTGATCGAACTCGGTCGCATCCCGCACCGCGCCGCGTGGTCGGGCCCCCGCACGCAGGACGAGGAGGCCGTACTCCGCGCCGCCGCCACCACCGCCCTCACCGATCGTCTCGACCAGCGGTATGCCACCCTCTCGGGCGGCGAGCGGCAGCGGGTGCAGATCGCGCGGGCGCTGGCTCAGGAACCGGACGTCCTCGTGCTCGACGAGCCGACCAACCACCTCGACATCCGCCATCAACTCGACCTCCTGGCCCTGGTCAGGGGCACCGGGGCGACGGTGGTGGCGGCGCTGCACGACCTCAACCTCGCGGCCAGCTTCTGCGACCGGCTCGAGGTCTTGTCCGGGGGGCGCCTGGTGACCGGGGGCCGCCCGTCGGAGGTGCTCACACCAGCGCTGATACAGACGGTGTACGGGGTCCGCGCGGAGGTGCTCCACGACGGACCCGCGGTGCACGTGCGCTATCTCGCCCGCTGACCCGCGGGAGCCTGGGCGTGAACCGCGGGCGCAGGTCCGCGATCCCCGACCGAGGGGCGCAGCTGT
This sequence comes from Dietzia sp. JS16-p6b, assembly GCF_003052165.1. Lineage (NCBI taxonomy): Bacteria > Bacillati > Actinomycetota > Actinomycetes > Mycobacteriales > Dietziaceae > Dietzia > Dietzia sp. JS16-p6b. Next base: position 220,498 of record NZ_CP024869.1, on the reverse strand, counting down.
TCAGCGCTTGCGGTTGCGGAGCTTCTCCGCGAATTCGCGGGCCTTGCGCTGGTTCTCCGGCTTGGACGCCTCCCGCCTGACCACTTCGACGGCCTTGAGCGCGACTCCGGTCTTCAATGCGTTTCTCAGGAACGCCATCGGGTACCTCCATCATCGGGGAGCGCCAGTGTAGGCACCCTGTCAGCCGGCCGCGACCGGGCGGCGCAGCAGGTAGACGTCCATCACCCAGCCGTGCTCCGTGCGCAACCGCTCGCGCGCGTTCCGGATCTCGGGCAAGACATCGCCGACCCCGCCCGAGATCAGGCACTCCCCCCGGTCACCGAGGTTGCCGCCCCACCAGATGTGCCAGTCCGCCAGGTGATCGAGAGGCAGGCCGGCGTTGAGCATCACCACCACGTTGTCCGCGCCGCCGGCGACGACCTCCGCCAGACGACGGCCAGTGGTCACGGTGACCGTCCCGCCGATCTCGTGCAGGACCAGCCGGTGACGCGCGGCCAACACCTGTAGAGCGGAAATGCCCGGGACCACCTCCACGTCAAAGTCGAGCCGGCCACGGGCGAGGATCCGGTCGACGATCCGCAGCGTGGAGTCGTAGAAAGCCGGATCACCCCACACCGGCACCGCCACGTCGCCGGGCCGGTCCGCCAACACCCTCTCCCACGCCAGGGAACGGGCCTCGTGCCAGTCCAGGACCACGCCGCGGTACCCGTCCTGTGAGGAGGTCGACGACGACGAGCGGTCTCGTTCCGGATCAGCGACTCCCACCAGCTCGACGCCCGGCGCGTGCCGGGCGAGCAACCGCCGACGGAGGTCGACCAGCGGGTCGCCCGGACCCTTCACGGCAGCGAGCGCATACTCGGACGCGCGCAGGGCGGCGACCGCCTCCATCGTGATCTGATCGAGTCCGCCCGAGCCGATGCCGACGACCCGCAGCCGCCGCCGCGGCCGATCCCCCGTCTCCCCGATCGGCGTCTCCCCGATCGGCGCGCGAGTGCTGCACGCGCGCGCGAAATTTCCTGTGCGGGTGCAGCACTCGCGCGCGTCTGGGCTGGGCGCGTCGGGGCTGGGCGCGTCGGGGCTGGGCGGGACTGGGCTGGGCGCGTCTGGGCTGGGCGCGTCGCCGGAGGGGCCGTCAGTCGCCATGCGACTCCTCGAGGTCGCCTTCGACGTCCAGGTAGACCTGCCGCATCCGGTCCATGATCTCGGCGTCCGGCTGGGCCCACAGTCCGCGGTCGGCGGCCTCCGAGAGTCGCTCGACCATCCCGCGCAGCGCCCAGGGGTTGGAGCGCCGGAGGAACTCCTGGTTGGTCTGGTCCAGCACGTACTCCCGGGCCAGCGTGTCGTACATCCAGTCGTGCACGACCCCGGCGGTGGCGTCGAACCCGAAGAGGTAGTCGACCGTCGCCGCGAGCTCGAAGGCCCCCTTGTACCCGTGCCGCTGCATGGCCGCGATCCACCGGGGGTTGACCACGCGGGCGCGGAACACCCGGACCGTCTCCTCCGCCAGCGACCGCGTCCGGATGGCGTCCGGGGTGGTGGAGTCCCCCACATAGGCGCGGGGTTCGGCGCCGGTGAGCGCGCGCACGGTCGCGATCATCCCCCCGTGGTACTGGAAGTAGTCGTCCGAGTCGGCGATGTCGTGCTCGCGGGTGTCGATGTTCTTGGCGGCCACCGCGATGCGCCGGTAGTTGGTGCGCATGTCGTCCGCGGCCGGCACGCCGTCCAGATCGCGGCCGTAGGCGAAGCCGCCCCAGCGGGTGTAGACCTCGGCCAGGTCGCGGTCGTCCCGCCAGTTTCCGGCCTCGATCGTCTGCAGGATCCCGGCGCCGTACGACCCCGGCGCCGAGCCGAAGATGCGGGTGGTCGCCCGCCGGTGGTCCGAGTGCTCCGCCAGGTCAGCCCGGGTGTGGGCGGCGACGTGGTTCGACTCCGCGGGCTCGTCGAGGTCGGCCACCATCCGGACGGCGTCGTCGAGCATCGTGATGACGTGCGGGAACGCGTCCCGGAAGAAGCCCGAGATGCGCACCGTCACGTCAATGCGCGGCCGCCCGAGCTCCGCGGTCGGGACCACCTCCAGACCGTTCACCCGTCGGGAGGCCTCGTCCCACTCGGGCCGCACCCCGAGCAGCGCCAGGACCTCGGCCACGTCGTCGCCGGAAGTCCGCATGGCCGAGGTGCCCCAGATGGACAGTCCCACCGAGCTCGGGTACTCGCCGGTCTCCGCCACGTGGCGGTCCAGCAGGGAGTCGGCCATCGCCCGGCCGGTCTCCCAGGCGAGCCGGGACGGGACGGCGCGGGGGTCGACCGTGTAGAAGTTGCGACCGGTCGGCAACACGTTGACCAGGCCGCGCAGGGGCGACCCCGACGGGCCGGCGGGCACGAACCCGCCGCCGAGGGCGTGCATCACCGCGTCCAGCTCGTCCACCGTGGCGGCCAGGCGCGGCACCACCTCGCGAGCGGCGAACTCCAGGACGCGGCCGACCTCGTCGTCGTCCCCCTGACCGGCATCGGACAGCACCTCCGGCACCGCCGCGGGGTCCCAGCCCCGCGCGTCCATGGCCTCGACCAGCGCCCGGGCCCGGGCCTCCACAAGGTCGACCTCCTGGGTCGGGGCGTCCTCGACCAGGCCGAGGGCGCGACGCAGACCGGGAACGGCACCGAATTCGCCGCCCCACACCTGCGAGGCCCGCAGGATGGCGAGCACCAGGTTCACCCGCGCCTCGCCGTCCGGCGCCTGACCCAGCACGTGCAGCCCGTCGCGGATCTGGACGTCCTTGATCTCGCACAGCCACCCGTCGACGTGGAGCAGGAAGTCGTCGAACTCCTCGTCACCGGGCTGCTGCTCCAGTCCCAGGTCCTCGTGCATGTGCGCGGACCGCATGAGGGTCCAGATCTGCGCGCGGATCGCCGGCAGCTTGGCCGGGTCCATGGACGCGATGTTGCCGTACTCGTCCAGCAGCTGCTCGAGGCGGGCGATGTCGCCGTAGGCCTCGGCGCGTGCCATGGGCGGCACCAGGTGATCGACGATCGTGGCGTGGGCGCGGCGTTTGGCCTGCGCGCCCTCGCCGGGGTCGTTGACGAGGAACGGGTAGATCAGCGGCAGGTCGGCGATCGCCGCGTCGGTCGCGCACGCCGCCGACAGCGCGGCGTTCTTGCCCGGCAGCCATTCCAGCGACCCGTGCTTGCCGATGTGGACCAGCGCATGGGCGCCGAACCCCTTGGCGAGCCACCGGTAGGCGGCCAGATAGTGGTGGGAGGGCGCCAGCTCGGGGTCGTGGTAGATCGCCACCGGGTTCTCGCCGAAGCCGCGGGGCGGCTGGATCAACAGGACGACGTTGCCGGCCGAGATCGTGGCCAGGACGATCTCGCCGGCGTCGTTGACGAACAACCGACCGGGGGCCTGCCCCCAGGCGTCCACCATCTCCGCGCGCAGCGACTCGGGCAGATCCGCCGTCCACGTGAGGTAGTCGTCGGGGGAGATCCGCACGTGACTGTCGGTGAGCTGGGCGTTGGTCAGCCACTCCTCGTCCTGTCCGCCCGCGGCGATCAGGGCGTGGATCAGGGCGTCACCGGCGGCCGTGTCGTCGGCGTAGGTGCCCTCCGAGCCACTGTCGGCGACGTCGAGGAACCTGGCGACAGGCCCGTCCTCCGGACCCAGGTCGTAGCCCTCGTCGCGCATCCGGCGCAGCAGCCGGATGGTCGAGACCGGGGTGTCCAGGCCGACCGCGTTGCCGATCCGGGAGTGCTTGGTCGGGTAGGCCGAGAGCACCAGGGCGATCCGGCGGTCGGCCGCGGGGACGTGGCGCAGTCGCGCGTGTGACACCGCGATCCCCGCGACGCGCGCGCAGCGCTCGGGGTCGGCGACGTACCGGGGCAATCCGTCGGCGTCGATCTCCTTGAACGAGAACGGCGCGGTGATGATGCGGCCGTCGAACTCGGGGATCGCGATCTGGTTGGCCGAGTCCAGCGGGTTGACGCCGTCGTCGGAGGCCTCCCAGTCCTCCCGACTCCACGTGAGGCACAGCCCCTGGAGCACGGGGATGTCGAGGACGGCGATCCGTTCGACGTCCCACGTCTCGTCCTCGCCGCCCGCGCTCACCGCCCCGGGCGTGGTCCCGCCGGCCGCCAGCACCGTGACGATCAGCGCGTCGAGCGTCCCGAGCGCGTCGAACAACTCGTCGGGCGCCGAGCGCAGGGAACCGGCGAACACGGGCACGCCCACGGCCTGCCCGGTGGCGTCGATCGCGTCGGCCAGCGCGTGCGCGAATCCGGAGTTCCCGCTCACCTCGTGGGCGCGGTAGTAGAGCACTCCGACGCGGGGGAGGCCCCGCGACTGGTCCACCCCGGGGCCGCCCCGCGACTGGTCCACCCCGGGGCCGCCCCGCGACTGGTCGATTCCGCTCGCGTTCTCCCAGGTCGCGTGTCGGGATTCGCCACGTTTGTGACCACTCGCCGGGGAATCGCCACCCGGCCGCGGCGGCATCCCCCACACGGGGACACTCTCCGGGGGTTCGAACCCGGTGCCGGTGAGCAGCACGGTGTCCGAGAGGAAGGCGTGGAGCTGGGCGAGGTTCCGCTCCCCACCCTCGGCGAGATAGCGGTGCGCCTCGGCCGCGATGCCGATCGGCACCGTGGACAACTCCATCAGGTCGGCATCCGGGGCCTGCTCGCCGCCGAGGACCACCACCGGTCCGCCGGTGGCCATCACGGCCTCGAAGCCGGGCTCCCAGGACCTGCGCGACCCGAGGATCCGGACGACGATGAGGTCGGTGCCGGAGAGCAGGCCGGGCAGGTCCGTCTCCACGTCGATCCGGGACGGGTTGCCGAGCGTCCAGTCGGCCCGGGAGGCGCGAGCGGAGAGCAGGTCCGTGTCGGAGGTGGACAGCAGGGCGATACGGGGTGCCTGTGGTGCGGCGCCATCGGACGGTGCCGTGTTGTCAGATGGTGCCGTGGCCTCAGTACCCGTGGCCTCAGTAGATGGTGCCGTGGCGTCCTCAGGGGACGCCGAACGCCGGTCATGGCGCATGTTCTTCTCCAAACCCTCGTGGAACATGACGCCGTGGCCGGTCTCCTGGCTTTCGCATCGACGCCGTGCGACCGACCTTCCCGGGCCGTGGCCCAGTGGTCTCCGCCCCGCGTGGGACGGACGAGGGTCGCTCGACTCCGCGACTACAGTGGCGAGGGCCGCGCCGGCTTTCCCTCCGGCTTCCCGAGCACCACGGCACCGGCGAGCCTATCCGGCCCGGTCCCCCTGCGGGTGCCCGGCCGTCGGCTCCCCACTCCACGCGGCTGGCCCCCGGGTGCCACACTGTGGCCCGTGAGCGATTCCGGACCGACCCGCCGCACCCGCACCGACATGTGCCCCGGCGTGCATCGCCCGTGGCCCGCCGAGGACGGGGCCCTGGTCCGACTGCGCATCCCGGGCGGCCGGGTGTCACCGGAGTCCCTCGCCGCGCTACGCCGGGTCGCCCAGAGTTACGGAGACGGCGACGTCCACGTGACGACCCGCGCGAACCTACAGCTGCGGGCCCTGCCGATGGGCCGGGACGGCCACCTCGTCGACGAGGTCGTGGCGGCCATCGCCGCGACCGGGCTGCTCCCCGCCCCGGCGCACGAACTCGTCCGCAACGTGCTCGTCTCCCCGCTCACCGGTCTGGTCGGGGGCAGGGCCGATCTGCGCCCGGTGACCGACCGACTCGACGCCGGGCTCCGGGCCGATGCCGGTCTGGCGGGACTCTCGGGCCGGTTCCTGTTCGTCCTCGACGACGGCCGCGGCGACCTCGTCGACCGCCCCGCGGACCTGGGGTTGGCGGCCCTCGACGCCGACGTCGTGCAACTGCGGGTGGCCGAGGACTGGGCGGCCGTCGTGCCCGTCGACGAGGCGGCCGACCGCCTGCTCGGACTCGCCCGCGACTTCGCCGACGCCCGCGGATCCGGCCGCGAGGCGCCCTGGCACGTGCGTGAACTCCCGGTGCCGCTCACCGCCGCCCACCCGGGGGACGAGCGACTCCCCGCCCCCGCGCCCGCGTTGCCGTACGGCCCCGTCCCCGGAGCGCCGGGACGGATCGAGCACATCGGGGCGCCGGGCGGGGTCCTCACGGGCGCGCTGATCGATCGCCTCACCGGCGAGGACGTCCTCGAGCTCATCGTCACCCCGTGGCGCGGCGTCCTCACCGTGCGCACGTAGACTCGCCGCTGTCCCACGGCGAGGAACCCGGTGCGAGTCCGGGGCGGTTCCGCCACTGTGAGGCCCGGTCGCCGGGCCGCCAAGCCAGATACTGGCCGCGGGATCGACGCGCCCTCACCGCGCGCCGCCTGAAGACTTCTGACCGGGGCGAGAACCCCGAGGAGGACCCATGCCTGCTGTCCCCAGGCCGACACGCCGGTACGACTACGTCGACGACGGGCCCGCGATCTACGTCGACTCGTTCGCCACCATCCGTCGCGAGACCGATCTGTCGCGCGTCCCGGACGATGCTGAGCGGCTCGCCGTCCGGATGGTGCACGGTACCGGTCAGATCGACCTCGTCGACGACCTGCGGGTCCATCCGGCACTGGTGCGGGCCGCGCGATCGGCGCTCGAGGGCGGGGCGCCGATCCTCTGCGACGCCCACATGGTCGCCTCCGGGATCACCCGGTCACGGCTCCCCCGGAACAACGACGTGGTGTGCCTGCTGTCCGATCCCCGCGTGCCCGAACTGGCCCGACAGATGGGCACCACCCGGTCCGCCGCCGCCCTCTCCCTGTGGGGCGAGCGGCTCGACGGCGCCGTGGTGGCGATCGGCAACGCCCCCACCGCCCTGTTCCATCTACTGGAGATGCTGCTGGACGGCGCCCCCCGCCCCGCCGCGATCGTCGGGTGTCCGGTGGGGTTCATCGGCGCCGCGGAGTCCAAGACCGCGCTGGCCAGCCTGGCCGACGACCACGGGATCGACATCCCGTTCGTCACCGTGCACGGGCGACGCGGCGGGTCCGCGATGACGGTCTCCGCGGTCAACGCCCTCGCCCAGGTGGCCGAGTGAGCGGCGGGCCGGCGGACGGGCCGGTCGCAGCGGGGCGCCTGTACGGGATCGGCGTGGGCCCGGGCGACCCCGAGTTGATGACCCTCAAGGCCGCGAGGTTGATCGGCAGCGCCGACGTCGTGGCCTATCACGCCGGTCGGGGCAAGGAGTCCAACGCGCGGCGGATCGCGGCGGGCCTCATCCCCGCCGACGCGGTGGAGGAGGTGCTGGAGTACCCGGTGACCACCGGTCTGACCGACCACCCCGGCGGGTACGCGGGGGCGATCGCGGACTTCTACGACCGGGCAGCTCACCGCCTGGCGGAGCATCTCGCGGCCGGCCGGGACGTGGTCCTGCTCGCCGAGGGGGACCCGCTGTTCTACGGCTCGTTCATGTACATGCACGACAAACTCGCGGGCCGGTTCGTCACCGAGATCGTCCCGGGCATCCCGGCGTTCGCCGCCGCGACCGCCGCCGCGGCCACTCCCCTCGTCCGGCAGACGGACGTGCTCACCGTGCTGCCCGGGACCCTCCCGGAGCCCGAGCTGGCCCGCCGCCTCGCCGACACCGACGGGGCGATCATCATGAAACTCGGCCGGAACTTCCCGGCGGTGCGCCGAGCCCTGGAGGCCGCAGGGCGGCTCGACGGGGCCGTGTACGTCGAACGCGCCTCGACCGACGCCGAGGTGCACCACCCCGTGCGTGACGTCGACCCGACGACAGTGCCGTACTTCTCGCTCATCGTGGTCCCCGGAGACTCCCAGCAGGTGGACCCGTTCGGGCGACGCCCCTCGCCCCTGGGCGACGGCCCCGCGCGCGCCACCGCCCCGGACGGCGAGCTGCACGTCGTCGGACTGGGGCCCGGCCCGGACCACTGGCTCACCGCCGAGGCCCGGCGGGTCCTGGCCGAGGTCGACCACGTGGTCGGGTACGCGCCCTACGTCGACCGAGTGCCCCAGCGCGCGGGCCTGACCCGGCACTGCTCGGGCAACACGGTCGAGGTGGACCGGGCCAGACTCGCGCTGGACCTCGCCCGCTCCGGCCAACGCGTGGCGGTGGTCTCCGGGGGCGACGCGGGCGTGTTCGGCATGGCCGCGGCGGTCTTCGAGGCCGCCGAGGACCCTCTGTACTCCCGGATCGACGTGCGGGTCGCGCCCGGGGTGTCCGCCGTCCAGGCGGTCGCCGCACGGGCCGGGGCCCCCATCGGCGCGGACTTCGCGGTGATGAGCCTGTCCGACCGGCTCAAGCCCTGGGAGGTCATCTCGCGGCGTCTCGACGCGATCGCCGCGGCGGACCTGGTCCTGGCGGTGTACAACCCCGCCTCGCGCTCGCGCACCCACCAGGTCGCCGACGCCCGCGACGTCCTCCTCCGGCATCGCGACCCGGCCACCCCGGTGATCGTGGGACGCGACGTGGGCCGGGAGGGCGAATCGCTGACGATCACCACTCTCGCCGAGCTCGACTGCGGCTCGGTGGACATGAGGTGCCTGCTCATCGTGGGCGCCTCCGGGACACGCGTCACCGAGTCGGGGCGCGTGTGGAGTCCGCGGTTCGTGCGGCCGTGAGCGGGACTCCCGACCGTGATGCGCTGTGGCGGATCCTCGCCACCCGTCGCGATCACCGGCATTTCGATCCCACCCCGGTCCCCCGCGAGACCATCGAGCGCCTCCTCGAGGTCTTCGCCGTGGCCCCGAGCGTCGGGCTGAGTCAGCCCTGGCACGTCACAGTGGTCCGCGACCGTGCCGTGCGCGAGGCCGTCCACGAGGGATTCCGCACCGTGCGCCGCGCCGAGTCCGAGCGCTTCGACGGTCCGCGACGGGAACTCTACGACTCGCTGCGTCTCGAGGGCATCCTCCAGGCTCCGGTCGGCCTGGTCGTCAGCCACCGGCCGCCCGCCGGGCCGGTCCTGGGCACCACGAGCGTCCCGGCGGCCACCGAGTACAGCGTGGTGGCCGCGATCACGCTGCTGTGGCTGGCCGTGACGGCCGAGGGCCTGGGCATGGGCTGGGTGAGCCTGGTCGAGCCGGACCATCTCTCTTCCAGCGTGCCCGTGCCCGACGGGGCCCGGCCCCTGGCGTACCTCTGTCTGGGACATCCCGCCCTCGAGCTGGACGAACCGTTGTTGCAGACCGTGGGGTGGGGACGCAGGTCGCCGCTGTCGGTGGACTGGGTGTAGATCCGGCTCAGGAACCGTCGAACGCCTCCCTCAGCGCTTCGCACTGCGCTCGGAAGAAGTCCTTGCTGACCCCGGCGCGGGTGACGACCAGGTCGAAACCGTGGAAGGCCCCCGGCACCGGGACGAATTCGCAGCGCACTCCGGCGCGCCCGAGGCGGTCTGCGTAGGCCTTGTCCTCGTCGAAGAACAGATCCACCGTGCCGACGCCGATCCATGCCGGCGCGACACCCACCAATTCGGTGTGGCGGGCCGGACTCGCCGTGGACGGGTCGGCCCCGCCCAGGTAGCTCGTCCAGCCGAACCGATTCGACCGAGCGTCCCACAGTCGGTGTCGTGGGTCCGGGGTGTCGGTGCGGTCGTCCAGCATCGGGTACACGAGCAGTTGCAGTACCGGGTCGACGGGGCCGTCATCTCTCGCCCGGATCGCCAGTGCGGCTGCGAGGCCACCGCCGGCGCTCGCGCCGCCGATGGCTGTCCGGCGGGCGTCGATGCCGGGTTGGGAGGCCAGCCAGACGAGCGCCGCGTGACAGTCGTCGAGCGCCGCCGGGAAGGGGAACTGCGGCGCCAACCGATAGTCGACCGAGACGACGGTCGCACCGGTTCTCCGAGCAAAGGCCCGGCAGAGTGCGTCATCCTGCGCCGCAGAACCGACGAGGTATCCACCGCCGTGGATCCACACCAGGCCTGGCGAGGGCGTCGAGGACTCACCGGAGGGGCGGAAGACCCGCACGGTCGCACCCGACTCGAGTTCATGCGTCTCCGTTCCCCGCAGTCCGGGCAGCAGTGTCCCGAGCTTCTGTATCGCCGGCAGTGTCCGCGGTCCCACCAATCGCGGGGGCAGCACCATTGACGCGAGTCGGAGATCGGGGTGGTACTGGCGGCGATCGCGGATGCGGCCGAGGAACGGGATGCGCATGGTCATCCTCCGTAACGGATGAATCCCCGTGGGGTGGTGGAACTCGAATCGGCTGGATGTCCGCTCAGGGCGAACTGACCAGCCGCGCCGACCCGTCCGAGACGAGCAGCGCCTGGTCGTCGTTGACCAGGGTCAGCGGGTAGCTGTCCCCATAGGTCTCCTCGATCTGCGCGATGAGCTCGGGCGGGTAGGGCGGGAGAGCGCCGTCCGCGTGGGGGATCACCACGGTGTCGACCAGTCCGAGTCCGCTGCGGTCGGCGAGGTCGGGGGCGGCGGAGGGGTCGTCCATGAGGCTGACCGGCTCGATGCCGGGTCCGGCGACGACCGATCCGGCGCTCGAGCCGATGTAGGGCAGCCCCGCCCGCACCCGCTCGACCACGGCCTCATCCGCGCCGTGTCGGCGCAGCGCCGCCAGGAGCACGAAGGTGTTGCCGCCGGCGACGTACAGGGCGTCGAGCCCGTCGAGCAGGGCGGCGAACTCACGCGGGTCGTCGATATCGGCGGCGGTGAGGTCGGTCAGGACGTACCCCAGGTCCGCCAACTGCGCGCGTTCCGCGGCCACGAACCCGGCCCCCGCGTACGGGCTGGCGGCGTCGTTCAGATATCCGATGCGCACCACGGGTGCGGGACGGTTCACGTGCTCGGCGAGGAAGTCGGGGACGGCGCCCACGCCGAGGGACAGCAGGAGCAGGTTCATGGCGCCACTCTACGAGCTGATCGCGGGCGCTTCGCGGTGTGTCGCCGGCGCCGGGACGACCGGCACGCGCCCAGCGGTGATCACCCAATTTCTCATCCTTTGACGCCTACGTAACAGCGCGGCAACGCACCACCGTTTGACTACTTCCGATCAAATGATCGATTTGAAGGAGTCCTATGGAACCCGCCCCGCGCCCGGCCCCCGCGGCCTACCGGCGCCACCTGTTCCACTCCCGCGACTCCGTCCCCGACCAGTGCTCGGACGTCGTCTGGATCCAGGGTGACCAGTACTTCTGCGACGCGCGGTTCTCCACCGACGCCGCAGGCGCGACGCACTTCCGCATGGGGTTCGCCGGAGAACTCGAGTGCACGGACCCGGCCACCGGCGAGTTCGAATGGGTCCACGCCATCGCCGCCGGGGAGGCCTTCGGCTCCGCCGACATCGGGCAACTCTTCGACGTGCCGGGGTGGGGCCTGCTGGAGGTGGGCCGGCAACTCGACTACGTCGAACTCTGGCAGCGCTGCGCCGACGAGCCCGGCCCGGTGTGGGAGGCCCGAGGGGTCGACGACCAGGGAACCGAGGCCGTGGTCGTCTGCGTAGGCGACCGCTTCGGCCTCGCGCTCGGCGCCGACTCCGCCGGGAACCGGCCGGCATCGGTGCACATCGGGTCACGGACCGACCGGGGCTGGAGCGCCCGGTACTCGTCGTGGTCGGTCCCCGAGCCTCCCCGGTTCTTCCTCTCCCCCGAGTCGGACGGCCGCTTCGCACTCTCCTGGCAGACCGGCGAGCACGGCAGCACGTCCACGTTCTTCGACCCGATCCACGACGCCGGACCGATACCCCCAGCCCGACCGTCCCACCCGCCCCGACCAGCCCACCCAGGAGCCGACAATGCCTGACCTCCACCGTCCCACCACCGACTTCGAGTCGATCCCGATCATCGATGTGTCCACGCTCGCCGATCCCGGTGGCCCCTCTCAGGAGTGCGTCGACCGGCTCGGCGAGGCGGCCCGAGGCGTCGGGTTCCTCCTCATCGTCAACCACGGCGTGGCCGACGAGACCTTCGCAGCCATGCACGAGGCCTCGCAACGGTTCTTCGCCCAACCCGACGCCGTCAAGCAGCAGGTGTACATCGGCAACTCCACCAATCACCGCGGGTACGTCCCGATCGGGGAGGAGGTCTTCGCCGGCGCGACCCCCGACCTCAAGGAGGCCTTCGACCTGTCCATCGATCTGCCGGCGGACCATCCGGAGTACGTGGCCGGCAATCCGCTGCTCGGGCCGAACCAGTGGCCCGATCTGCCGGGGTTCCGTGAGGCGGTGACGACCTACTACGACGAGGTGTTCACCCTCGGGTCGCGGCTCCTCGCGGCGTTCGCCCGGTACCTCGACCTCGATCCCGACACCTTCCTCGGGTCGGTGACCCAGCCGCCCTCGCAGCTTCGTCTCATCCACTACCCGCACAACCCTGACGCCCATGACCGTCCCGGGATCGGAGCGCACACCGACTACGAGGCGTTGACCCTGCTGAGGCCCACCGCTCCCGGGCTGGAGGTGATGAACGGCCGGGGAGAGTGGATCGAGGTCCCGTTCCGCGAGGACGCCATCGTCGTGAACATCGGGGACCTGCTGGAGGTGTGGACCAACGGCGCCTTCGTCGCCACCTCGCACCGGGTCCGGAAGGTCTCGCGGGAACGGTATTCCTACCCGTTGTTCTTCACGGTCGACTACGACACGGTGGTCGCTCCCCTGACGTTCCCCGGGTCCAATGACTCCGTGTACGAGCCGATGCACTCCGGCGAGCACCTGTTCGCCCAGACCGCGCAGAGCTTCGCCTACCTGAGGAGGCGGATCGCGGACGGTGAGGTCGCACTGCCGGAGGGCGCGCGTCCCCTGTACTCGCTCGGTCGCGAGACCGCCCTGGTGGGTGAGACCCGATGATCAGTCTCGCCATCGGCGGCACCGTCGCCCTGCTCGTCGTCCTGGGTCTGTTGTCGTCGAAGAGGGTGCGGGGAGAGAACCGCAACTTCGCCGTCGCCGGCCGCACGCTGACCGTGCCGCTCGTCGCCGTCCTGCTGATGTCCCAGGTGATCGACTCCAACGCGACCGTCGGAGCGGCGGATCTCGCGGGCGGTTTCGGATTCTGGGCCGGAGCCGCGATGCCCCTGGGGATCGCCGTGTCGTTCCTGTTGATGGGGCTCTTCGTGGCCGAGAAGGTCCGGGAGCGCGAGCTGTACTCCCTGCCCGGTTACTTCCGGCAGACGTTCGGCCGCACCGGCGAGATACTGTCGGCCGTCCTGACGGTCTCCAGCTTCGGCATCCTCATGGCGGGCAACCTCGTCGCCCTGGGACACATGATGGACCACTTCGTCGGGGTGCCCTACTGGGCCGCGATCGTGTTCGTCACCGTCGCGATCCTCGCCTACACGATGGTCGGCGGGATGTTCGCGTCCGTGTACACGGGACTGTTCCTCATGGTGGTGATGGGGGTCGGGTTCGTCGGGCTGACGCTGTGGATGTTCCTCGGCCCCGGGTACACCGCTGCCGAGGGGTTGGGCATCTCGGATCTCGAACAGCTGACCGCCCCTGCGGCGGGCGCGGCGATCAACTGGGCGACGCTCTTCGCGCTGGGCTTCGGCAACCTGGTGGCCATCGACGTCTTCCAACGCGTGTCCTCGGCCAGGTCCGCCCGGGGCGCCAGGGCGGCCAGCCTGATCGCCGCAGTCGGGACCGTGGTCCTGTGTGTCCCGCTGGCCGCGGTCGCCGTGGCCGGGGCGGGACTGCTCGGGGACAGCGGCTCCGAGTCGCCGATCCTCTTCCAACTCCTCACCGGGCCGGTACCCACCCCGATCGCGATGCTGGTCATCTCGGCCCTGCTGGCCGCCTCCCTCACCACGGTCAGCGGCATCCTCCTCGCGACCTCGTCCATCGTCGTGGGCACCATCCTCGACACCAGGAATCTGCGGTTGAGCGTGCTCCAGGCCTCCCGGTGGGCGATGGTCCCCGTCGCGGCCATCGGCATCGTCGTCGCACTCCGGGTCAACCACACCGGGATCCTCCTCACGCTGACCTTCGACCTGCTGTGCGCGAGTCTCGTGGTGCCGTTCCTGCTCTCCCTGTGGACCCGCCTGGTCAGCACGAGGGCGCTGATCATCTCCGCCGCGCTGGGACTGGGCGTGCGGCTCGGGTTCTTCGTCTTCACCCCGACCATCTACGGGGTGGACAACACCCTGCTGTACTTCCCGAACGAGGTGATCACCACCAGCGTCGACGGCTGGACGACGTTCCTCGCCGCAGCCGTGTCCTTCGTGGTCTACGTGGCGGTGGCCGCCACCGACACACGGCCCGACCCCCGGAAGGCCACGGCGACACCCTCCGTCGACGAGCCGGAACCGGACCGGGACGTCGAGGTTCCCGCGAGGGCCTAGCCGTCAGTACACCCAGCGGGCGGCGTCAGTCGACAGACCCCGGGCCCGGGGGATCGAGAGCAGCGAGAATCTCGGTTCCCCGGGCCCGGGTCTCGTCGGTGAGGAGGTCCGGGACCCGCGCCAGCGTCAGTGCGGCATCGGCGACCCGGGCCGGGGTGTCGTCCGGAATCGGTGACCGCGTCCGGCGCCGGTAGGTGATGACGTTCTCCACCAGTCCGACGACCATCGCCACGTCGACGTCAGTGGCGCGTTCCCCCGTCGTGCGCTCGAGCAGCACCCGGTAGGCCTCGTGCAGCGAGTCCCGGACCTCGTGGAACTCGCTGAAATGGTCGCCGTCGAGAGCCGGTTCGAAGTACAGCACACCCAGGTTCTGCGGATCCTCGTGCAGCAGCCGCGCATCGGCGTACGCCAGGGCCCACAACAGCACGTGTCCCGGGGCGTCGCTCTCGAGCAACCGGTCGGCGATCCGGTGGGACGGGATCACGGTGCCGAGCACCAGCCGGAGCAGGATCTCGTCCTTGGAGCTGAACCAGTGGTAGACGCTGGCCTGCTGCAGGCCCGCGCCCTCGGCGATGGCCCGGGTGCTGGTACGGCCGAATCCCTTGGTGACGAACAGTTCGCCCGCGGCGTGCAGGATGTCCTGCTCGCTGCCGAGTCCGGTCGGCGACCCGGGGTTGCGGCGCGGCCGTCCACGAGTCCTCGTCACCCGGCAGAGGCTACCAACGCCCCGTCCGGTCGCAGTCAGCCTGTGACCACCTGCCGACGCCTGGACCCCACCAGACCCGCGGTCACGGGCGCGCCGGTCATCACCAGGACCAGCAGGAACGGCGCCGGGCGAACTCCTCCACCGGGACCGCGGCGAGATGGTGCACCGGCGAGAGCGACCGGGGCCACCCGGGGAAGTCCAGCAGGTCGGCGAAGTCGGCCACAGGAACATCAGCGCGACCACCGCCCAGCCGACCCCCGTCGGCGACCGAGGGCCCGGCGCCCGGTCCGGTCAGAGGATTCCGACCAGCTCTCGGAGGGCGTGCCGGGCACTCGCCCCGTCGATAGGCGCCGGGGTGGCCGTCAGCTGCGCGGCAAGCCCGTCAAGCGCCGCATGGAGTGCCGTCACCCTCGCCTCGAGGGCAGGATCCTCCAGTTCGGGAATCGTCGCGGTCGAGTCGACTACGTCGTGCACATCCATCGTGTCCGCCTCGACGATCGGAACCGCCCTGTCGTTGAGATGCCCGACCACCCGACGACACTGATGTCGGACGCCCGCCCACCCGGCTTCCCGCCACCGGTCCAGTCCGGCCGGGTGCGTCGCGGAGTGGGCGACGGCCGACCAGAGGAACCACTCCACGCGGCGACGCTCGTCCAGCGGCAGCAGTTCTTCGAGCAGCGCACACGCGGCGTCCCGCCCTTCCGCGGCGGTGGTGGCGTCGCCCAGTGCGCGGATCAGGGGCACGAGCCGATGGGCGGCCTCGGCGGTGACATCGGCCATGACCTGTTCCAGCAGTTGTTCCTGGGTGGGAAAGAAGTGCCGCACCGCCCCGACTGACATTCCCGCCTCCGCGGCGACACCGCGGACGGAGGCGGCCGGGATGCCCCCACGAGCGACCAACCGCAACGCCGCCGCCACGACGTCGCGCTGACGCTGACGCCCCTTCGCGCTGCGCCCCATGCGCCCTCCCCCCACGTCGTCGATCCGATGTGCATACCGTAGTCTCCAGAAACCAACACGCCCGTATCGGAAAGGTGGAGCGAGTGCACCGCGCTCTCGTCGTCTCCCTGGTGGCCACCCTGACCGCTCTCGCGCCTGTGACCGCCCAGGCCCGACCGGATGGCGGCGCCCTGCACGACCGGATCGAACGCATCGCGCAGGAAGTCGTGGGGCGGTCGACCGCAGGCATGGTCGTGTCCGTCGTGGATGGTTCGACGACCCCGCTTCTCCGGGCCTGGGGCCACGCCGACGCCGAGGGGGACCGCCCCCTCGGCACGGACTCGCGCCTCCCGGTCGCCTCGGTCTCCAAGGTCGTCACCGCCCTGACCGCCCTCACGCTGCACGAGGAGGGCTCCTTGGATCTCGACGCGCCGATCGAACACTCCAGCGGGGTGGTGCTGCGGGATGAGCGGGCGCCCGCCGACCGCACGCCCCTCACGGGGCGACATCTCCTCACGCACCACGCGGGACTCGTCGAGTCGACCCTGATGCCGCCGCCTGCCGGGCCCGGCGACCTCGGGAAGCCCCTGGCGCACTGGCTCGAACGCCACCCGCCGGTCTCGGGGCACCCCGCGGTCGGTATGCACTACTCACCGCTGGTCGCTCACACCCTGATCGGCGCAGCGATCGAGAATGCCACGGGCGCGGACTTCGCCCACGCGGCCCGCCGCACCGTCCTGGATCCGGTCGGCGCCGGTTCCGCCACGTTCGACGAGGCGGCCGATCCGGACGACGCGGTGATCGTCGCTCCGACCGGGGACGGGTTCGAGGCCGCGCCGTGGCCCGACGTCCCGGAGGCGCCTTCGGCCTCCTTGCGGTGGTCGGCACGGGATGCCGCCGCACTGCTCTCGGCATTGGTCACCGAGGGCGGCGGCGTGCCTGCACGGGTCGTCGAGGAGGCCCGCGCCACGAGCGTCAGACCGCATCACGGCGGCGGTGGCCACACCCAGGTGTTCTTCGAGGACCACCGCCGGGGCGTGCGGGTGCTGGAACACGCCGGGGCCGACGGACAGGCCTGGCTGACCCTCATCCCGGAGGCGGACGTCGGCGTGTTCGTCGCGGTCAACTCCCAGGATGCCGCAGCGACCGAGGCGACCGGAGCCGTGGTAGACGCAGTGATCGACTGGATGGTCCACGCCGGTCGGGCGCACCCGGCACCCGCGGGTCCGGCCCCGGCGATCATCCCTGAGTGGTTGCCGTCGAGCCGCGCCACGACCCCGACGGGCTCGTTCCAGGAGCGACTCTTCACAGGACTCGGACCAGAGAAGCTGCTCCGCAGCCTGCTCGGGCAGGTCCGAGTGACCGCCGACGGGGACGACCTCGTGTTGAACGGACGACGACTCACGCCCGAGAGCGAGGGGCGCTGGTGCGACCCGGCCGGTTGCGTCGCCGGTCGGATCAGCAGGTCGGGGATCACGGTGCTCGAGCGCGGAGACCGCGGCATGCTCGAGCAGACACTCACACCGGCGTCGCCACAGGACGATCGGCGGGTGGTCATGTCCGCTCTGCTCGCGTGGGTGGTGGTCGCACTGGCCGTCGTGGTCGGTGCCATGAAGCGGCTCGTTCGACGTGGACGCGGGCGCGAGCGGACTCCCTCCTTGGCGCCGGGGATCGCCGTCGCCTGGGTGACCGCAACCGCGGTCACCTTCTCAGCCGCGATCACCATGCCCCTCGGTCCTCTGCTGTGGGGGTGGCCCACGCTCGCCGCCCCCCACACGACTCTCACAGCCCTGGCCATGCTCAGCGGTGCGCTCGCCATCGTGTGGTCGATCGCCGCCGCCCGCCGCTGGCGGACGGTGCCGTCAAGTCATCTCGTGGCCGCCGGGACGTGCGCGGCCCTCGCGCTCCCGATGCAGCTCTCCCTCATGTACTGGGGGGGTGCTCTCTAGCGGACCGAGGTATCGCCCTGTTCGCATGGCCTTCCCGGCCCCGGCGACGGCCGGGGGCCCGGTGCCGTTGGACGGCGTCGTGGTTACCGCATCGAGCGCTGCAGTAGCGCCGTCCGCCGTTCCGGCTGGTGTCGACGAACACCTCGGGGCACCCCGCGCGGAGACAGGCCCCCAGACGACAGCCCTCCGACTCGACCGCGAAGATCGCCAGACCGCCTGCGGTGATGGCCCTGACGCGCTCCACGACGTCGTCGCCGTCGGCCGCGAAGTGCAGGTGGGGCTTGTGCCCGTCGTGTGTGCTCAGGGACGGCCTCGACGCGGCCGATTCCAGCAGCTCGTTGATCGCGTCGCATGTGGAGTCCACGTCCGGCGCCGAGAACGGCGCTCTCAGCCGCGATGCCCACTCCTTCAGGCGTTCTGACCTGGCGTTGTCGAGCTCGGGCCTGCGGACGCCGTGGGCGCGGAGCACCCCGACGGCCGCGTCGGCGTCCCACGACCCGGCGGCGAGCGAGGCCAACTCCGCCGCGAGTGTCGGGCCGACCATATTGCCATGGTTGAACTGCACTGACCCATTGCACCACAGTCGGCGCATGACCACAGCAGCCTGTTCACCCACCGACCTCCACCACGACCGCGGCGTCCTCGTTCCGCATCCCGCGGACCCTGGCCGGCATCAGCACGACTGGCTGCGCCGTTCGTCCCACCCGACCAGCGAGGGCACCGTGACCTACGAGTCGTGCCACTGCGGGGCGCATCGCGTCCTACGCGCCGGCGTGCCCGTCGCCCGGGCGTAGGACGGATCGACGCTCAGACGGTGGTCGAGATCGAGCGCTCCCTGACCTTGAACCAGATCGAGAAATCCTCGGCGGCCCGACGGACGACGTCGTAGCTCGACCCGCCCGTGAGGTCGTTGAAGCTGTCCCGCACGCCGTCGACTCCGGTCGACCGGGTCTCCTTGGGGATGCCGAAGCCCATCTTCCAGTCGGAGAAGCTGCGCTCGGCTGCGGGTTCCGTCAACAGGACCCTGACGCGACTGTGTCTGTCATCGGCCGCGATGCGCGTCATCAACTCGTCGATCGCGGCCGGAGGGCCTTCGAGGAACTGGATGAAGCAGTTGTTCCTGAAGAGGAGGACACCGGTGATATCGGCGGCACGATTGCGTTCCCGGGAGGTGAACAGGATGGACTCCAGGTCGCCCGGCAGCATCTTCCGCACCGGCACGCTCGTGTACACCAGATACTTCAAGTGCCCGGTCCCGGGCGACGTGGGGGACTCAGCGTCCAGCGACATTCAACCCTCCCTCGCTCGCCTCGGAAAAATACAGATCATTCAGACTCGAGATCGCCTCGTCCAGCGAACCGGACTCGCCATGCTGTCTCGACATCCTGTCGTAGCAGGTGAAACCGCCGTCGGAATTCCGGTCGATGTACCCCACGAAGTTCCCGCGGAAATTACCGACGAAGAAACTGTCTTCCACCTGGGACCATCGTATTTCTTCGTCGCCTTCGATTGCCGAAGTCACTCCCACCCCTTTTCTTCCCTGACAAGGTGTCTCGCCCACCGCCGTACACGCCCACAGAACGTGGCCCGAGCCACGTCACCGGGAGACGCTGCCGCCGCGCGCGGCCGAACAAGGGATTGGGTACGCACCGACGTGTCTCCCGACCCCGCACTACTTTTCTCTCCTGAGAACTCACATCCTGCTCACGCTGTCCGCCATAGCGGCACACGGTGCCATCATGGTGTGCTCGCGAACACCGCGCCACCGATGGCGCCGGCCACGTCCGGGACGCGGGCGAGTGCGCGGCAGCTCGCGGACGCGATCAGACCTCCCCCGGCCGCACCACTGTCCGGCCCAGCCGGCGCGACACCGCGGCTCCCCATGGAGTGGCGAGCCGGGCCGCGGCGAGGAGCCCCTCGTCCTGCAGCACCCGGTGGACCGGGCCGCGGACCAGCGCTCCACCCGAGAGCACCACCGCGTCGTCCGCCCAGGCCCAGGCGAGGTCGACATCGTGCGTGGCCATGAGGATCGCCGCCCCCGCGGCACGGAGTGACTCCAGCGCCGCGAGCAGGTCCTCACAGGAGAGCGGGTCGAGCCCGGCCGTCGGTTCGTCGAGCAGCAGGACGCGGGGCCGCATCGCCAGCGCACCCGCCAGGGCCACCCTCTTGCGCTGCCCGAAGGACAGGTGGTGGGGGACGCGGTCGGCGAGGTCGGTGATCGCCAGCGCCGCCAGGGCCTCGTCGACCCGATCGGCCACCTCGGCCCGATCCAATCCGAGGTTCACCGGGCCGAAGGACACGTCGGCCCGCACGGTCGTGGCGAAGATCTGGTCGTCGGGTTCCTGGAGCACCATCTGCACCGACTGCCGCAGGCGGGTGCGGTCGGCGCGGCGGTCACGGACCCGCTCCCCGTCCAGCTCCAGCTCCCCGGCATCGAGGCGGTTCAAGCCCACGAGCAGCCGCATCAGCGTCGTCTTGCCGCTGCCGTTACCACCGAGCAGCGCCAACCTCGCCCCGGCGCGGATCGTCAGGTCGGCGCCGTCGAGCACGGTGTGGGTGTGGTCTCCGAGGGCGTCGAGACGCCGGTAGGAGAACCGGGCGCCGCGCAGCGCGAGGACGGTCACGTGAGGACCCCCAGTATCGAGACGGACGCGAGAACCAGACAGATGACGAGCACGCGGGTGGCCGAGATCGGGTCCGTCTCGGCGAGCACCGCGGTCTCGCCGCGCTCGGCGCGCATGGACATGGCGTCGTCGATCGCCCGTGCCCGCCTGACGGACAGGACGAAGACCGAGGCGAACTGCGTCCCGACAGAGGTGATCGCGGCCCGGGCGGTGCGGTGTCCGAGCCTGAGATCGTGGGACTGCCGCAGCGTGCGGGCGGCGTCGATGAGCAGCCCCATGAGACGGTAGGTGGTGTCGACGACGTGAGCCAGCGGGGCGGGCAGTCCGGCCCGCCGGCCAGCGGCCAGGAGGTCGGCGACGGGCGTGGTGCACGCCAGGGTGATGGTGGCGGCCGTCGCGGCGATCGCCCTGGTCACGGTCCGCAAGGCGGTGTCGACCCCGGCCGGATCCACCACGAGGCGCCACTCCGTCAGGTCCAGGAAGAGCGGACCGGTTCCCAGGACCAGGAACGCGACGGGCGCGAGCAACGCCGCGACATAGATCCTGGCGGGGACGCGGGCCAGCACCAGTGCGCAGAAGCAGCAGACGGCCAGGATCGCTACGTGACCCACTGGTGGCGGCACCAGCAGTGCCGCCACCAGCAGACCGCCGAAGAGCAGCAGCTTCTCGACTACCGGGAGGCCCGACCAGCGGTTGTGGGACGCCGCGAGCTCGAGTGGGTTCACCTGGCGCCCGGTCTGTCAGTGTCCGGTCGAACCCGTGGCCGCCGCCGACGGGGTCGCCCCGCCCGGCACGCTCTCCCGACGCTGCCTGCTGCGTGTCCGCAGGACGCCGAGCCCGTAACCCACGATCCCGCCGCCGATCCCGGCCTGGAGGGCGAACACCCCCGATTCGACCTCCCCCGGCAGCTCGGGCAGAAGCGGCTCGAACCACGGCTCGTAGTCAGGAGAGACCTCGCTGATGGTCCCTTCGGCCTGCCCGTCCGCACCCTCGAACTCACCGCCCGCCCCGGCGCCGTAGACCAGGGACAGCACCGTGATCGCGAACGCGACGGCGACCAGTCCCACCAACACCCACACGCTGACGTGCTTCCTCCCGCTCATCGCACCGTCTCCGTGGCCTCGACCCGATCGGTACGATCCCCGGGATCCGCGACGGTTCCCGCGTCGGCGAGTCGCGCCCTCCGGAAGAAACCCACCAGATCGAGTTCACGGGAGGCGATGCGCAGGAGAACGCTGACGATCACCACGACGATGAGGGCCTCGACGACCGCCAACGGGATCTGGGTGATCGCGAAGACGGCGAGGAACTCGGACATCGAATACCACACACCGTGCTCGGCGCTCGGGAACGCCAGCGCGAGCTGCGCGCTGGTCACCAGGTAGGTCACCAGGTCGGCGAGGAACGCGGCCACGAACACCGCACCGAGCAGTGGCACCGCGACGCGTCGGCACAGGACGAACGCGCCGTAGGCGACCCACGGCCCGGCGACCCCCATGGAGAACACGTTCGCGCCGAGCGTGGTGAGGCCCCCGTGCGCGAGCAGCAGCGCCTGGAAGATCAGGACGACGGTCGCGACGAAGGCCATGACCGGGGGCCGGAAGATGATCGTCCCCAGGCCGGTGCCGGTGGGGTGCGAGCTGGACCCCGTCACCGACGGGAGCTTGACGGCCGACATGACGAACGTGAACGCCCCGGCCACGCCGAGCAGGACGCCCGCCTCCGGAGTCCGGCGGACCGTCCTGATGACCTCGCGCGCGCCGTGGATCACGAACGGTGCCGCGACCGCCGTCCATGCCAGGGCGTGCACGGAGGGGAGGAAACCCTCTGCGATATGCATTTGTCTGAGACCTTTCTGCCCGTCACCTCGCGGGCACTCGTGGTGGCAGCCACGGCCGGTCTCCTGGCTCACGGGTTCTCCCGGTCCACCCCAGAAGGGATACACCGGATCGCCGCCGGTCCGCCTTCCCACCCACACGACGCGTGCGAGCAGTGGCACAGAGGACCTGCGACATCAATCCGTTCACAGTGGCGAGGGCCGCCCCGGTCTCACACCGGGTTCCCGAGCACCGCAGCTGAGCAGATCCTAGCCCCCTCCCGGGCGCCGGCTCAGTACCGCACCGACTGGGCGTCCGAGACCAGACACATGCCACCGACGGACTTCAGAAGGGGGCGCAGCGACCGGAGGACCTCGTCGATCCGGTCGGGGTCGACCGCCACGAGCACGAAGGTGTTGTCGAAGGTGGAGAAGGGGTCCCCCCCGCGCTCACCGTGCTGGCCCCGCCCGTAGATCCCCGGGATCACGGTGCGATGGGTCAGGCCCAGCGAATCCAACGCGCCGAGGAACCTCCCGGCGACCCCGGATTCCACCACCAGTTCGATCCGTTTGACGTCTCTCATGGGATCTCCTCGCCTCAGGCGCCCAGGTGCTGGGCGACGGTGTAGTAGAGCGGAATGCCGAGGACGATGTTGAACGGGAACGTCACGGCAAGGGCCATTGTGAAGTACCGGGACGGCCGCGCTTCGGGGATCGCGTAGCGCACCACGGCCGGGACGACGATGTAGGACCCGCTCGCCGCGAGCACGGCGAGCATGGTCAGGTCGCCGACCGGGAGCCCGGCCAGTGCACCCAGGGCCAGCGCCATCGACGCTCCGATCAGGGGCATCACGATGCCGAACCCGATCAGGAACGGGCCCACGTCGCGGACCTCGCGGAGTTGACGGGCGACGAGCAGGCCCATCTCGAGCAGGAAGAAGGCCAGCAGGCCCTTGAACATGTCGTTGACGAACGGGGACATGGACTCGCCGGCGTCGGCCCCCACCATGGTGCCGATCACGAGCGACCCGATCAGCAGCAGGTGCGCGCCGTCGGTGAACGCCTCGTGCAGGATCGCCCGCATCGACAGGGGTGCCCCCGACGCGGGACCGGGGGCTCCGGCCCCCGCGTCGCCCGCCATCTGAGCTGAGCGTTGACGTGACCGGGCCCAGGTGGCTAGAAGCACCGCCATGATGATCGCGGGCGATTCCATCAGCACCAGGGCGACCGTCATGTACCCGCCGGGTTCCTCGCCACGGGCGGTCACGAACTGCGTCGCGGCGATGAACGTCACCGCGCTGACCGACCCGTAGGTGGCGGCGATGGCGGCCGCATCGAACTCGTTCACTCTGCGCCGCAGGACCAGGAAGCCCAGCGCAGGGATCACCAGGGCCAGGAGCAGAGCGATGCCGATCACCGCTGCGGCGCGGCCGGTCAGACCGGTCTCGCGGAGAGCCTGGCCGCCCTTGAACCCGATCGCCATCAGCAGGTAGAGCGACAGGAACTTGGTGACGGGGGCCGGTATCTCCAGATTGGAGCGCACCGCGGCGACGAACAGCCCCAGGAAGAAGAACAGGATCGGCGGGTCCGTGAGGCTGCCGAGAATGCTGAGGTCCACTGCGTGTCTCCTGATCAGTCCGGAGCCCGGTCGCCGCGACGCGGGACGACCGGAACCCCGTGGTGGCGCGCGCTCCGCTGCCCCGACGTGGTAACAGGACGAACAATACACGATTTCTATTGCCTGTTTTATGATGGGCTAAATCTGTGTCGTGTGTCACGCGCACCTCTCCCCCAAGGGCCGAGCCTCTCCCGCACCGCGAAGGGACGCCCCCGTGCCGTGCCCACATGCGTACAGGGATTCGCGTAAGGCAACATGGCACTCGGAAGTCGTCGGTGACGGCCGGATGTAGACGGGGTGACGCAGTGGCGGAGTGGACGTTTCTCACCAACCACGCCCACGTCCTGCTGTGCATCGCGCAGGATTCCGAGACGCGGCTGCGCGACATCGCCGACGCGGTCGGGATCACCGAGCGGGCCACCCAGCGGATCGTGGCCGAGCTGGAGGAGGCCGGGTACCTCCAGCGCATCCGGGACGGGCGCCGTAACCGCTACAGCCTGAACCGGGACCTGCCGCTGCGCCACCCACTCGAACGTGAGCACATGGTCGGCGAGATCCTCAGCGTGCTGGGAGCCCCACGGACGCACGCGGCCCACGGGGACGAATGACGCCGCGTCGCGGCGCCGGTTCGGCGGCTCGGGCAGACTGGCCGGATGTTGCTGACGATCACCGCCCGCCGCTCCGAGGCGCTCCCCACGCCGGGTGATCTGGGTTTCCTGCTGCACAAGCACCCCGACAAGGTGCAATCCTTCGGCGTGTACGCGGGCACGGCGCACGTGTTCTACCCCGAGGTCAGCGCGCAGGCGTGCACCTCCGCGCTGCTTCTGGAGGTCGATCCGGTCGCTCTGGTCCGCGGCCGCTCCGGGCGCGGTGACGCGTTCGCACTGGGGCACTACGTCAACGATCGCCCCTACGTGGCGTCGTCGCTGCTGGCGGTGGCGATGGGAAAGGTGTTCCGGTCAGCGCTCAACGGACAGTGTGTCGGCTACGAGGACCTGGTCGATGCTCCCCTGGATCTGACGATCTCACTGCCGACGGTGCCCGGTGAACCCGACCTGGTGCGCCGGTTGTTCGCGCCACTGGGATGGGACGTCCGGGCCGAGCCGATCGCGTTCGATGCCACCAGGCCCGAGTGGGGCCCGGCGCCGCTGGTGGGTCTGACGTTGACCGGGTCCGTGCGGCTGACGGACGCCCTCAGTCACCTCTACGTCCTGCTCCCCGTCCTCGATGAGGCCAAGCACTACTGGGTGGGCCGGGACGAGGTCGACAAGCTGCTGCGTGCCGGTGACCGCTGGCTGCCGGGGCATCCGGAGCGGGATCTGGTGGCACACCGCTACCTGGCCGGACAGCGAGATCTACGCGAGGACGCGCTGTCCCGTCTCGCCGGACTGGACGACCGCGCCGCAGAGTCCGCACATGACGCCGCGACACCGGACTCCGCCGGGACCCCTCGTCCCCTGGTCAGACTGCGTCACGACGCTGTCCTGGACGTGGTCCGTGATCTGGCGCCGGGCACGATCGCCGACGTGGGCTGCGGTTCAGGCGCCCTGCTGGGCGGCCTGCTCAAGGTCAAGGGAGTGACACGCGTGATCGGCACGGAGGTCTCCGACCTCGCCCTGTCCAAGGCGGCCACGAGGCTGAACGTGGAGTCGATGACGGAGCGCCAGGCAGGCCGTCTGTCCCTCCTGCGGTCCTCGTTGATGTACGAGGACGAGCGCCTGACAGGTCTCGACATGGCGATCCTCATGGAGGTAATCGAGCACGTCGACCTCGACCGCCTGCCGGCGGTCGTGCGCAACGTGTTCGGCGCCATGCGTCCCCGGCACGTAGTGATCACCACGCCCAATGTCGAGTACAACGTGCACTACCCGGCGCTGGCCACCGGGGGATTCCGGCACCCGGATCACCGCTTCGAGTGGACGCGACAGCAGTTCCGGTCCTGGGCCCGTTCTGTCGCCGGCGTCCACGGCTACCAGGTGGATTTTCGCCCCGTGGGCGACGATGACCCACAGACCGGCCCGCCGACGCAGATGGCCGTGTTCAGTCTGTCCGATCCTGTGGAGGGGTCCGCATGAGTGAGCTGCCCATCCCCGAGTTGTCCCTGGTCCTGCTCGTCGGTGCCAGCGGTTCCGGCAAATCGACCTTCGCGGCGACGCACTTCGCCCCGACGGAGGTGATCTCCAGCGACGAGTGTCGGGCGATGGTCAGCGATGACGCCAACTCCCAGGAGGCGACCGCAGACGCGTTCTCCGTCGTGGAGTTCATCGCCGGCAAGCGACTGGCACGCGGGCTGCTGACCGTGATCGACGCGACCAATGTGCAACCGGCGGCCAGAAAGTCCCTGCTGGCGCTGGCCAAGGAGCACGACGTGCTGGCCGCCGCCATCGTCCTGGACCTGCCGACCTCGGTGGCCGTGGAGCGCAACGCGGCCCGCACGGATCGCGACTTCGGTGCCCGGGTGATCAGGCGCCAGCAGGAGCAACTGCACCGGTCGCTGCGTGGACTCAGGAAGGAGGGCTTCCGCTCCATCCACGTGTTGGACTCGGAGCAGGCGGTGGCCGAGGCCTCGATCGTGCGGACCCGGCTGTTCAACGATCGACGCGACGACCACGGGCCGTTCGATGTGATCGGGGATGTCCACGGCTGTCCCCTCGAACTGGAGGAACTGCTCGAGCGGCTCGGCTACACCCTCGAGAGGGACCAGGCCGGTCGCGCGATCGACGCCCGCCACCCGGAGTCGCGACGCGTGGTGTTCGTGGGCGATCTGGTCGACCGCGGACCGGACTCACCGGGCGTCCTCCGGTTGGCGATGGGGATGGTCGACGCCGGCACTGCCCTGTGCGTATCGGGAAACCACGAGGCCAAGCTCGCCAAGGCCCTGGGGCGGGGAACGGTCAGGGCCACCCATGGACTGCAGCAGACGCTCGATCAGCTGGCGACGGAGGAGGCGTCGTTCGTCGCCCGGACGCGGGCGTTCTGTGACGGTCTCGTGGCGCACTACGTCCTGGACGACGGCGACCTGGTCGTGGCACACGCCGGCCTGAAAGAGAAATACCACGGCCGTGCGTCCGGCCGGGTGCGGGCGTTCGCCCTCTTCGGAGACACCAGCGGCGAGACCGACGAGTTCGGCCTGCCCGTCCGGTACCCGTGGGCCGACGACTACCGAGGGTCGGCGACGGTGCTGTACGGGCACACCCCTGTCACCGAGACCGAGTGGGTCAACAACACGATGTGCCTGGATACGGGGTGCGTCTTCGGCGGGTCCCTGACCGCGCTGCGCTACCCCGAACGCGAGACCGTGGCGGTCGCCGCCAGGGACACCTACTACGAGCCGATCCGGCCCCCGACGCCCCCCGAGCGGGATCCGGCGACCCTGAAGTTGACCGACGTGCTGGGGCCCCGGGTGATCGAGACCCGCTACATGGGAAGGGTGTCGCTGCGTGACGAGAACGCGGCCGGGGCCCTGGAGGTGATGAGCCGCTTCGCCGTCGACCCCGGACAGCTCTACTACCTCCCGCCGACCATGTCGCCCGTCGACAGCTCCCCACGCGACGGCCTCCTCGAACACCCCGATCAGGCGTTCGACCACTTCGCCGCGCAGGGCGTCGACCTGGTGATCTGCCAGGAGAAACACATGGGGTCCCGCGCGGTCGTGCGCGTGGCACAGCAGGGCGCCGGGGTGATCCACTCCCGGACGGGCCGCGCGTTCCTCCCGGACGAGCAGCAGTCGGTGGTCCTGCAACGGATCGCCCGCGCGGCCACGGTCGCCGGGGTGTGGGACGACCTGGGCGCCACCTGGCTACTGCTCGACACCGAGATCCTGCCGTGGACTCTCAAGGCCGAACCGATGATCCGGGACCAGTACGCCGCCGTCGGCGCCGCTGCCGGAGCCGCACTGCCCGCCGCGGTCCGCGCGCTCGAGTCAGCCGCCGACCGCGGCAGCAACGTGGGGGACCTGCTGGGGCGGACACTCACCCGGGCGGGCGATGCCGATAAGTTCGTCGAGGCCTACCGGCGCTACATCCGACCGGTCGAGGGCGACCTCGGCCTGCAGATCGCGCCGTTCCAGCTCGTGGCCAGCGACGCCGATACCTACGAGACCCGGGACCATCACTGGCACCTCGCTCTGGCGGACCGGCTCGTCGCCGCCGACCCGGATCTGTTCCGTACCACCCGGCGCCTCGACATCGATCTGGCCGACGACCGTTCGCGTGCTGCGGGGTCGGCGTGGTGGGACGATCTCACCTCAACCGGCGGTGAGGGCATGGTCGTCAAGCCACTGGCCAACCTCACCCGAGGAAAGAAGGGCCTGGTCCAACCCGGACTCAAGGTCCGCGGACGTGAGTACCTGCGCATCATCTACGGCGCCGACTACACCACCCCGGCGACGCTGGTTGGCCTCAAGAATCGATCGCTCGGCCAGAAGCGCTCCATGGCGCTGCGGGAGTACGCGCTCGGCCTCGAAGGGGCACGCCGGGCCGCGGCCGGTGAACCGATCTGGCGTGTTCACCAGTGCGTCTTCGGCGTCCTGGCCATGGAATCCGAACCCGTGGACCCGCGGCTGTGACCAGACGTCTGCTCTCCGATCTCATCGGACCGGAGTAGTCGGGCGCGCAGGCCGCCGACCGACGAGAGTCGACCGTGAAGGGAGCGGCCATGATCGAGATTCTCAACCGCCTCGTCGACGAGATCGAAGGACGCCTCGGTGAGGAGTTCGACGTCGACGCGATCGCCGGCGAGATGGGGACGACCGGGTATCACGCCCGTCGGATGTTCTCGTCCCTGGCGGGGATGCCGGTGTCCGAGTACGTCCGTCGTCGACGCATGACCGTTGCCGCGTCCGACGTGATCGGCGACGAGGACCTGTTGACGATCGCCGTGCGGTACGGGTACGGCTCGACCGAGGCCTTCGGTCGAGCGTTCCGTGCCGTCCACGGCGTGAGCCATGGAGACGTTCGACGTGATGGCGGCCCCCTTCGCAGCCAACCGCAGCTCAGGTTCCGCCTGACCGTCGAAGGGAGTCATCCCATGGATGCCCGAATCCTCACTCACCACGAATTTCGCCTGATCGGCCACGCCGCCCGGGTGCCGTTGAACCATGAAGGCGTCAACGCGCACATCGAGCGCCACATCGCTTCTCTGCCCGCTTCCGAGCACGACCGCCTTAAGCTCCTCAGCGGTACCGAGCCCTCGGGTCTGCTGCAGGTCAGCGCCGACGTCGACCCGGGCTACGCAGAGGGCAGCGAACTGACCTATCTACACGGCGTGGCGGTCGACGTCGACGCCGACGTTCCCGACGACCTCGACGTGATCGACGTGGCCGCGGGGGCGTGGGTGGTCTTCCGCACCTCCGGGCCGCATCCGGCGGCCCTGCAGGAGGCGTACGCAGCGTCCGCGACTGAGTGGTTCCCCTCCAATCCGTGGAGGTTGCGCCCGGGACCGTCGATCGTGTCGGTACTCGATCGCGCTCCGGACTTCAGTTCGGCGACCTGCGAACTCTGGTTCCCGATCGAGCGCGCCTGACCCCGGTGCGGGCGGCCGCAGAGCGCTCACTCTCCCTCCGGCATCCGGCGACCCGTCTGATACTGGCCGAGCTGGCCGGCGATGGTCGCGCGGAGCCACTGCGCGAAACGCTCGTCGGTCCATCCCCGCTCCCGGACGAAATACCTGTGCGTGTCGGGCCCGGTCAGGTGGCCGAGCACGTCGGCGAACTCAGACACCCGGTCCTGGGGAAGTAACCCGCGTCCGACGAACCACCCACTGCCCAGGTGGAGGTCCTCTATCCGCCGTGTCTCGCTCCGACGGACCGCCTCGGCGATCTCGGGATCGGAGTCGCTGGCCAGGATGGCCGCATGCCACAAGTCGAAGATCCGACCGTTGGCGGCGACGATGAAGTCCACGTAGCGACCCAACGCGCGCTCGGTGTCGGGGTCGGCCATGATCGCCTGGAACTCCGGTCGGGCGAGTATCGAGACGGCTCGCTCTTCCCCGGAGAACCCCCGCTCGAGAATCGCCATCATCAACGACGCCTTGGAACCGGCCTGGTACACCGACTGCACCGAGACACCGGCGCGACGGGCGACCTCACGGAGAGTGGTCCGGGAATAACCGTGTCGCACGAACAGCGACTCGGCGGCGTCCAGGATTCGCCCGCGGGTCAGTGCGGCGGTCTGGGCCCGACGGCTCATCTCGTACTTGCGCGAACTCATGGATCGGCCCCTGCCTCGGACTTCATCTCACCAGTCTCGTTCATGGCCTTCCCAAAGATTGGATGTAGCGCTACTCTACTCAAATCTTCTCGCATCCACGCGGCGGAGACTGCATGCGAAGGAGCGACGATGACAGCACAGGGCCTCATCGTTGTGTGCGCTACCCCCATGGGTGGCCACGTCGGGCCCCTCACGGCCGTCGGCGGGCACCTGGTCTCCCAGGGGTGGCGGGTAGTGATGATCACCGGGTCCCGGTTCGCCCACCAGGTCACCGCCGCCGGCCTCGAGCACGTCGCCCTGTCCGGGGTGGCGGACTTCGACGAGAAGGACCCGTCGACCTTCACCCCCCACCTCGACAGGTATCGAGGCCTGAGGCTGTCGCGGTACCAGGTGGAGCAGACGTTCATCCAGCCCATCACCGCACAGGCGGCGACGCTGGCGCAGGTGCTCGCCGAGAACGAGGTCTCTGCTGTCCTCACCGACGGCACCTTCGCAGGGACACTCCCCCTGATCTCCCGCGACCCCGGCTCCAGACCTCCGGTCATCGGACTCGGGGTGATGCCGCTCGCACAGACCAGTTGCGACGTGGCGCCCACCAACAGCGGACTGCCGCATATGGCCGGGCCACTCGGCAGACTGCGCAACCGCCTGGCCCACCGGATGGTCCGCCATGTGCTCTTCCGTGCCACCCAGCGACTCGCGCGCCACCGCATAGAGCAGTCCGGAGGGAGACTGGAGGGGTTCGTTCTGGACTTCTCCGCACAATGCGACAGGTTTCTCCAGTTGGGGCCGGCCGAGTTCGAGTACGCGCGCCGCGATCTGGCGCCCACCACCGCGTTCGCCGGCCCGGTCACCGCCCGGCGGAGCCGGCCGATCCCCCAGCCCACGTGGTGGGCCGAGATGCTCGCCGACCCGCGACCGGTCGTCCACGTCACGCAGGGCACCCTCGACAACCACGACCTCACCCAACTGGTCGAGCCCGCGCTCGAGGCCCTTGCGGATTCGCCGGTCCAGATCGTCGTCACCACCGGCGGCGCCCCCGCCGACGAGCTCGTCCGGATCGCGCCCGAGAACGCCCGGATCGCCGAATACCTCGACTACGAGGAGCTCCTGCCGCGGACCTCGATCATGGTCACCAACGGAGGTTTCGGCGGCGTCATGACCGCACTCCGGCACGGCGTGCCGCTGGTCGTGGCACCCGGAGGCGAGGACAAGCCGGAGGTGGCCGCGAGAGTCGGCCACTTCCGGGTCGGGATCAACCTGAAAGCCCGCCGTCCCGCGCCACGGGCCCTCCGGGACGCCGTCGACGCAGTCCTCTCCGACACCACCTTCGCCGACTCCGCGTCCGCCATGCGCGATGCCATCGCCACCTACGACCCGTTCGCGGTGATCGACACCGAACTCCGGCACCTCATCCAGCAGCACCCGACCGACCCACCCGCCCACGCGATATCCGCCCCGGACTCCGACGCACCAGACACCGCCGCACCAGACACCGAGGAGAACCTGACATGAGCGACACCCGCGCAGTGATCGACCAGCACATCACCGCCTTCAATGACCGCACCCCCGACGCCGAACCGTGGGCCGACGCGGCCGAGATGGTCACCCCCGGCGGAACCTTCACCGGACGCGAGGGCGTCCTGGGATTCCTGGCCGTCTTCCAGCAGGCGTTCTCCGACGGCACCCTGCGCATCCATTCAGCGGTCATCGACGGCGGCGACGCCTCCGTCGAGGGCAGCTTCGAGGGAACTCACGACGGCATCCTCCAGAGCCCCGCGGGACCTGTCGAGGCCACCGGGAGGCCAGTCACCTTCCGGTGGAGCGCCACCTACCGCGTCGAGGGCGACCGGCTCATGTCCGAGCACCTCTAC
Source organism: Dietzia sp. JS16-p6b (assembly GCF_003052165.1). Classification (NCBI taxonomy): domain Bacteria; kingdom Bacillati; phylum Actinomycetota; class Actinomycetes; order Mycobacteriales; family Dietziaceae; genus Dietzia; species Dietzia sp. JS16-p6b. Next base: position 188,545 of record NZ_CP024869.1, on the reverse strand, counting down.
TTCGACCAGTTCGACTTCCTCGGACAACTCGGCCTCCTGCCGGGTTGATTCCCAGCCGCGGCGACGGACCGGCCGTCGACCCGGTGACCGTCTGGCCCGGAGAGGTACCCGAACTGCCCGCCCCGGTACGGCAGGGGTACACCTTCACCGGGTGGTACACCTCTCCGGACTCCGATACCCTCATCGACCCCCGTTCTCCCCTCACCGCCGACATCACGGCCCACGCAGGGTGGCGAGCCGTCGAGACCCCAGCTACTGCCTCCACCCCGGTATGGACCTCTCTCGCCGGAGGCGGTCTCGGTGACTACCTCCCACTGGTCCTCCAGCCGAACTGATCTCCTACCGCCACGACCCTGCACCGGAAGGCCACCGAGATGAACCGCACCCCCCGCCGCACCGGGCGGCGTCTACCCGCCGTCCTCGGCGCAGCCATGGCCCTCGGCCTGGTGACCGCGACGGCCCACGCCGACCCTGCCCGCAGTATCTCGGCCACCGCGGAGCCCACGCCCGGCAGCGACACCGTCACCCTGCGCCTGGTCTCGAACTTCCTCGAGCCCTTTGGCTGCTTCTACTCCATCAACCCCGCAGGCGAGTCTGCACCGTCAAACCTGTGGACGGACAACCCCTCCGCCATCGTGCCAGCCGCGTACAGCGCGCCGTGGAATCTCTCGGAGGTCACCTACACTCACCACCTCACCGACGGCGACTACTCGGTGTACTGGCAGTGCCACGTCAACGGCGGGACGAACCGCGCGCAGTTCGGCAACGTCGCCAGCCCCCTGGCCCCGGCGCCTACCGCGGAACCACTGACCTTCTCGATCGACACCAGCCCCCCACCACCGGCCGACCCGGAGTGCCAGGGCAGCGCCTGCCTCCTCCCCCTGATCGGCGAGCTTCTCGACGCTCTACCCCGAGATCCCGCGGTGCCGGGCGCGGCAGGGTCGGTCGGCTGACCGCGCATCGGCTCACCGGCCCGGGCCGGACCACGCCTGTGCGGTCTGCTCGATCACGGTCCGCCACGGGGTCGGGGAGACGCCGAAGGTGTTGGTGGTCTCCGACCCGTCGGCGACGAAAGGGCCGTCGAACTGGTACAACACACCATTGACCTCGCGCAGCAGTGGGACGACCATCCCCCCGGCGCGGAGGACCGGCCGCGGCACACGGCGCACCCGCGGTGGGGCCGCCCCAGCCGCCTCGGCAAGGTCGTTCAGGACCTCCCGAACGGTTCTGGGCGCGTTCGACGGAACGATCCACGCAGACCCCCAGGCCCGCTCGTCCCGGCCCAGCGCCTCGAGGGTGGCGGCCACGTCCTCGATCGCGGTCCATGTGTGAGGGTGGTCGGGGTCGGCGAACACGGCTGCGGTCTTCCCGGCCAGAGTCGCCCGGCCGTAGCGGGCGATCAGGCCGCTCTCCGCAGGGACGGAGGGGCCGATGTAGTCCGAGGACCGGGCCTCTGCCGTGCGCACCCGCCCCGCTCGGTGCGCGGCCAGGGCGTCCTCCCACATCCGCGCGCGCAGCGCCCCCTTGTGGTCGACGGGATCGAGCGGGGTGTGCCTGGTCATGGGTTCATGCACCACCCCGTAGCCGTAGAGGTTGCTCGCCGTGACGAGCACCGCGCCCGTCTCCTCCGCGGTGCGCAGGAGCGACGCCGCCAGCGGCGGCCAATTCTCTTCCCACACCGGATACGGGCCGGGATTCGCACAGTTGTAGAGCACCGCCGCCCCGGCCGCCTGGGCGCTGAGGGCCGCGCTGTCGGAGGCGTCGACCGCCACCGCGTCGACGCCGGGGGTAGCGGTGCTGCGTCCGGAGCGGGTCGCCAGTCGGACGCGGTGCCCCGTGGCCGCCAGCCGGGCCGCCAGGGCGGAGCCCACCGGCCCGGCACCGACGATGACATGGAGTTCATCAGTGCTGCTCACCGCCACATTGTCCCACGACCGACTCCTCCCGGCGCACGGTCGGGCCACGCCGGCGGGGCCATTACCCCCGTGAGGTGCCCACGAGGCCGTCGATGAGCGCTCCGACAGCCCACCGGCGCCGCTCGTCGGGACTGCCCTGGGTGAAGACGCCGACGGGAAAAGCGGCGAGCGTCGGGTGCCGGCCCGGGTCGGACGTCGCGATCGTCGCCGTGAGGTCGTCGATCTCCTGGCCGGTGCCGGACTCGCGGGCCGCCCACTCCGCGGCGCTGGAACTCGCGTACTGGAGCAGCAGATCCACACCCCAGGCCGCGGACCTCTCGTCGGCGCCCGCCGTGAGGAGCAGCCGGAGCAGCAGCTCGATCAGGTCCAGATAGTGCGGTCCGTCGGGCCACACGAACATCACCGCTCGCGCGAGCTCCCCCCGCTGAGAAAGCAGGTCCACGTAGTCGGCCATCACTCGCTGGAGGCGATCGCGCCACGGTTCGACCCCGTCCCACCGGAGATCCAGATCCGCGAGCAGACGGTCGGCCAGGAGAGCGTGGAGGACGGTGACGTTGCGGACGTAGACATAGAGCGACGCGGGCCCGGTGTCGAGCTCGGCGGCGACCTTGCGGAGTGTGAGCTTGTCGGCGCCGTCCCGCTCCACCACTCGCAGTGCCGCGTCGACGATCCCCTCCCGGGACAACGCGGCCTTCGCCGGCCGGTCTCGCCTGCTCACGGGTACTCGGGGGGTCATGACCCGACGATACCAGTGTCGATCTTGTTCGTGACGAACATGTTCGTTACGATCCTGTTCGTAACTACTCGGACGGGAGACACCATGACCACCACTGCGCCGCCTGCGCCACCACCTCTGACCGCTCGAGCGGTCTGGCTCACCCTGATCGTCGTCCTCCTCGCCGACGCGATGGACCTGATGGACGCGACGATCGCCAACGTCGCCGCGCCGTCGATCGTGCGCGAACTCGGTGTGAGCGAGAGCGTGATCCCGTGGCTCGGGGCCTCCTACGCATTGGCTCTGGGATCGCTACTCGTGGTGGGCGGACGCATCGGGGACAAGTACGGACAACGACGTACGTTCCTCGTCGGGCTCATCGGTTTCATCGTCGGTTCCGCCCTCGCCGGTCTCGCGCCTTCGGCGGCGGTACTCATCACGGCCCGCGTCCTCCAGGGGGTCTTCGGGGCGATGTTGATCCCCCAGGGCATGGCCATCATGGCGGCCACATTTCCCAAGCCGATGCTACGAAAGGCGTTCGCTGTGTTCGCCCCGATGCTGGGCGTCTTCGCCGTCGCGGGTCCCGTGCTCGGTGGGATCCTCATCGACGCGGACGTGTTCGGCCTCGGATGGCGTCCGATCTTCCTCATCAACGTGGTTCTCGGCGGACTGGCCCTGGTCCTCGCCCTGCGGCACCTCCCGACCGTTCCCGCGCGACCCTCGACCCGGATCGATCTGATCGGCAGCGTGCTGCTGGCCTTCGCTCTCTTCGGCCTGCTCTTCGGACTCGTCACCGGGTCCTCCGACGGGTGGAACGGACTCACGATCGGGAGCACGGTCGTCGGAGTCGGGCTCCTGGGAGCGTTCGGGTGGCGGCAGGCCCGTGCGGACGACCCGCTCCTGCCCCGCAGCCTGCTCGGCAACCGTGGGTTCACCTCGGGGCTCATCGTGGGGTTGTGCGTGTTCGCGAGCTTCAGCGGCCTCATGTACGTCCTGAGCCTGTTCTTCCAACTCGGTCTCGGGTACACGCCTACCCGGACCTCGCTCCACCTGATCCCGCTGACGATCGGCATCATCATCGGGTCGGGCATAGCGAACGCCCTCATCCTGACGCTCGGCAGGCGCCTCGTCCTCCTCGGGATGGTCGCCACGATCCTGGGCACCGGCATCCTGCTGCTGAACGTCGTCACCTCGGGCCTCGGCGTGGCCTGGTGGCAGAACATCCTGGCCACCAGCGTCATCGGGATCGCCGCCGGGATCTGCTTCAATTCGGTGTTCAACACCGCCCTCGGCAATCTCCAACCCGAGGAGGCCGGCTCCGCCAGCGGCTCCCTCAGCGCCATACAGCAGATCGCGAACGGGATCGGATCCGCTCTGGTCACCACACTGTTCATCGGTGGCCTCGCACGAGGGACCGAGAGCGCAATGACCACGACGCTGATCGTCATCCTCGCGGTCACCACGCTGTGCCTCCTCGCCGTGCCGCTCCTGCCCCGCCGGGCGATCCACCTCGAGGAATGACGGGAGAGACGTCGGAGTTCCTCCGCTCACGGTCCGGGTATCGTCGGATGGTGCCCTCATCCCCGCAGTCACCGGTGAAACTCACCGCCCGGTCCGCGGTGCTGAGTGTGCTCCTCGGTATGCACCCCGCGGAGGCGACCGCGGCGGCGATCATCGAGGTAGCCGTCCAGCTGGGCTTCAAGGAGTCCGCGATGCGTGTCGCGCTCACCAGGATGGTGGCCGCGGGGGACCTCCACCGGGACAACGGTGTCTACCGCCTCTCGCCCCGCCTGATCGCGCGGCAGCGGCGGCAGGAGGCCGCGCTCTCCCCCTCGTTGAGGCCATGGGACGGGCAGTGGTCCATGCAGGTGGTCACGGTCCCGGCCGACGCGGTGACCCGGGCCGCGACCCGCACCGAACTCACCGAGTCGCGCTACGCGGAGCTGCGCGAGGGCGTCTGGATCCGCCCCGACAACCTCGACGCCCTCTACGCGGGGAGGTCCGAATGCACCGGGCGGTCCGAGGCGCTGTCGTCGCGGACCACGGTCTTCTCGTGCCGGCCGGAAGGCGACGTCGTGGCCCTCACCGAGGACCTCTTCGCCCCGGCGGAGTGGTCCGCCACGGGGAGGGCACTACTCGCCGCCGCAGAACGCGCCGACGACATGTCCGCACGATTCGAGCTCGCGGCCGCCACCGTCCGGCACATCCTCCACGATCCGCTGCTCCCCGCGGAACTGCTCCCCGACGACTGGCCCGGCGAGCGGCTCAGGGAGTCGTATGACCGGTTCCGGGCCGAGTTCGGCGCGTTCGCCACCACGGCGCTCGGCGGCGGCCACTGACCGCCGCCGAACCGGGCTCACACTGGCGGAGGCGCCGGCTTCCCCGCTGTCCTGGCGTCACCGAAGGGCTCGTCCCTGGAACGCACCGCCTCCCGGAAGCCCTCGGTCGCGGCCCTCGCCTGGAAGGCGTACCCCTCCGGGGTGTGGCGCGCGATGCCGTCGAAGACCGTGCTGATCATGCCCGAGGTGGCCACCCCCTGCGCGAGGAGCGCACTGTTCAACGCCAGCTTGGCCATCATCAGCTGGTTGACCGGCATCTGGGCGATCCGTCCGACGAGCTCCTCGGTGCGGTCGTCCAGCTCCTCGGGCGGGGGCGCGTCGATCGCGAGCCCCCAGTCATGCGCCTGCCGCCCCGTGATGAGGTCGCCGGTGAACAGCAGGCGCTTGGCGCGTTGGTCGCCGAGCCGGTGAGCCCACATCCCGGAGGCCGGGATGCCCCAGACCCGCGCCGGCGGGTACCCGATCCGGGTGTCGTCGGCACAGATGATGAGGTCGGCGAACAGTGCGATATCGGTGCCGCCCGCCACCGCGAATCCGTGCAACTTGGCCACCGTGGGCTTGTTCGCGTGCAGGAGGCTCGAGAAACCCCGGTTGAACCGACTCATCATCGCGTAGTCGACCATGGGATCCCACGTGACGCCCGGGTCGTGGTTGCGGGCCTGGACGCCCGGGTCGAGCACGGATCCTCCGGGGCCCCCCGGGGCGCCGTGGGCGCCGGCGGCGTCTCGGGCCATCCCCTCGGCGAAGATCGACAGGTCGTAGCCGCCGCAGAATCCCTTGCCCCGCCCGGACAGGAGGATCACGTGGACCGCCGGGTCGAGGTCGGCGCGCTCGACGGCGGACGCGAGGTCGATCGGGGTGTCGCTCGTGATGGCGTTACCGTGCTCGGGGCGGTCGAAGGTGATCCGTGCGATCGCCCCGGTCACCTCGTAGGTCAGGGTGCGGTAATCGGTGGTCATCTGCCCGTCTCCTCTGTGGCCTGTGCCGGTCCGAAGGATCCGTGACGTCCGGCGCCGTCGGCGAACCGGGCCGCGCCCGCGACCGCCCCGGCCTGCAGCGAGACCACCCCGTGGTCGTACTCGTTCCTGATCGCCGCCTCCTCGTCGAGCCCCTCCTGTTCCAGCAGCGACAGCCGGTCCCGTCGCATGCACTCCTGGGGGAACCGCGAGATCTCGGTGGCCAGCTCGATGGCTGCCGTCAACGCCGTGCCGTCGGGCACGACCCTGTTCACCAACCCGATCTCCAACGCCTCCGCCGCACCGACCGCGCGGCCGGTGAGCACGAGGTCCATCGCGCGGCTCGTGCCGATGAGGCGCGGCAGGCGGACGGTCCCGCCGTCGATGAGGGGCACGCCCCATCGGCGGCAGAAGACCCCCATCACCGCGCTCTCCTCCGCGACCCGGAGATCGGCCCACAATGCGAGCTCGAGACCACCCGCCACCGCGTGGCCCGACAGCGCGGCGATCACCGGTTTACCCAGTCGGAGCCTCGTCGGCCCCATCGGACCGTCCCCGTCCGCGGCGACCCGATTGCCCTCGTCCCGCGCGATCGCCTTGAGGTCCGCGCCGGCGCAGAAGGTGCCGTGTTCTCCGTGCAGCACGGCCACGGAGGCCTCGGGGTCCGCGTCGAAGGCCCGGAACGCCTCGGCGAGAGCCTGCGCGGTCGGCCGGTCGACGGCGTTGCGGACATCGGGCCGGTTCAGACCGATCACGGTGACCGGACCGTGCGCCGAAACCGTCACTCTCACATGCTCGACCACGACGCTCACCCGACCTTCGGGGTGACGCGATCGAGGATCGCGGACGTGTCCACCCCGGTCGGCAGCGTGCCGAGGACGTCACCATGATCGGCCCCCAGCCTGCTGGCGCAGAAGGCGTCGGCGACCGCCGGGTGTCCGTGGCGGACCAGCAGGTGCCCCTGCAGGATCACCGCCATGTCCCCGATCACCCGGCGCGCGACATACTGCGCCTCGTCCGGCTGCCCGGTGGCGATCGTCGTCAACGTTCCGCCCAGGCGATCGACGGCGCCGTCCAGTCGGGCGTCCGCCCCGCGGGTGGAGGAGACGGCCCCGAGGAACGCCTCGACCGTCTCCGGCTGCTTGGCCATGGCCCTCAGCACGTCCAGGGCCGCGACGTTTCCCGACCCCTCCCAGACGGACAACAGGGGCGCCTCGCGATAGAGCCGCGGCATCCGGGAGTCCTCCACGTATCCGTTGCCGCCGAGGCACTCCAGGGCCTCCGCCGCGTGGATCGGCCCGCGTTTGCAGACGTAGTACTTGCTGACGGCCAGCCCGATCCGTCGCAGGGCGTCGGCCTCCCGGTCTCCCGCGTCGGCGAGGTCGGTGAGTCCGGCGAGCCAGAGTGCGACCGTCGTGGACGCCTCGGCCTCCACCGCGAGGTCGGCCAGCACGTTGCGCATCAGCGGCTGGTCGATGAGGGCCGCTCCGAAGGCCCGGCGATGCCTCGCGTGGTGGACGGCGTTCGCGACCCCGACCCGCATCCCGGTGGCGGTACCGAGTGTGCAGTCGAGTCGGGTCATGTTGACCATCTCGATGATCGTCGCGACGCCCCGGCCTTCGTCGCCGACGATCCAGCCCGTCGTCTGGTCGTACTCGACCTCGCTGCTGGCGTTCGACCGGTTGCCGAGCTTGTCCTTGAGACGCTGCAGGAGAAAGGGGTTGCGTGAGCCGTCGGGCAGGACGCGCGGGACGCAGAAGCACGTGAGCCCACCCGGCGCCTGCGCGAGGACCAGGAAGAGGTCGGACATCGGCGCGGAGGTGAACCACTTGTGCCCGGTGATCGAGTACGTCCCGTCGGCGTTCGGCGTCGCGCGCGTGGTGTTGGCGCGGACATCGGACCCGCCCTGCTTCTCCGTCATCGACATCCCGGCCGTCAGACCCCGCTTGGTGGTGGGCGGCGCCAGAACCGGGTCGTACTCCGGACCCGTCAGCAGCGCTTCGAACGTCGCCGCGAGGTCGGGAGCGCGGCGCAGCGCCGGAACCACCGCGTAGGTCATCGAGATCGGGCACCCGTGCCCGGCGTCCGTCTGGCCCCACACACTCGACTTGGCCGCGCGCACGAGGTGGGGGCTGGGCCGGGGGTCCGCCCACGGGGCGCCGTGCAGACCGAAGCCGACGGCACGACGCATCAGCTCGTGGTAGGCCGGATCGTAGTCGACCTCGTCGATCCGGTTCCCGTACCGGTCGTGGGTCCGGAGGATCGGGGGGTTCGCCTCCGCGCGGTCGCCCCACTCGAGGGCGTCGGCGGACCCGGCGAGCCGACCGATCTCACGCAGCTCGTCCCTCGCGTGGTCCGCCCCGGCGCGGGCCAGGGCCTCCAGGATCACCGGTTGTTCCGACGCGTCGTACCCCACGAGGGGCGGGACCTGATTCGTGACCGTGTGTGTCGCCATCGATGCAGTATTACAGAAGTGCTACGAGTACGTCGATAGTGTAATTCGAGGGGCCGGCCCGCGCGTCGGGAGGTGATCAGCCGACGGCGTCGAGGGCAGCCCGGACGATGCTGTCGGTATCGATGCCGTGATGCCGGTAGACGTCCTCCAGCGCACCGGTCTGGCCGAACGTCGAGACCCCCAGCGCGCGCAGCGGCACGGTGTTGATCGTGGCCAGGAAGGCCAGCGTGTGGGGGTGCCCGTCGAGCACCGTGACCATCGGTGCCGCGCGCTCGGCGGGGAACACCGCGTCGAGGATCCAACTGGGTGCCTCAGACCGTCCGGCCCGGGCCTGAAGGGCGGCGAACAGCAGGCCTGCGCTGGTGACGCAGACGACCTCTGATCCGATATCCAGAGCGGAGAGCCGGTCGGCGGCCGCCAGCGCCTCGCTGACGACCGCTCCCATCGCGACGATGGTGACGTCCGGATCCGCGCAGGCTCTCAGGGTGTAGGCGCCCGCGACCACCTGGGCCCGGCGGCGCTCGCGAGCGGCGGGGTCGTCGGGAACCGAGGCGAGGTGCTGGTCCACCGGCCGCGTCGACAGACGCAGGTAGGCCGATCGCCCGTCGGGCCGACCGAGGTGCGCGAGGCAGTCGAGCAGGATCCACTGCACCTCGACGGAGAACGCGGGTTCGTACGACACACAGCCCGGCTGTTCCACGCCGATGGACGGGGTCGTCACCGATTGGTGGGCCCCGCCTTCCGCGGACAGGCTCACGCCGGAGGGTGTGCCGACGAGAATCGACTGCCCACCTGCGTAGATGCCGAACGACCACGGCTCCAGGGCCCTTTCGACAAAGGGGTCATAGACGACGCCGATGGGCAGGAGCGGTTGACCCCACCGACTCCAGGTCGCACCGAGCTCGCCGAGCAGTCCGACGAGGTTGGTCTCCGCGATTCCGAGTTCCATGTGCTGCCCGGTGGGTCTCTCACGCCATTTGACGACCGTCTCGGAGTCATCGGCGAACCAGTCGTGACGTTCGGTCGGCGACCAGACCCCCACCTTGTTGAGCCACCCGGCCAGGTTGGTGGTCGAACTGACGTCGGGGCTGACGGTCACCACGCGTGCGGCGACATCCGGGGCGTCGCGTGTGAGGTCCAGGAGCACTCGCCCGAGAGCGGCCTGGGTGGTCGACGTCGACGGCGGTGTACGGCTCAGGTCCCGCGGCACGGCCAGATCGGGGAGCGACGGAGCGGGCTCCCGGCGCAGGTACTGCGCGGTCGCCGCGCACAGCGTGCCCTCGGGTGATCCCGGGTCGAACCTCCGCCACGGGCGATCGACCTCCTCACCGAGGGAGTCGGCCAGGCTCGCGAACTGATCGCCGGTGAGCAGTGAGGAGTGGTTCTGCGGGTGCCCCTGGGTCGGCAGACCGAAACCTTTGACGGTGTAGGCCAGGATCACCGTGGGGCGTTGGTCGTCGATCCGGGCGTAGGCGTCACGCAGCGCGTCGATGTCATGACCACCGAGGTTGGAGATCGCGCCGAGGAGGGCCGCGTCTGCGAGATCCCCGATCACCGTGGCGATGGCCTCCGCATCGGCCCCCTCGCCCGGCAGCCTGTCCCGGATCTCCTGCGCAGTGCACCGCAGCAGCCTCTGGTACTCGGGGTTCGACATGTCACGCAGTCGTCGTCGCAGCGCGTCGCCACCGGGGCGGGCGAACAGCTCCTCCAGAGTCCGACCGAAGTCGACGGTGAGGACCTGCCAGCCCGCGGCGGCGAACATCTGCTCCAACCGCGGGGCGGCGATGTTGGGCACGACGCGGTCGAGCGACTGCCGGTTCATGTCGACGATCCACACCACCTCGCCGAGTTCGGCCACCGAGGGGTCGAGCACGGCCTCCCACACCGCTCCCTCGTCGAGTTCGGCGTCGCCGACGAGCGAGTACTGCCGACCGGGGCCGGTGGGACCGAAGGTGGTGTCCACGTAGCGCCGGGCCATCGCACCCCACAACGGTGCGGTCGCCCCGATTCCCACCGATCCGGTGGAGTAGTCCACGCGGTCCGGGTCCTTCGATCGACTGGGGTAGGGCTGGAGACCGCCGTACTCGCGCAGCGTCGGCATGTACTTCTCGTCGAGGTCGCCGAGAAGGTAGTTGATCGAGTGGAGCACAGGCGAGGCGTGGGGTTTGACCGACACACGGTCGCCGGGGCGGAGCTGCCCGAACCACAGCGACGTCATGATGTGCACCATCGACGCGCACGAGGCCTGGTGCCCCCCGACCTTGAGGCCGCTGGGATTGGGGCGGACCCGGTTCGCGTGGTGGATCATCGCCGTGGAGGTCCACAAGATGCGCTTCGCGATCGACTCCAGTATTGCGCTGTCGGCTCCGGGGGTGGCGGCCTCGGTGGCGGCGTGGGTCATGGCTGGGACTCCTTCTCACGGCGTGACGGGGCAGTCGACGTGCTGAACACCGGCGACCAGCGGGTCCGGAGGAAGGTCACCAGGTCCCCCGCGGACGAGGCGGCCGAGGTCTCGGTGCTCCAGATGATGTGCCCGTCGCACCGGACCGCGACGGCCCCGCCCCGGTCGAGGCCCAGGAGGGTCTCCGCACGCTCCGGGTCGACGCACCAGGTGCGGATGTCGACCACGTCGACCTCCACGGGTCCGGTCGACCCGCTGCGGAGACGGTCCCGCCAGGACCCCGCATCGGCGGTGATGAGGGTGACCGTCTGCGGGGCGCGGTTGACCAGCTGCAGGATCGACCGACGCCCGTCGGAGGTGTCGATCAGGGATACGTGCGGGAGTCGGCCTCCCGGCACGACGCACGGCGAGTACTCCACGACATCCCCCACGACGTCGTCGTCGGCGCCGGACTGACGACCTCCGTCGTCGGCGGCCACGAGCGGCCCGTCGTAGCAGTACCCGAACTCCAGGCCGGTCGAGATGAAATGCGGCAGTTGCAGGGGTATCGCCTCGGCGGCTCGTGCACGCACACGCGACGCCCGGGGGGTCTCCTCGAGAAGAACGGCCGTCCGCGCGAGGCCGCCCCGAACGAGATGCTCCGACAGGCGCGCGGCCATCCCCGTCGGCAGCCACCTCAGCGGCGCCCGGCCCATCAACCGGGTGGCGTTGTACAGCGCACGGTTCGTCGCACCGAAGTGCCGGGTGACCGCGTCGAGCTGGAAGTGGTTGGACACACTGTGGTGGGCGAAGCGTTCGACCACCGGTCGGCGTTCGAGTTCGTAGGTGTCGAGAAGGGTCTCGCGGGCGCCGTGGGTGAGCACGGCATCGAGCTTCCACGCGAGGTTGTGGGCATCCTGCACGCCACTGTTGAGTCCGTAGCCCCCGGTGTGCGGGAACCGGTGGGCCGCGTCACCGACCAGGATGACCCTGCCGCGGCGGAAGCTCTCCGCGGTCTGTGAGGTCATGGTCCACGCGCCGGTGGAGACGATGTCGTAGCTGTTGTCCTCGCCCAGGACCGCGGGGAGGGTGTCACGCCAGTACCGGTCCGGGTCGGCGGCGATGGGTTGCCCGGGATGCAGGTAGGTGCCCATCAACACGTAGTGGCGATCGGCGTGCGCGATGAGCACTCCGGCGAACTCCGGTCGGTAGATCCAGGTGAGCAGGGGCCTGTCGTCCGGATGCAGGTCCGGGGACCGGAAGAACGCGCTGGCCATACGGGCCAGGACCGGGCCACGCAGACCGATCCCGAGGTTCTCGCGGATCGGACTGTTCGCGCCGTCGGCACCGATCAGGTACTGCGCGGCGATCCGACCGAGGTCCGTGTCCGCCACCACGCCGTCCTCGACCCGGGTGACGGCGCGCACGCTCACCCCGCGGCGGAACTCGACCAGCGGTTCGGCGTCGAGCCACTTCCAGAGCACGGGCATCAGCAGGTGCTGGCCCACGTGCGAGAGGAGGAAGTCGCTCAGGGAGCGAACCTGCTCCAACCGTTCCGGATCGGAGAGTAGGTCGATCTCGCCCAGCGGGGGTGCGGAGGTCGACGACATCCACCGGATGACGCTGATCTCGGAGATCGGCGGGGACAGCGCCGCGATCTGTCCGGCGAGGTCGGGGGCGATCTCGCGCCAGATCTCGAGCGAGCGGGCGTTGATGACGTGCGCGGCGGGGTGGGTCAGTGGCTCCTGCCGCCGGTCGAGCACGAGGGAGGAGATCCCACGCGACGCGAGCAGCAACGCGAGGGTCGCGCCGGAGCTGCCCGCGCCGCAGATCACGACGGGGGCCCGGGTCTCGGGGCTCATAGCGTGCGGAACGTGATGGCGCGCTTGTTGGACCGGGCGGTGGTGCCCGGACGCACTCCCGCCTGTCGGTGCACGAGCTCGGAGGGCGCCGCGCCGCCGCGGAGCCGCTCCAGCAGATACCCCGGGTCGATCATGACGCCGATGGGGTTGTCCGCGAACTCCTCGCTGTCGAAGAACGCGGCGGTCTCCTCCGCGGTGGGGAAGTTCTCAACCTGGAACTCGAGGCGGATCCCATCCGGGTCCTCGTAGTACAACGACGTGGTGGGGCCGTGATTGATCGACCACACCGGTTCTATCCCGAGAGATGCGAGGCGCTCGTGGTTGAGGAGCAGCCGTTCGAGCGAGCTGTAGGTGAACGCCAGGTGGTCGACCCCGAGGATCTTGCGGCGGAGCCTGGCCAACGGGAAGAGGTAGCGCACGAAGCCGGGGATCTTGACCAGAGCCAGTCGATGACTCTCGTCGTCCCAGGTGAGGAAGGCGATCTGCTTGTCCTCGTGAACGACCTTCGCGCCCAGAACCGTCCGGTACCACTCGATCATCTCCGTCGCCCGTGGCGTCTTGACCACGTAGTGAGCGAGGATCTCCGGCGCGAGGGGGGTGTCGACCGGCTGCGCGATCGTCATGATGTCTCTCCGTTCGTCGAGTTCTCGGCGATGATGGGGGTGCGTTGCGTGCCCAGATCGAGAGACCCGTCTCCCGAGCGGATCGAGGCGGTGACGAGGTCGCCCGGTCGCAGGAAAGGGCCGTCCTGACTGCGTCGGATGAACAACCGCCACATCACGTGTTCGGGAAGCAGAGCGGTGGCCAGACGCCTGATGAGCGGATGGGGTGACTTCGCGGCGGTCCCGTGCGGCGTGCCGGTCAGGACGACGTCGCCGGGCGACAGGTTGCAGAACGTGCTCAGCTCGCTCAGCGTCTCGGCCGGTCGGTACAAGAAGTTCGACGTCGAGTCCGACTGCCGGACCTCGTCGTTCACCCTCAACTCCAGGTCTAGATCGTCGAGGAGTGGGAACTCGTCCTCGTCGAGGACGAGGAGCTCGGGGCCGAGCGGACAGAACCCGCGGTAGCTCTTGCCCTTGAAGTACTGCCCCTGAGGGAGCTGGACATCGCGGGCCGAGATGTCGTTGCCGATCGTGAGGGCGGCGACATAGCGGGGGAGCTGGTCGTCGGTGAGGGTGATCGGCCGGTCGATGGTCGCGCCGATCACCAGCCCCAGTTCGATCTCGTAGTCGAGCAGCCGCACATGGCGGGGGCGGGTGACGGGGTCGAACGGCCCGGACACCGAGGCGTCGGTCTTGTCGAAGAACAGGTTGAACGCGCGGTTGTCGGGATCCATGCCCGACTCGATGGCGTGTTGTCGGTAGTTCGCACCCTGGCAGATCACCCGACACGGGGTGGTCACCGGCGATACCACGGTCACGGCGGACAGCCGGTGGGTCGGGGGTCGATCGAGCCCGTCCCGCCACTCCTCGATTCCCCGCTCCAGCACCTCCCCGGTGGTCAGATAGGCGCCCTCCAGGGCGGTGACCTCGTCACCGTTGACGATGCCCCAGTGCGTCGTCCCCTCGGCGACGAACCGGATCAGTCTGACGGCCATGCTGGCTCCTCCATGTCGAACACGATGTCGGGAACCCTATCGATTTGGTTGACTGGCAGTCAATGACTTTCGGTCAGAAAGAGTGGCGGCCGGGCCCCTCTCGTACACTCGGGGGCGTGAACAGCGATGCCGGATCGCGCCCCGAGGACGCCCCCGGCGCCCGCAGCGCCTCGACGTCACGAGCCGAACGCAAGGTCGCGACGCGCGGTCGCGTCCTCGAGGCGGCCGCCGAGACGTTCGCCGAACGCGACTACAGCGCGGTCACGGTCTCCGAGATCGCTCGACGGGCAGGCGTCGCGCACGGTCTGGTGTTCCACCACTTCGGGTCGAAGCAGGGGTTGTACCGGGCGGTTCTCGACAGGTTCGTGGAGAACATGGACTCGGCGTTCGCCGCGGGCGCCCACACCGACCCCGCCGACGCGATCCGAGCCGGCCTCCGTGCGCACCTGTGCTACGTCGCCGATCACCCGGAACTCGCCCAGCGACTGATCGCCGGGGGGCGCTCACCGGACGCGGACGTACTGGAGGCGTCGCAGGCAGGACGCGCTCGAGCGCTCGAGATGCTGGCCGAGCTCGTCGGGGTCGACGCCGACGACGCCACCGTCCAGTTCGTCGGCCGAACGATCATCGCGGCTGCGGACGAAGCCTCGTTGAACTGGGTGCGGACAGGCTGCCGCCTTCCCGTCGACGACCTCGTGGAGTGGCTCGTCGAGGTGGGGTCCGCGGCGATCAGAGGCGCCGCCGTCCTGGACCCGGACCTCGACGTCGATACCGCCCTGGCGGTCGTGCACACCGGCCGGCGGCCGGGAGCCTAGAGCATTCCGTCCGGCGGCACGGACCGACCGAGCTAGGGTGGTCGCCGCGCGGTGGATCCGAGTCACCCCGCCACGCGCCGCCGCTTCGACTCCCTCTCCGGGTCCGAGGCATACAACCAGGACTCCGCCTCTCCCGGTCGCACGAGTGCCCGGCCCACCAGGATCACCGCGGCCTGCCGCAGGCCCGCGGCCTCGACGGCGTCGGCGATGTCGGCGAGAGTGCCGCGCAGCTCCACTCGGTGCGGGCGGCTCGCGTTGGCCACCACCGCGACCGGGCACTCCGCGCCGTGCGTGGGCACCAACCGTTCGGCGAGCTCGCGGATCCGGGTGATCGCCAGGTGCAGCACCAGCGTCGCCCCGGTCGCGGCGAAGTTCTCCAGGGATTCAGAAGACGGCATGGCCGTCGACCGGGCCTGGACCCGGGTCAGAACGACGGACTGCACCACCTCGGGAACCGTCAGCTCGACCCCTAGCTCCGCGGCGGCGGCGGCGTAGGCCGGGACGCCGGGCACCACGTCCCAGGGCACGCCGACTGCATCGAGCCGACGGGTCTGCTCGGCCAGGGCCGAGTACAGCGACGGGTCACCCGAGCACAGCCGCACCACCTCGAGCCCCTCGGCGTGGGCGGCCACGATCTCCGCGATGATCCCGTCCAGGTCCAGGTGCTGGGTGTCCACCAACCGCGCGTCCGGTCGGCAGTGGTCGAGCACGCCGTCGTCCAGATAGGTGCCCGCGTACAGGCAGACGTCCGCCGCGGCCAGAGCCGCAGCCGCACGCAGGGTGAGCAGGTCGGCGGCGCCGGGGCCGGCGCCCACGAAGTGAACGGTCACGAGCTCTCCCCTGTCTCCCGGCGGTCAGCCACGGCGGCGAACGGCGTGATCGCACACCACTGCACCACGGCCCGCGCGGGTGCCCAGCCGGTGAACGAGCCGATCGAGTCGGCGTGTTCCACGTGGAACCGTACGAGCTCACCGCCGAACTCCGCGCGGGCGTCGACGAGCACCCGCTCCGTCTCGATCGTCACGGCGTGCGCGACCAGTCTGCCGCCGGGACGCAGCGCCTCCCAGCACTGCCGCAGCAGCCCGGGCGCGGTGCCTCCGCCACCCACGAACACCGCATCGGGCTGCGGAAGCCCCTCGAGAGCCTGCGGCGCGCGCCCCCGGACGACCTCCAGCGACGGCACCCCCAGCCGCGCGGCGTTGCGCTCCACGCGCGCGGCCCGCTCGGGATCGGCCTCTACGGACACAGTGCGACAGGACGGGTGCGCGCGCATCCACTCGATTCCCACCGATCCTGCTCCGGCGCCCACGTCCCACAACAGTTCGCCGGCCGACGGTGCGAGCCGCGAGAGGGCCGAGGCACGCAGGTCGCGGCGGGTGAGCTGGCCGTCGTTCTCGAAGGCGTCGTCGGGCAGCCCCGGAACCACCCCGAGCGGGCGCGCGGCGGGCCCGGCCACGCACTCCACGGCCAGCACGTGCAGCTGGGGCGCCGCGCGTCCCGGATCCCAGTCGCGTGCCACACAGCGTTGACGGGCCTCGTCCGGGTTCCCCAGATCCGACAGCACGGTGAGCACGCTGTCCCCGAATCCCGCCCCGGTCAGCACCCCGGCGACGGCAGACGGCGTGTGGCGGTCCTCGGAGAGCACCAGCACCCGCCGTCCCGGCGCCAGCTCACGCACGAGGGTCCGGTGATCGCGCAGCACCACCGTCGCCTCGGCGGGCCACCGCATCCGGGCCCGGGCCAGCGCGACCGACGACACGGCCGGCAGCACCTCCACATGATCGGAGCCGAGCAGGTCGATCAACGTCGTGGCCACCCCGGCGACCAGCGGGTCACCCGAGGCCAGGGCCACGATCGACCGACCGTCGTAGCGCTCGAGAACCTCGGGCAACGCCGAGCGCAGCGGCCGAGGCCACGGCTCGCGTTCGGCGGTCACCTCGGGGGGCAGCATCGCCAGGTGCCGCTCCCCGCCCAGCAGGACGTCGGCGCCCAGGACGGCGCGGCGACGGGCCTCGTCGAGACCGGCCCAGCCGTCACCGCCGATCCCCACCACGACCACCTGTCCGTTCATGACGCGGAACCCTACCGTCGAACCCGCCCGCCGAGCCCGACCGCCCGGAACGCGAGGACGCTGGGTAGCCTCGCCCTTGAAGAGACAACTACACCCCCACAGCACGAGGTGCCCCACGACCCGCCCCGGGCGGTGCGGAGGGGAGAATCAGGGAAGCCGGTGAGAATCCGGCACAGGGCCCGCTACGGTAACCCGGCCTCTCAGGCGATCGCGTCCAGCGCGACCGCTCGAGATGAGCCGGGAAGTCCGGAGACCGGCCTCGCGCTGACCAGCCTGGCAGACGAGAGCGGGAGCCCCCATGCCACTGCACTACCCCTTCAGCGCCGTCGTCGGTTCGGACGACATGGCGCTGGCCCTGCTGCTGAACGCGGTCTCACCGTCGGTCGGCGGCGTGTTGATCCGCGGCGAGAAGGGCACCGCCAAGTCCACGATGGTGCGTGCGCTCGCGGGGATCCTGCCGCAGATCGAGGTGGTGACCGGCGACAGGTTCTCCAGCGCGCCCGCCGACCGTGGCGGCGACACCCCCGACGGGCCGATCCCCCACGACGCGCCCACCGAGCACCGACCGGTCCGCCTGGTCGAGCTGCCGATCGGCGCGACCGAGGACCGCATCGCCGGGTCCCTGCACCTGGAGAAGGCCCTGAGCGAGGGAGTGACCGCCTTCGAGCCCGGCCTGCTGGCCCGCGCGCATCGCGGACTGCTCTACGTGGACGAGGTCAACCTGCTCCACGACCACGTGGTGGACCAGCTCCTCGACGCCGCCGCGATGGGACGGGTGACCGTCGAGCGCGACGGGGTGTCGGTGGAACACGCCGCCCGCTTCGTGCTGATCGGCACCATGAATCCCGAGGAGGGCGAGCTCCGGCCCCAGCTGCTCGACCGCTTCGGCCTCACCGTGGAGGTCTCCGCCCCGCGGGAGGCGGAGCTGAGGGCCGAGGTCATCCGTCGCCGGGTCGCCTTCGACTCCGACCCGGACGGCTTCCGCGCGACCTTCGCGACGGAGGAGCTGGCCCTGCGTGAGCGGATCGTCGCCGCCCGGGAGCGCGTGGGCGGCATCGAGCTCACCGACTGGGCGCTCACGACGATCGCGACCGTCTGCGCCGGCTTCGACGTCGACGGCATGCGCGCCGACATCGTCACCGCGCGCACGGCCGCCGCCCACGCCGCCTGGGAGGGGCGGGACCGGATCACCCGCGCCGACATCCGCGTCGCCGCTCGCATGGCGCTGCCCCACCGCCGTCGACGCGCACCGTTCGACGCCCCGGGGCTCGACGAGGACCTCCTCGACCGCCTGCTGGGCGACGACGACGAGCCCGACCCCGACCCCGATACCCAGCCCGACCCCCAACGCGACCCCCAACGCGACCCCCAGCCCCGGGACGACGACACCGCGGGCGATGCCACGGCCGGCCGGCAGGACGCCGACCCCGCCGCCTCCGCGGGGGACGGCGGACATCCCGAGCCGGATGCGCAATCCGATGGGCCGAGCCCGGAGGCGGTCGACAGCACCGGGGCCAGTTCTGACACCGACGCCGTCGCAGATTCCGGCGCGGACGGCCGCCCGGGCGGCGCGACGACCGAGCCGGGGACGGTCACGGCGGGTTCGGACCCGTACCGGACGCGGCTGCTGACCGTCGCAGGGACGGGCCACGGAGTCTCCGGCCGCCGGTCCCGCGCGATCACCACGACCGGCCGCCGGACGGGCTCGACGGGGTTCACCGGTTCCGACGTCCACCTGCCCGCCACCATCCGCGCCGCCGCGCCCCGCCAGGCCGCGCGCGGGCGGCAGCCGGTGCTCGACGGCGGGCGACTGCTCCTGTCCACCCGAGACCTGCGCTCGGCGGTGCGGGAGGGCAGGGAGGCCAACCTGGTGCTGTTCTGCGTGGACGCCTCCGGTTCGATGGCCGCTCGCACCCGCATGGAGCAGGTCAAGACCGCCATCCTCTCCCTGCTGATGGATGCCTACCGCCGCCGCGATACGGTGGGACTGGTGACCTTCCGCGGGTCCGGCGCGCAGATCGCGCTGCCGCCCACCTCCTCGGTGGACGTGGCCGCCGCCCGCCTGGCGGAGCTGCCGGCCGGCGGTCGGACCCCACTGGCGGAGGGCCTGCTCACGACCGCCGAGGTGCTCCGCATCGCCCGGGTCCGCGATCCGCAGCGCAGACCCCTCGTCGTCGTCGTCACCGACGGCCGCGCCACCCACGGCCCGGACGCCCTCGCCCGGTCCCACGCCGCGGCGGCCGGGCTGGCCTCCCTACCGGTGGCGTCGGTGGTGGTGGACTGCGAGAGCGGTCGGTTCCGCATGGGCCTGGCCTCCGAACTCGCCGCCCACCTGGGCGCCGAACACATCCCGCTGGGCGAGGTGACGGCCGAGGGGCTGACCGACACCGTCCGGACCCGCACGGCCGCGCGACAGAGCCCCGCACACCCCGAGGGAGAGGTGGCCTGATGCCGCAGGGACAACCGACCCGCGTGCCCGACGACGGGCTGAGCACCCGGCAACGCCGCAACAAACCCCTGATCATGGTCCACACCGGGCCCGGCAAGGGGAAGTCCACCGCCGCGTTCGGCCTGGCCATGCGCGCGTGGAACCAGGGCTGGGACATCGGGGTGTTCCAGTTCGTCAAGTCCGCCAAGTGGCGCATCGGCGAACAGACCGTGATGGAGCGCCTCGCCCGACTGCACGCCGAGACCGGTGAGGGCGGGCCCGTCGAATGGCACAAGATGGGCTCCGGCTGGTCCTGGTCGCGCAAGGACGGCACCGAGGAGGACCACGCCGCCGACGCCGCCGAGGGCTGGGCGGAGATCACGCGCCGGCTGGCCGTCGAGCGACACGACCTCTACCTGCTCGACGAGTTCACCTATCCCATGAAATGGGGGTGGGTGGACGTCGAGGACGTGGTGGAGACGCTGACGTCGCGGCCCGGTCGTCAGCACGTGGTGATCACCGGCCGCGACGCCGACCCCCGGCTGCTCGACGCCGCCGACCTGGTGACCGAGATGACCAAGGTCAAGCACCCGATGGACGCCGGCCAGAAGGGGCAGAGGGGGATCGAATGGTGACGCACCTGCCCCGGCTCGTGGTGGCGGCGCCGGCGTCGGGTCACGGCAAGACCACCGTCGCCACCGGGCTCATGGCGGCGCTGCGGCGCAGGGGCCTCACGGTCTCGGGCCACAAGGTGGGGCCCGACTACATCGACCCGGGATATCACGAGCTCGCCACCGGACGACCGGGCCGCAACCTCGACCCGCATCTGGTCGGCGAGGACGCGATCGTTCCCCTGCTGCTCCACGGGGCGCAGGCCGCGCCGCGCCCGGCCGACGTCGCCGTGATCGAGGGCGTGATGGGCCTGTACGACGGCCAGATCGGCGGCGACGGCTTCTCCTCCACCGCCCACGTCGCCGGCCTCACCGACACCCCGGTGCTGCTGGTGGTCGACATCTCCCACGCCTCGCGCAGCATCGCCGCCGTGGTGCTGGGCATGGCGACGTTCGACCCCTCCGTCCGCATCGGCGGGGTGATCCTCAACAAGGCCGGGTCTCTCCGCCACTCGGATGAGGTACGCCGCGCCCTGGAGCCGCTGGGGATCCCCGTGCTCGGGGTGCTGAGCCGGGACGACGAGGTCACCGCGCCGTCCCGTCACCTCGGCCTGGTCCCGGCGGCGGAGCGACCGGGAGCCGCCGGTAGCCTCGACCACCTCGCGGACCGCCTCGCCGACTCGGTGGACCTGGACGCGGTGATGCGCCTGGCCCACGCGGCGCCGCCACTGGCCGGTCCGGCCTGGTCCGCGGAGGAGGCACTGGTCGGGGGCCTGCCCGACTCGGGTCCGCCGGCACTGGCACTGTCCGGGCCACGTCGTCCGGTCGTCGCCGTGGCGGGAGGCCGCGCCTTCACCTTCCGTTACGCTGAGACGGTCGAGCTGCTCGACGCCGCGGGGTGCGACGTGGCCGTCTTCGACCCACTGGCCGACTCCGCACTGCCCGAGGGCACCGCCGGCGTCTACCTCGGCGGCGGGTTCCCGGAGGTGCATGCGGCGGGACTGGCCGCCAACCGGCCGATGCTCACGGCGCTGCGGACCGCCCTCGGCGCCGGTGTGCCCACCGTGGCCGAGTGCGCGGGACTGCTCTACCTCTGTCGCACCCTCGACGGCGCCCCGATGATCGGGGCGGTGCCGGCGGACGCGGCCATGTCCCCGCGCCTCACGCTGGGCTACCGCCGCGTCACCGCGGGGTCGACGAACCTCCTCACCGTGGCGGGCACCGAGGTCACCGGCCACGAGTTCCACCGCACCACGGTCACCCCGGGCTCCGGTGCGGGCACATCTGGCGCGGGCGCGTCCGCGGCGTGGACCTGGGGCGACCGGGTCGAGGGGTTCGCGACCCCCACCCTGCACGCCTCGTACCTCCACACCCACTGGGCCGGGCACCCCGCACTGGCCGCGAGGTTCGCGGCCGAGGTCGCCCGCGTGCACAGCGCGCCGCCCGTCGACGGTGGTCGACGGGCGGCTCGCGTCAGCTGAACCGAGCGCGTTCGGTCACATGAGGTAGCACGCCTCGGTGAACTCGAAGTCCGCCGCGGTCGGCCCCTCGTACCATTCCTCCTCCAGGACCAGACCCGTCGGGCTGCCCGCCTCGATCCGGTTGAAGATGGTCGAGCGCGACGCGTGCTCGTTGACGTCACCCGAGTAGTCACCTGCGCCCTCGGCGAACATGCCGTCGGTGTCCAACCCGGTCAGCTGGTCGGCGGTCTCGAAGACCCCGGCCCGGGTGAGGTCGTCGTTCTCGATGGCCTGCTGGAGCAGACCGCGGATGACGGTCTGGGCGGCCCATCCCAGCACGAACCAGTCGTTGGGCTCGGCCCCGATGGACTCGGCGAACTCGCGCATCTCGTTGTGACCCTCGGAGTCGTATCCCCAGGGCGCGACGGTGGCGGCGCCCCGGTACCGGGCTTCCAGCGCGGGAGCCGCCTGGCTCCCCATCAGCCCCGCGCTCCAGGTGGGCGTGGCGCCGATGAACTGGCCCTCGTACCCCTGCGCGACGGTCGCACCCACGATGGCGCCGGTCTCGATCGCGCTGGTGGCGAGCAGGACGACGTCCGGACGGTCGGCCAGGATCCGCTGGATCACCGCGGTCTGCTCGTCGGTGCCGCCGGGCGCCGTGGTGTACCGCGTGAACTCGATGTCGCGCTCCTCGGCGGCGATCTCCGCCCCGTTGGCCGCGTCGTCGCCGTAGTCACCGGGGAAGTGCACCATCCCGACGCTCGTGGCGTCGAGCTCGTCGACGGCGTAGTCGACCATGTTCATGGCCTCGGCGCAGTAGCTGGTACCGAACTCCAGCACGCCGTCCTCGAAGAGCCAGTTCGACCCCAGCGAGGCGGGAACCGCCAGGATGTTCTGCTGCCGGGTGTCATCGAGGATGCCATTGGTGTGGGCCGTGCCCAGCGAGTGCGCCAGCACCAGGATCTGATCCCTGATCTCCCGGTACTCCTGGGAGTGCGTGGTCTCGTTGTAGCCGCTGTCGCGAACGTGGGTCACCATGTCGACCTCGTAGCCGTCGATGCCCCCGTTCTCGTTGACGTTCTGCCAGTAGGCCTGCGCGCCCTCGATCATCGGGGCGCCGACCGGGGAGAACGGGCCCGTCAGGTCGGTGACCGCACCCAGGTAGATGCAGCCGTTCGACTCGTCGACCGCGTTCGGGCACGGCTCGTCGGTGATCCCGGCGACCTCGGTGTCGGAGGCGTCGTCGCGACCACAGCCCGACAGGACCAGGGCGACGGCCGCCAGACCGGCCACCCCGCTGCGTAGCGTCTTGGACTTCATGATGTTCTCCTCGGTGTTCGATGTGTGGGATCAGACGTGGGTGGGGTCAGTAGGTGAAGGGGAAGCTCTTCCAATACATCCGCATCCGCAGCCATATGCCGAACAGGCCGCGTGGCTCGAACAACAGGAACGCCACGATGAGGCCGCCGTACAGGATCGCCTCGACCTCGTAGATGTTCGGGCTGACGTTGGGCGCCGTGGAGATGTAGGGGACGAAGTGCGCCATCTCGGAGGAGATCCGGGGCAGCGACGCGATCAGCAGGGCGCCCATGATCGTGCCGGAGATCGTCGCGGCCCCGCCGATGAAGACGATCGCGACGAACTGGATCGACATGATCAGCCCGAACTGCTCCGGACCGAAGTGCCGGTTCGCGACGAACAGCAGCGACCCGCACACACCCGCGTAGAAGGACGAGACCGTGAACGCGATGAGCTTGTAACGGGCCAGGTCGACACCCATGACGCCGGCCGCGATGTCACGGTCGCGGATGGCTCCGAAGGCGCGGCCGACCCGTGAACGCGCGATGTTCCGGGCCGCGAGCGCCCCGATCAACAGCAGCGCGAGGAAGAACCAGTACAACTTCTGGTCCGAGGTGAACGCGCTGTCGAGGGTGAGGTCGTCCCCGAACAGGATCGGCCGGGGGGCCTCGCGACCGACTCCCTGGCCACCGGTGACACTCCCCCACTCGGTGAAGATGTACGTGCCGAGGAAGACCAGGCCCAACGTCACCACCGCGAGGTACAGCCCCCGCAACCTGGTGGCCAGCGGCGCCACGATCACCCCGCAGAGCGCGGCCATCGCACCGGCGGCGAGGATCCACGCCGGGATGAAGGTGATCCCCAGGCCCAGCGCACGCCCCTCGGGATCGCCGGCCACCACCGAGGCGGTGTACGCGCCGACCCCCACGAAGAAGGCGTGACCGAGGGAGATCTGCCCCGCGTAACCGGTGATCAGGTTGAGCCCGATCCCGCCGATCGCCAGGACCAGCCCGAGCCCGAGGATCCGCAGCACGTCGTCGCTGACGTTGAGCGGCAGCAGGACGGCGAGGACGACGAGCACGGCGGCGCCCAGCGCCTTGGCCCGCGTGTTGAACAGCGCCTGCTCCTGCCGGTAGCTGGAGTAGAGCTCCGGCCGCCCGCGGGGACCGCCGAAGAAGCCGGCCCGTCGCCCGGTCGCGGTCCGCGGCGTCGGGGATCCCCCCGACGGTTCCGCCGCCGATACGAGTGTGCTCATACCCGTTCCACCTCCTTGGTGCCGAAGAGTCCGTGGGGTCTGACCAGCAGCACGGCCAGCATGATGATCCAGGGCATCAGCGGACCCAGGTTCGTGGTGAGTTCGGGCATGACGCCGCTGCCGTCGAACCACTGGTTGTGATAGGTCGAGACCATGGCCTGGGCTATGCCGATGGTCAGGCCGCCGATGATCGCGCCGCCTATCGAGTCGAACCCGCCGATGACGATCGCGGGCAACGCGATAAGAGCCACGAGCCACAAGGTGTTGCCGATCGGGCCGCCCGTCGCGGCGAAGATCCCCGCGAGTGCCGCCAGGGCCCCGGCCATCGCCCAGGACAGCGCGAAGATCGCACTGGCGCTGACGCCCTGGGCCATCGCCGCCTCCTGGTCGGAGGCGACCGCACGCATCGCCAGGCCCACCGAGGAGTACCGGAAGAACAACAGCAGGGCGACGACGATCACGGCGGCGGTGACGAACGCCGCCACGTGCCGGTGCTGGACGATGACCCCGCCGATCACCGAGACGTCGGTCCCCCACGGGTCCCCGACCGAGCGCGGTTGGGTGCCGAGGAACATCCCGGCGACGGTTCGGATGACGATGTCCAACCCCACGGTGATGATCGCCACGATGAACACCGCCTTGCCGACCATCGGGCGAATCGCGGCCCGCTCGACCAGCAGGGCGATGACACCGATGGCGATCACCCCGAGGATCGCCCCGACGTAGAACCCCATCACCGGCGCGAGGAAGCTGACGATGATCGCCCCGGACATGAGGAACGCGGGCTGCGCGAAACTGATGACGCCGGTGGCCTTGAAGATCATGACGAAGCCGATCGCGACGAGTGCGTAGATGGCACCCGACCCCAGACCGACGCTCAGGGCACTGAGGAACTGGGTCATCGTGCCCCCTCGTAGAGCTCGTCGACGAGATCCGCGAACATCCCCGTCACCGCCGAGCGCTTGACCTTCTGGGTGGCGGTCAGCTCACCCTCGTCGTGGTCGAGCTCCTTGGGCAGCAGCGCGAATGCCTTGACCTGCTCCACGGCGTTGAACCTCTCGTTGGCGGCGTCGACGACCCCCTGCACCAGCTCACGGACCTCGGGTTTCTCCGTCAGGTCGCGGTAGGTGGTGTAGGCGATCCGTTTGCGGGTGGCCCAGTCACCGACTGTGTCGAGCTCGATCCCGATGAGGGCGGTGAGGTACCTGCGACCGTCGCCTATCACGAGGGCCTCCTTGATGTAGGGGGACACCTTGAGGGCGTTCTCGACCTCGGACGGCGAGACGTTCTTGCCGCCGGCGGTGATGATGATGTCCTTCATCCGGTCGGTGATCTTGACGTGGGTCCCGTCGACCCACTCGCCCACGTCCCCGGTGTGCAGCCAGCCCTCGGCGTCGATGGTCTCGGCCGTCTTCTCGGGGTTTCGCCAGTACCCGGCGAACACCGCCGGGCTGCGGACCAGGATCTCGCCCGTCCTCTCGTCGATCTTGAGTTCGGTGCCCTCGTGGGGTTCACCGACGGTCCCGAGCTTGACCCGTCCGGGCTTGTTCGTGGTGGCGATCGCCGAGTTCTCCGTCATCCCGTAGAGCTCGTGCATCGGGACGCCGATCCCCATGAAGAACTTGAGGACCTCCGGGGCGATCGGTGCCGCTCCGGAGACCGCGTGCCGTGCGTACCGCAGGCCCGTCCGGACCCGCAGAGCCCGATACATGCAGATCCAGCCCACCAGGTACCACGCCCGGCTCGCCGCCGTGTGCCGTCCGCCGTTCGAGACCAGCGCGTCGCCGATCCGCTCGGCGCGCGCCAGCCAGAAACCCGACCACTTCCGCTTGAGCCAGGTGGCGTCCTCCAGACGGATCTGGGCCGAGGCCAGGAGCTTCTCCCAGATCCGCGGCACGCCCATCACCAGGGTGGGCTGCACCTCCTGGAGGTTCTGGGGCACGGTGTCGATGGATTCGGCGAAGGTCACCTGGAGTCGGCTCGCGCAGCTCATCCACGTGGTGAAGAAGCGCTCGGCGACGTGCGACAGCGGGAGATAGGTCAGCACGTAATCGGAGGGCCCCGGGGGCGGATCGGAGGTCCCCCCGCGGGTCATGACGGTGTCGATCGCGAACTCGACGTTGGACGTGGTGAGCATGGCGCCCTTGGGTGGGCCGGTCGACCCGGAGGTGTAGACGAGGGTGATCAGATCGTCAGGTCGTGCCTGCTCCATCCGTCTGACCACCGCCTCCGGGTCCTTCAGACGGTGCTCTCGCCCGAGCGCCAGGAAGTCGTCCCAGTGGATGAGGCGCTCGTCGTCGTAGTGTCCCCGGATCCCGCGCGGTTCCAGGTACACGATGTGGGTGAGGTCGGGGCACTGCTCGGAGACCGCCAGGGCCTTGTCCACCTGCTCCTGGTCCTCGGCCACGAGCAGCTTCACCTGGCTGTTCTCCAGCAGGTACCCGACCTCGGCGGCCGGGTTGGTCGGATAGACGCCCACACTGACGCCCCGGACGGCCACGGTCGCGATATCGCAGATCAGCCACTCGGGCCGGTTCTCGCTGTGGATCGCGACTCGGTCCTGGGTGTCGATCCCGAGCGCGATCAGCGCGTGCGCGACGTCCTGGATCTGGTCCCAGTACTGGGCCCAGGTCGTCGGCTGCCAGACACCCCGTGACTTCCTCCGCAGTGCCACGTCCCCGGGGTGGGCGGCGGCGTTGTCCCGGACCCGCGTGGCCAGAGTGGTGGTGCTCATCAGCTCCCCCCTCCGTCCGCGGGCACCGCGGCCTGGCCGCCCAGATAGGCCTCCACCACCGCCGGGTGGCTCTGGACCTCCGCGGGGGTGCCGAGGGCCAGCGGGGCGCCGAAGTCGATGGCCAGCACGCGGTCCGCGATGTCCATCACCAGGCTCATGTCGTGCTCGACGAGGATCATGGGGGTCTTGAACTCCTGTCGGATCGAGAGCAGGAAGCGCGCGGTGTCCTCGGTCTCCTCGAGGTTCATCCCGGCCACGGGTTCGTCCAACAGGAGGATCTCCGGCTCCATCGCCAGCGCCCGCCCGAGCTCGATGCGCTTCTGGATGCCGTAGGGCAGCAGGCCCACCGGGAGCTTGCGCCACGCCTGCAGTTCCAGCAGGTCGATGATCTCCTCGACCGCGGCGCGGTTCAGTTCCTCCTGGCGCCTGGCCGGCCCCACCCAGGCGATCGCGGCGAGTGTGCCGTAGCGGAACTTCACGTGGCGACCCAGCATGAGGTTGTCGACCAACGTCAGGTTGGCGAACAACTCGACGTTCTGGAAGGTCCGGGCGACCCCCAGACGGGCGATCTTGTGCGGACGCATCCCCAGGAGCTGTTGACCCTTGAGCTTCACCGACCCCTGCTGCGGCCGGTACACCCCCGAGAGCACGTTGAAGATGCTGGTCTTCCCGGCGCCGTTGGGGCCGATGATCGCGAAGAGCTCGTCCGGGTTGACGGTGAAGTCGACGCCGTCGATCGCCTTGAGGTTCCCGAAGGCCAAACTCACCTGCGAGAACTCGACGACCGGGCTGGTCGTGGACGGGTTCGTCATGATGCCCACCTCTTGCGCCGGCGGTACTGTTTGACGTTGCGATAGGACTTCGTCCCGTCGGAGTCCGAGCGCGCGCCCAGGTAGAACTCGCGGATGTCGTCGTTGTCGAGCAGGTCCGCCGCGGGCCCGTCCATGACCACGCGGCCGGTCTCCACCACGTACCCGTGCCTGGCGATCGACAGCGCCATCGCCGCGTTCTGCTCGACCAGCAGCACCCCGGTCCCCTGCGAGTTGATCTCCACGATGATGTCCCGGATCTGCTCCACCATCTTGGGCGCCAGGCCCAGGCTCGGTTCGTCCAGCAGGAGGAATCGCGGTGCGGACATGAGCGCCCGGCCGATCGCCAGCATCTGCTGCTCGCCGCCGGACAGGTAGCCGGCGACTCGCGACCTGCGCTCGTGGAGGACGGGAAAGATCCCGTAGACGCGGTCGAGGCCCTCGCGGAGGTGGCGGCGCGTGACGTGCGCGCCGATGCGCAAGTTCTCCTCGACCGAGAACTCCTTGAAGATCCGTCGCCCCTCGAGGACGTGCTTGACGCCGTGTCGCGCGATCGCGGGTGCGCTCAGCGAACCGATGTCCTCCCCGTCGAGGGTGACCGACCCCTTGGTGATGGCCCCGTTGTGGACATCGAGTAGTCCGGAGAGGCTGCGCAGCAGCGTCGACTTGCCGGCTCCGTTCGCGCCCAGCAGCGCGACGATGTGGCCGTCCGGCACGTCGAAACTCGCACCTCTGATGACGAGCATCGCGTCGTCGTAGACGACTTCGAGATTACGAACTGATAACACTCGGCCTCCTGGTGTGATGGAGACCACACTATTCTCAGGTGTCCGAACATTTCTGTGTTTAGGCCGATTTCTCTGATCATGTTCTCGGCGGCGCCGGGCTGGGCGAAGTCCCTGCGGGTGGCGCCGGAGTCGTGATACGTGAGGCCAGTCCACCGTCCTCGACTTGATTGACCTGCGGCGATGCAGACCCGCGCGAGATCGGGTCCCGCGAGGACGGACGCGGCCAGGCGAGGCGTCGATCGTCTCTACACATGTGTTAACCCCGTAATCGGATCCTGTGGATCGGCCCGGAACCCGGCGTCCGGAGCCTCCTCAGGCCAGGGTCCCGACCCGGTCGACGGCGGCCACCGCGTCGGCCACCACCTCCACACCCGGAGCGGCCCCCGGGCGGCGCACGACGACCACCGGCACCCCGAGTTCGGCGGCCACCGCCATCTTCGGCCAGGTGTGCACGCCTCCCGAGTCCTTGGTCACCAGCACGTCCGCCCGGTGCGCGGTGAACAGCGCCCGCTCGCCCTCGGCCGAGTAGGGACCACGGTCGAGCAGGAGCCGCCACCGGGCGGGGATCATCCCCTCGGGCGGGTCGACCACCCTCACCAGCGCCTCGCGGGTGGCGAGCGGACCGACGAACCTCGCCAGTGACTGTCGGCCGACGGTGAGGAACGGGCGGCCCCCGAGGTCCGCGGCGGTCGACGCCGCCTCGTCGTGCCCCGACACCCAGTGCCACCGGTCGGCGCCGGGGGCCGCCGACCAGCCCGGTCGTTCGAGCCGGAGCAGGGGCACGCCGGCCTGCGCACACGCGGCGGCGGCGTTGGCGGAGATCCCCGCGGCGAACGGGTGCGTGGCGTCCACGACCACGCGGACCCGGTGCGTGGACAGGTGGTCGCGGAGCCCCTCGACCCCGCCGAAGCCGCCGATCCGGACCCGGCCCACGGGCAGCCGCGGACGCGCCACCCTCCCCGCCAGGGACGAGCAGAACTCGTGACCCGCGTCCTGCAGCAGTCTCGCCAGCTCCCGCGCCTCGGCGGTCCCACCCAGGACGAGGATCACCGCTCCGACCCCGGCGGCAGGGACGGCATCTCCGGCGCGCCCTCGCGGGCCAGCTCCAGCAGGGCGTCCAGGTCGAGGTGCTCCACCGCCAGATCACCCAGCAGGTCCAGTCGCCTCTCGCGTGCGGCGGCGAAGTCCACCCCGGAGGGTTCGCGGACCCGGCCGACGCGGGCCGCCACCTCCGCGAGGTAGGCCTGACGGAACCCGTCGGACTCGAGGCTCCCGTGCCACATGGTGCCCGCCACACCGTCGCGCCTCGCGCCCCCGAGGAACTCGGGGTCCGCGCCGAGGCCGATCCGCCCGTGGTGGATCTCGTACCCGGCCGCCGCGTGACCGAGCGCCTCCCCGGTGGGCAGACGCAGGACCTTCTCCGGCCCGAACTCCGTCTCCACGTCCAGCAGCCCGAGCCCGTCGACCTCCGCGCCCTCGGGACCCTCCACCCCCTCCGGGTCCCGGACGAGTCGGCCGAGCATCTGGAAGCCACCGCAGATGCCGAACACCGACCCCCCGGCGTGGGCGTGGTCGATCACCGCGCGGTCCAGACCGCGGGAGCGGAGCCAGGCCAGGTCGTCAATCGTCGCGCGCGTGCCGGGCAGGACCACCAGGTCCGCGCCCCGGACGGTCCGGGGGTCGGTGACGAACTCCACGTCGACGTCCGGCTCCAGCCCCAGCGCGTCGACATCGGTGAAGTTGCTGATCCGGGGCAGCCGGATCACGGCGACCCGCAACGCCCGGCCGGCGTCGGCGCGGCGACCGCCGATGTCCAGCGCGTCCTCGGAGTCGAGCCACACGTCGGGGCTCCAGGGCAGCACTCCGTGGACCCGCCGTCCGGTGAGCGCCTCGAGGTGGTCCAGCCCCGGTGCGAGGAGCGAGGGGTCACCGCGGAACTTGTTGACGACGAAGCCTGCGACGAGCCGCTGGTCGGCGGCATCCAGTAGTGCCACCGTGCCGTACATCGCGGCGAAGACCCCGCCGCGGTCGATGTCGCCCACCACGACCACCGGCATGTCGGCGTGACGGGCCAGGCCCATGTTGACGTAGTCACCGGCACGGAGGTTGATCTCGGCAGGACTGCCCGCGCCCTCGCACAGCACCAGGTCGGCCCGGTCGGCCAGGTCGTCGTATGCGGCATGGGCGGCGGTGGCCAGATGCACGCGACCGTCGACGAAGTCCCTGGACGAGACCGTCCCGGCGGGGCGGCCCATCACCACCACGTGGCTGCGCCGGTCGCCGCCCGGCTTGAGCAGCACCGGGTTCATCGCCACCTCGGGCTCGGCGCGTGCCGCGAGGGCCTGGATCCACTGCGCGCGGCCGATCTCCCCGAAGCCCGCCGGACCCCGGACGACCATCGAGTTGTTGGACATGTTCTGCGCCTTGAACGGCGCGACCCTGATGCCCCGCCGGGCGAACGCCCGGCACAGCGCCGTCACCACCACGCTCTTGCCGGCATCCGACGTGGTGCCGGCGACGAGGAGGGAGGCTGCCATGGGGATCGATCCTAGCCGCGCCCTCCCCCGCCCCCGCCGAGGTGCTCCGCCGACGCGACGACGGGCCGCGACGGTTAGGGGGACCCCGCGTTCCTGCTGGTGACACGCCCGCCAAATGCCCAGCTCAGAACGTATTTGAGATCACTGCGGACAAATGCGCTACGGCGGTTCGCAATATGGCACGCTCGGCCTCGTGCAGTTGTCCAGGTTCTCCGATCTCGCGCTCCGCGCCCTCATGCGTCTCGCCGCGGCCGACGGGCGCGGGGACCGGATGACCGCCGGGGGCATCGCCGAGTCGGTGAACGCGTCGACGAGCCACGTGGCCAAGACCGTCTCCCGGCTCGTGGAGCTCGGCCTCGTCGAGTCCCGGCGAGGCCGGGGCGGTGGTCTCGCGATCACCGAGGCCGGTCGTCAGGCGTCCGTCGGGCGGCTGCTGCGTGAACTCGAGGGCCCCGGCGAGGTGGTGCAGTGCGAGGGCCCGGCGCCCTGCCCGCTAGCCGGCAACTGCAGCCTCCGCCGAGCCCTGGCCGAGGCCCGCGAGGCGTTCTTCGCCGCCCTCGATCCACTCACCGTCTCGGGCATCGTCCACACCCCGACCAGGCAGGTCCTGCTCAGCCTGGGACCCGCCCCCTGACCGGTCGGCGACCACCGACCCACACCCCCTCGACGCCCGGCACCCCAGGTGCCCGGGTGACCCCGTCGCGTCCACTGAAGGAGATCCGCATGACCACGTCGCTCACCTCACTCGAGACGATCCTCGCCCATCCGCGGGAGCTCTCGCCGCACCACGTCCCGATCATCCGCGACACGCTCCCGGTCATCGGGGCGCACATCGACGAGATCACCCCGGTGTTCTACCGCACGATGTTCGGCAACCACCCCGAGCTCCTGCGCGACACCTTCAACCGCGGCAACCAGAAGCTGGGCGCCCAGCAGCGCGCGCTCGCCGCCTCCATCGCCACCTTCGCGACGCTGCTGGTGGACGGGAAGAGCCCCGTCGACATGCTGGCCCGGATCGGCCACAAGCACGCGAGCCTCGGGATCACCGCCGACCAGTACCAGGTGGTCCACGACAACCTCTTCGACGCGATCGTCCAGGTGCTGGGCGAGGCGATCACCCCGGAGATCGCGGCCGCGTGGGACGAGGTGTACTGGATCATGGCGGGCGTCCTCGTAGACTTCGAGAACGCCCTCTACGCCGAGGCCCGGGTCGAGCCGGGAGACGTTTTCCGGACCGCCGTCGTCCTGGCCCGGGAGGACGTCACCGATTCCGTCACCGTGGTGACCCTCGGCGGTCCCGACGGTGGCGACCTGCCAGACTTCCGACCCGGCCAGTACACCTCCGTCGGAGTGGTGCTGCCCGACGGCGCGCGTCAGTTGCGTCAGTACTCGCTGTCGGCGGCGCCGGGGTCGGGCACGTGGCGGATCGGCGTCCGCCGGGTCGACGCGGTCTCCGGTGGCGCGGGTCCGTGCCCCGCCGGTGAGGTCTCCGGGTGGCTGCACGCCCACGCCAGGGTCGGCACCACGCTCCAGGTCACGCTGCCGTTCGGTGACCTGGTCCTGGACGCCGCGGGAACCGGGTCGGGCCCGGACGCGGCACCGGTCGTCCTGTGCTCGGCCGGGATCGGCATCACCCCGATGCTCGGCATGATCGCTCACCTGTCGGCGACCGACGATCCCCGGCGCGTGCTGATCCTGCACGCGGACCGCTCGCCCGACCAGCACGTTCTGGCCGAGGAGGTCGCCGGCGAGTCCTCACTGCTCGCCGATGCCGAGGTGCACACCTGGTACGAGCACGGCGCGGACGCGGCCTCCGGACCCGGGACGGTCCACCCGGGCCTCATGGACCCGGCCTCCGTCGGACTCCCGGCGGACGCACACGTCTTCCTGTGTGGCTCCACCGGCTTCCTCCAGTCGATGCGCCCGAGGTTCCTCGAGGCCGGGGTGCCCGAACACCGGATTCACGCCGAGCTCTTCGCCCCCAACGACTGGCTGGTCTAGTCCCGCGCGCCGGGCGGCACCCGGGTCACTCCGGCAGCGGTTCCAGCCCGACCCCCTCGAGCGCTCTGCGGCCGCGATCAGAGGTGACCAATTCGCGGAACCGGTCGGCAGCGACCCGCTCAGCTTCGCCGTCCGGGCCGCCCTCCCCACCGGGTACGCGGGCGAGGACGTACCGGGTCATGCCCGCTGACCTCATCAGCTCGCGTTCGCGGCCCTCCACCTCGACGGGCGCCACCCACCCGTTCGAACTCGCCACGTCCGTGCGGTAGACGATTCCCACGTCCATCTCACCGTCCGCGAGCCTGGCGGTGAGAGCGCGGGACCCACCCGATTCCCTCACGGCGTCCACGGGTTGCACCGACCAGGCCGTGAGCACCTTCTCGGTCGCCTTCCCGCACGGGGTGTCCACCGCGCACAGGCCCACCCTCAACTCCGGACGGGCCAGGTCGGCCATCTCTCGGACGTCGCGGGGGTTCCCGGCCGGGACCGCCACGACCACGTGGTTGCGGGCGAAGATCTGCGGCCCCACCGCCGCGCCCTGCTCTACTGCCGACTCCATCGCCTCCTCGCTCGCGGAGGCGAAGACGTTGAGGTCCGTGCGTTCGGACAACCCCCGGGCGATCTCGTCCGACCGCCCGAGTTCGAGATGGACCCGAACACCCGGGTTCTCCGCCTCGAAGATCCGGATGATGTCGACGAACGCCTCGGACAGCGACGGGGCGGCCGCCACCCCGAGCGAGACGACCGCGGTGGCCTCAGGCTCCTCGACCGCACAGGCGACGCCGGAACACATCAGGGCGACGCCCAACGCGAGCCCCGAACGCCGTCCCACCGGTCACCCTCCGGCGAACGGGGGCAGGACGTCGACCACGGAGACCCCGTCGATCGACGCGTGGGGATCGCGGGTGGTCTCCTCGCCGATGAGGAACGACGAGACCGTGACGATGCTGGCGAGCGGCTCACCGTGCCGCTCGCAGACCTCCCGGGCCAGTTCGCCGATGGTGGTCGCCTCCGTGAGGAGGCGCTCGCGCGCGGTGCCGGCCGCGTCCTCGGCCGCCGCGTAGTACCCCACGGTGATCATTCTGGATGTCGTGCTCACGTGGTCGACTCTAACCTCTGTCCCGGACACGCCGGAACCATTTTGTTGACAAATCATCCACCTATGGCGCCCATCGACCTGCGCGGCCGGTGGAACGCCGTCCCGCCGATGCCGTGCCCGGCCTGCTTGCCCCACATCGCCCCGCGCCAGACCCGGGCGATCTCCGCGTCCTGCGCGCCGGAACGCAGGACGCCCAGGACGTCGGTCTCGTCGTCGCTGAACAGACAGGATCTCACTGTGCCCTCCGCGGTCAACCTCGTCCGGTCGCAGGCCGCGCAGAAATTCCGGGTGACGGTGGCGATCACCCCGACGTGTGCCGGAGACCCCGCCACCGAACGTCCGACCACCTGCCACAACTCGGCCGGTGCGGACGGGTCCTCGCGGCCGGCGGGGACGAGGTCGAATCGCGCGCCCAGCACCTCGAGCAGCTCCTGCGCGGTGACCATCTCCACCCGGGACCAGGTGTTGTCGGCGTCGAGCGGCATCTCCTCGATGAACCGCAGCTGCACGCCCTCGGTCAGAGCCCATTCCAGCAGGTCCGGAGCCCCGGGCAGGGTCGCCCGCATCGGCACCGCGTTGACCTTGACCGGGTCGAGTCCCGCCTCGACCGCGGCCCGCACCCCGCGCAGGACCGACGGCAGTCGATCGCGGCGGGTGAGCTCCGCGAACTCCAGGCGGTTGACCGTGTCCAGCGAGATGTTGATCCGGTCGAGCCCGGCGTCGACCAGCGCGCCCACCCGGTGCTCGAGTCCGACACCGTTACTGGTCAGGGCGATCGGCAGGTCCGGGCACGCCGCCCTGGTCCCGGCGATGATCTGCTCGAGGTCCTGGCGCATCAGCGGTTCCCCGCCGGTGAAGCGCACCTCGCGTACCCCGAGTTCGTGGTGCGCGAGCGCGACCAGCCGGACCACCTCGTCGCCCGTCATCCGTGCGGCGTCGGGGATCGGGGGCAACCCCTCCTCCGGCATGCAGTACGTGCACCGCAGCGAGCATTTCTCCGTCAGCGACACGCGCAGGTCTCGCGCGGTGCGACCGAAGGTGTCGATGAGCACCGAGGTGTTCGGGGGGTCCTGCGTTGTCACGCGCACCTCCGATCTGCCGGCCGTCCGGGTCGAGTGTAGGCGCGCGCCCGCATCACCGGCGGGCGGCTACCTCTCCGGCACCTCCACCTCCGGGTTCGGCCCGAGGAGGGTGAGCTCGTGGATCTCGTCGCGCTCGGCCTGCGCTCTCAACTGCGGGGCGATCACCCGGGCGAGGTGGTAGCCCAGCACCACCACGAGGGTGCCGAGCGCGATCCCGCCGAGCTGGAAGTCGTCCGTCACGACCAGGGTCGTGTCGCCGACGGCGATCACCACGCCCGCCGCGACCGGGACCAGGTTGAGCGGGTTGCCGAAGTCGACCCGGTTCTCCTTCCAGATCTTGGCACCGAGCAGGCCGATCATGCCGTACAGGACCACCGTGATCCCGCCCAGCACCCCGCCGGGCGTCGCCGAGATCACCGCACCCAGCTTCGGCGAACACCCCAGGAGGATGGCGGTCAGGGCGGCCACCACATATGCGGCGGTGGAGTAGACCTTGGTCGCGGCCATCACCCCGATGTTCTCGGCATACGTCGTCGTCGCCGATCCACCGAACGAGGTGGCCAGGACGGTGCCCGCACCGTCGGCGGCCAGGGCCCGGCCCATCAGGCCGTCGGTCTCGGTGCGCGTGATCTCGCCGATCGCCTTGACGTGACCGGCGTTCTCGGCGATCAGGGCGATGATCCCGGGGACGATGAGCAGCACGAACGCGAGCGAGAAGTCCGGGGCGTGGATTCCCACCACGCCCGCGGCCTCGTCGGTCATGGGCGGCAGCCCGAGCCACGGCGCGTCCCACACTCCCGACCAGTCCACCCGCAGGTGCTCCGTCACCTCACCGGCGGTGGCGTTGAACGAGGTGATGGGCCCGGTCACCAGGTCGAGGACCCACGACAGGACGTAGCCGAAGATCAGCGCGAGGAAGATCGCGATCCGGCCGGCGAAGCCCTTCAGTCCCACGGTCATGAGGATCAGGGCGATCATCACCGTCAGTGCCACCCACTGGTCCTGCGGCCAGTAGGTCTCGGCCACGACGGGCGCCAGGTTGAAGCCCAGCAGCATCACCACGGCCCCGGTGACGACCGGCGGGAGGATCGCGGTGACCACGCGCCCGCCCACCACGTGCACGATGATGCCGACGACGGCGAGCGTCGCACCCGCCACCAGCATCGCGCCGGTGACCTCCGCGCTCGTGCCACCCTGCGCGCGGATCGCCGCGACCGCCCCGACGAACGCGACCGAGGTGCCCAGGTAGCTGGGGACCTGCCCCTTGACGATCGCCAGGAACAGCAGCGTACAGACGCCGGAGAAGAGGATGGCGAGCTGTGGGTTGAGCCCCATGATGATGGGGAAGACGAACGTCGCGCCGAACATCGACACCACGTGCTGGGCGCCGATGCCGATGGTCCGGGGCCAGCTCAACCGTTCCATGGGGGCCACGACCTCGCCGGGCCTGATGCTCTTGCCGTCACCGTGGACGGTCCACAGCGTCGTTCTCCCCGGCCTTCTCGCCACCGTCGCCCCTTAGCTTCGCCGCCTGCGCCCCGCGCGCGGACCGTAGGCACAGTACAACGCGATTACCGTGGGGGCATGGCCTCCCACCCCGACCGCCCGACCCGCCCCGAGTCCCGCCCGTCCCCCGACGGGTACCGAGAGCTCCTGCGCACGCATCTCGCGTCGGTGCTGCAGCGGGCCTCCCAGAGCACCCGGTTGCCCCTCGTGGCGTGCGCGGACTCGGTGCTCGCCCGGGACCTGCTCGCGTCGACCGACCTCCCCCTGTTCGTGAACTCGCAGATGGACGGCTACGCGGTGCGCTCGTCGGATGTCGCCGGGGCCGGTCCGGACTCGCCGGTGCGGCTCCGGGTGGTGGGGTCGATCCACGCCGGCCAGGGGCCGGGACCGGAGATCCACGACGACGAGGCCTGCGCGGTGATGACCGGAGCCCCCCTGCCCGGTGGAGCGGACTGCGTCGTCCCCGTGGAGGACACGTCTGCCGACCCGGCCGACCCGGCCGCCTTCGAGGCGGGCCGGCCCGAGACCGTCCTGGTCCATGCTCCGCGGGTCGCCGGGGAGTTCGTGCGGCGGCCGGGGGACGACGTCCGCGCCGGTGACCTCGTGATCCCCGCCGGGACCCGGCTCGAGGCCCGGCACCTCGCGGCGGCGGCCTCGCTCGGGGAGTCCGGACTCGACGTGCGGCCGCGCCCGCGGGTCGGCGTGGTGGCCACGGGCTCCGAACTCGTCGCACCGGGCAGGCCCCTGGAGCCGGGACAGATCTGGGAGTCCAACTCGCTCACACTCGGCGCGGCGCTGCGAGCCTGCGGGTGCGAGGTCACCGCGACGGTCATCAGCAGTGACGAGCGGGACGACTTCACCGCGGCGCTGGACGTCGCCACCGGGGACGCCGACCTCGTGGTGACCGTCGGGGCGGTGTCCATGGGGGACGCCGAGGTGGTGCGTCAGGTCCTGGCGGACCGCGAGGGGGCCCGCTTCGCCCCTGTCGCCATGCAGCCCGGGGGCCCGCAGGGCCTCTCGTCGTGGCGGGACACGCCGGTGGTGTGCCTGCCGGGCAATCCGGTGAGCGCGCTCGTGTCGTTCGTGGTACTCCTGCGTCCGATTGTCCTCGAGGCCGTGGGTCGCGTGCCCGTGCAGACCAGCCGGGCCCTGCTGTCGCGCGACGTGACCTCTCCCGCCGGTAAGGCGCAGTACCTGCGAGCGGCGCTCCTGCCCGGTTCCGCCGGCAGCATGTCAGGGCCGCCCACCGCCGAACCGGTCTCGGGCCCGGGTTCGCACCTGGTCGCCTCGATGGCGCGGGCCGACGTGCTGATCGAGATCCCCGCCGACGTGACCTCACTGGCGGCGGGGGACGAGGTCGTCACCATCCCCTTGTAACCGATCGAGCCCTTGTGACCGATCGAGCACACCCCGGCCTCTGTTCGCACCGCGGTGCCCCGCACATGTGGACGGGCCCGCTTCTCACGGTCGGCGAGAAGCGGGCCCGGTGGTCACACACCCGGCCGGGTCAGTACCAGTGTTTGCGTCCACCGACCGCCCGGCCGGCTGCTCCGAGCACGTAGAGGATTACCCCGATCGCCACGAGAACCAGGCCGATCGTCCAGAGAATCGGGATGTCCAACAGGAATCCGAGGATTAACAGAATCGCACCGAGAATGATCATTGAGTCGTCCTTTCACTGTGACATGACATGGAGCGACGAGCGTATATCGGGCCGTGCCGAACCACGACCGGTCGCGGAGGCTCAGGCCACGCTGTCGAGAGCCTGTTGCCAGAAGTCGGCCTCCAACCGGGTGGCCGTGGAGAACACCCCGGTGAGCTCGTCGAGACGTCGCTCGCTGAGTCCGCCCGCGGCCAGCTGATCGAGCTGGGCGATCGCCGCAGCCGACGCCGCGGTGAACTCTGCGCCCGAGTACTCGGCGATCCATTCGGCGTACGGATGCTCGGTCACCCCACCGCCACTGCCGCTCACGTCGCGGTGGTCGGCGAGGCGAGGCTGCACCAGCGCCCCGATCTCGGCGTACCCGATGGTGCACGGCGCCAGCGCCACGTGCAGGTCGAGCAGGTCTCCGGACATGCCCGCGTCCAGGACGTAGCGGGTGTAGGCGACGGTGGCCTGCTTCTCGGCGGCGGCCTCGAGCTCCGCGCGCGGAATGCCCCACCGCTCGGTCAACCGCAGATGGAGCGCGGTCTCGGCGATGATGGCCCCCGTGGCCTGATGGGCGGCCGTGATGTCGGCCAGCGTGCGACTCTTGAACGCGGCCAGTGCGTTGGCACGGGCGAACTGCACCAGGAAGTGGAAGTCCTGGATCAGGTAGTCGCGGAACACGTCGATCGGCAGCGTTCCTTCTCCGAGCCTTTCCACGAACTCGTGCCGGATGTAGGCCTCCCACTCGGGGCGGCAGCGGTCCTTGAGGGTCTCGAACAGGGTCATTTCGGCTCTCCTCGGGTGAGTGTCGGGATGCTGAGCAGTCCGCTCGGTCGGTGTGCGGATCGTCGCGCTCGACGCCGGGGCCAGCCACCGCACCCCGCCGAGCCGGTCCTCTCTGCACCGTGCCGCCGGCACCCCCAGCCTGCCATTCGGCCCGAGTGGCACCGCCGATGCCCATGCGTCCTGATCGGTCACGATCCGTGAATATGGGGCACAATCCGTGGAACCCGGTCGCGATCCGGGAGGTGCGCACTCGGCCGACGCCTCACGGAACTCGCTCGATCTGCCCGGCCCGCCGGGCGCGACTGGGCGGGACCCCCTCCCACCGAATGAACGTCCTGGTGAAGGTCGCGGTCTCGGAGTACCCGAGTTCGCGCGCCACCTCCGACACCGGCACGCGGAGCGCCAACAGCTCGAGCGCCCGATGATGCCTCACCTCGTCGAGCAGCCGCCGGAACGAGGTCCCCTCCGCGGCCAGCCGGCGACGCAGGGTGCGGACGTCGATGTGCAGCTCACCTGCCACCTCCGTCATGGACGGCCACGTCTCGCGCTCGTGACGTAGGCGGCTGCGGACCTGACCCGCGACGCCCACGCGCGCCAGCCGGTCGTCGAGCAGTTCGCGACACTGCCTCTCGAAGAGCTTCGCCGTGTTCTCGTCGCCCTGGGGCAGCCGCGCGTCCAGCCGCTCCCGGGTGATGGCCAGTCGGTTCCGCTCGGCGTATGGCCGGACCTCGTCGACGGTCAACCCCCACGACTCACCGAGGATCACGGCACTCTCCGGGCCGAGGGTCGTCTCGAGCCCGGTGATCCCCACGTCGATCTGAGCCCCACGGAGCGCCGCGGCCAGGCCCGCCAGGTCACGCTCGACCACGAACGTCCGGACATCCGCGGGGATCTCGTCATCGGCGGCGAGCAGGCAGTCCACGTCGGCCCCGGTTCCGGTGGCTCCCGCCGAGCCTTCCTCGAGGGAGAACCGCAGGTGAGTGGGCGAGAGCGCGAGGTACGGGATGGCCCGGTCGAGCGCCGCCCGCACGGTCGGCCCCGCGAGCATCATGAAGCCGATGACGCCGGTGCGCCCGAGCGTCGAATGGGCACCGATACCCGCACCCAGACCCGGCCGGTCCCCGAGCTCGCCCAGGAGATTGCGGATCACCACGAACTCCTGGTGCGCCCAGATCTGTGCGGTCTCGTCGTCGAGGTCCGCCGCGTCGAGCCCGGTGCCGGCGAGGCACTCCGTCGTCGTCATCCCGCGCGCGACGCCGCCGTCCACCATGATGCGGATCCCCTCCGTGCCGCGGGGCACCGCCCACACGGGCGAGGACGAGCGCGGCGTCGACGAGCCGACCGCGGACGAGCCGACCGCGGACGAGCTGAGCGCGGACGGGCCCGACGACGAGGTCATCGCCCGACCGTATCAACGCAGGTTGCCGAGTGACCGAAAATGCCAACCATCCGACCGCCATCGCCCTGTTCCCGGTCCCGACGAGTGGCTACCGTCACACTCATGACTCTCGCCAGTAACATCAGCGCAGGTACGGGCTCGGAGGGTTCACAGCCGGGGAGCTCGACGAACGGGGCGGCAGGGCCGGCGGGTCCCGCCCACTCGGCATCACCGTCCGGCCTGGCCGAGGCGATGGAGGAGCTCTACGCTCGGGCCAAGGCCGAGGTGGGCCAGGAGGACCTGGATCACATCCGCCACGTCACCGCATATGGGCGGGCGATCGACGCACGCCGCCGCGAACTCTTGCGCGAGGGGGGTCCGCGCGCGATCCGCCGGGCCACCGCGCTGGAGATGATGTACCGACTCATGCAGTTCTCCGAGCTGGGCCACAACATCGTCCACGGCAGTTACGACCACCTGCCGGGCAACGGCGAGTACCACTCGGATCGCTACGACTGGGACTTCAACGTCGACGTCGACCACTGGAAGACGATGCACCACGCGGGCCACCACCCCAACACCAACATCGTCGGCAAGGACCACGACCTCGGCTACAGCGTCTTCCGCGGCAGCGCGGGCCAGGACTGGTACGGCCACCACCTCGGGCAGGTGGCGTTGATCTCCGCGCTCGCTGCCATGGCCCCGGTCGCGGCACCGTTCTTCCTGGCCAACATCGCGCGCAAGGTCGACAGCCACCCGTTCTTCAGTTCGTACACCCTGCGCTCACCGGCCAGGATCGCCCGTCGGGACGCGCGGCGCCGCTTCGTGGACGAGCCCTTCCGCTCCGGATGGAAGCCGCTGCCGACCCTGGTGGCCAACTACCTGGGCGGAGTCGCCGGATACATGTCCGTGCTGTTCCTGGTGCTCATCGAACACCACGCGGGTGAACTGGAACTGTTCACCGATCCCGGCCCGGATGAGACCCCCGACCAGTATTACGAGCGGCAGATCCGGGCGACCCGCAACTTCCTGCCCAGCCGACGGATGGACGAGGCGCTGACCCGGATCCTCGAGGAGGAGGTTCCGTTCGACGACCGCCCCGACCTGCGGATCTTCTACGGCGGACTGGACACCCACATCGAGCATCACCTGTTTCCCGACCTGCCGCCGTCCATGCAGCGCAGGATCGCGCCGGAGGTGCGCGCCCTCGCCGCCCGGTTCGGGCTGCCGTATCACGAGACCCCGTTGCTGGAGACGGTGCCGCTCATCGCCACGACGCTCACGGGCCTGTCGGTGCCGCTGGGCGAGCGGGAGTTCGGACGACCGGCCGAGTTGCTGCGCGACCCCTCCTCGCTCGTGCGGCGCGTGATCTCGGGGTTCACGTATCGGCCGCTGCCCGAGTCCCCGTACCTGGACAAGCCCCGCTTCCACAATGTTCCCGCGAGGGTCCTGTCGGCCACGCCGGTCGCCGGCGGTGACGCGCTCTCCGTGCGTCTGGCCAGGCCGCGCGGGTGGGAGGACGTGGAGTGGGAGGCCGGGGCGTACATCTCGGTGCGGGTGGAGGTCGACGACGACGACGACGGCGGCACCGCCGAACTCGTCCGTCAGTACAGCCTCGTCCGCGACAGCATCGACTCGCGGCTCGACGGCTCGCAGCGCGACGAGCCGGGACACCTGGAGATCTGCGTCAAGCGGGTCGACGGGGGCCGGGTCTCCACCCGGTTGAACGACACGCTGAAGGCGGGGCGCCACGTCACTCTCGTCGGCGTTCCGCAGTCGTCGGGCGACTTCGCCATGCCGGAGCCCGGCGCCCCCTCACTGCTCATCGCCGGCGGGGTGGGCATCACGCCGATCATCAGCCTCCTGCGCCGCATCGCCCGCGACGCCGGGACCGACGCCACCGTGCTGTACTTCAACCGCGACGAGCGCTCGATCATCTACGAGGCGGAACTCCGTCGGCTGGCCCGCGACTCGGGCGCCACGCTTCACCTGTTCACCGATACGCCGTCCGGGCGGGACGGCCTGACCACCGGCCGGCTGGGTCCGGAGTTGCTGCGCGGTCTCGTCCCGGACGCCGCCGACCGGGAGACCTATGTGTGTGCGCCGGCCGCGGTGATCGATCTGGCCCGCGACCAGCTGCGCGCCCTCGGACAGCCTGCCGAGCGCTTTCACGCCGAGTCGTTCACCGCCCCGGAACTCGAGCGACCGGCGGACGACGGCAGTCGCTACACCGTGCACTTCCGCCGCACCGGCACCTCGGTGGAGATCGACGGGGCCACGACCCTGCTCGAAGCCGCGGGCCGGGCGGGCATCTCCGTACCGACCGGGTGTGAACGCGGACTGTGCAAGGCGTGTGTGACCGGCAAACTCAGCGGTACCACCAGCGCGGAGTCCCGGGCCGACGGAGGCACGACCGACACGGTCGTCCGGGAGCGGATCACCGTGTGCACGGCGATGCCCTGCTCGGACATCGAGCTGGACCTCTAGCCGCACTCGGCCATCGGGGTGGCGACAGCCGGCTGACCGGCGGGGTTCACCACTTGCCGCGCGTGTACTGCGGCGGGTACGGCGCCTCACGCCAGGGCACTCCGAGTTCGGCGGCCGCGCGGAGCGGCCAGGCGGGCTCGCGCAGCCCGACTCTGCCCAGGAACACGACGTCGGCCCGCTCGTCGGCCAGCACCTGCTCGGCGTAGTGCGGGTCGCTGATGAGTCCCACCGCGCCGGCCAGCACCGCCCCGGACGCCCGGACCTCCTCGGCCAGCGGCACCTGATACCCCTGCTCGAGTGGCACCGGCGGGACGGCAGGGGTGTTGGCGGCCGACGAGACGTCGACCAGGTCGACGCCGTGCCCGGCGAGGCGCGCCGCCAGCCAGCGCGAATCGTCCGGGGTCCACCCACCGGGAACCCAGTCCGTGGCCGAGATGCGAACGAACAGTGGCTTGCCCTCCGGCCAGACCCGACGGACCGCATCGCAGATCTCGACCAGCAGTCGCGAGCGGTTCTCCCGGGAGCCGCCGTACTCGTCCGATCGCTCGTTGGACAGGGGCGAGAGGAACTCGTGGACCAGGTAGCCGTGGGCGGCGTGGATCTCGACCACATCGAAGCCCGCCTCGTCCGCGCGTCGGGCGGCCGCGGCGAAGGCGTCGACGACAGCTCGGATCCCGTCGGCGTCGAGCGCGACCGGGGCCGCCATGTCGCCGAACGGGATGGCCGAGGGGGCGACAGTGGTCCACCCGCCCTCCGCCACCGGGATCGACCCGGTGGGCTCCCCGGGGAAAGCCCGGTGGGTCGACGCCTTCCGCCCGGCATGGGCGAGCTGGATGCCGATCGCGGCGCCCTGCGAGTGGACGAAGTCCACGATCGGCGCCCATGCGTTCCGCTGCGCGTCGTTCCACATCCCGGCGTCGTGGGGGCTGATCCGGCCCTCGGGCACGACGGCGGACGCCTCCGCGAGGATCAGTCCGAACCCGCCCTGCGCCCGCGCACCCAGGTGCACGAGATGCCACGGGGTGGGGACGCCGTCGCGGGCGTCGCACGAGTACTGGCACATGGGCGAGAGCCACGCGCGGTTGCGGATCTCGAGATCGCGGATGCGGATGGGGTCGAAGAGGAGTGGCATTCCGT
This sequence comes from Dietzia sp. JS16-p6b, assembly GCF_003052165.1. NCBI lineage: Bacteria > Bacillati > Actinomycetota > Actinomycetes > Mycobacteriales > Dietziaceae > Dietzia > Dietzia sp. JS16-p6b. Next base: position 144,394 of record NZ_CP024869.1, on the reverse strand, counting down.
CGATTAAACCCCTGCGGGCCGGGTCCGGATCGCGGGGCACCACCCCCGGCACGCTCTCTCACGCACTCCGGCACCGGCGACTAGCGTGGTCGCCATGACTGATGCCCACCCGGATCTGACCCACCTCGACGCCGAGGGCCGGGTTCGGATGGTCGACGTGGGCGGCAAGGCCGTCACCACCCGCACCGCCACCGCCGAGGGGGTCTTCCGTACCCGGCCCGAGATCGTGACGATGGTGTCGGGGGACGAGCTGGGGAAAGCCGACGTGCTGGCCACCGCCCGGTTGGCCGGTATCGGCGCGGCCAAGAAGACCTCGGAGCTGATCCCGTTGTGCCACCAGATCCCCCTGAACTCGGTCAAGGTGCGCTTCCAGCTCGACGCGCCGGCCGGCGAGATCCGGGTGTCGGCCACAGCCACGACGACCGGCCGCACGGGGGTGGAGATGGAGGCGCTCACGGCTGTCTCGGTGGCCGGGCTGACACTGCACGACATGGTCAAGGCCGTCGACCCGCTGGCCACGATGGACGGGGTGAGGCTGGCCGCCAAGTCCGGCGGGAAACGGGGCGACTGGACCAGGGACCAGGACGAGTCACCCCCCGCCGCCGCCGGGCGGGCCGCGGTGGAGTCGGGTCGCAGCGCCGTCGTCGTCGTCTCCTCCACGGCCGCCGCGCACGGGCGACGGGAGGACACCACCGGCCCCGCCATCGAGGGCTGGCTGCTCGGGCGCGAGTTCTCCCCGGTCGAGGTCCACGTGGTCCCCGACGCGGAGGTCGCCGCGGCGGTGACCGAACAGGTCCGCCGCTCCCCGGCCGTGCTGTTGACCACCGGCGGGACCGGGGTCGCCCCGGATGACCGCACCCCCGAGGCGACCGCGCCGCACCTGGACCTCGAGCTCCCGGGCGTCGCCGAGGCGATCCGGGCCCGCGGTCTTGTCTCGACCCCCACCGCCGCCATGAGCCGCGGCCTGGCCGGCTTCGCCGGACGTACCCTGGTGGTGAACCTCCCGGGTTCGCCGGGCGGGGTGCGTGACGGGCTGGCGGTCCTCGACGAACTGCTCGACCACCTGCTCGCCGTGCACGCCGACGGCGGCGGACACTGACCGCCGCGCCGGCCCGGGACCGCACCGCACCGCACCGCGAGGAGGCACCGACCATGACCGTTCACAGTCCACTCGTGCAGATCACCGAGGACGCGATCGACCCCAGGGAGGTCGAGAGGGCGGTCTGGAGCACCGCCGACGGGGCCATGGTGACGTTCTCCGGCGTGGTGCGCGACCACGATCACGGACGCGACGTGCTCGACATCGAGTACTCGGCCCACCCGACGGCGCAGGATGTCCTGACACGGCTCTGCGACGAGGTCGCCACCGAACACACCTCGCCCGAGCTGGAGAAGGGCGGGCCGCTCGACCCACGCCGCAGCGTCCGCATCGGCGCGGTGCACCGGGTCGGCGTGTTGGCTGTCGGCGAGGTCGCGGTGGTGGTGGTTGCGGTGGCGCCGCACCGGGGCGAGGCCTTTGCCGCGTGCTCGGAGCTCATCGAACGGCTCAAGCGGGGTGTGCCCATCTGGAAGCGGCAGCGCTTCACCGACGGCGTCTCCGAGTGGGTGGGCGTCGGCGACTGCTGAGGCGGTCAGGCCGGTCGTCTGCGGGAGCCGTTCCCGGGACGGCCTGGCGGGTTGACGAGCGTGCCGTCGTCGGCGATGGTCCGATCCACAAAGGCGCTCCACTCTCGTTCCCGGATGGCGTCACGGGCACGGGCCAGGGGGCCCTTGGGTCTGGTGCGGTGTTCGTGACCGGTGTCGGTGAGGATGACGAGTTCACCCAATGGCCCGGTCCGGTAGGCGTTGGTCCCGAACGTCTTCTCCCGGTGGTGTTTCCGGCACAGGCAGACGAGGTTCCACTCGGCGGTCGGCCCGCCGAGTTCAGGGTCCTTGGTGTTGAACGCGATGACGTGGTCCACATCGCAATGCTTGGCAGAGACCGAGCACCCTGGGTGTCGGCACGTCCCGTCGCGCAGACGGATCCGCTCGGCCATCGCCGGGGTGATCACGTAGCGCAGGGCGTGATCGGGGGAGTCGAGCGCGCCCGGGGCGGGGTCGATGAGCTCGAACCGCACGCTCGCATCGTCACCCTCAAGCAACTCCGTGCAGAGCCACTCGAAACTGCTGTAGGCGCCGTGAACGAACTCGACGCGGTTGGGCAGGCCCCGGACCGCGGAGGCGATCACGCTGATGCGGATCGGCTGACCCGCCCGCGCGGCGTTGCCCAGTGTGGGCCGGGGCAGGTCCGTCCCCACCCTGACGTCGCCGAGTTCGATGTCGTCGAGATCTATGTCACCGAGGTCTCTGCCCTCATGCTCGGACGCGGTGGCAGTGGGGGCAGCGGCGGCGTCGGGGTCGGTCGCGGACGGGCCGGCCTCAGCCTCGTAGACGGCGAGCGCGGCGAGCGCGTCGGCGCGGAGCTGGTCCATGGGACGATCCAGCCCGTCCGCGGAGGCGACCGAGGCATCGGTCTCGATACGCCGCCGAAGAAGCTCGGCATCGGCGGCGGTGAGCCTGGCCCACATCGTGGCCATGCCGTTACGCGCGCCGCGGAAGCGGACGGAGCGGGTCGCGGCCGCAGCGTCGGCGGCATCCTCCGCGGCAGCCGGGTCGTGTCGCTCCACGGCATCATCGATCGCCGAGTCCACCGCGAGGCGACTCGGCCGGTCGCCGCCGTCGAGATCGTCAACAAAGCGCGCGACCACCTCGTCCTCCACGTCCGACACGATCGCGTCGGGAACCTCTGCCAGGCGGCACGCGATATCGATCGCCAACTGTTCAGGCATCAGCCCGCGGTCGACCGTCGACCGCAGACGGGGCAGCCGCCGGTGGATCTGCGTCCCGGCCGTCACCAACCGCGCGGCATGCCAACACGTGAGTTGACACGCCGCGACCAGGTGATCACGCGCCCGCGCCTGGGGATCCAACCGGGCGTAGGCCGGCCGGCGCGAACCGGCGCCGCGCTCGTCGGACCGGGCCTCGTCGGCTCGAGCGAACTGCGCGACCAGGACATGCGCCGCTTCCAGCCGCGTGGCCCCCGCGCGGTTCTGCGCCAGCGTCGCGGCGCGGGCCGCCTCGCTGACGGCCCCCGCGTCGATCATGCCGAGGGGCTGGGGTACGGCGAACAGCGCACTCGTCGTCATCGTGATCCCCCTCCCCCTTGGCCATTATCGAACACACTTTCGATACTACCGCAGCAGCCCTTTTAGCACAAGAGTTCGAGTTCTCACTCCAGCCGGCTGCCGACCCACTCCGCCAGTACCCGCGCGCACGCGTCCACGCTCTGTACCCACGTGGACCCCGCCGACTCGTCGGCCGGGTCGGAGACGTACTTGACCAGGCGGGTGGGCAGGCCCAGCATCGAGCCGGCAGCGGCGACCGCGTACCCCTCCATGTCCACCAGGTCGGCGATCGACGCGAGGTGGTCCCGCAGTGGCCCGCCGGCCACGAAGCGATCACCGGAGGCGAGCACGGGCGCGCCGGTCCCGCCGGGCTCCGACGGCAGCGCGTGGGCCGGCTCGGGGGTGATCGCGAACTCGGCCGAGAGGGTCAACGGCGGTCCGTCGTGACGGCCGGTCACGGCGTGGAGTGCCAGGTTGTCGAAATCGTGCTGGAACACGGTGGCGATCTCGTGAACGCCCTGCATCCCCGGGTGCAGCCCCCCGGCGGTGCCCACGTTGACGAGCTCGCGGGGCCGGACGCCGCCACCGACCGCATGCGCCACCGCCACCGCGGCCCGAACCTTGCCGACGCCCGTGACCAGGACGGGGAAGTCCGTGACGAAGTGACGGGCCTCCTGCTCCAGCGCGACGACGACGAGAGGGTGTGCCGGATCGACGGTTCCGAGGAGCTCCACGGTCTCCACGGTAGTCACCGGCGATCAGGCTCTTCCACTGCGTTGTCCGTGCGATCCACCCACCACGCCTACGGTGGCAGGAGAAGGCCACCCGTCGACCGCAGAGGTGAACCGTGACCCCACTCCCGTCTCCCCGCCCCAACGCGGCCCGCCGCTCACTGCTCCTGTCCGCGGTCGCGGTGCTCGCCGCCGCCGGATGCGCGACCGGCGCGGAGGACGACCGGGTCGACGCGGCGCCGACGGTCACCGCCACCGTGACCGCTCCCGTCGAGACGGCCGAACTGCCCGCCGGCCAACGGGACGGCGACAGACCCGGGGAGCCCACCGACCGGGGGGCGTTCGACCGGTCGGACTGCGGCACCGACGTCTCGGGGCAGGACATCCCCGGGGATGTCCTGGTCCGCGACGGTCAGACGTGTGTGCTGTCCGACCTGACCGTCACCGGCGACATCGACGTCCGGAGCGGCGGTCGGCTGGAGGCCCGCAACGTCCGGGTCACCGAGGACATCGAGGCCGAGGGGCACGCCTCCGTTCTGGTGTCCGGGGGCGAGGTGGCGGGGTCGATCGAGTTGGACAGGGGCGGCGAGGCGACGGTGGAGAACGTCCGGATCGGTGGCGATCTGGAATCGCAGGAGAACTCCGGCCCCCAGCGCTTCGACGGCAACTCCATCGGGGGCGACCTCGAGTGCGAGGGCAACGCCCCGGTCCCGACCGGCGGCGGCAACGAGGTCGGCGGTGAGCGGGAAGGGCAGTGTGCGGGGTTGTGACCCCGGGACCAGAGCTACCCGGAGGGTGACCACCACCGGGTGTCGGACTCCCCCAACGGCAGACGGTCCACCACCTCGTGCCGGGCCCGCCCCCCGGGCCCCTCACCGAGAAAGGAGTCGACCAGCGCGATCTCGGAGACCGTCCAGTCACTGCTGGTGAAGGTGTCGAGGACGCGGAGCCATGCCGTGGCATCGGAGCGACCGCGGAGCCGGGCGAGCGTGAGGTGAGGGTGGAACCGAGCCCCGTCGGGGACGCAGCCGGCGGCGTTGGCGGCCGACCGGGCCCCCGCGGCCAGGGCGTGCAACGGAGTCTCGCGCGACCCGGAATCGGTCGGGGCTGCCGCCAGGTGCTCGACGCCCGCCCACAGCACCTTCGCCCGGTCGACCGAGGGGAACGCCCCCGCCCCGGCGAGCCGGATCCGGAACGGCTCGTGCTTCCGGGCGACCGCGCCGAGCCTGTCGGAGAGGTCGTCGATCCGCCACTCGTCGACATCCGGGCAGAAGGTCAGGGTGAGGTGCCACTGCGCGGGATCGGTCCAGGCGAGTCCCGGGCGCGGTTCGAGGAACCGCTCGAGCTCCTGGCTCACCTCCTCCGGCGGCAGCACCGCGGCGAACATGCGATGACCCATCTGCTACCCGCTCCCCACTGCTCGTCGGACACTGCCCGAGGTACCCCACCACCGTGGCCCACCTCACGCTCCATCACAAGAACCGGTCCACGTGGAGCTTGTTATCGTGGCCATCACGGCGGTGGGGCCCGCCTTCAACCACGACACGGATGTCGTCAACGGTCCCTGTTTCCTAGTCAATGCTGGTAGCCACCATGCGTGTCGACGGCGGCCACCCGACCGGACACCCCGACCGGGCCTCGTCCGAACCGGGCGCCCCGCGGCGTGCGGCGGCGTACAAGGTCAGGAGGCAGCGCCGATGAGCCGACCACCGCATCTGCACCCCGGGTTGATCGCCCTCGTCGCGCTCGGCGGCGCCGCGGGCACCCTGGCCCGATGGGGCATGACCACGTCGATTCCACACCCGCACGAGTGGCCGGTGGCGACGCTCGCCGAGAACCTCATCGGAGCGTTCCTCCTCGGGCTGCTTCTCGAAGCACTCGTCCGTGCCGGTGACGAGACCCGTCCCCGACGGATGATCCGCCTCGGCCTGGGCACCGGCGCCCTGGGTGGATTCACCACCTTCTCCACCTTCGCCCTCGAGATCGAGAGGCTGCTCACCTCCGGTCACGTCGGCCTGGCGGTCGGCTACTTCACGGTCTCGCTCGTCGGCGGATTCCTCACCTGCATGCTCGGGGTCATCCTGGCCAGCCGGCACCATCGGTGGCGCGAGCGTCGTCTCCCCCTCGATCCCGACCAGGGTGTCGTCTCCGACCCCACCGCGCCGGGAGGGGACCGCCCGTGACCATCGCCCTCATCGCCCTGTTCGGCGGGCTCGGCGCCGCGGCCAGATTCGTGGTGGACGGCCTCGTCAGAACCCGGTGGAACAGCGGTTTCCCGGTCGGAACCGTCGCCGTCAACATCACCGGCTCACTGCTCATGGGCGTGCTCACCGGGGCGGCGATTGCCGGGGCGATCGGTGGCGTCGGTCTGGAGGCGGCCACGATCGGCTTCTGCGCCGGGTACACCACGTTCTCGACCGCCATGGTGGAGACCGTCCGCCTGGTCCAGGGCGGGGCCTATCGCAGGGCCCTCGGCAACGTCCTGGGAACGGGGATCGCGGTGGTCGCGGCGGTGGCCGCCGGTCTCGCACTGGCCGCAGCCCTCTTCTGAGCACGCTCCACCCGGCGGGCGGCCTCACCCCGCGAGTCCGGCCTCCAGGGCGGCGTCGAGTCCGGCGCGGTCACCCGAGATCTCCAGAGCCGGGTCGTCGGCCCCGATCCGTCCCCACAGCAGGAGCGCGAGTGTCTCCGGCGGGCCCGTCACCGCGACCTCACCGGCCTCCTCCGCGCCGGTCAGGACCCACTCGGGGTCGGCGCCCGGGCTGCGTGCACCCACCGGCTCGGCACCCGTCGCCAGCCCCTCGGGGGCGTGCAGGACCGCCCGCAGCCGGATCGTCACGGGTAGCGACCGTCGGGGCCCCTTGTGCGGGAACATGACAGCGCAGAACTCGTCCACCGTGTCCACCGCCACGTCCTCCGGCAGCGGCGTGGTGGCGGTGGGCCCGCCGAGCGCGTCCTCGAGGTCCCAGCGGTGGACGGCGGTCTCGTGGAGTTGCCGCCGAAGCCAGAAATCGGCCCGGCCGGGGCCGGAGAAGGTCCACACCGGCGCGTCGGGGGCCGTCTCCGTGAAGGTCTCGAGCATTCCCGAGGCCTGCGTCGCGTACCAGTCGGCGAGCGCCGCGGCACCTGCGGACATCGGCGGGGCGGACCTCATCGCGTCACCCAGCCCCCGCGAGCGCTCGTGCGGGTTCCGGTCGCGCACCGTGGCGCCGCCCCACCGGTTGACGGCACCGAGGTGGGTGACCAGATCGTGGATCGTCCACTCCGGACACGACGGCACCAGAGTGGCCAGGTCGGTGGCCAGGTCGGTGGCCGGGGCGGTGGCCGGGTCGACGCCCCCGGCGAGCGCGAACCGCACCAGCCCGACCTGGGCCTCGATCGCGTCGAGCATCCGCTCCCGCGTCAACCCGGGGCTCATACCCGCGTCGCCGCCTCGTTCGATCCGATCGATCCACTGTCCTCGGTGCCCGGCCGGCGCCGGGTGAAGTCGATCTGCCGCCCCGCGTTGGACACGGCCACCACGGTCCCGGTGCCGAACACGCCGTCCCGGTCGAACAGCGATGCGCTGCCCACCGCCACGCCCGCGTCGCTGAGGTGCTCGTCGGCCTCGATCCCGATGTCGCCCGAGCGGGGCAGACGGGCCAGCGCCACGGTGAGGTCGGCGTTGATGAAGCCGATGCCCTCGTCGCCCCAGTGGGACATGAGGCTGGTGGACTCGGCGAGGGTGACGGCGCGCTGGAAGGGCGTGGCGTCCTCACCGGCCACCACGTCCAGCGGACGCAGCCAGAAGCGTTTGCGCTGGTCATTCTGGTGCGCACCCATGTCGCGGCTCCACGCCTCCCCCTGGTCTCCGCTGCCGAAGAAGACGTTCGATCCCGGCGTGTCCTCGAGCGGGTCCGCCTCGGGCGGGGCCCCGACGCGCCGGCCCGAGCGCCACACGTTCCCGGGTGGCTGCTCGCCCCGGCGCAACTGGACCAGAGTGCCGCGGGCCACGAGCGCGCCCTCCTGCAGCATCCGGACATCGGCGACCCGGATGCGGTTGCCAGCCCGGACCTCTTCCGTCACGGCGAACAGCGGTTCGGTGCGGACCGGCGCGAAGAGGTCCACGGTGAGTCGGGCGGGGTGAAACCCCTCCGCCCCGTGCTCGGACTCGAGCGCACGAGCGGCGGCCACCACCACGGCGGGCCCGTTGACCATCGTGTCCGACCACGCGCTGCGGGCGTACCTGGTGGGGATGTACGCCCCGGAGTCGTCGACAGTGAAGAACGACCGCTCGCCCATGGATTCAGCCCACCATTCCGGTTGAGGAGTTCGCGGGCCCGTGTGGTGTGGCCCGGCGGCCCTGCCCTGCAGCCCAGGACCGCAACACGGCCGCGAGTTGAGTCTCGAAGTACTGCTCGGCGCTGGGGGACTGACGCCACACGCTCAGTTCCAGCGACACGACCCCGTGCAGTGAGGCCCAGATCGCCGTGGCCGCCTCGTGGACGTCCGAGGCCCGGAAGACCCCCTCGTCCACGAGCGCGTCGACGATCTCGAGCAGTGGTTCCCTCCACCGGGGGTCCCGGCGGCCCGTCTCGGTGCGGGGCGAACGGACGGGCTCCCCCACCACGAGCGCGTACAGCCCCTGGTTCTCCAGCGCCCACCGTCGGTAGGCACGGCACAGGGAGCGCATGTCGGTCTCGACACTGTCGTGGCGCAGTGACTCGCGCAGCGCCTCGGCGAGCATCCGGTCCGCCTCCTCCGCGACCGCCGCGAGCAACCCGGACTTGCCCCCGAACATCGTGTAGATGGCGGTGGTGGAGGTGCCCTGTGAGGCGGCCAGCGGCCGCAGTCCGAGCTTCTCCGGCGCCGCGCTCCGGAGCCGGCGCGTCGCCTCGCGCAGGATCCCCAGCCGGAGGGCCTCGTCGTACTGGGCGTGGGGAGGGGCGCCGGAGGTGCCGCGGGAGGGGGAACGGGTCACCCGGGAAGAGTACGACGACGACGTCGCGATCGCGTCACAACGCCGTGGCGTGTCCACCGAAAACACTGTTGCCGTACCGCCGACGCGCCGCCCGTCCCCTGCCCCCGCGGTCGCGCCGCGCCTCCCGCGGACGCCGTGACAACGGTGTCCCACCTGCCGTGACGGCGTTCCCGTGGCTCTACGCTGTGACCCATGCCCACTCTCAACCGTCACGATTCCGTCTTCGTCCTCCGCTTCGCCGAGCCGGACGACCCGGCGGACGCCCCGGACAACGCCTTCTCCCCGGAGTTCCTGGACTCCCTCGACGCCGCGCTCACCGAGGTCGAGGCGTCCGAAGGACCGGCGGCACTGGTCACGACCGGGGCCGGGAAGTTCTACTCGAACGGTCTCGACCTGTCGGTCGTCGCCTCCGATCCCACCGGACTGCCCGCGTACGTCTCACGGGCCCAGCGGTTGTTCGCCCGGGTCCTGCGGCTCGAACTACCGACGGTCGCGGCGATCAACGGCCACGCCTTCGGAGCCGGCGCGATGCTGGCCCTGTCTCACGACCACCGCGTCATGCGCGCCGATCGCGGATTCTGGAACCTGCCCGAGGCGCAGCTCGGCATGCCGTTCCCCCCGGGGATGAACGCGCTCATCACCACACGCCTCACGCCCGGGGTGGCGAGCACGGCGATGCTCACCTCGAGGCGCTACCCGGCGTCCGACGCGATCGAGGCCGGGATCGTCCACGAGGCGGCCGAGGCCGACGCGGTGCTGGACCGCGCCGTGGCGGTGGCGGCGGAGATGGCTCCGCTCCGTGGGGCCAACTACGCGGGGATCCGCGCGGGACTCGTCGCCGCCGCCCTGTCGCACCTGGACGCACCGATCACTCAGCTCTGAGCGGACAATTCCCGCGGCGTCACCGCGTCCTTCCACCAATTCCGGTCGCCGACCGGGTGGGGCGTGTCCGCCGGGTGGGGAGACCTGCGAATAGAACGAGGGCCCGCACCCCGTCACCGGGGATGCGGGCCCTCGATTGCGTGGTCAGTTCGCGGCGGCGTAGGCCTCCATCACGTCGGCCGGGATGCGGCCACGGTCGGAGACCTCGAAGCCGTTTTCCCTCGCCCATTCACGAATGATCTTGGTATCGCCCGACGAGGACTTGGCGGCAGCCTTGCGAGCCGGCTTGCCCCTGGTCGCGGTCACGCGGTGACCAGCGGCGATGTACGGGGCCATGACATCCCGGAAGGCTTGGGCGTTCTCGTCGCTCAGGTCGATGGAGTATTCCTTGCCCTCGAAGGCGAACGAGAGGGAATTAGCCTCGTCACCCAGTTCTGTTCCGTCGAGGTCATCGATGTACTTGACCTGGAATTGCTGCGCCACTGTCACTCCCTAGCTGGTTGCCGTTACTACTGCACAACAGTATGCACAATTTCTGCATATTATGCGTGATCACATTAGTTGACCAATGTCGATAATAGTCTGACCTTTACCGTGTCGAGAACTCCCGGTTCGGAGAGGCGGTTAATCCCGCCGAATTCTCTCGATATAACCGGACGATCAGATCGACTATCTCCGGGTTGGCGCCGAGCGGCCGCGAGGTCGCGTCCGCTCCGGCCGCCGCCAGACGATCCGCGAAGAACCCGGGAGCGAGCAGGTGCGTCGCAACGGCCACCCGGCGGTGCCCCCGCTCCCGGAATCCGGCGATCGCGTCGGCGACGGCCGGGGCGGCGGCGGAGGCGAAACCGGCGCTCACCGGCACGCCCAGCACCCGTTCCAGGGCCGAGGCCAGGGCCCGCGTCTCCGCCTGCGAGGACTCGTCCCGGCTGCCCGCCGCCCCCAGAACCACCGCGTCGGAGCCGAACGCCCCCACGGCCCCCGCCTCGGCCAGCCGCTGGACCAGCGCGCGCACGATCTCCGGCTCGCCTCCCACGTGGGGCGCGAGCGCGACGGGACCTGGAGCGCGATCGCAGGCGCCCTCGACGTCCTCGGTGACGTGGTAGCCGCGGGCCAGGAAGGCCGGGACCACGACGGTGGGGACGGCGTCGGCGAGGATGCGGTCAGGGCCCGGCGCCTGGACGTCGACCCATGCCAGACGGCAGTCCACGTCGCCGAGTCTCCTGCGGGTCTCCACCAGGACCCGGCCCAGTTCCCGACGGCCCGCCGAGGACCGGGTCCCATGTGCCACGAGCAGCAGACGGGGCCGCCCGGCGACGGGGTGGATGGTGTGCACGTTCGTCGTCATCCCCCGAGCATGCCGGATTCCGGGTGCGCCGCCCCGGACGCTCGGCGAGACTGGGGTGATGGACGCAGGAGCCGGACGCAGTCGGCGGGCCCTCGGATCGGGCAGGGGGCGCCGGGCGCGTCCGGAGGTGACCCTGTCCAACTTCGAGGCCGTCTACGACTACTACGGCCCCGCCCGGCGGAGGGACGGCTTCACCCATCCCCTGCTGGCGTTCGTGGGGGCGCTGTACTCACCCGAGGTGCGGATCGGGGCCGGGACGGTGGAGGAGTTGCACCGGCTCCACGACGCGGGGGTGGGGATCGTCGTCGCCGCCAACCACCCCTCCGCTCACGACCCGTTCGTGCTGGCATCGGCGGTGTACGACCGGCGGGTCCGGTTCCTGTCCTCCGGCACCGGCCTGACCAAGGACCCGCTCTTCCGCGGTCCGCTGCGACCGGTGTTCGAGTACACGGGCACCGTCCCGGTCTTCCGGGCCAAGAACTACGTGGGCACCGACCGCGCGGTGCACGACGCGGCGGCCGCCCGACTGATCGGCCTGTGCGTGGACCGACTGCTCGCCGGCGGGGTGGTCCTGACGTTCGTGGAGGGCACCAACTCCTCGGCCGACGACCTGCGCACGCTGCGGCTCGACTCCGTCAAGAAGGGCGTGGGCCAGATGACCCGCGGGGTCCGCGAGGCGGGCGCGCCGGTGGCGATCCTGCCTGTCGGGATCGTCTACCGCGGACGGGAGCACGCGAGGCTGCCCCCGCGCCACCCCGTGGTGTCCGCCGGTCCGCTCTCCCTGTGGGAGGGCCCCGGTCCCGTGCCGTCGATCGACGAGGTGCGGCGGGCGGTGCGCGACGGTATCGACGCCGCCCTCACCGACGCCTGGCGCTAGCTGTTCAGGCCCCGCCGTCGATCACGCCGGGCACGATCTCGAACTCGAGCCCGGTGGACCTGAGCTCGCCGGCCCGCTCCGCCAGGGCATCGGCGGCGACGATCCGGACGACCCCGTGCCCGGCGGCGCACCGCGCGGCCACCACCCGGGCGACCGCGTCGACGGGCAGGGTCGACCCGACCTCGATGACCTCGACGTCGTCGTCGATCTCCGCCAGCAACCCCGGATCGGCCGCGCCGTCCACCACCAGGACGTCCGCTGCGTGGACGAAACGGCGGGCACGGACGGTGAGGAGGTCACCGTCGCCGCACCCGCCGACCAGGACCAGCCACCCCGCCTCGGGGCGGCGCCGGGCGCGCAACCCCGCCGGTGCGGTGGCCAGAGACCTCGCCACGTGACGTCCCACCCGCACCGACCGGCGCGGGTCCGAGGAGTCCACGGCGATGCGGACGAGACCCGCCGGCGTCGCCACCGCCGTCCGCGCGGGCACCCGCACGGAGCCGAGTGCGGCGTCTCCGGCGGCCACGCACCAGATCCGGCGCTGCTCACAGAGCGCGGCGACCTCGGCGTCGACCGCCGGGTCGCCGGTGGCGACGTGCACCATCCAGGGCGTGTCCAGGTCCGCGGGGGTGAAGTTCCTGGTGACGACGACGAGCTGGCCGCCGGCCCGCGTCGCGAGGTCGGCCATCGCCGGGTCCACCCGAGGGGCCACGACCCGGACCACCGCCCCGGCGGCGAGGAAGGTCTCGGCGCGGCGGACCGACACGGGCCCCGCGCCCACCACGAGCACCTCCCGGGCGGACAGCCCCACGGTGAGAGGGAGGCCGTCCAGCGTGGGTGCCGCCGACCGCTCGACCGCAGGTCCCGCGTCGGCGAAGGCGATGGTCACAGGTGGATGCCGCACTCGGTCTTGGAGGAACCGGCCCAGCGACCTGAGCGCGGATCCGCTCCGGCTTCGACGCGGTGGGTGCACGGTTCACAGCCTATCGACGGGAAGCCGTCGTCGAGTAGGGGGTTGAGCAGGCACCCGTGCTCCTCCGCGTAGGCGTGCACGCGATCCAGGGTCCACGCCACGAGCGGGTTGATCTTGATCATCGAGTGCTTGGCGTCCCACTCCACGATCGCCGCGCCGGCGCGGTGGTCGGTGTCCACGCGGCGCAGGCCTGTGATCCACGCCTCGTAGCCGGACAGAGCCGCGTCGAGCGGCTCCACCTTGCGCAGGCGGCAGCACAGCTCCGGGTTCGTCTCGAACGGGCGCGGGCCGAGCGCGGCCTCGTGCTCCTCGCGGCTCGCGGGGCTGCGCACGTCCACCACGTTGAGCCCCGGTGTGGACGCGAGGGCGTCCCGGACCCCGATGGTCTCGGAGAAGTGGTACCCGGTGTCGAGGAAGAGCACGTCCACGCCCGGGGCGTACTGCGCGGTCATCTCCGGAACGACGGTGTTGGCCATCGAGCAGGCCACGGCCAGGGCGTCCCCGAAGGTCTCACCGGCCCACGCCAGGACTTCGGCGGGGTCGACCTCACCGTGGCGGCCGTAGAGTCCGCGGTCGTCGAAGCGACGGGCCGCGTCCTCGGCGATCGCCTTGAGCTCCTCGGTGGTCCGGCGCCGGCCGGGGCCGGGGGTCAGGACGGTGCTGCGGGGCAGCAGATCGAGAGCGACTGCGGTCATACCAGGACCTCCTCCTCCACCCGGTGGGCCCACTCGGCGAAGGTCTCGCCGTCGGCACCGGTCTCCCTGTACTTGCGGATCACGCGCTCCACGTAGTCGGGCAGATCCGCGGAGGGCACGCGCAGGCCGCGGACCGTGCGGCCCAGGCCGCCCGACTCCTGGTCCTGGGAGGCCAGGCCACCACCGAGGTGGACCTGGAATCCCGGGGTGTCGCCGTCGAGCAGCTGGCCCTTGAGCCCGATGTCGGCGGTCTGGATGCGTGCACAGCTGTTGGGGCACCCGTTGAGGTGGATCGACAGCGGCGTACGCAGGGGCGCCTCGTCGGCGAACCGGCTCTCGAGCTCACCGATCAGCGCGGTGGCCGTGTCCTTGGTGTCGACGAAGGCGAGTTTGCAGAACTCGATGCCGGTGCACGCCATGGTGGAGCGGCGGAACGAGCTGGGCCGGGCGTGCAGGCCGATCTCCGCCAGCCCCTCGACCAACTGCTCCACCTTCTCCGGCTCGACGTCCAGCACCAGCAGCTTCTGGTGCGGGGTGAAGCGGACCCGGTGGGAACCCGCGGCCTCGGCGAGGTCGGCGACCTGCGCCAGCTTCTCCCCGCCCACACGGCCGACGGTGGGAGCCGCGCCCACGTAGAAGCGGCCATCCTTCTGCTCGTGGACGCCCACGTGGTCGCCCGAACCCACTCCACGCTCGGGGGCGGGGCCGTCCGGGAGTTCGCGTCCCAGGTACTCGTCCTGGAGGACCTGGCGAAACTTCTCGGCACCCCAGTCCTTGATGAGGAACTTGAGACGGGCGCGGGTGCGCATGCGGCGGTAGCCGTAATCGCGGAAGATCCCCACCACGCCGGCCCACACCTCGGCCGCCTCCTCCTGACGGACGAACACGCCGACGCGGGTGGCGAGCTGCGGGTTGGTCGACAGTCCGCCCCCCACCCAGAGGTCGTATCCGGGGCCGAGTTCGGGATGCCGGACGCCGACCAACGAGATGTCGTTGATCTCGTGGACCACGTCCAGACTCGGGTGCCCGGTCATGGCGGACTTGAACTTGCGCGGGAGGTTGGAGAACTCCTCGGTACCGATGTACTTGGCCTTGATCTCCTCGATCACCGGGGTCGGGTCCAGGATCTCCGACTCGGCCACGCCGGCCACCGGGCTGCCGAGGATCACCCGGGGGCAGTCGCCGCAGGCCTCGACGGTGTCGATCCCCACGTCTTCGAGACGCCGCCAGATCTCCGGGACGTCCTCGATGGCGATCCAGTGGTACTGGATGTTCTGCCGGTCGGAGATGTCGGCGGTGCCGCGTGCGAAGTCGGTCGAGATGCCCGCGAGGACCCGCAACTGATCGGTGGTCACCGCTCCGCCGTCAGTCCGGACCCGCATCATGAAGTACTCGTCCTGCAGCTCGTCGGCCTCGAGCTTGGAGGTCCGGGAGCCGTCCAGACCCTGCTTGCGCTGGGTGTACAGGCCCCACCAGCGCATCCGGCCCGACAGATCGTCGGACGGGATGGAGGCGAAGCCCTCCTTGGAGTAGGTGTCGAGGATGCGCTGGCGGACGTTGAGCGCGTCGTCGGTGAGCTTGAACTCCTCGTTGTGGTTGAGGGTGAGCTTGCCGTCGATCTTCCACTGGCCCTGGGGCTTGGGGGCGCGAGCGGGTCGAGCGGGGCGGGAGGCGGTACCGGTCATGACGGCGAGGGTAGCCGCCGACAGACCGGTCTGTCTAATGCGCGCGGGCGACCCGCCCCTCGCGATCCACCCCTTGTCGACGGCCGCCTCCCGACGGGATCAGCCGCCCCCCACGAGGGGAGGCGGCTGAGAATCACCCCGTCGTGCGACCTGTCAGACCGGCGGCATGATGGTCGACCCCAGGTCCTCGGCGATCCCGAACACCGTCATCCAGAGAGCCTCCACGATGTGAACCGGGAGGAATGTCAGGGTGTCGACGAGCGTCGACCCTGTGTCGGTGGCCAGACTGCCCACGACGCCGACGGACGAACCGGCGAACTCCACGAGACTTCCCCACATGATGAACTCCTTCCAGAGCGGCCCTGGACAGCCCACCCGTTGGACTACATCTCGGTCGCCCTGATCTGATCATAGGACGATCCTCATAAAGTAGGAACCCCCCAGTGAGCGGGATGCGAATAGCCTGAGAAGGTTTACTCTGAGGGCGAGTTTGTGGAAACCACGGTCGATCGTCAGTAACGTGAACCACAAGTCCCGCCAGACAGTGGGGCGCCACCTCTCGAAAGGACACGCCAATGTTCTCTGATTTCTGGTACTCCCTCGCCAACGGCTCCGTCGACCTCGTCCCGAACGTCGGGTCCGCCGCGATCGACGGTCTTCTCCGGCTGCCCGCCTACATCCTCGACACCCTCGGCGGCGGCGCGGAGCTCTTCGGCTCCTGATCGACCCCGCTGATCGGCTCTCGGAGCCCAGCACGAGCGCCCCGGTGGTCCGCCACCGGGGCCCTCGTCATTTCACCCCACACGGCGAATTCTAGGAGTCGTTGCAACACCTGAGTGTGATCGAGGTGTTGCGTTGTGGCTGCTGAGGGCTCTGTGTGGGAGATCTCGCCGGTGCAGGAGTCGGAGCTGGAGTCGCTGGTTTGTGGCGGGCTTTCGGTTCGTGCGGCGGCCGGCCGGGTCGGGGTGCATTACGGGCGGGCGCTTGCGTTGGCGCACTCGCGCAAGTGGCCGGTGTCGACGAAGCGGCATTCAA
The DNA here is from genome assembly GCF_003052165.1 of Dietzia sp. JS16-p6b. Lineage (NCBI taxonomy): Bacteria > Bacillati > Actinomycetota > Actinomycetes > Mycobacteriales > Dietziaceae > Dietzia > Dietzia sp. JS16-p6b. The sequence continues at coordinate 128,047 of NZ_CP024869.1, read as the reverse complement.
CTGGTGACGAGCGAGCGACGATCAGGGCGGCGTTGGCGTCGGGGATGGAGCCGATGGACGTCGCTCGTGCCGTCGGGGTCGGCTCGTCGGTGGTGTACCGGGTCGGGATGGCCGCCGGGTTGTGGGTTCGCCACTGCGATGGCGTTACCCGCAAGTCGACGACCAGGCGGTGCGAGTACCTGCTCTTGCGGGCCCGGTCGATGGATCGTCGTGGGGCGGCCAAGGCGGTGGGGATCAGCGTCGAAACGGCGCTGGACTGGGATAAGGGCGTGACCAAACGCAATGGTCAGCCACGATCGGCGTTTGTCCCCGCCGGCCCGGACGTCGGCCTCTATAACCGTCTGATGAGTGTCTTGGAGTGCGTCCCGGGCCGCCAGGCGGTGCCGGTGGAAATCGTGCCTGTCGAGCGGGTCGAGAAGGTCATCTCGAGCCGTTACCTGTCAGTACTCGAGCGGGAGAAGATCGCCGACCTGCGCCGGGCGGGCAAGGGCATCCGCGAGATCGCCCGCCAGGTAGGCCGCAGTCCCGGTACGGTCTCTCGCGAGATCGCACGTAACAGCAGCAATGAGGGCCGCTACGAGCCACATCAGGCCCACCGGCGCAGCGTGCTGCGACGGTTCCGGCCCAAGGTCGCCAAGATCGCCGCCAACCCGGCTCTGGCGGCGTTCATCCAGGAGCGGTTGTCGCTACGGCACTCGCCCGAGCAGATTGCCGGAGCGTTGCGCCGGCAGTTCCCCGACGATCAGGCTATATGGGTGTGCGTCGAGACGATCTACCAAGCCCTGTACCTGCAATCCCGCGGTGGCCTCAAGCGGCAGGTCCAGGCAGCTCTCCGGACCGGTCGTGCCAGGCGGATCCCTCGCAAGCGCCCTGATCAGCGGCGCAGCAGGTTCGTCGATGAGATGGTGATGATCTCCGACCGGCCCGCCGAGGTCGAGGACCGGGCGGTGCCCGGCCACTGGGAGGGAGATCTAATCCTGGGCGCCGGGAACGCCTCGGCGATCGGCACCCTGGTCGAGCGCAGCACCCGCTACGTCATGCTCGTGCACCTGCCAGATGGCCACACCGCCGAGGCCGTCCGAGACCAGCTCGTCAAGGTCATCTCGACCCTGCCCGAGCACCTGCGCGGATCGCTGACCTGGGACCAGGGCTGCGAGATGGCCGGTCACAAGTCGTTCTCGATCGCCACCGGCTGCCCGGTGTACTTCTGCGACCCGGCCAGCCCCTGGCAGCGGGGATCGAACGAGAACACCAACGGGCTGCTGCGCCAGTACTTCCCCAAGGGAACCGACCTGAGCGTCTTCGGCCCCGAGGATCTCGAGCACGTCGCCCAGGAGCTCAACGCCCGCCCCCGCAAGACCCTCAACTTCGAGACCCCCGCCGAACGGATGCGAGACCTACTAGCCTCAACCTAGGAATCCATCGTGTTGCAACGATCCCTAGAACCCGAGCCCGTCAGCACTCCGACGGCCATCACATCCCGCAGAACTCCATCCAGGCGGCGACCTCTCGCCGCGCCTGCTCCCGCCCGAGGACGTACGCCTCGGCGAGCCGGTCCACCCTGCGCTCGTAACTCCGGATCAGGACGCGTTCCGGGCGGAACACCACGGCGCCACCCGACGCCTCGAGGGCCTCGATCTCGTCGAGGGTCTCGTTGTAGAGCGCCCACCTGTGGAGGAGCGCCTCCCCCACGGCCGGAAAACGCCGGAAGTACGAGCGGTAGAACGGGGTGAGGCGCCGCGGCGGGATCTTCCGGTACCCGCTCGGCTGGGTCAGCACCACCAGGAACCTCTCGTATCCCGCCTCGCGCGCGGCGGACAGCGGGATCCCTCCGTCACGGCCCAGCGCCCCGTCGACGTAGTACTCGCCGTCGATCAGGACCGGCGGCATCCACACCGGCATCGTCGAGGACGACCTGACCATCCGCATGAGCTCTGACATGCTCGCGGCGTCCTCCTCGGTCCAGAAGACCGTCGCACCGTCCGAACACCGGAACGTCCCGATCCTCGCAGCCGTCCCGCTCTGGGAGAACGTGTCGAAGTCGTACGGCAGCACCTGGTCCGGGAGACCGGTCTGCTCGTAGATGTACTCCGCGTTGAACAATCCCTTTCCGCGGGCGAAGCTGCGCCAGTCGCCGAAGTTCGGATCGGCCGCCAGTTCGACGAAGCTCTTCCTCGCCCGGACCGGTTCACGGGAGAGATAGTTGGCCACATGGGTGGCGCCCGCGGAGATTCCCGCGGCCATTCCCCCGTGGATATCCGCGCTGATGAGGGTCTCCACCACCCCCGCCGTGTGCACCGCCCGCATTCCCCCGCCCTCGAACAGGACGGCGACATCCGGAGCGGTGGGCGATAAGTCGGTCACGACACCCAGGGTAAATCGCCCCGTCACTTCGATGATGATCGACTACCGTCTCCGAAGTGAGCGCAATCGCCGACTTCATCGCATCCGTCAACGATCTCTACTGGTACGCGGTCATCGCGCTCCTCGTCATCGCCGGCCTGTACTTCTCCTTCACGACCCTGATCGTGCAGATCCGGATGTTCCCGGAGATGTTCAGGACGATCGTCGAGAAGCCCTCGGACATCGAGCCGGACAAGAAGGGCATCTCCGCCTTCCGCGCCTTCACCGTCTCCGCCGCGTCCCGTGTGGGCACCGGGAACATCGCCGGTGTCGCCATCGCGATCACGGTCGGCGGACCCGGTGCGGTGTTCTGGATGTGGATGTTGGCGATCATCGGCGGCGCCACGGCGTTCATCGAGTCCACGCTCGCCCAGCTCTACAAGGTGCGGGGCAAGGACTCCTACATCGGTGGCCCCGCCTACTACATCCGTGACGGACTCGGGTGGAAGCCGGTGGCGGTCGCCTTCGCGGTGATCATCACCGTGACCTACGGTTTCGTCTTCAACGCAGTCCAGGCCAACTCCATCTCCGCGTCCGTGCGCAACCAGTTCGGTCTCGAGGGGCTCGGGCCGGGCCTGCTCATCGGCGTCGTGTTGGCCCTGGTGGTGGCCGCGGTGATCTTCGGCGGCATCCGGCGACTGTCGGCGGTCACGGAGATCGTGGTCCCGCTCATGGCGATCGCCTACATCGTCGTCGCCCTGGTGGTCGTGGCGATCAACATCACCGAGGTCCCGGAGATGATCTCGCTGATCGTCGGCCACGCCCTGGGCTTCCGCGAGGTCGCGGGCGCGGCGATCGGCGCGGCGATCATGCAGGGCATGCGGCGTGGCCTGTTCTCCAACGAGGCCGGCATGGGCTCGGTCCCCAACGCGGCCGCCACCGCATCCGTCTCCCACCCCGTCAAGCAGGGGCTGGTGCAGGCCCTCGGCGTCTACTTCGACACCCTCGTCGTCTGCTCGGCGACCGCGTTCATCATCCTTCTCGCCAACCCGGACTTCGGCGGCGACCGCGAGGGCATCACCCTCACCCAGGATTCGCTGGCCTCCCAGGTCGGCGACTGGGGAGTGCCCTTCCTGATGGTGGTCATCTTCTTCCTCGCCTTCTCCTCGATCCTCGGCAACTCGTACTACGGCGAGGCCAACATCCGCTTCCTCCGCGAGAGCCCCATGGCCCTGCGGGTCTTCCGCGTCCTGGTCGTCCTCGCCGTTCTCGGTGGCTGCCTGGGCTCGGTCGACCTCATCTGGAACCTTGCGGACCTGTTCATGGGCGTCATGGCGACGATCAACCTCATCGCGATCATCCCCCTCAGCGGGCTCGCGGTGGCGCTGTTGCAGCACTACCTGCGCCAGAAGGCCGAGGGCCACAACCCCGTGTTCCACCGGGACGAGCTGCCCCGGGCCCGGAACGTCACGTCGTGGGACGGCTCTGATCCGATGACGCTGCAGCACGTCGCCGACAAGGCGCGCGACGTCGAGCCGAAGGAGTGAGTCAGCCGGCACGAGCCGGGCACTCCCCCGCATACGAGCGCTACGCCGTCCTGCCCAAGGCGCACCTGCACGTCCACCTCGAAGCCGCCATGCGCCCCGGGACGATGCGCGAGTGGTGCGCCGAGGACGGCGTGGAGGTCCCGCCGCTCGTCGACTACCCCGACTTCAGCGGCTTCCTCGACGCCTACGGAGTGCTCATCTCTCTGCTGCACACCCCGGAGCGGCTCGGCCGACTTCTCGACGAGGTGGTGGCCGACGCCGCCGCCCAGGGCGTCGTGGCGCTCGAGTTCGCCTCCATCCCGGACAAGTCGGCCGCCTTCGACTCAGCCGAGGAGGCCCTGGAGTTCATCCTGCCCGCCGCCTCGGCCGCCGGCCGGCGCCACGGGGTGTGGACCGGTGCCATCGTGAGCATCGACCGCGGGGCCGGGCCCGGGCGCGCACTGGAGGCCGCCGGGCTCGCGGCGCGGTTCGCCGGCCGCGGGGTCGTGGCCGTGGGCCTCGTGGCCGACGAGCGTGGCAACCCCGTGGCCGGTGCCGCGGAGGCCTTCGCGATCGCCCGCGAGGCCGGTCTGGGTGTCGTGCCGCACGCCGGCGAGCTGGCCGGTCCGGAGGAGGTGAGATCCGCACTCGGCCTGGGCGTCGACCGGATCCAGCACGGCGTCCGGGCGGTCGAGGACCCCCGGGTGGTGGAGGAGCTCGCCGCGAGCGGGGTCTGCCTGGACGTCTGCCCCAGCTCGAACGTCATCCTGGGCGTGTATCCCACACTCGCCGAGCACCCGCTGCCCGCACTGCTGGATGCCGGGGTGCGCTGCTCGATCGGGGCCGACGACCCGTTGCTGTTCGGAGTCGACGTGGTGGACGAGTACGTCCTGGCGCACGAGCGGATGCACGTATCGGAGGCGGGTCTCGCCGGGTGCGCGCGAGCGTCTATCGACTCGTCCTTCGCTCCCGCCGATCTCAAGCGCGACGCCCTTGCACGGGTGGACGACTGGGAGCACGAGGCCGAACAGCCCGGGTGACCCCGACCACGGTCACGGTGGGTGCTCGTCAATGCCGCTCAGGCGCCGCGGCGGATGCGGTCGGCCGCGAGGATCATCGGCACCTGCAAGGGCAGGCGACCCCACGCGATCACCTGGTACGGCCACACGGGCTTGCGACGCCACGCGCGCACCATCTGGACGTTCCCGGGGAGCACCCCCACGAACAGGGCCATTGCCGCCGCCCCGCCCACGGCCCGTGTCCGCGGCACGGCCAGCAGCGCCGCCACCGCCATCTCGGCCACGCCTGACCCGTAGGTCCAGGCCCGGGCGCGTCCGGGCAGCTCCGGGGGGATCAGCCCGTCGAGGGGGCGGGGTGCCACGAAGTGCAGCGCGCCCATCGCCCCCAGCGCGGCGGGCATGGACCAGTACCGGACGGCGCGTGCCGTGTCGTTTCCCATTCGCCCGAGACTACGGCCCCCCGCGAGGGGCCGGCGGTCGACGGCGCGTCCTCAGCGGACGTTCGGCAGGACCCGCTCCCCCATCAACCGCAGCGACTCCCACGCGGCGGCGACGGGCATCCCGCCACACAGCGGGTGGCTCGTGATCAGACGCAGGTCGCGCGTGCGGACACGGTCGACGAGCTCGTCAGGCGTGGCCACCAGGTACACCCCCTCGGCGCGCAACTCACCCACCGAGCGGGCGTCGGAGTGCACGAACGACCCTCGACCGGGCCCCGTCTGCCAGGCCCGGTAGGCCTCGGCATCGGCGAGGAGGTACCCGCCGTAGCGGTCCCAGAAGTCGTCGGGATTCTCTGCGCAGAACACCGCGGCGGGGCCGGGAACGGGGGCCACCACGAGCCCGGGTTCGTGCCCGTTCGCGCGGCACTCGGCGCGGTAGAGCTCGGTGAGCGCGGGATCGTCGAGCTGTGGTTGGTAGTGCATGCCGAGCCGTCCCGCCCGCCTGGCGGCCGCGCCGCCGCCACCGAGGAAGACCAGCGGGTACGGGGACGAGAACGGCTGCGGTGTCACCACGGCGCGACGCGAACCGTCGACCGGATCGTCTCCGACGGGCTCCCCCGCCCACGCCGCGAGCATGGTCTCCAACTGCCGTTCGAGGCGGGCACCCCGCCCCTTCCAGTCCCGGGAGTGCATCGCGTACTCGACCGGCCGGTACCCGACGCCGAAGGTGAAGCTCACCCGCCCGGATGCCACGTGGTCGAGGACGGCGATGTCCTCCGCCAGCCGGACCGGGTCGTAGAGGGGCGCGACGAGGGCCCACACCGCGATCTGGATCCGCTCGGTCACCGCGGCGACCGCCGCCGCCGCGACGAGCGGCGAGGGGAGATAGCCGTCCTCCGACCCGTGGTGTTCGGAGAGGTTGACGGCGTCGTGGCCCGTCTCCTCCGCGTACCGGGCCATGTCGAGGGCGGCGCGGTAGCGGTCCCGCCGCTCGGCCGCGTCCGCGCCGGGCGCGCGGAAGTCGAAGCGGGTCACCACGTAGACCATCAGGCGGGGTCCATCAAGAGGTGGTCCATCAGGACGCGGTGCCCGCGCGGGCGTCGGCGAGCACCGAGTAGGACGTGCCTCGTTCCTCCCGTTCCCACCAGGTGTCGTCGCGGCCGCTGGTGCCGCCGACGCCGTCCTGGATCAGTTCGCGCTTGAGGATCTTGTTGGTCGCGGTGGTGGGCAGGGCGTCGGAGAGCCGGACCCATCGCGGCCACGCCTTGGGTGAGAGATCCGGCTGGTCCGCCAGGAACTCCTCGAGACCGGCGGGGTCGAGTTCGCCGTCGTGGCGGACCACCACGGCCGCGGCGAGCTGGTCGCCGACGCCGCGGGGGTCGGGCAGTCCGTACACCGCCGCCCGGGAGACCGCGGGATGGCGGAGGACGATCTCCTCGACGATGCCGGCCGCCATGTTCTCCCCGTCGACCCGCAGCCAGTCGCCGCTGCGACCGGCCATGTACACGTTGCCGTCCGCGTCCCGGTACGCCAGGTCGCCCGACCAGTACATACCGTCCCGCATCCGCTCCGAGGTGGCCTGCTCGTTGTTGTAGTAGCCGGCGAAGAAGCCCGCCCCCTCGGTGTTGACCAGCTCGCCCACACACTCGTCGAGATTGGCCACCGCCCCGGTGTCGTCGAACACCGCCCGTGGGCACTCGGTCCCCGTCACCGGGTCGTACACCGCGACACCGGGGAACGGCTCGCCGATCGACTCGAGCGGTGAGTTCTCGGTCCGGACCACGATGATCGCCAGCTCGGTGGAGCCGTAGGCATCCCTGACGGTGCAGCCGAAGCGCTCGGCGAACGCGGGGATGTCCTTGGCCGCCGCCTCGTTCCCGAAGGCCGCACGGAGGGTGGTCTCGGCGTCGTCGGGGCGGGGCGGGGTGTCGAGGATGTAGGCGAGCGGCTTGCCCACGTAGTTCATGTAGGTGACGCCGTACCTGCGGATGTCGTCCCCGAAGCGGGTCGCGCTGAAGCGGCGGGCCAGCGCCATGGTGGCGCCCACGGCGATCGCGGGCGAGAAACCTCCCATGATGGCGTTGGAGTGGAACAGCGGCATGGACAGGTACAGCACGTCATCGGCGGTGAGCTCGAACGACGGCGCGAGCGCCTCCCCCGACATGGTGACCGTGAAGTTCCCCACCCAGACCGCTTTCGGGTCGCCGGAGGTCCCCGAGGTGAAGATGAGCATGAACGGGTCGCCGGCATCGACCGCCGGGGGATCGGGCGGAGGCTCCGAGGCGGCGACGGTGGCCGCCCACTCGTCCGAATCCGTGTCGATGACCGTGACGTCCCCCAGGTCCAGTCCGTCGAGCAGGGGTGCGAGGTGGGAGTCGGTGAGCAGGATCTGGCAGTCCGCACGCCTGATGTCGCGCGCCAGCCCTTCGCCGCGCCGGGTCGCGTTGATGCCGGCGACGACGACGCCCCCGAGAGCGCCGGCGGCGAGGGCGTAGAGCATCTCCGGGGTGTTCTCGAGGAGCGTGCCCACATGCCGGGGTCGGGTGTCGTCGAGCATCGCGTCCAGGGCACCGGCGCGGCGGTCGGCGCCCTGGATGTACTCGCGCCAGCTGACGGTCAGGTCCTCGTAGCGGATCGCCGGGGAGTCGGAATCGGCGTGACGGCGGAGTTGTTCGCGAACGGTGTCGGCCATGGGGGTCCTCGGGAGCGCGGAGAAGGTGTGACCCAGATCATAGCGAGGCCGGCTGACACTCGTCAGGAAAGTCCGATCGACGATCGCCCCGCGACGCCCGTCCCTCTCCTGTCCGCCCGGAACTGCCTGGCCGTGACCCCCCACCACCGGCGGGCGTACTGACTGAACGTCGTCACGTCGTCCAGCGCCAGGGCCGAGGCGATCTGATAGAGGGGGATCTCGGTCGTGGCAAGCAGCCGAGCGGCCACGTCTCGGCGCGCCTCGTCCCGGATCGCGGAGAACGAGGTGCCCTCCCCGGTGAGGTGCCGCTGCAGGGTCCGCGGGGACACCGAGAGGAGCCCGGCGACGTCGCCGAGGGTCGAGGTCCCGGTGTCGAGGGACCGCAGCAGCAGTGCCCTGGTCCGCTCGGTGTAGGTCTGGTCGCGCGCGGGGCCGTGTTGGTCCAGGTAGCTCAGGGCGAGCTCATGGGCCACCAGGTCGCCGCCGGTGATCTCCCGACCGAGGAGCACGGCGGGGACGCGCAGCATCGCGGACGCCGCGAAGGGCCTGGCCGGGGCGGCGAAGAGCTCCCGATAGCGGCCCGGTGCGGTGTTGAGGGCGTTCGGCAACTCGACCGACAGCAGTCCGTATTCTCCCCCGAGGAGCGCGAGCATGGACCGGTGCAGGAACAGCAGGACCATGTCGACCGCCTGGGGCGGCAGGGCGACCGCGTCGTCGCGGTAGCCGAACCGCACCCCCAACACGCCGGGCTCCCCCTCCGGATCGGAGACCACGGTGATCTCGAGTGAGCGGGCGTGGAAGAACAGGTACTTGGAGGTCATCTCCAACGCCCGGGTGGTGGTCGGCGCGTGTCGGATGGCGGCGGCCACGGGTCCGAGCAGACCCAGATCCTGGCGCAACGCCACCCGCAGGCCGAAATCGGGACAGCGCAGTTCCACCGCCGCGGTCTCGAGGAGGAGCCCGATCGCGAGATCCTGCACGAGGATCTCGTCACTGTCCAGGGCGCCGGCCGGCAAGCCACAGCGCAGCGTCAGGTCGTCGGCGTCGCCTCCGAGCTCGTCGATCACCGTCCGGACGCCCCGCAGGCCCGCAGATCGCACATATGCCACAGCGAACACTGTCCGCCAGTTGGCGCGATAGAGCAACCTCTTGGCGCTTTACGGCAACTTGTCGAGCAAGATCGGGGCTATCGTCCTTTCCATGACAGTCTCAGCTGACCGCCGCCCCCCGGCCGGCGCACCCGAGAACCCGCTGGATCTCCTCATCGTCGGCGCCGGCATCTCCGGCATCGACCTGGCGCACCACGTCCGCAGCGCCTTCCCCCACTGGTCGTGGGAGGTCCACGACGCCCAGGACGACCTGGGCGGGACGTGGCACACGTTCCGCTACCCGGGCATCCGCTCGGATTCGGACATGGCCACGTTCGGTTTCCCGTTCCGCCCCTGGCCGCACTCCTCGACCCTCGGCCAGGGCGAGGAGATCAAGGAGTACATCCGGGACACCGCCCGGGAGTGCGGCGTCCTCGACCGCCTCCATCTGCGCTCCTGGATCCGGAACGCCGACTGGGACGGCGAGAAGGGTCTGTGGAGGGTCACGAGCGTCCGGACCGAGAACGGGACGACCACTGAGCGCACGGTGTGGACCCGCCGACTGCACTTCGGCTCCGGGTACTACTCCCACTCGGCCGGCTTCCGACCCGACTTCCCGGGGGAGGAGGCGTTCGCCGGCGAGATCATCCACCCCCAGCACTGGCCTGAGAGCGTCGACTACGCCGGACGCACATTCATCGTGATCGGGTCCGGCGCCACCGCCGTCACCCTCGTTCCGGCTCTCGAGCAGCTCGGCGCCGAGGTCACCATGCTCCAGCGGACCCCGAGCTATGTCGCGCCCCTCCCCGAGAAGGACACCATCAGCGCCGTGTGGAAGCGCGTCCTGCCGACGCAGGCGGCCTACCGCGCCGCCCGGTTCACCCACGGCGCCCGTGACATGGTGCAGTACGTCGTCGCCCGGCGGTTCCCCTGGGCCTTCACGCAGGGGCTGCGGGCCCTGCAGGGCCGCTACATCTCGCGGGCACAGATCAACGAGCACTTCACACCGTCCTACAAGCCCTGGGACCAGCGGGTGTGCAAGGCCCCGGACGGGGACATCTTCCGGGCGATGCAGCGGGGCGCTCGGGTGGTGACCGGTCACATCGACACGTTCACCGAACGCGGGATCCGTCTGCAGTCCGGAGTGGAACTGGAGGCCGACGTGATCGTCTCCGCCACCGGTCTGGAACTCGAGGCGTTCGGCGGCGGGACCCTGAGCATCGACGGCCGCGAGCTCGACCTCGCCGACCTGACCACCTACCGCGGGATGATGCTCGCCGGCGTGCCCAACTTCAGCTTCACCGTGGGATACGTCAACGCCTCCTGGACCCTGCGGGCGGACATGGTCTCCCGCTACATGGTCAAGCTGTGGCGGGCCGGGGAGAAGAACGGTGAGAAGATCTACGCGCCGATCCCTCCCGAGGTGAAGGGGGACCGGCCACTGCTGGACCTCGACGCCGGGTATGTCCGACGCGGCGTGCACAAGTTCCCCCGACAGGGCACCGCCCGCCCCTGGACCTATGTGCAGAACTACCTCGCCGAGATCCCCGAGCTGACCTTCGGTGACCAGCGTCGCGACATGGCGTTCGACGCGCAGATCCCGCAGGAGGCCGTCCGATGACCCGCCGCGTCTTCATCACCGGAGCCGCCTCGGGGCTGGGTCTGGCGCTCGCCCGCGAGTACCTGGCGGCCGGCGACGAGGTCATCCTGACCGACCTGCACCCGGAGGCCCCACCCGCCGTGACCGGCCTCTCCGGCCAGTGGAGTTACCGCACGCTCGACGTGACGAACGACGACGACTGGGCGGCGGCCGCGCTCGCCGTCGACAGGTTGGACATCCTCATCAACAACGCCGGGATCGCGGTCGGTGGCCGGCTCGAGGCCACCTCCATGGACACGTGGAAGCGCATCGTGGACATCAACCTCCTCGGGGTGGTCCGGGGGTGCAGGACGATGGTCCCCACGCTCGGCCGTGGCGGGCGGGTCGTCATCACCGCCTCCGCCGCGGGTCTGGTCCACGCGCCGTCCATGGGCGCCTACAACGCGACCAAGGCGGCCGCGGTCGCACTGGCGGAGACTCTCGACGGCGAGCTCCGGCCCCGCGGCATCTCCACCTCGGTGATCTGCCCGCTGTTCTTCCGCTCGGGCCTCGCGGATTCCCTCTCCGGCGACGACCCGAAGGCGGACGAGGCGGCGCGCATGCTCCTCTCCAAGACCCCCTTGACCTCGGAGAAGGTCGCCGCGAGGTCGGTCCGGGCGATCCAGGCCCGGCGGTTGGTCATCACCCCGGACGCGCTGAGCACGCTGACGTGGTACTCCAAGCGGTTCACCCGGATCCCTTTCCTGGCGGGGACGCGTCTCATCGGACGGGTGGTCGAGCGGAGGGGTTGAGCCGCTGTCCGCCGGCGGCGATCACGCCGGACGTGACCACCCCTGACGTGACGGACGAGCGGGGGCGACGCGATCGCCTCTAGTGTGGCGGGACACGCGATCAACAGCCTTTCCGCCACCCGCTCGACCCAAGGGAGATCACATGGACGTCGCCGCCGTCGCCGCCACCGCACCGGACGCGCCTCTGGAGAAGACCACGATCCGGCGTCGGGACACCGGGCCGGCCGACGTGCTCATCGAGATCGAGTACGCCGGCATCTGTCATTCCGACATCCATCACGTGCGCGGCGAATGGGGCCGGACCGCCTACCCCGTGGCGCCCGGACACGAGATCGTCGGCATCGTCCAAGAGGTCGGTTCCGAGGTCACCCGGTACGCGGTCGGCGATCGCGTCGGCGTCGGGTGCCTGGTGGGTGCCTGCCACGAGTGCTCGTCCTGCACCGCGGGCCAGGAGCAGGAGTGCGAGCGGGGGGCCATCGCGACCTACGGCTCGCCGCTGCCCGAGGGCGACCCCGAGGGTCCGGTGACGAACGGCGGCTACTCGACCCACATCGTGGTCGAGGAGCCCATGGTGGTGTCCGTCCCGGACGGCCTCGATCCGGCCTCGGCGGCGCCGCTGCTGTGTGCGGGGATCACCATGTTCTCGCCGCTGCGGCAGTGGAACGTCGGCCCGGGCACCAAGGTCGCCGTGCTCGGTATGGGAGGGCTCGGACACGTCGGCGTCAAGCTCGCCGTGGCGATGGGGGCCGAGGTGACGGTCCTGTCGCAGACGACCTCCAAGCGGGACGATTCGCTGCGCTACGGCGCCGTCGAGCACTACGCGACCGCCGGTGACGAGGGCAAGGCCACCCTGCGCGAGCTCCGCGGCACCTTCGACGTCATTCTCAACACGGTGTCCGCGAACCTGCCGATGGACCGGTTCCTCGCCCTGCTCAAGCCGCGCGGGGCACTGGTCAACATCGGGATCCCCACCGAGCCGATGTCGGTGCGGGCCGGGTCCGTGGCCGCCGGCCGCAAGATCCTGACCGGGTCCATGATCGGCGGCATCCCCGAGACCCAGGAGATGCTCGACTTCTGCGCCGAGCACGGGATCACCGCCGAGATCGAGCTCATCTCGGCGGACACGATCAACGAGGCCTACGACCGCGTGGTCCGGTCGGACGTGCACTACCGCTTCGTGATCGACGCCAAGACGTTCTGACCGACCGCACCCGACCCCCCGGGACGGGGACTCACCGGGGCGGGGACTCACGGGCCTGACTCACCGCGGGGCGACCTGCGCGAGCAGGCCCGCGAAGTCCTCGTCCCGCGCCTCCAGGAACCGGTGCGCCTGCTCGGCGAAGTCCGCCAGCCCGGTCAGGCGCCCCGAACTGCGGGTCGCGCACACCGCCGCGGCGCCACACGCCCGGTCGAGAGCGGACGCGATCGCCGACCCCCCGGGCAACGCGGCCGCCACCCCCGCCGCCACGTGGGGGAAGGTCACCTCCGCGACGCGGACCCCGGACTCGCGGAACACCGTGACGGCGGAGGCGATCCTGTCCGCGTCCGCTCTGATCGTCCCGTCGGGCATATGCTCACCTCGTCGTCGTGGTCGAGTGGCGGTCATGAGGTACGACGTCCCCGGTTCGTCGGACGGTTCCGCCCGACCGGCTGGTCCCATCCCCGAGGAGAGCACGATGTCCCTGACCTGGACCCCCGCCATCGACCGCGCGCTCGCGGTCGCGGCCCGCTGCCACGCCGGCCAGACACGCAAGGACGACCCGACGCCTTACATCGCCCACCCCGTGGCGGTCGCGATGATCGTGTCCGACTTCACCGACGACCCGGACGTGGCGGTGGCCGCGCTGCTGCACGATGTCCTGGAGGACGTCCCGCCGTCGGTCTACTCGGCCGATGACATGACCGCCGAGTTCGGCGATCGGGTCACCGAGCTCGTCCGCGGCGTCTCGGAGGAGAAGACCGCGGGTGAGACGACCCCGCCCTGGCGGGTACGCAAGGAGGGGTACCTCGCCGCGCTCGCGGAGGACTCCGAGGAGTGCCTGCTCATCTCGGCGGCGGACAAGATCCACAATCTGCGCTCGATGGTCGCCGCCCACGAGCGACTGGGTGACGACATGTGGGGGCTCTTCAACGCCGGTCCGCAGGAGAAGCTGTGGTTCTACCGGTCGATCTCGGATGCGGTCGCCCGACGCCTCGGGGACTGCGCGGCCTCGCGGGAGCTCCGCCGGGCGGTGGACGACGTCGCGGCCCTGGCGCCGGCGGACGGCGGGAGAGTGGTCACACCGCCGGGAACTCGGCCTTGATCCGCAGCAGGGTCTTGGCCTGGGTGCGCCCCTCGAGTCCGAGCACCAGCCCGGCGGACTTGAGGCGCCGGGCGAGGTCCGAGTCCGCGGCGAACTCGGACTCGGACTCGATCGTGATCTCCACGCGCCGGCCGCCGTTGAGCAGCACCGACTGCTTGGCGGCGTCCAGTCCGGGGATGTTGGTCCAGCGGATCGGCCCGGGGTCGCGCGGCGAGGCCCCCGAACCCGAGAAGGAGTAGTCGAAGTCCGTGCTCTGGGTGCGGGTCACCTTGCCCCACCCGGCCATCGGGCCCACCCCCACGCGCGCGGCGACGGCGTTGCGGCGGGCGCTGTAGGTGGCGCACTCGATCTCGCAGGCTCCCAGGGTGTTCATCACTCTCAAGGCTTCCTCGAAGCGCTGCCGCAGGCTCCACGCGTCGTACTGGCCGAACGGCACCAGCAGCGGGCGGCCCTCTATGGGCGCCTGCACGTAGACCACCCGCGGGACCACCTCGCCCTCGACCACGTCATATCCCGACCTGACCTGCATGGGCCGCTGGATGACGTCGGTGAGCAGCCCGCGCCTGTCGGTGACCGGCGCGGTCTCGTAGAAGGACACGAGCTGACTCACTGGCGCTCACCTCACTGTTCGAGGTCGCGACGGGTGCGGGACCTGACCCCCAGCGTATCCGCCGCGGGCCGTCGACCCGGCCACCTCACCCGGCCCAGAACTCCACCATCGGCTGGGAGGAAAGCAGGACACCGCCCTCGTAGATCTCCATCCCACCGGCATCGATCGAGTAGACGACGTCGTTGTTGGACACCCACGCGTAACCCCCGGCCACCACCGGGTCGTCCACCTCGACGCCCGCGCCACCCGACGACCCGCGGTAGTAGTACCGACCGTTGTCGGGATTGACGCAGATCGAGAACGCCGCCTGGGTGGTCCGGCCGATCATCACGGCCGGGTCGCCGGCGTTGCAGCGGGCCTGCCGGTTGTCGGTCCACCCCGAGGCGTCGGCTCCCGTCGGGTATCCCGAGGACCCCTGCGGAGCCCGGGCGCCCGGCGCGGGCCGGGTGACCGTGACGGTCTCGCGCTCGGTCGGAGTGGCGTACGCCGTCTCGGTCACGGGTGGGAGCGCGGAGTCGGACAAAGGGGTCGAGGACGTCGAGGAGGTCGTCAAGGCACGACCGGAGGTCTCCCCTGTCATCCCCCCGGGTCGGAGGAGCAGGTAGGCGAGCGCGCCGAGGAGGACCAGACCCAGGACCGCCAGGATCGCGACCAGGGCGATCACCGCGCCCGACACGGAGCGCCGCGGTTCAGGCCGATAACCCTGCTGCCCCCACCTCTCGCGCGGTCCGTCGGACCCGTCATCCCAGCCATACGACATCGGACCACTCCCCCGCTACGGCCGGCCCGGATCCGGACGGCTCGTACAGTTCTGTAGGGAAGGTAGCAGGCCTCCGCGTCGCTGTCGGCCCCGTCGCGACCCGCCCCCGGGCCGAGTCCCGCGTGCTCACCCGATCGGCCACTCCCCGAGGTCCGTGAGGTCGTCGGCCTCCGCGGTGACGGCGGTGGGTTCGCAGCCGAAACCGACCACCTCCGTGCCGTCCGCCAACGTCACGCGGCCGAGCTGCATCGGCCTGGGCAACTGGTCGAGGAATGTACCGAGTGCCGCCGGGGAGACGCTCCACCTCTCGCCGAGCAGTGGAGCGCCGTCCGGATGCCGCAGGACCCCGGGCTTGGGCGGCTCGGTGGCCAGGCGGTACATCCGGTAGTCGGCGCTGGACCGCACCGGCCCGCGCCAGGCCGCGCCCCTGCTGATGAGCTGGTGTTCGAGAGGGCCCCCGCGACGGTGGGCGCCGAACACGACCAGGTCCACCGTCGGCGCCCCCGCGCTCAGCGGCCACGGAACGAACGGCTCCGCGCCGGATCTCCGTTCCCCGGACAGGGCTGCGGCGATGTCGGCCACCGGCCCGTCGTGGAACGGCCTGCCCACCACGGTCACGCCGAATCGCGCTGTTCCACGGTCCCCCTCGTCGATCTCGGTGGTCGGCACCGCCACCGCACACAGGTCGAAGAGGTTGCAGAAGTTCGTGTACGTCCCCATACGGCTGTTGAGGGCGATCGGATCGGCCTCCACCTCGGCGATGGTCGGGTGGAAGGGCGCGGTGGGGACCAGCAGCGCGGCCGCGCCGAGACGATCGAGTTCGGCCACCGCCTCGGCGCGCAGGGCCTCGACCTCCCGGCGGTCGTGCAGCAGATCGACCGCCGCGATCCCGCGGGCCGGGGTGATGATGGCGCGGACGGTCGGGTCGACGCCCGCGTCCGCGTCCGGGGCGGAGTCGAGGAAGTCACCGACCGCCTCGTAGCGCTCGGCCACGAGCGCGCCGTCGTAGAGCAGCCTCGCCGCGGCGAGGAACGGCCCGAGATCGATCTCCACCACCCGGTACCCGAGCGCGCGGGCCCGGTCGACCGCGTCGGCGAACGCCGCCGCCCACCCCGGGGCCATGGCCACGAGTTCACGCGGAACGGCGATCGTCGCGCCGGGTCCCGCGTCCAGCGGCGTGTCGGTCGGCCAGTGACGGGTTCCCTCCCCGCCGGCCATCACCCCGGTCGCGCGGGCGGCGGTCCGGACGTCGCGGGCGAGGATGGTCACGCAGTCATAGCTCGCGCAGGCGGGGACCACCCCGTCGGTGGAGACGACGCCGAGCGTGGGCTTGATGCCCACGACCCCGTTGAGCCCGGCCGGGACGCGGCCCGACCCGGCGGTGTCGGTGCCGATCGCCAGATCGCAGATCCCCAACGCCACCGCCACCGCCGATCCCGAGCTCGACCCGCCCGACACGTGGTCGGGGCGGTGCGCGGCACGCACGGCCCCGTACGGACTGCGCGTGCCGACCAGGCCGGTCGCGAACTGGTCGAGATTCGTCACCCCCAGCACCACCGCTCCGCCCGCGCGGAGGCGCGCGACGGCCACCGCGTCCCGATCGGGCAGGTAGGCGAACCCGGGGCACGCGGCGGTGGTGGGCACCCCCGCCACGTCGACGTTGTTCTTGACCGCCAGTGTCATCCCGGCGAGCGGGCCCCCCGCGGCGAGGGAGGCCGTCATGTCGTCCACCAGCTCCTCACGCGGTCGGACCTGGATGAACACCTCGGGCCGGTCGGCCTCGGCCAGTCGCTCCAACACGTGGTCGACCTCCGCCTCGGCGCGTGCCCTCAGGTCGGTCCCGGTCGTCTCGGTGCTCATGCGCTCAGCTCCCCACTGGCGGCCCAGCGCGAGAATTCCTCGGCGCGGGCGTGCTCCATCCGGCGTCTGGCGGAGGCGATCGACTCGGCCTCCCGTTCGCAGAACGCGGTGTGTTCGGCCAGCGAGAAGGTGTCGTCGGCGATGTCGACGCGGCCTCGTCCGGCGGCGGTGTCGGCGCGGAGGTCCGCCAGTTCCTCGGAGGTGACGGGGTACCAGGAGATGCGGTCGAAGTGCCGCAGCAGCCACGGGTGCTCGGGGTCGAAGCCCGGCGCCGGTTCGGGGTGACGGTGGTTCCACACCTGGGTGGTGCGGCCCACGAACTGGTAACCGCCCGGCCCCTCCATCCCGTAGATGCACAGGTACGCGCCGCCGATGCCGACGGAGTTCTCTGCGGTCCATGTCCGGGCGGGGTTGTACTTGGTCGTCACCAGTCGGTGGCGCGGGTCGAGCGGCGTGGCCACGGGGGCGCCGAGGTAGACGTCCCCGAGCCCGAGCACCATGTACTCGGCGTCGAAGACCGTGCGGTAGACGTCGTCGGCGGTCTCCAGGCCGTTCATCCGGCGGATGAACTCGATGTTCCACGGGCACCACGGGGCGTCGTCGCGCACGCCGTACATGTACCTCTCGATCGCCTCCTTGGTGGCGGGGTCGTCCCAGCTCAGCGGCAGCCGGACGCGTCTGCTCGACACCGCGAGGTCCTCGGCGGCGGGCAGGGCCGCCTCGGCCTCCCGCAATGCCGCCAGGGTGGCGCCGATCGTGCTGTCGCCGGGCGTGATCTTGACCTGCAGGGAGCGGATGCCGGGCGTGAGGTCCTGCTGACCGGGCACGGGGTTCGCCTGAAGGTGCAGATACAGGGCGTGAGCTCGGGCGCGTAGCTCGAGGTCGAGCTCCATGCGCCCGTACTCCACCAGCACGTTGTCGTCGCCGCCCCGACGGTAGGTCACCTCGGTCCCCCCGTCGGCGGTGTGACCGCGGCCCAGCACGCCGTCGTCGCGGTCACCGCCGTCACCGAGGACGTACGGGCGACCGGCCCCCCGCGCACCGGCGATCCCGGTGCGGCCGCCGACGGCGTCGACCTTGACGCGGACGAACCGCACGGTGTCCCCGGGGGCGAGCTGCCCGAGCTTCCACCGGTCGCCGCTGACCACGGTGACGGGGCAGACGAATCCCCCCAGGCTCGGGCCGTCCGGGCCGAGCAGGATCGGGGTGTCCCCGGTGAAGTCCAGGGCCCCCACCGAGTAGGCGTTGTCGTGCACGTTCGACGGGTGCAGGCCGGCCTCCCCGCCGTCGGGTCGGGCCCACTTCGGTCGTGGCCCCTCGAGCCGGACCCCGGTGCGGTCCGAGTTGAAGTGCACCGTGTAGCTGGCCGCGTAGAGCTCGTCCATCCCCGCGCGGGTGAGGAACTCCGGTGCCCCGTGCGGCCCCTCGGCCACCGCTATGTGCCAGTGGTGGCCGATGGCCGGGACCTCGTCGGCGAGGATCCGGCGCGGCTCGCCCGGTCCGGGCTCCCCGACGGCGAGGGTGTCCCCCGTCGCGAGGGTGCGTCCCTCGTGTCCCCCGAACCGCCCGAGGGTGAAGGTCGACGACGACCCGAGATACTCCTCCACCTCGATGCCACCGGCGACCGCCACGTAGACACGCATACCCGGCCCGTCGAGCACCGGGATGTCGAGCACGGATCCCGCCTCCAGGTGGACCGGCTTCCACTGGGCCACCGGGCGGCCGTCCACCGTGGGCCGCACGTGCGCCCCGCCCACGCAGACCGTGACCGCGGCATCCGGCCGGACCCTGAGGCCGCCCCGGGTGCACTCCAGGCCGGCGGCACCCTCCGGGTTACCCACGGCCGTGTTGGCCAGGCGCAGCGAGTAGTCGTCCATCGCACCGGACGGCGGGACGCCCACGCCCCAGTACCCGATGCGGCCGGGCCAGTCCTGGACGGTGGTGATGAGTCCCGGGTTGAGGATCTCGAGGCGGGTCATGGTGACGTCTCCTGTGGTGGCGGTGTCGCGGGCGGCGGGCTCAGGCGGTGACGATCATCCGCACCGGCGTGGGGTCGAAGCCGTTGCACGGGTTGTTGATCTGCGGGCAGTTGGAGACCAGGACGATCACGTCGCGGTCGGCACGCAGCGCCAGGCGCTTGCCGGGCGCGGAGAGACCGTCCACGATCCCGAGGGTGCCGTCGGGGTCCACGGGCACGTTCATGAAGAAGTTGACGTTGGGGACCAGGTCCCGTTTGCCGAGTCCGTGCCGGGCGCCCTCGCGGAGGAAGTTCTCCACGCAGGCGTGTTGGTGTCGGGTGTGGTGGCCGTACCGCAAGGTGTTGGACTCCTGCGAGCACGCGCCACCGAGGGTGTCGTGGTTGCCCACCTCGTCGGCCGTGATCGTCACGAGGGGCTCGCCGGCGTCGTCCCGCAGGACGCTGTCCGTGGTCAGGAAGATCGACCCCTGGGCGGCGACGGTCGCCGGGGCGCTGTAGCGGCGGGTGGGGTCGTGCGCGTCGTAGAACAGGGTGTCGACGGCCTGGTTGCCCTCGAGATCCACGATGGTCAGGGTCTGCCCCCGGTGCAGGACTCGGGACCATGCGGCCCGGGCGGCGACGATCTCGTCGGCGACCACGGCCCCGCCGGCCAGCGCGAGGTCCTCGGCGGCACCGGTCCGCGGCTCGGTGGTCGGCTGCTCGGTGGTCGGCTGCTCGGTGGTCGGCTGCTCGGTGGTGGCGGTCAGACGTGTCATGGGGTTCTCCTCAGTCGATCTGCGTGGAGGCGCGGTGGGCCGCCTCGGAGTTGGCGACGGCGCGCCGGTACTCGAGGTCGTCCTCGACGCCGGGGAATGAGCCCGCGACGAGCGCATCGAGGTCCTGTGGGGCGCTCCAGGCCAGCAGTTCCACGCTCCCGGCGTGGTACCGCGTCGACGGGTCGAGCGGATGGTCCGCGACCGCGACGGCCACGATGACGGGCAGGTGCAGGACCAGGTCGACGGCCGCCCCGGCCCCGGCGCCGCCGGTGGACACGAGCGCCCCGTCGTCCGCGACCCGGACGCCATGGAAGAACGACACGGTGTGGGGCAGGTCCCGCTCGGCCAACCCGTGCTTGAGAGCGGCCAGCAGCAACAACTCCCGCCCCGCCGGCGACTCGGATTCGGGTGTCCCGGCCCCGTACCGGGCGATGTTGCCGGCGAGCGTCGAGGCGCCGCACAGGGCGTCATGGTGCCCGGAGCCGTCCGCCACGATCGTCGCGAGCACCCGCCCCTGGTCCGAGAGCAGCGGATGGCCGGTCCCGAGGTATGCCTGCCACGGGACCTTGACCGTGTCGGCGGTGTTGAGGCGCTCCCAGGGGGCGTCGGCGCGCCACATCATGAGCGAAGCACAGGCCGTGCCGTCCCGGTCGGTGAGGCGGATCCGGGTGCCCCGGGCCAGGGTGATCGCCGTGTACCGGCCACCGGGGACGGACTCCGCCCAGGTGAGACGGTCGGCCGCCACGTCCGCCGGCGGGTGGGGCCAGTCGGTGGCCGGGACGACCGGCATGGCGTCGGTGATCGCGCCGGCCTGGGCGCGGGCGTGCTGGCGGGCGCCCGAGGTCGTGGACGTGCTGTCGGTGGTGCTGGTTTCGGTCGTGCTGGTCATCAGGTCACTCTCCGATCGTGACGGGTTTGGGATGGGTCTTACCGCGGGGGAAGCACAGGATTCCGAGCCCCACCACGGCGAGGACGGTCAGGACGCCGGCCCATCGCATCCACGGGGTCTGCCCGGAGGGGTCGAAGATCTCCGTCCGCGGCCAGGCGAGGTTGACCGTCATGAGCAGGCCGTACCCCACGGCGAGGACGTTGACGGGGATCCCCCAGCGGCCCAGCGAGAACAGGGGTTTGCCCTCGGCGTCGGTGAGGCGCGGGCCGTTCGGCCATCCCCGGAGTCGGCGCAGGAGCAGCGGCGCGGTCACGCACAGGTAGGCGAGGTAGATGAGGATGATGCACACCGAGGCGAGGGTCGCGAAGATGGCGGCGTTGCCCATGTTGACCAGCAGGATCGCGATGCAGGACACGCCGATGAGCACGGCCGGGGCGATCGGGGTGCCGGTGCGGGGGTTGACGCGGGACAGGGTCGCCGAGAAGGGCAGGCGCCCGTCGCGGGCCATCGAGAACATCAACCGGGTGGCCGCGGTCTGGATGGCGAGGGTGCAGATGAAGATGGCCACGACGACCACCACGAGGAGCACCTTGCCCCAGAAGTTCCCGAGCACCGAGTTCAGGACGTACGGCAGTCCCTCGGTGGCCAGCCGGCCGTCGGTGAGACTGGGCGCGGCCATGAGCGCGGCGAGGATCATGAGTCCGCCACCGAGGGCCGAGACCGTCAGGGCCATCCGGATGGTCCGCGGAGCGACCCTGCGGGGGTTGACGGTCTCCTCCGCCAGCTCACCGGCCGAGCCGAAGCCCACCATCACGTAGGCGGCCATGAGTCCGGAGACGACCCAGGCCCAGATGTACCCGGGCTGGTCCCCCATGCCCGCCGTGTCGAAGACGACCTGCGGTCCGCGGACGGCGTGGGTCACCAGCGCGAGGATCACCGCGACGACACCGACGATCTCGCAGGTCACGCCGATGTTGTTGACGTAGGCCATCCATCTGATGCCGAGGGAGTTGATCGTGGTGGTGATGACGAGCAGCACCGATCCCAGCAGGACGGCGTTCGCCGCACCGGAGGGTGAGGTGAGGGCCGGGTCGTCGCCGATGACCTGGAAGCCGGACCAGATGCTGGGAAGCACGACCTGGAGCGCGATGGCCGCCGCCGAGGCGGTGACGATCTGGGCGAGGATCATGAACCAGCCCCCGAACCACCCGATTATCTCGCCTCCCATCCGCCTCGACCACTGGTAGATCGCTCCCGAGAGGGGATACCGCGCCGCGAGCTCGGCGAAACACAGCGCCACCAGGAACTGGCCCGCGAACACGATCGGCCAGGTCCAGAAGAACGCCGGTCCACCGAACCCGTACCCCAGTCCGAACAGCTGGAAGATGGTGGTGAGGATCGAGACGAAAGAGAACCCGGCCGCGAACGACGCGAAGGTGCCGAGGCTGCGGTGGAGCTGCTGGTCGTAACCGAGGTCGGCGAGGTCGTCGTGGTCGCCCCGACGTGCGGCAGCCGAGGTGGACGCGTCGCTCCGACCAGTGGGGACCGGGGTGGTGAGGCCGGAGGGATCGCTCATGTCCGGGGCTCCTCTCGGGGTGGGGTCCGAGCTGCGCCGGGACCATTTCCTGTCTGCCGATAGTTTTCCCATCGCGTGTGACCCCCGGGTTGCCCGGTGTTTCGATCCGATTAACAGGCCCTCACGCCTTCGCCCACCCCTCGCCGGGCGGCCCGACCGCATGATCGAATGCCCCCATGCCGACCCCTCGTGACCCCCGAGACGAGCGCGCGAGAGCCTGGTCCGATGCGGTGCGGCGCGAGCTCACCGCGCGACTGGGTCCGTCGGTGTCCCCTGCCGTCTGGGTCACCGGATCGGTGGGTCGCGGGGAGGCCGTCCCGGGGAGTGACCTGGAAACCCTCGCCGTCGTCGTCGATCCCGGCGACCCCGGTCGACCCGACGACCGAACGGTGCGCCGCGCTGTCGCCTCCACAGATCTCTCGCACGAACCGTGGTTCGCCGAGACCTCCCCCGCCTCGGCCGCTGATCCCCGTCTGATCAGGAGCGTCGCCGGATGGACGCGGGCCGCCGACGGGTGGGCCGACGCCCCCGCCCGCGACCTGGGGGTCGTCCACCTCGGACTGCTGTCCGACGCCCGGCCGTTGACGGACGACCACGACGACCCTGGACTCCTGCCACGTATCGCCGTCCGGGCCGTGGCCGACCATCCGGTGATCCTCACGGACATCCTCGCCGACGCATTGTCCACCCGCGCGTCGGTGCCGTCCCGGCTCACCCGCGCCCTGCGGTCGGACCCGGTCGTCGACCTCAAGGCCTGCGTCCTCACCCCGGTCGTGAAGCTCGCCCGGTGGGCCGCGCTGCGGGCCGGGGTGACGGCCACCTCGACCGACGCACGCCTCGAACTCGCCGCCGACCCCCGGGTCCTGCCCGACGACCGCTGGGAGGCCCTGCGCGCGGCCACCCGCTTCGCCGCCCGGTTGCGGTGGGAGGTCCGCCTCCGTGCCCGGTCCGACGGCCCCGGGAGCGACCGGGTCCCCCTGTCCGCGCTCACCACCGCCGAGCGCGCCGGACTGCGCTCCACCGCTCGCGAGATCGCGGGCGCGCAGCGCACCCTCGACTACCTGCGGTCCACCGGCGAACTCCGGGAGTCGGGGTGACCCGCCACCCGGCCACCACCGCGATGCTGGCGATCTCGGCACTGGAGGGGTGGAGACCGGAGGAGGACGACGACGAGATCCTCGACCTCGTCGACGGCGCGGCCCCGGGGCGGCTGATCCGCCTCCACGTCCGAAACGCGTTCCCCCCGGAGGCCACCCGGCGTCCCCGGCCGCGGATCCTCGCCCGACGCACCCCTTACCTCATCCGAGGGACATCCGTGCTGGAGAACTCGCTCGGCCTCACCTCGGCCCGGGCACTCGGCCGCGCCGAGGCCCTGCTCGCCGTCGCCGCGGGGGCACGTCTCCTCCGCGATCCCGCCCGCGCCCCCCAAACGGTGTCCGGGGTCCACGCGGCGCTGTTCTGCGACGTGTACGCCTGGGCCGGTCTGCCGCGGATCGTCGGCCTCAGCAAGCAGGGGTCCGCGTTCGCGCCCACGGCCCGCGTCGCCATGATGACCGCGCCGCTCGAGAGCCCCGCGGATCTCATCGCCGACGCCCTGGCCTCGGCGCCCGGTACCGCCGCCCGGGCGACGACGGTCGCGATCGCACTGGCCAACTGGTACGCGCGGTTCAACTACGTCCACCCCTTCCGTGAGGGCAACGGGCGCGCCGCCGCGGTCGCCGCGCTCCTCGCCGCGCGCGCCCACGGGGTGGATCTCGACTTCACCCGGACCGATCGCGGGTCGTGGGTCCAGGCCGCGGTCTCCTCGATGCCGGTGCCCCCTCGCCGGAGCGTCGATCCCACGGCGCACCGGTTCGAGTTCCTCCGTGTCACGATGGATCGCAGCGTCACCCCCTAGGACCCGTATCCCGGGTCTCCATCAGAGAGGAGCACCGTGTCCTCACCCGGACGACCCCGCCTCGTGGACCGGCGGCGTCCCGGGGCCACCCCGGCCGAGGAGATCCTGGACGCGGCGGCGGAGTTGTTCACCACCCGCGGGTACACGGCGACCTCGACCCGGGCCATCGCCGACGCCGTGGGGTTGCGGCAGGCCTCGCTGTACACGCACTTCCCCACCAAGGCCGCGATCCTCGTCTCCCTCCTCGACACAACGGTGCGCCCCACCCTGGACAGGGCCCGGGAGTTGCGCGACGGGTGCCGGGATCCGGTGGAGGTCCTCCTGGAACTGGCGACGATCGACGTCGAGGGGCTTCTCGCCTCGCGCTGGAACATCGGGATGCTGTACGTGCTCCCCGAGTTGGCAGGGGAGGACTTCGACGAGTTCCGCGCCGCCCGCTCCGAGCTGCGGGGGATCTACCGGGAGCTCGTCTCAGGGTGTCGCCCCGACCTCGATCCCCGAGACCCGGTCCTGGACCTGCCCTTCCGTGTGGTCGAGGCGGTGATCCCCCACCGTCAGGACCACCCGGGGATCGCGGTGGACCCCGCGCGGTGGGCGGCGGCCGCGGTCCGCGTGATCGGCACGGGGTGAACCGACCTGTCGTAGTCGTGCGGCACGATGGCGATGTGACCGGCCCCCAGTCCCCCGCCGCCGACTCTCGAGTCGCTGACTCCCCCGTGGTGGCCGAGATCCGTCGACTCCGTGCGCTCGACGCCCTCGGTCGCATCACCGTCATCGTCGCGTCGTTCGGTGCCGCGCGGGACCTGGTCCGGGCGTTGGCCCTGTCCGGCGGGGCGGCGGGCGTCGCCGTGCGGACCGCCGACCAGGTGGTGGCCGACCTGTCCGCACCGGCCCTGGCCCCCCGCGCCGCGCTGCCGTTCCCCCTCCTGGAGGCGGCGGTGGAGAAGGCCCTGGACGCGGACCCCGGCGAACTCCGGGCGGTGGCCGGCGAGCCGGTCACCGGCCAGGCGGTGGCCCGCGCATGCCTGCGGCTGGGAACCGTGGAGGCAGGATCGGTGGCCGCGGAGAACCGGCTCCATTCCGAGGTGCTCCGGTTGTCGGAGCAAGCCCGTGCCATGACCGGCTCCGCCTACTACACGCAGTTCGAGGCCGTCTCGGGCGCGATCGAGAGGCTGGACGGTCTCGGCCGCGTGGTCCTCGCGGCCCCCTTGAGGGGGACGGAGGCCGAGCGACGTCTGCGCGCCGCCCTGCACTCTCGCGGGGTCACGCCGATTCCCGGGACGGGAGCCGACCACCTGGCCTCCGCGGCGGAGCCCGACGGCGACGGCGCCGTCACGGGAACCCATGTCCTGCACGCGTCGGACCCGGATGACGAGGTGCGGGCGGTGGTCCGGTTCGTCCGCTCACGCCTGGCGGACGGGCTCCCGGGGCACCGGATCGGCGTCTATTACCCGTCGCCGGACCCCTATCTCCGACTGCTGATCCGGGCGTTCTCGGAGGCGGAGATCGTCGTCAACGGGCCCTCCGCCACCGATCTCGGTCGCACGACCGCCGGCCGGTCCCTCGTCCGACTGCTCGCGATCGACCCGGACCTCATGCCGCGCGCCGACCTGCTCTCGATCGTGGCCGAGGGGGCCGTGGCACTCCTCGACGACCGGGGCACGGCGGTCTCGTCCCGTAGGCTGGAGATGCTCACCCGCATGCGTGTCCCGGTCATCGGAGCGGGCGACTGGACCCGCCTGGCCGACCACCTCGCGGACCGTGGTGATCAGTCCGGGGACGGGTTCACCGACTCCGACCGGGCGGCCGCCGCGGCGCTCCTACACCTGGTCGACAGGATCAGGTCGACCCTCGGCGCCCTCGAGTCCGCACGGACCTGGTCCGAGGTCGGAGAGACGCTGGACACCCTGCTCACCTCCCTCTTCCGCCAGACCCCCGACCGCGCGGCGGTGCAGGCCGCGGTGGGATCTCTCGCCGACCTCGACACCCTCTCGCCCGCGATCACCCGCGAGCGGATCGTCGGAGCCGTGTCCACCCGGCTGGACTCGATCACCGAGCGGGTCGGCGAGGAGGGGGCGGGCGTGAGCCTGGGCCCGATCGACGACGCGGTCGGCCGGGACCTCGACACGGTGTGCGTGGTGGGCATGGCCGAGGGACTGTTACCCGTCCTGCACCGACCCGATCCGCTGCTGCCCGAGGGAGCGGTCGAGCCACCCGCCTCCGAACTGCTCGACGAGCGGTACCGGGTCCTCCAACTGGCCCTGTCGGCGGGCGCGAACCGACGACTGTGTTCGTTCCCCCGCGGGTCGATGCGGGGTGGCGGACACCGCATCCCGTCCCGGTGGCTCCTGCCCACGCTCTCGCGCCTCTCCGGCGAGCAGGTCCACGCCACCCGGTGGCAGGAGGCCGTCGCGGGGTGCCCCGCCGTCACCGCGGTCCCCTCGTTCGTCGACGGCGTCCTCTCACCCGCGCCCCTCCTGGGCCCCGATCCGGCCACCCCCACCGAGCTGCGCCTCCGTGAACTGGCGGCACGCGGGTGGCGGGCGGGACCCACCGCGCCGGAGCCGCTCATCCGGGCACACGAGATGCGTCGGGACCGGAGGCTCGGTGTGTTCTCGCGGTTCACCGGAGACGTCTCGTCCGTGAACGAGCTGGTCACGGTTCTCGACACACCCGTGTCGCCGACCCGCCTGGAGGACTGGGCCCAGAGCCCCTACCTGTTCTTCCTCGCCACCGTGCTCCGGGTCCGTGTGCTCGACGACCCGGCGGCGGACATCGAGATGGACCTCCGCGACTACGGCGACCTGGTCCACGCGATCCTGCAGAGATACGTGGGCGAGAGACTCGCGCTGGGGGTCGGTCCGGATCGTGACCTGCTCATGCGCGCCCTGTCCGACGAGTGCGACAAGGCCGTCGCCGCGGCTCCCGGGCTGCTCACCCCCCTGTGGCGCCGGCGACGCATGCTCCTCGCCGCCGAGCTCGGCCGGTGGTTCGAGGAGGACAGCGCTGATTCGGACGCGGGCTGGCGTCCCACGGCCACCGAGCT
Organism: Dietzia sp. JS16-p6b; assembly: GCF_003052165.1. Taxonomy (NCBI): domain Bacteria; kingdom Bacillati; phylum Actinomycetota; class Actinomycetes; order Mycobacteriales; family Dietziaceae; genus Dietzia; species Dietzia sp. JS16-p6b. Next base: position 100,874 of record NZ_CP024869.1, on the reverse strand, counting down.
CGGATTCGGACGCGGACTCCCCGGAGAGCCGTCGGCCGGGATCGCGCTCGAGGTGATCACCTCCCGCGGCCCGGAGACCCTGCTCCTGGCCGGATCGATCGACCGGCTCGACGTCCGGGATGGAGCGCAGCGCGTGACCGACTACAAGACCGGGAAGCCACCCGGGGTGGAACTGCGCCCGGGCGAGGACGACCCCACCGTGGCCGGCACCCGGTTCCAGCTCCCCCTGTACGCGGCGGCCGCCGCCTCCGCCAGGCACATGCCCGTGAGCGAGGCCCGCTACTGGTACTGCACCGAACGCGGGGGCTTCGAACAGATCTCCCTCACCATCTCGGATGCCGTCATGGACCGGGTCCGCTCGGACGTCGGCCACCTGGTCGACGCCATCCGGCGGGGATGGTTCCCCCTCAAGGGCGGGCGCGGGTCCTCCCGCGACCTGGCCGACCTGCTCGGAGGCGCGGATCTGGACCGCACGTGGGAGCGACTGTCCCGGCGGGAGCCACTCGCGTCCCATCCCGCGTTCGTCGGCATCGTCGCCGGTGACACGGCCGGGACCGGAACGGAGTCGACCCCATGAGCGCGCTCCACGACCAACCCGCCCGGGACCGGGTCGAACGGGACACCACCGCCACCCTCTTCGTCGAGGCCGGGGCGGGCACCGGCAAGACCCACGCCCTGGTCGGTCGGCTCAGCACCCTCCTGCTCACCGACGGCGTGCCCGTGGACAGGATCGCCGCGATCACCTTCACCGAGAAGGCGGCCGCCGAACTGCGTGACCGGCTGCGGGTCCACCTGGTCGACCGACGGGAGGGGGGAGACCCCCGCGCGGACGCCGCGCTCGCCGGGCTCGACACCGCGGCCATCGGGACCCTGCACTCGTTCGCACTGCGGCTGCTCTCGGAGAATCCGCTCGAGGCCGGGACACCGCCGAAGGTGACCGCCCAGCAGGACACCGCCGAGGCCACGGCCGTGGAAGCGATGTGGCAGGAATGCGCGAGCGTCCTGTTCGGCGGAGACCGGGACGGGTCGCGCTCCGGCATACTGGCCCAGGCGGTCGACGACATGCTCGACGCCGGCGTCGGCACGCATGCTTTCCGCGAGATGGTGGAGGCGCTGCACCGCGACTGGGACCGACTCCCGCGTGGTCCTCTCCACTCCGGCGGGGCTCCCGGTTCCGAGCTTCCCGCCACCCCCGATCTCGCGGAGATCGTCGCCGCGATCGGGTCGATCATCGGATGGCGAGAGTCCTGCCAGGACGAGACCGACAAGCTCTACCAGACCCTCGCCAGGCACGAGGAATGGCTGACGGACCTCCAGTCGGCGGCCACGGATCGGACGGCGTCTCCCACCTGGGTCGAACTCCTCTCCACGCCCCTCGGTCCGGGAAGCGGGGGAAAGGGGCCCAACTGGGGCGGCGCCGACACCGTCAGGGAGATCAAGGAGGAGATCAAGCGACTGCCCTCTATCTGCACCGAGGTCCTGTCCGCCCACTGGCGCCCCCGCATCGCGATCGTCCTGGACGCCCTCATCCCGGTGATCCGCGGACGCGCCGAGGACCGGCGCAGGCGCGGCACGTTGCAGTTCCACGACCAACTCGTCCTGGCGCGTGAGCTGCTGCAGGACCCCGAGGTGCGGGACCGGGTCAGGGCCCGTTACACGCGCATCCTCATCGACGAGTTCCAGGACACCGACCCCATCCAGCTCGACCTCGCCACCCTCCTCACCGCCGAGGACGGCCGACGGGGCGCGGGGTCCACTGGTGGGTCGGCACCGAGCCCGGAACCGGGCTCGGTGTCCGGGAGATTGTTCACCGTCGGTGACCCCAAACAGTCCGTCTACCGTTTCCGCCGGGCGGACATCTCCACCTACCTGCGGGCGCAGCAGATGGACGGGGTCGAGATCGAGCGCCTGAGCACCAACTTCCGGTGTTCGCGGGCGGTGCTGGACTGGGTCAACTCGGTGTTCTCGGAGGTGATGCTCGCCGCGCAGGGCGTGCAGCCCGAGTACCGGGAACTGGAACCGGGTCCCGATCGGCCCCCGTACGACCCCGCGCACGGGCCCCGTCCCTTCGTGTTCCGCACCGAGGACGTGCCCGCGCTGCCCGATCACTGTCCCGCGGACGCGAATGACGACATCACGCGGCACTGGACCGAAGCCTCCGATGTGGCACGGGTGATCGCGACCGCCGTCCGGGAGCAGTGGACACACGAGTCCAAGGACGGTGGCCACACCCCGCTCCGCCTCGGGGACATCGCAATCCTCCTGCCCTCCCGGGGTTCTCTGCCGATGATCGAGAAATGCCTCGACCACGCCGGGATCGACTTCCGGACCGAAGCGTCGTCCATCGTCTACGGCACCCCCGAGATCAGGGACCTCCTCCTCGCCGTGCGGGCCGTGGCCAACGCGGCCGACGAGGCATCGCTCGTCGGAGCGCTCCGCTCCCCGCTCTTCGGATGTGGTGACGACGACCTGCTCCGGTGGCGCGCGGCCGGAGGGGTCTGGGCCCCCGGCGCCCCGGCGCCCGACCACCTCGTGGACTCCCCGGTCGCCGTGGGGATCGACTACCTCTCCGACCTGTCCCGGCGGAGCCGACGACCGGGCGAGATCCTCGAGACACTCGTCCACGAGCGGATGGTCTTCGAATCGGTCGCCGAGTCGCCCCGCCGGCGCGACCTGTGGCGACGCATCCGATTCGTGATCGAACACGCCTGGCAGTGGGAGGACTCCGCCGCCGACCCGGCCCGCGCCGACCTGCGCGAGTACGCGGACTGGGCGCTGGCACTCACCGCCGAGGACGCCCGGGTCCCGGAGGCGGCGATCCCGGAGATCGGGGTCGACGCCGTCCGCATCACCACGATTCACGCCGCCAAGGGGCTCGAGTACCCGATGGTCGTGCTCGCCGGGATGAGCCGCAAGTGGCCGGGTGACCGGGACAGACTGCTGTGGACGGACGACGAGCCTCCCCGACCCGCGGCCTCGTTCTCCACCTCGGTGCGCGATCCCGGGTTCGCACGGGCCGCGGAGCGGGAGGCAGAACACTCGCTGGCGGAGCGGATCAGGCTGCTGTACGTGGCCGCCACGCGCGCGGAGAGTCGCCTCGCCGTCTCCGGACACGGATACGTACTGACCAAGGAGAGGAATCCGAAGCCCCGGAGACTGTGGGGTTCCCTCCTCGGTTCGGTCATGGAGATGCCCGACGCGCCGGAGCTGGTGCCCTACGGGCAGGATCTGCTCGAACCGGCGTCCGCACCCCCCGTCGACGTCCCCGGACGGGACGAGTGGGACGACCGCAGCCGCGAGGTCGTCGCCCGATCCGCCGAGCGAGCCGGGTGGTCGGCGACCCGGATCGCCCATCACCCCGCGGGCGGGCCCGACCCCTCGCTACCCCAGCAACTGGCCGCCGCCCTGCGGGACCGGTTCGCGCCCGCTCCCACACGTGAGGAGGAGCTGCCGCCCGCACCCCGGACGGTCCCACTGGCCTCCGGCACCGACGTCGGCACCGCCGTCCATCACCTGGCCGAACACACCGATCTCGCCGAGCTCCTCACAGCAGCACCCTCTGCGGACATCCGGGAGTGGGAGTCGTGGGCGGCCGATCAGCTCACCTCCCTCGGTCTCGGTGGCGGCGTCCGCGACGCCAGGTCCCCCGAGGCCGTCGAGGAGATGGTCGCCGTCGCCCGCACGGCCCTCACCTCGGACCCCGTGCGCAGGGCCGCTGGCCGTCCGCACTGGGCGGAGCTGCCGGTCGCGGGATCCCTCGCCACGACCAACGGCACGTCCGTCGCGGTGGACGGGGTGGTCGACCTGGTCGTCGACCACCCCGACGGGTCCCTGTCCGTCATCGACTACAAGACCGATGTCGCCGTCACCTGCGCCACCGTGGACGATTACCTGCTCCAGCTGTGCGCGTACGCCGAACTCCTGCGGGCGACCACCGGCCGGACCGTCAGCCGCGTCGAGCTCGTGTTCTGCCGCGGCGGCCGGGCCACCGTCATTGGACGGGATCTCAGTTGAGGTTCGTCCACGCCACGCGTCCGTTCGTCGCGGCGGCGATCGCCGCGTCGCACGATTCGCCGGTGGTCACCGCCCGGTACACCTCCACCAGCAGGTCCACGACCGAATCCCACACCCGGTAGAGCGGTTCGTCTCCGCCGTACGCCCAGACCGCTCCGGCATCCGGACCGTCCCGGTAGGCCACGGCGTACCCGTAGCCCCGCCTCTCCGCGATCGGCCACAGTCGACCCGCCCAGGTCACCCCGGGCCCCGGCTCCGAACCCAGTCCACCGGTGGCCATGGCGTGCTCGAACATCCTCGCCTGCACGTCGAAGCCCCGGGCGGGGTCCACCGGGTCCGCGAACGGTAACAGTCCCTCGACCGCGTCCAGGCCCGTCCGGCGGAGATGCCAGAGAAGCGTGCGGATCCCCACCGAATCGTCGACGCCGCAACTGTCGAGCAACATGCCCGACCGGGAGTCGGAGGCCCGGGGATCATCCAGCCACGCACCGGGCGCTCCCTCCACCTGCACGATCTCGGCCAGCGCGTCGCACAGCTCCCCGACCTGTTCGTCGAGCACCACCGCGGCGTCATCCACGCGGCCGGACCGCGATCGACGAACCACTGGCGCGGTGGATGCGGGAACCCCGGTGGTCACGGACTCCTGGGGAGTCGAACCATCCCCCCTCTCCCCGTCCATCACCCACCGGATCCGTTCGAGGGCTCCGTCGATGTCGGCGGCCCACTCCGGCCGGGCGACGGATGGATCCGGGCCCGCAGGAGCCAGTGCCGGTGCCGATCGGACGTCGTCCTGCCGCAGCGCCGGGATCGACCCGGTGACGTCGGCGAAGAGCTCCAGCCGGTCCCGGCGGCTGTCGCGCATCCGGTCGCGTTCGGATCGGGTGAACGACATCACCGGGAGCGTGAGGAGCAACGCGGCCTGCCTCCCGGAGAACCCGAACCCCGTCTTGAGGGCGCGCCGCGCCTCGACCGGGGAATCCGAGTGCCGGATGGTCTCCATCACGGCGGTGAGGTCCTCACACGCCATGAGCAGCGCCTCGGCCTCGTCGAAGGCCCTCCCGGCATCGTCTCCGGGCTCGAACCACCCTCCCAGTGCACCCGTAGCTGCCACGCCGATCCCCCGATCTTCCCCGCTGTCGAACTAGTCCCGGCCCCCACCGGTTCCAGGCGAGATCCTACGCGGGCGGACACTGTGACGGTCCTGCAGCCGCACGGCCCCGGCAGCTGCCCTAGCCGACGTTGTGACCGATCTCTCCGGCCGAAATACCGCCCTTGACCAGTCCTTTCCATTTTCCGATCAGTTTCCTAAGGTCGCCCGAGCGTTCCCGTGGAAATCGGACGTAGGGTCCTGGACATGAACGGACATCTGACGCTAGAGGACGGGGGCCGGAGCCATTCCGTCCCGGATCCTCCTGCTGAGGGCCCCGGGGCGGAGGCCCGGCCCGGCGTCGACGACCGCGGGATCCGCGACACCGCTCCGGCCGCGGTCTTCCCTGCGCCGCTGACCACGGTCTCGGCCGCGGCGACGGGAGGGTTGATCGGCCTCGGAGCCGTCTACGGCGTCGCGGCACTCCTCGCCGACACCCTGGTGGGTGTGGCGCTGCTGGTGCTGGTGTTCGCGCTGACGATGGCGGGCCCCAGGGTTCATTCGATGGCACGGACCGAGGTGGGCCGCACGGTGGCGGTGGTTCTCGAGGCGATCGCCTTCGGGGGGTGCTCGGCGCGGTCATCGTGGTGTTCTGAGCCGGGCCCCCAACTCGTCCACCAGGCCCTCCTCCACACCGGCGCCCTCCACGAGGTAGCGACGGACATCGCCGAACTCACGGGTCAACGCTGTCAGCGACCGCCTGATGTTGACCTCCTCGACCCCGATGAGCACGTCGATCGCCTCCAGGCGTTCGGGCATCTCCGCGCGGACGTAGGAGCGGATGGCGTCGACGAAGTCGACGGACAGCTCGCGCGTCAGCATGTAGTCGGCGATCACGTCCTCCTCGCGGACGCCGGCGAGCAGCTGCAGGACGGCAGAGGTCCAGCCGGTCCGGTCCTTGCCGGCGGTGCAGTGCACGATCGCCGGGCCCGTCGACCGCGCCACGGCGCGGACCGCGCGTCCGAAACCCGTCCGCTCGGCGTCCCCGACGACGAACCGCTCGTACATGATCGCCGTCTCCCGCCGGGCGTCCTCGACGCTGTACGTGCCGGCCCCGGTGAAGGCGGCGGCGGAGGTGTTCCCGGCGAGGACGTCGATCGCGAGGTAGTGGGCCCCGTCCGGGATCACGTCGGGCTGTCGGACGATCTCCTCGTCGGTCCTCAGGTCGACGACGGTGCTCACCCCGAGCCGGTTGAGCACGCCGAGATCGTCCTCACCCACGGACAAGGTGGTGGACCGGTAGACCAGACCGCGGGCCATGGTCCCGGACGGCTCGAGTGCGTATCCATGGCCGGCGACGTCCCTGAAATTGTGGACGCTGGTGAGTCGGACGTCGCCCGGCGCCGGACCGGACGCGCCGGCCGCTGCGCTGACATCACGGACGACCTCGGCGTCGACCCCGGTGTTCATGCGCGCATCTGCGCCCATTCCGCGTCCCTTCGGCTCCCGCGCGCCCGGATGGCGCGCCGCCCCCTCTCGTTACTACCGGATCGCCGGGACCGGTGCGAGGCGGCGGCGCCGCGTCGGTGGGAGGGGCCGACGACGAGTTCCGCGCGCTGACCGGGGGGAGCGGGGTCGTCAGCTCAGGATGCGCAGCTGGAACGGGTAGTTGATGGTCCGGCCCCGGGTCGCGCGCACGACTCCGATCAGGTGACCGACGATCTGGAGGACGAAGGAGACCGCCAGCAGGACCAGTCCGATGGGGATGCCGATCACGGTGATGATGAAGACCCAGCCGACGATGCTCATGATCCACAGACCGACGTTGAAGTTGAAGGACCCGGCCGCGGCCTGCCGGACGAACGGGCTGCGGTCCTTGTAGATAAGCCACATGACCAGCGGGCCCACGAAGGAGAGCCACCCCGCCGAGAGCGCCATGGCGATGAGGCTGGACGCGTGCGCCAGGGCCGCGGGGGTGCGGTCGTCGGGTCCGGCCACGGGCTGGCCGTACTGGGGTTCGCCGTACTGGGGGGATCCGGGCTGCTGCGTCATGCCCCCAGTGTGCGCCTCTCGGGGGCGTCGGGGCATCAGGGATGTCCCCCGTGTCGCCACTGATCCCCGCCCGTCCCCCTCCCCCGATCCTCTGCCGCCACGGGCCCCCGCCGCCCCGGACCCCCACGACCCCGGGTTTCACCCAGGTGTCACATCCCCCGCCTACCCTGGCGGCCATGACAGACACCGCACAGGATCGCCTCGCACCCGATTCCGGGACCGATCCTCTCGCCCGGGCGGTGGCCCCCCTGCGGGAGGACGTCCGGTTCCTGGGTTCCCTGCTCGGCGACACGATCCGGGAACACGCAGGGGACCGGGTGTTCGATCTCGTCGAGACGGCCCGCCGGACGGCGTTCGCGGTCCGGCGCTCGGAGGCCGACAGGGACGAGGTGTCCGCCCTGTTCAAGGACATCAGCGCCGCCGACGCCATTCCGGTGATCCGCGCGTTCTCCCTGTTCGCCCTGCTCGCCAACGTGGCGGAGGACCTGCATCAGGAGCGCCGCAGGCGGATCCACCGGGCCGCGGGAGAGTCGCCGCCCGACGGGGACCTGGAGGTCACGTGGACCCGGGTCGCGGACCTGCTGGCGGCGGACGACGACGAGCGACTGGCCGCCGTGCGGGCGACCGCCCGCGTGTCCCCGGTGCTCACCGCGCACCCCACGGAGACCCGTCGCCGGATGGTGTTCGAGGCCACCCGCCGGGTGCATCTCCTCATGGGTCGCCGGGACGATCTGCGCTCGAGGGACCAGGACCCGGTGACGGAGGCGGAGATCGCGGAGATCGAGCTCGAGCTGCGCCGCCTCGTGCTCGCGCTGTGGCAGACCGCTCTCATCCGTAACGAGCGTCCCCACATCGAGGACGAGGTGATGGCCGGTCTGCAGTACTACGAGGCCACCCTGCTGGAGGTGATCCCGCCGCTCAACGCCCAGATCGACGACCGCCTCGGGTGCGGGGGTCGTGCGGTGGTGCGGCCCGGTTCGTGGATCGGCGGCGACCGCGACGGCAACCCGTACGTCACGGGTGACGTGGTGCGGTTCGCCACCGACCGGGCGGCCGAGCTGCTGCACGGTCACTACGCCGAGCAGCTGCGACTCCTCGAACGCGAGTTGTCGATGTCGGCCCGGATCGTCGAGGTCGACCCGGGGATAGCCGCGTTGGCCGATTCCCTCGAGGACACCCAGGTCGAGGGGAGCCCGGCCCGGGAGGACGTACCGTTCCGCCAGGCGGTCCGCGTGGTCCGTCGTCGGCTCGCCGCGCGTGCCCGCGCGACCGGGTCGTCGCTGCCCCGCTCGGTACTCCTGTCCGCCGGGCGTCTCATCGGCCTGGACGACGATCCCCCGTACGAGGACCCGGAGGAAATGGCGGCGGACCTCGAGACCATCGACGCCGGACTCTCCGCGGTGGGGTCAGACCTGCTGCGGGCCCCGCGACTGCGGGACCTGCGGTGGGCGCTGAACTCGTTCGGGTTCCACCTGCAGTCCCTGGACATGCGCCAGAACTCGGAGTCGCACGAGGACCTGCTCACCGAGCTGTTCGCGCTCGCCGGGGTGTCCGAGGACTATTCGGCTCTCGACGAGGACGCCCGTGTCGAGCTCCTGCTCGCCGAGCTCTCCCACGATCGCCCGCTGCTGGGCGTCCGTGCGGAGCTCTCGGAGTTCGCGGACAAGGAGATGGGCGTCCTGCGTGCGGCCGCGGAAGCGGTCGCCGGGCTCGGACCGGACGTGGTGCCCCATTACATCGTGTCGATGTGCGGTTCGGTCTCCGACCTGCTCGAACCCGCCATCCTCCTCAAGGAGGTCGGACTGTTCTCCGGTAGCCCGGACGAACCCCGGTCGACCGTGCGCCTCATCCCGTTGCTGGAGACCATCGACGACCTCGCCGGCGGGGCACGGATGCTCGACGCGGTGCTGGCGCTGCCCCAGTTCCGCGCGCTGGTGCGGTCCCAGGAGGACGTGCTCGAGGTCATGCTGGGCTACTCGGACTCCAACAAGGACGGGGGGTACCTCGCCGCCAACTGGTCGCTGTACGAGGCCGAGCTCGCTCTGGTCGACGCGGCCGCCCGTGCGGACGTTCACCTGCGCTTCTTCCACGGCCGCGGCGGCGCGGTGGGGCGCGGCGGCGGGAACTCCTACGACGCGATCCTCGCGCAGCCCCCGGGCGCGGTGCAGGGCGCGCTTCGGATCACCGAACAGGGGGAGATCATCTCCGCCAAGTACTCGGAGCCCGTCCGGGCCCGCCGCAACCTCGAGGCACTGGTGGCGGCCACCCTCGAGGTCTCGCTGCTCGACGTGGAGGGTCTGGGGGACGACGCGGAGCAGGCCTACGCGGTGATGGCCGCCCTCGCCCGCCTCGGTCGCGAGGCGTACGCCGAGCTGGTCCACGAGGACCCGGGGTTCATCGAGTACTTCACCACCTCCACCCCGCTCAGCGAGATCGGCGAGCTCAACATCGGCTCCCGCCCCACGTCCCGGAAGCAGACCTCCTCGGTCGACGACCTCCGGGCGATCCCGTGGGTGTTGTCGTGGTCGCAGTCCCGTGTGATGTTGCCCGGCTGGTTCGGCGTGGGCAGCGCCCTGAAGCGCTGGATCGACGACGGCGGGCCCACGGACTCGGAGGGCCACGACGCGGGGGGCGCCAACGCCGAGGAGCGGTTGGCCACACTGCGCCGCCTCTACCGGGACTGGCCGTTCCTCCGCACCACGCTGTCCAACATGGCCCAGGTCATGGCCAAGGCCGACATGAGTCTGGCGGGCCGGTACGCCGAGCTGGTCCCGGACGCCGAGGTGGGCAGGAGGATCCACGGGGTGATCTCCGACGAGTTCGAGCTCACCCGCGAGATGCTGCTGGCCGTGACCGGTCAGGAGACCCTGCTGGACGACAACCCGGCCCTCGCCCGCTCCGTCCGGAACCGGTTCCCGTATCTCGAACCGCTCAACAGGCTGCAGGTGGAGCTGCTGCGGCGCTACCGCGCGGGCGATCACGACCCCGACGTGCGCACGGGCATCCAATTGACGATGAACGGCCTGGCCACAGCGCTGCGAAACTCGGGCTGACCCGTCCACCGCGCCCGGCCGGCCGGAGCCAGGCCGGAGCCCGGCCGGGGGCGGCCGGGTCGCTACCGCAGTTGCCGCTGCGCGAGCGGGATGAGCAGCACGCACACCACCGCGAGGGCCGCGATCCAGGGCTCCGGGCCACCGAGACGGGAGAGCACCGCGAGCACGTACGGGGTCGCCATACCCAGGTAGGCCAGGACGTAGAACACGGCCACGAGCCCGGCGTGGTCGCGGGGGCCCGACTGGAACTCCACCTCGACCAGGCCGGCCACCAGCAGGGTCGCGTACCCCGCGCCCAGCAGGACCGCCACGGGCAGGAGCCACAGGGCCCGGCCGGGCAGGTCCGGCGAGGCGGCCAGGACCGCGCCGGCGGACATGCCCAGCGCGGCGGCGGTCAGGCCGATGACCGGGGGGCGGGACGGCGGGGAGGACGCGGCGAGCCGGCGAACGGTGGGTTGGACCAGCACCCCGGCTCCGAGGGTGACGCCCACCATCACCCCGGCGTACGCGGTGGGCAGACCGCCTGCATCGCCGCCCAGCAGGTCCGCGAGCACCGCGAACGACATGCTGGCGCACCCGAACACCAGCGGCGCCCAGGGCGCGACCCCCAGCAGGAACCTCCGGGTGCCCGCGCTCGAGGGGATGAGCCCGGCGGGGTCGGCGCCCCCGTGCGGGCGGTAGGGGTCGGCGGCGTTCCAGGCGGCCACCAGGGCGATCGTCCCGAGCACCAGGTGCGGTAGGTAGGCCGAGATCATGGGACCGGGAGCGAACTGGCCCACCAGGCCGCCGACGAGTCCGCCGAGCCCGAATCCGCCCGTCAGGGCGATCGCGGCCCGCCGCGCGCCGGTCCCGGGTGCGGCCCCCGCGGAGAGTTCGCGCACCCACGCGCTGCCCGCGCCGAACGCGGCACCGGATGCGAGCCCGGCCAGGAAGCGGCCGAGGTAGAGCCACAGCGGGTCCTGCGGCCCGAGCAGCATCAGCACGGTGGCGACCAGAGACAGGACGAGGACCGGCCGCATGAGCACGCGTCGACCGTGGGCGTCGGACCACCGGCCCGCCACGAGGAGCGTGGGCAGGAGCCCGACGATGTACACGCTGAACATCGCGGTGACCTCGGTCTGTCCGAGGCCCTGTTCCTCGCGGTAGAGCAGCAACAGCGGTGCGAACTGGTTGGCGCCCCATCCCACGGCGAACACCGCGAGGGCGGCGCGCCACCACGCGCGATCGGAAGGCGCACTTGTCATGTGGCAGAACCTATCGCCCGATCGTCAGGTCAGCGCCTCGATCACGAACGCCACCCCCACCGCCATGAACAGCGTGCTGACGACCACGTCCACCGTCGGCAGGACCCGCCCGACTCGCTCGTTGACGAGTCGGTGCGACGCCGCCACGGCGAGGGTGCAGAACCACATCAGCGCTACGGCGATCATGCCGGCGACGAGTGCAACGGCCTGACCGGGCGGGACCTCGCCGCTCAGGAACGGGGTCAGGACGGCGCCGAAGAACACCAGCGCCTTGGGATTTGCCAGGTTGGTGGCCAGCCCGCGAGCGAAATCGGTCCCCCGCGGACGAGTCCCGGGTGTGGCCGGTGCGGCCGGCGTGGGGGCAGCCGGGGTGGGAGCGGTGGGGGCGGGGTCCGGCGATTCCGCGCCGGTGGGATCGGGTCCGGCGAGCCCCGCCCGTGACCGCGAGCGCCACCAGCCCCGCAGTCCGAGCGCCCCCAGACTCGCCAGCAGCAGCCCTCCCGCGACCTGCAAACCCGTCATGATCTGCGGGTACACGCGCACCAGCGCGGCCAGTCCGGCGAACGCGGCCGCGAGCCAGATCGCGATGCCGGTGACGACCCCGGCCGCCGTGGCGACACCGTGGCGTCGCCCGACGAGCGACCGGTGGAGGACGACGACGAGGTCGGGCCCCGGCGAGATCACCGCGATCACCCAGACGCCGTAGAGCGCGGCGGCCTGTCCCGCGGTCACGCGGCCGACTCCATCGCCAGGAGCCGCTTCTTGACCTCGAGCCCGCCCCGGTATCCGCCGAGGCCGCCGTCCGAGCGCAGGATCCGGTGGCACGGCCACACCAGGGGAAGCGGGTTGGTGGCGCACGCCGTGCCCACGGCGCGGACCGCCCCGGGCTTGTCGAGGGCGGTGGCGATCTCCCGGTAGGTGGCCGTGCGCCCGTAGCCGATCTCGGGCAGTCGGCGCTGGACCAGGCCGCGGAACCCGGTGGCCAGGACGGTATCCAGCGGCAGGGAGAACTCCCGGCGACGCCCGGTGAGGTAGGCCTCGATCTGGGCCGTGGCGTCGTCGAGAACGCGTGCGACGTCCGCGTCGCCGGTGGCCCCGTTCGGCGCCGCGGGGCCGTCCGCGTGCACGACGCGGGGCCCGATCCTCCTGGCGAGCATCTCCAGGACCTCGTCCCGGGGTTCGCCCTCGAACGCCACGTACGCCAGGCCCTGCGGTGTCGCCGCCAGGAGCAGCCCGCCGATCGGTGAGCCGACTGGCCGGACCAGCACGTCCACCAGACCCTCTCGCTGCGCCTCGCGTGCCAGCCGCTCGCGCAGCCGGTCCGTGTCCGCGGAAGCGCCGCGGAGTGTGTCGATCACGTCGTCCCCGGTCATGTCAGCTCCCTGGTCGGTGTCGTCTCGATGGTCGGTGTCGTCTCCATGGTCTGCCTCAGGGCCGCCACTCCGTCGGCCGCCGCGCGCCTCGCGGCCGAGTCGCTGCCCCCGATGAGCGCGGCGATCTCGGCGTACGGCAACCCGCCCAGATACCGGTAGGCCACACAGAGCCGCTGCCGGGTGGGCAGAGTGGCGACCGCATCCCAGATCGCGCGCCCCCCGAACTCGTCGTCATCGCCCCCACCGCCGCCCCTCCACGCGGCTCCGTCGCGCCCGCGGCCTCTCCCCGCCCACTCCCCGAGCACGGCGACATCGTCCGCGCCTCCCGCCGGCGCGTCCGACCGCGACGATCGGCGCACCACGTCCACCGCGCGGCGGTGGGCGACCCGGACCAGCCACGCCTCCACGTTGGTCTCCTCCGGCAGGTCCGGCCAGGCCCGCAGCGCGGACAGGAACGTCTCGGACCAGGCGTCGTCGGCGTCGGGGCCGGACCCCAGGACCGCGCGGCACACGCGCAGGACGGTCGGCCCGTGCCGGACCACCGCACCGTCGAAGGCTGCCCTCATGACTCCGATCTTCCCCTCGTCCTCGCCGCCTCGTTCACACGACCCGGCCAGCCACCTCGCCGACCGGCTCCAGCGAGTAGTCGCCCGCCGCCGCGGAAACGTGAGGTCCGTCCGGTGGGAGTCGAGACCGAGGGCCTCCACACGACGACGACGCCCGCGGCCGGTGCTATCGTCGGACCACCGTCGCCGCTGGTGAGTGGCGGTCCACGGAGGTGAATCGCGGTCATGGACCTTCCCCGCATCTTCAGCATCCGCGAGAGCAGCCATCGAATCCACAATCCACTGACCGAGGACAAGCTCGCCGCCCTCGGGGAAGCCCTCCGACTCGCCCCGGGAACACGCGCGCTCGACCTGGCCAGCGGCTCGGGCGAGATGTTGAGCACCTGGGCGCGTGATCACGGGATCACGGGCACCGGGGTGGACATCAGCACCGCCTTCACCGAGGCAGCCCGAGCCCGCGCCGCCGAACTCGGCGTCGCCGACCGTGTCGAGTTCATCCACGGTGACGCCGCCGGCCATGTGGCGGACGAGCCGGTTGATCTGGCCGCATGTGTCGGCGCCACCTGGATCGGCGGCGGTGTCGCCGGGACGACCGAATTGCTCGATCGCAGTCTCCGGCCCGGGGGCGTGATGCTGATCGGCGAACCGTACTGGCGGCGGACCCCGCCGGACGACGAGACGGCCGTCGCCTCCCAGGCCACCGCCATCGCCGACTTCCGGGAGTTGCCGGACCTGATGGGGTCGTTTCACGATCTCGGGTACGACATCGTCGAGATGATGCTTGCCGACCAGGACAGCTGGGACCGCTACACAGCGGCCCAATGGCTCAACCTGCGCCTCTGGCTCGACCGGAACCCCGACGACGACCTGGCCCCAGAGGTGCGTGAGGAACTCGCCACCGCGCCCGCCCGCTACGCGCGTTTCACGCGTGAGTACCTCGGATGGGGCGTGTTCGCCCTCATGAAGCGCTGACACTCGTCCCCACGCGGTGATCGCGAGCCGCGTCTCCTCGGATCGACACTGATACGGCTTTCCCTTTCCCGTTCAATGCTCGGTACTGTCGGCTATCGGATATCTCCGAGCGGCACGCCGCATCGGACTTGCGTGTGGAGGACAGGGAATGGCATCGATCTTCATCTCGGGCGGAGCGGCTGGGATCGGCCTGGCAACGGCGGAGCGATTCGGCCGCGAGGGCTGGACTGTCGGGGTGTACGACGTCGACAGGGACGCCCTGGCCGAGGTGCAGTCGAAGCACCCCGACTGGATCACCGGGGAGCTCGATGTCCGCGACATGCAGCAGTGGGAGAGGGCGCTGGAGGAGTTCACCTCGCACACCGGCGGCACGCTCGACGTCCTGGACAACAACGCGGGCGTTCTCGTCGCCGGCGACCTGACGGAGATCTCGGCTGAGGCGGTCAAGGCCCAGATCGACATCGATGTGCTGGGCGTGACGCTCGGGGCCAAAGCAGCGTTCCCCTACCTCAAGGCCACGCCTGGGTCGCACCTGGTCAACATCGCGTCCGCGTCGGCGATCTACGGTCAGCCCGGGATCGCCACGTACAGCGCCGCCAAGTTCTACGTCGCCGGCCTGACCGAGGCGTTGGAGCTCGAGTGGGCACCGCACGGCGTCCGGGTGGTGGGGATCTGGCCGCTGTGGGCCAAGACCGCTCTCGCGGACCCCAAGGCCAAGACCACCCGGACCCTCGGCATCAAGATCACCCCCGAGCAGGTCGCGGAGAAGGTGTGGCAGTCCGTCCATCCCACCACCCTCGACCGCCGACTTCATCGCACCTCCTACAGCGTCGGCGAGCAGACGACGGTGCTCGCCAACATCTCCAAGTTCTCGCCCAACTTCGCGACCCGCCTGGTCAACAAGTTCCTGGCCCAGTAGGCCGCACACGTAGGGGTCACGGTCGCCTTCTCGTCGTCGCGCGGTTCATCACGCATCACGAGTGTCGAGCGTGACGTGGGCTGCGAGGGCCGACGTACCGCATCCGGCCCGCCAGGGAGAGTGACCTGGTCATCCTGCAGGACATCGAACGCTCGTGGATCCGATCGGCCGGTGGCGTACTTGTTGGCCGATGTGGTCGACGTCGACGCTCACCTGGGCCAGGTCTCGGTGCACAGCGACTACATGCACTGCGGGATCGGGACAGCCCTGCTGGAGCACATACCTCGCCGAGATCCAGGTGACCGCCCTGTCTCAGTCGGGCGCGAAACCCATCGTCGTCATACCGCTGAGGCCGCCACGACGGGTGTCGAGCCTCGTCACCTGGACGAACACCGGCACATCCGACCGGATGACCATGCCGTACGGTTCACCCAGGAAGACGGCCTGGGGGTCGATCAGATCGTTGACGCGCACGTGCCGCACCCGCTGGGCCGCGACCTGCACCGGGTAGGGCCCGACAGGGTCGCCGTCGGAGTGATAGACCGTCATCTCCAGGCTGGCGTCGGTCTCGCACACGTTGAGGATGCAGAGCTCGTCCCGGCTGGTGTACTCGGGTTCCGGGCCCGTGCTGGTCGACGGGATGTTCCCGCCGGGGAACACCCACAGGGTCCGGCCGGTCTCCTGGTTCATGCCACATCTCCTTCGAACAGCGACCGCAGGTAGTCGTTCATGAAGACGCCGTCCGGATCGAGGCGCCGCCTGACATCGTGGAACGTCTCCCATTCCGGGTACAGACCGCGTAGCTGGTCCGCGCGCATGGTGTGCTTCTTGCCCCAGTGCGGTCGGCCACCGAAGTCCTGCAGGATCGGTTCGATGTCGTTGAAGTACTCCTCGTAGGGCAGCTCGTTGTTCTGCAGAAGCGCGATGGTCATGGTGGGGCGCTGGTAGCAGTTGCTGATCAGCGCGTCGTCGGGCGCGATGGTCCGGACCAGGACGCGCCAGCCCACCTTCTGGCGGTGCCGCTCCTTGATCCGCTCCCGCAGGACCTTGAAGCATTCCAGGCCCTCGTCGAACGGCAGCATGTACTCCATCTCGTCGAACCTCAGGTCACGTGAGTTCGGGATGATGTCGTAGCTCACGCCGGTGGCGTCCTCGTGGACGTGGTCGCCCGGGGGTGTCAGGTCCGGCTCCTGCCCGGGGAGGTTCATCGTTCTGACCTGGGCCTCGTCACTGCGGGGATACCAGTAGAAGTCGAAGTGCCGATTGGACGTCGTGAGTTCGGCGAAGTTGTCCTGTACCCAGTCGATGTGGGTGCACCAGTTGAGGCGGTGCAGCTCGTAGGCGGGCAGCAGGCGCAACGTCAGTGACGTCATGACCCCGAGTGAGCCGAGGGAGACCTGCGCCGCGCGGAGCAGGTCCGCATCGTGGTCCGGCCCGGCGTCCTCGCCGAAGGGCACCACCTCTCCGTCCGCCGTGACCAGCCGGCCACCGACCACGGTCTGGGAGAGGTTGCCCAGTTCCCGCCCGGTCCCGTGGGTCCCCGTACCGATGGCCCCGGCGAGGGCCTGGTAGTCCACGTCGCCGAGGTTCTCCATCGCCAGGTCGTGCTCCGCGAGGAGTTCACCCGCCCGGGCGATGCCCGTCCCAGGGAGCAACGAGGCGCGACCGGCGTCGGTGTCGTGTGAGACCAGCCCGGACATCTCGTCCAGCGTGAGCAGGACGTCCGAGGTCCGCATCAGCGGGACGGAGGAGTGCCCCGAGCCGACCGGCCGGACGGTCCCGCCCTCCTCAGCGGTTCGCCGGACCACCTCCTGCACCGCGGCCTCGTCCGACGGCCGCGCGGTGTCCGACGGGGTGAAGCGCAGACTCCCGGACCAGTTGACGAATTCCTTGGTCATCGGTGTTCCTCCTTGTCTCGGTCTTGCCTCGATGCCACCGCACGGCGCGGTGGCGTGGTCTACAGCGCGAAGCTGAGTGCGAAGACGGTCAGGAAGGCTGTGCCCCCCATGATCGTCTGCATGGCGGTCCAGGTGAGCAGCGTCTGTTTCTCGGTCAGCCCGAGGAAACGGTTGACCAGCCAGAACCCGGAATCGTTGACGTGCGACAGAACCGTCGCCCCCGCACCGATGGCGACGACGACCGCGGCCAGCATGGGTGCCGAGAGATCCTGTCCCCCCAGGGTCTGGGCGACGATCGCGGCGGCGGTGACGGTGGCGACGGTCGACGACCCCAGTGCGACCCGCAGTACCACGGCGGACAGGAACGCCAGGAGCAGGACCGGGAACCCCAGGCCCTGGAACACCTCCTCGATCGCATCCCCGACGCCACTCTGCTCGAGGACCTCGCCGAACACCCCGCCGGCGCCGGTGACGAGCAGGATGAGCCCCACCGGGGTGAACGCGGCCGAGGCCACCGACTGCAGATCGCCGCGGTCCAATCCGTGGCGCATGCCGAGGACGTAGAAGGCCAACAGGACCGCGATGATCAGCGCGACGATCGGATCGCCGACCAGGGCCATCACCTGGGCGATCGGAGTCTCCGGGTCCACCAGTGCTTCGGTGGCGGTGTTGCCGAGGATCAGCAGCAGCGGCACGGCCAGGATGGTCAGGATGAGACCGAAGCCGGGGGCGTTCTCGAGTCGGTCCTCGGAGCTCTGCTCCTCGTCGTCGTCGCCGTCTGCGCCGTCGCCACCCCCCGCCTGGTCCCGGGCTTCCTCCTCCATGCCCTCGGGGACGCCGACGTCGATCCGTGCGCCGATGAAGCGCCCGTAGACGACCCCGCTCAGGATGACGGCGGGAACCGCCGCGACTATGCCGAGGAGGATCACCCAGCCCAGGTCAGCGCCCACGATCCCGGCCGCGGCCACGGGGCCCGGCGTGGGCGGGATGAGGGAGTGGCCGGCGCTCAACCCGGCCAGGAGCGGGAGCGCGAAGATGATGAGCGACTTCTTGAGTCGTGTGGCGAGGGTGTAGACGAGCGGGATCAACAGGACCAGCGCGACGTCGAAGAAGACCGGAATCGCCACGATGAGCCCGGTCAAACCCAGTGACCACGGAACCCGGCGCTCGCCGAAGGCCGTGACCAGCGTGTCGGCGATGCGGTCAGCGGCGCCGGTGACCCTGAGGACCTGCCCGAACATCGCCCCGAGGCCGACGATGATCGCGACGAACCCGAGAACGCCGCCCATCCCGTCCTCGACCACCTCGACGATCTCCGCGGGAGGGATGCCGACGATGAGAGCGGTGACGATACTGACGATCAGCAGCGAGACGAACGCGTGGAGCTTCAGGCCCATGATCAGCAGGAACAGCGTTCCCACGGCGCCCAGTACGGTGAGAAGCAGTGCTGCGGTCGACATGGGCGTCTCCGAGGATCGGGAACGGGTCACCCGCATGGTGACATCCAACCGATGCCGACGCATCCGGCCGCGGCCGCCCGTCAACGGTGCCCGGCCCCCCGGGCGCGCCTGCGGTGACCGTAGGGTTCCCCTGGTCCTGGGGGGACTGGCGGCGTGGGCGTGGAGGCGCGGCCGGGTCTGACACGCTAGCCGATCTGACACTCAGGGAGCGCGGCGCGAGCGATCCTCGCCGCTGGCCCCGAACCACCACCGGCGGGCAGCCGCGGCAAGGAGCAACACCGCGAGAGCGCTCCACAGCAGGACGTCGAACGTGCCGGCCTCGGGGGAGACGAGTTCGACCGCCGCCACCACGAGCGCGCCGATCCCCCCGAGCGTGGTGGCCAGCACGTACGCGAGGGTCTGCGGACCGCGCGGGCCGGGGCGGTGCGCACCGGACCCGGCGGCGGATCCGGAATCGTCCACAGTGGAGTCGCTGCGCGGGTGATCCGAGGGAGTGCGGGAGGTCACGGGGCGACCACCTCGTCGTCGTCGCCCTTCTCCCCTCCCCCGGGATCCGTCGCCAGGCCGTGTCGCAAGCGGTGCTCCACCCTGTCCACCTTTCCGCGCAACTCACCTGAGCGGCCGGGCCTCAGGTCGGCCTTGAGGACCAGGCTCACCCGCGGGGACACCGCCAGCACGGCGTCGGTGGCGGCGCGGATGACGGGCATGACCTCGTCCCAGTCGCCCTCGATGGTGGTGAACATCGACGTGGTCTCGTGGGGCAGCCCGGACGCGCGGACCACCCGGACCGCCTCGGCGACGGCCTCGCTCATGGACGCCGAGTCGTCCGCGGTCGTGGTGGGTGCGACGGAGAACGCGAAGAGCATGTCCCCACGGTAATACCCGGTCCGTCAGGCGCGGGACACCTGCTGCGGCACCCCGGGGTCGTATCCGGCCCCGGCCAGCAGTTCCCGGACACGAGGGATGACCTTGCGCCCGTAGAGATCGATCGAGGTCATGAGGTGCTCGTGCGGGGTCGGCCCGCTGGCGTACTTGAGGTCGAAGCGGTCCAGCCCCAGCGTGCGCACGGTCGCGGCGATCTTCTGCGCGACGGTCTCGGGCGAGCCGACGTACATCGCCCCGGACCGCACCTCGCGGTGGAAGTCGGCCTCGCTCGCGTCCCCCCATCCGCGCTCGCGCCCGATCTGGTTGCGGTTGACCAACCAGTGCGGCAGCGCCAGAGCGGCGGCCTTCTCGTCGGTCTCCGCGACGAATCCCGGCGAGTGCACCGCGATCGGCAGCCGCGGGGCGTCGGTGCCCGCCAGCTGCGCATTCGCCTGGCGGTACAGGTCGGCGAAAGGCGCGAACCGGCCGGCGGGCCCGCCGATGATCGCCAGCATGAGGGGCATGCGGTAGCGGGCCGCACGCACCACGGATTCGGGACTGCCGCCCACCGCGATCCATGCGGAGAGCCCGTGCTCGGTCTCCGGGTAGACGCGCTGGTCTACCAGGGGCCGCCGTAGCTCGCCGGACCACGTCACCGGCGCCTCGGGCAACAGAGCCGCGAACAGGTCCAGTTTCTCGGAGAACAACTGCTCGTACTGCTGGAGGTCGAGCCCGAACAGCGGGAACGACTCGGTGAAGGACCCGCGCCCCAGCACCACCTCGGCGCGCCCGTTCGACAGGGCGTCGATCGTCGAGAAACGCTGGAACACACGGACCGGGTCGTCGCTGGACAGAACGGTGACCGCCGAACCGAGGGTGATGCGCTGCGTGCGGGTGGCGATCCCGGCGAGCACGACATCCGGGGCGGAGACCGCGAAGTCGGGGCGGTGGTGCTCACCCACCCCGAAGGCGTCGACCCCCACCTCGTCGGCGAGCACCGCCTGGTCGACGACATCCCGGATGACCTGGGCATGGTGGACGCGGGCGCCGCTGGAGTCGACCGTGGTGTCACCGAAGGTGTCGAGGCCCAGCGCGACGGACTGTGACGACGACGCGGGGGTGGAGGCGCTGTGATGAGTCATTCCCCCATATTAGTTGACTTGTCAACCATAGTGTTCGCGCAGGTCCCGCACGCCCCTGCCGGGCCGGTCTACAGTTCCTCCATGACGTTCTCGGAGGCCGTGGAACTGGTGGGCAAGACGATCGACGCGGCGGGCGTGGCCGCCATCGTGGTGGGCGCGTTGGTGGCCGCCCTGTTCGCCCTGGACCCGCGCCGCCGGTCCGGCCCGGAGAACGACGCCTACACCGCGTTCCGTCGCCGACTCGGCCGCGCGATCCTGCTGGGGCTGGAGCTCCTGGTGGCCGCGGACATCATCCGGACCGTCGCGATCTCACCGAGCTACGACTCGGTGGGGTTGCTCGCACTCGTCGTGCTCATCAGGACCTTCCTCAGCTGGTCGCTCGAGCTCGAGATCTCGGGCCGGTGGCCGTGGCAGAAGGGAACCGGATCGCGCGGCGGGCGCGCCCGGCATGATGGAGACGACCGGGCGCGAGCCGACGTGCACGAGAGCGAGAGGACCACACCATGACCGCCAGTGATCACGGACCCCACCCCTACGTCGTCAACATCGAGGACGAGACCCTGTCCAACACCAACTACCGCACCACGCTGTGGACCGGAAAGCATATGCAGATGACGGTCATGGCGATCGCTCCCGGGGACGACATCGGCCTCGAGGTACACGAGGACCACGACCAGTTCCTGCGCGTCGAGCAGGGCCGGGGTCGCGTCCAGATGGGGCCGGCCGAGGACCGGCTGGAGTTCGACGAGGAGGTCGGCGACGACTGGGTGATCCTCGTCCCCGCCGGGTCGTGGCACAACGTCACGAACATCGGGGACGAGCCGCTCAAGGTCTACTCCATCTACGCGCCGCCGGAGCACGCGCACGGCACCGTGCACGCGACCAAGGCCGAGTCGGACGCCGACGAGCACTGAACGACGGCGGGTCAGGCTCCGGCGGGATCCGCGCCCCTCCGGAGCCTGGTCGCCCGCACATACCTGGTGAGCATCCGGTCCATCAGCGCCGGCGACAGGCGCTGGAGCCGCCACGTCGCCCGCGCCCGGGCGGGTTCGATCACGAGAGCCCGGTTACTCCGGACCCCGCGCAGCACGCTCTGGGCCAGCAGGTCCGGGTCCAACGGTTCCCGCACACCCTGACCCTCCAGGTAGTAGTGCCGTCCGTCGAAACCCTCGAGCTCGCCCTTGTCCAGGATCGCGGTGTCCACCGCGGCCGGGCAGACCACGGTCACCCCCACGCCGTGGCCGGCCGCCTCCGCACGCAGCGAGAGCCCGAGCCCCACCACGGCGTGCTTGGTCGTGGCGTAGCTGGTGATCAGACCCGCAGGACACAGCCCGCCCATGGAGGCGGTGAGCACGAGCGACCCCGATCCCCGACGGATCATCTCCGGGTACGCGGCGTGGACGCAGTGCACCACGCCGCGGATGTTCACGTCGATGATCGCGTCCCACTGCGCCAGGGTCAGCAACTCGGTGTCCCCGCCCCAGGTGATGCCGGCGTTGGCGAACATCAGGTCCAGACCACCGTGTTCGGCGACCACCTCGCCCACCAGGTCCGACACCGCCGCCGCGTCGGTGACATCGAGCGCGGCCGCCCGGGCGCTCCCGCCAGCCGCGGGGAGCTCCTCCGCCACCCGCCGCGCGGCCGCCGGGTCGATGTCCGTCACCACGACATGGGCACCGGCGGCCGCCAGGGCGCGGGCCAGCGCTGCGCCGATCCCCGAACCGCCTCCGGTGACGATCGCGGACCGACCGGAGAACCCCGGGACAGGGCGGGCGCCCGTCCCGCGGCCGCGGACCGCCCTCACGTGAACGCCTTGGTGGCCAGGCCCAGCACGTCCGGGTAGCGCCGCAGCTGGGCACCGCCGTCGAGCGCCAGGTCCTCCCCCGTCATCCAGGGGGCGTCAGCGAGATAGAGCACGGCCCGAGCCACGTCCTCAGCGGTACCGCGGTGCGGGACCGCCGCGTTCTCGGCGTACTCCTCGGCGAGGCCGGGAATCTGCAACACCGGCTCGGTGAGCGGGGTGACCAGGAACCCGGGCGACACGGTGTTCACGCGGACGCCGCGTTCCCCGAGCTCGAGCGCGGCCACCTGCGCGAGCATCACCAGCCCTGCCTTGGCAGCGCAGTACGCGGCCATCCCCCGGCCGGGCTGCCGGGCGTTGAGCGAGGCGATGGCGACGATCGACCCGCCCTCCGCCACCACCCGGCCGGCGTGTTTGAGCACCAGGAACGCGCCGGTGAGGCACACGTCCACCACCCGCCTGAACTCCGTGGTGTCGTGGTCGGTGACCAACCCCAACGTGCTCACCCCGGCCGTGGTGACGACCAGCTCAGGGGCGGCCCCGGCGAACAACGCCTCCACCGACGCCTCGTCCACCACGTCGACGATTCTGTGATCGTGTCCCCGGCCCGGGGCGTCGGGTGATCCCTGGAGGGCGGCAACGCCCGCCAACTCGGCCGCGCGGGCCTCGGCGAGATCGCCGTTGACGTCGGCGATGGTCACGCGCCACCCCTCCGAGGCGAGACGGCGCGCCGTGGCCCACCCGATCCCGGACGCGCCACCGACCACCACCGCGTGCCGCCCACCACCCATGTCGTCCGCCATGTCCGCCTCCGTCCGGGATGGGGCCCGGGGCGCGGTGCCCCGTCGACGCGCCCCGGGACGCTGTTGACGCCCGTCAATCCCTGGCCATAATCTAGGGCCACACTGTGACTCACGCCATAGCTTTCCGCGCGGCGATCCCCGGCCGAAGAGGTTTCCATGACACCCGTCCCCACCGTCGCCGTCATCGGCGCGGGCATCAGCGGTCTGACCACGCTCAAGATGCTCGACGACTACGGCATCGAGGCGGTGGGGTTCGAGGCCTCCGACCGCATCGGCGGGAACTGGGCGTTCGACAATCCCAACGGGAGTTC
Organism: Dietzia sp. JS16-p6b; assembly: GCF_003052165.1. NCBI lineage: Bacteria > Bacillati > Actinomycetota > Actinomycetes > Mycobacteriales > Dietziaceae > Dietzia > Dietzia sp. JS16-p6b. The sequence goes on along the minus strand of NZ_CP024869.1, from coordinate 77,315 downwards.
GAGCGCGTACCGGTCACTCCACATCGACACCTCCAAACACCAGCTGAGCTTCCGGGACTTCCCCATGCCCGAGGAGTTCCCGGACTTCCCGCACCACTCGCAGATCAAGCAGTACCTCGATGACTACGCGGAAGCCTTCGACCTGCTGCGTCTCATCGAGTTCGAGAACCGGGTCCTGCACGCCGAGCGGCTCGAGGGCGGCGGGTGGGAGCTGACCACCGGACGCACCGGCACCCGCCGCTTCGACGCCCTGGTGGTGGGCAACGGGCACCACTGGGACCCGCGGTTCGGCGACTTCCCGGGCGAGTTCACCGGAGAGATGATCCATTCGCACGCGTACGTGGACCCGTGGGATCCGCTCGACCTGCAGGACAAGCGCATTCTCGTGGTGGGTCTGGGTAACAGCGCCGCCGACATCGCCGTGGAGCTGTCCTCCAAGGTGATGCGGAACGAGGTGGTGATCTCCACCCGGTCCGGCGCGTGGATCGTGCCGAAGTACATCGCCGGCAAACCGGCCGACAAGTACTTCGCCACCTTTCCCTTCCTGCCCTACTCGTGGCAGCGCAAGGCCATTCAGGCCATGCAGCCGATGTCGGCGGGCCGACCCGAGTCCTACGGACTACCCAAGCCCAATCACAAGTTCTTCGAGGCCCACCCCACGCAGTCCGTCGAGTTGCCGCTGAGGCTCGGCTCGGGGGACATCACGGCCAAGGGGAACATCGCCCGTTTCGACGGGCGGACCGTGCACTTCGAGGACGGCACCGCGCAGGAGTTCGACGTCGTCATCCAGGCCACCGGCTACAACACCTCGTTCCCGTTCTTCGACCCGGACTTCCTCAGCGCCGACGCCCACAACCACGTGCCGCTCTACAAGCGGATGTTCTCCCCGGGCATCGACGACCTGGTCATGGTCGGCTTCGCCCAGTCCACTCCCACGTTGTTCCCGTTCGTCGAGGCCCAGGCCAGGCTGGCGGCCGCGTGGGCGGCCGGCCTGTACCGGACGCCGGGGCGCGAGGAGATGGAGCGGGTCATCGTGGCGGACGAGAAGAAGTACATCGGGCACATGCTCGACACCCCGCGGCACCAGCAGCAGGTGGACTACTTCCTGTACGAGCACGACCTTCGGACGCGTGAGATCCCGGCGGGACGAGAACGAGCGGCACGCCTCGGCGGGATGATCCGGACGGCGGCGCACGCGTGAGCGGGAACGCCACCTCCGGTGACGCCGTCGCCAGCTCACCGCGGGGCGACCGGCGTCGGGAGGCCCTGTTGGCGGAGCTGGACCGGCAGCTGCGCACCACCACACTCGATGACATCTCGGTGGCCGACCTCACCGACGCGGCCGGCATCACCCGGTCGGCGTTCTACTTCTACTTCGACTCCAAGGCCGCGGCGGTGACCGTGCTGCTCTCCTCCATCCAGGAGGCCGCCGCCACGTCGAACGGCGTGCTCGTGAACTCCGACGGCCGCTTCCGGTCCCGAGTGACCTCGACGCTGAGCGGCCTCGCGGACCGCATGCTCGACAACGCTCACGTCTACCGGGCCCTGCTCACCGCGCGCACCACGCACGAGCCCATGCGCCGCCTGTGGAACGAGGGGCGGGCGGAACTCGCGGCCCCCATCGCCGAGTACATCCGCTCCGAGCGGGCGGCCGGTCGCGCCCCCGACGGGGCCGATCCGATGGCGCTCGCCACGTCGCTGATCCAGGTCAACGAGTCGGTCCTCGAACATCTCGCCTACGACGCCGGGGCGGATCGCGAACCGATGATCGCCACCGCCTCCGACCTGTGGGTCCGGGCCATCTACGGCCGCCCGGACCCCGCGGTCGACAACCCAGGAGACCCCTCGTGACAAGCCAGATCACCCCCCACGACCTCGAGTTCCGCTCCGGCGGGGACACCTGCCGCGGCTGGTTCCTGCCCGCGGCAGGAACCGATCCCGCTCCGTGCGTCGTTCTCGCGCACGGACTGGGCGGCACGGCCGACTCGGGCCTGCTGCCGTTCGCCGAGGCCTTCGCCGCCGCGGGCTTCGCGGCGTTCGCCTTCGACTACCGCGGGTTCGGCCGCTCCGGTGGCGGGCCCCGGCAGGTCGTCTCGACAACCCGCCAGCAGGACGACATCCGGGCGGCGGTCTCCGCGGTGGCCGCGCGGCCGGACGTCGACGCCGACCGGGTCGTCCTGTGGGGCTGCTCCCTGGCCGGCGGGCACGCGCTCGAGGTGGCCCGCGAGCCGGGCGGGGCGACGGGGATCGCCGCGGTGATCGCGGTGGTCCCTCTGGTGGACGGCCGCGCCGCAGCGGTGGCAGCGGCCCGTCAACACCGGCCGGTCGCCCTGCTCCGTTCCACCGGCACGACCGTCGCCGCCAAGGCCGCGGCGGCGCTGGGGCGGTCGGAGCCGCTGGTCCCCCTGGTCGGACCACCGGGGTCGACCGCGGTGCTCTCCCTGGACGGGTACGACAAGGCCTACCGCTCACTCGCGGGGCCGAGCTGGCGCAACGAGATCGGCGGCGGGGTCGGGGCGGTGCTGGGGTCCTTCCGCCCCGGAGCCAGGGCCGCGGAGCTCGCCGGGACTCCCGTGCTGTTCCAGATCGCCGATCTGGACCGGAGTGCGCCGCCGCACGCGGCGAGTTCCGCGGCGTTCGCCGCCCGTGCCGAGGTGCGTCACTACCCGGGGGATCACTTCGACCTCTTCCCGGGCCGTCCGTGTCACGACCTCGCGGTCTCTCACGCGCTGCACTTCCTCCGGCGCCGGATGGGGTGACCGGCAGCTCCGGACTCCTCTCACCTTCTTGTTGACGCATCACCATCGAGCCGCTACTGTAGGTGATACAACAACCAGTTGCCCCGACGTCTCGTCGGGCGCCACCGAAGGAGACACCATGACCGCGACACTCACCGACCTCACCGGAACCTGGGACATCGACCCCACCCACACGCGCCTCGGCTTCGTCACCCGCCACGCGATGGTCACCAAGGTCCGCGGGTCGTTCAACGACTACACCGGCACGGTCACCGTCCCCGCCGAGGGCATCGACGCCGCGACAGCCGAGGTCGTCATCACCGCCTCGTCGATCGACACCCGCAACGCCGACCGCGACGGCCACCTGAAGTCCAACGACTTCTTCGACATGGAGAACTACCCGGAGATCACCTTCCGCTCGACCACGATCGCGGCCAACGGCTCGGGCGGAGTGGACGTCACCGGCGACCTCACCATCAAGGGCACCACCAAGTCCGTGACGATCCCCTTCGAGTACGCGGGCACCGCCACCGACCCCTTCGGCAACCTCCGCGCCGGCTTCGAGGGCAGCACGGTCATCAACCGTAGCGACTTCGGTCTGACCTGGAACGCCGCGCTCGAGACCGGTGGCGTGCTCGTCTCGGAGAAGGTCACCCTGGAGATCGAGCTCTCGGCCGTCAAGCGGGCCTGACCCCCCGCCCCTACCGGACGACAACGCCCTCCACCTCGTACGAGGTGGAGGGCGTTGTGCTCACGCGACGACGACGAACACGGCGGAATGCGTGCCGTCGGCGTCTCGCCAGGTCCCGCTGAGCGTGCCGGGCGAGCCGATCAGCGGACAGTCCGCCTCGGCGTCGTTCTCCTCCGAGATGAGCCGGATGACCTCCGGTTCGGCAGCCGTCTCCGAGTCGCCGGACGCGCCGTCCCCACCGCCCCGGACATTGACGGGCGACGGGGAGACGGTGCCGTCCGCCACCGCCAGATGGTCGGCGGCGGTGTCGCGATGGCTGATCACCCGCAACACCTCCGACACGTACACGGGGTCCGCCGGTGCGTCGTACACCCAGCGCCGACCGAGAACGGAGTGCTCGAGTGTCCCGACCAGGGCGTCCTGCGCCCCCGGCAGTTCCGCTCCCCTATAGGTCACCGGGACGTGGTACGTCCGGACACCGTCCGTGACGAGGAAGGACTCCATGCCCACCTCGCCGTCGGGGTCGACGAACCGGTAGGAGGTCACCTGCTCCACTCGCGCCGGGTCCCCGTCGAACCAGGACTGGTGTCCGATCCATCCCCGGAGCAGCTCCAGCTTGCCCGGACGGAGGACGGCGTCATAGATCTCGGCGGTTCCACTCATGAGGTAAGCATCCCCGTAGCGACGCGGCGGGGCGGACACTCGGCGAGATGAAGAAGAATTTGTCCCGGCGCCGTCACTGCTGGGCACCGGCCGTTTTGCCTGCTCGTCCGCGAGCGCCGAGTGATGCGTATCACAGCACCGGCCGCCCGTCGCCGTTATGGTCACCGCCGTGACTCCGGGAGAACCCGGCGCTCGATCGAAAGGTGACCACCATGAAGAAGACCATCGCCGTCATCGGTTCCGCCGCCGCCCTGTCCTTCTCCGGCGCAGGCCTCGCCGCCGCGCAGAGCGATCTCCCCGGCCTCGACGGCCTCGACAGCGGGTCGGTGGGTGTCCCCACGGCCGGTGAGACCGACCTCGACGACGTCGAGACGCCCGCCGAGGTCTCGGAGGTCGCGCAGCAGCTGTGCGGCACGATCTCCGCGTACGACTTCCTGGGCTCGGTCGGCGCCGTCGCCCCCGGCCTGTCGGGCGACGAGTGCGAGGCGAACGCCGATCTGGCCATCTCGACCGCGCTGACGGGTGACATCTCCGGCGCCGTCGACATCCTCCGTGGCATCGCCGCCGAGGTCCCCGGTGACACCGACGGCGACGACACCGTCGGCGACGACACCACCACCGGTGACGATGTCCAGACCGGCGACGACGACGCGGTCGCCGAGGACACGGTCGAGACCGACGCCTGACACGACCCACGCCTGACGCCCCTGGCGCCTGACTGCACGGGTCCGGCCCCGGTTTCCCTGGAGGAAACCGGGGCCCAGTCGTGTCAGTGGGTGCCCGCCACGTCTGCGGGTGCCCGTCGGGCCCGTGACCCTACGGGCTCTCGCCGCCGGTGGTGACGAGCTCTCCCATCAGCTGGTGGTCGATGTGACCGGGATCCGTCGACTCCATGAAGTCGACGAGGATCCGTTCGACCGCGGCGGGGTCCTCGACGTGCGGGTAGTGCCCGGTGCCCTCCACGATCGCGAGCCGGCTGCCGGGGATCGCCTCGTGGGTGGTGTGCCCGTGCGAGACGGGGATGATCGGATCGCGGTCTCCCCAGATCAGCTGGAACGGCAGTTGCGCCGCGAGGTACAGCCGGTTGCCGGCGGAGACCGCCTGGCCCTTGTTGTCCACGACCGCGCGGAGGGTCTTGAAGAACGCGCGTCGGTGCCCGGGCCGGCCGAGCGACTCGTACGCCGCCCAGGGCTCCTCGAGGGCGATCGCGCGGACGCCCTTGCCGGTGAGGAACCCGCGGGCCTTGTCCCCGGCGGCCACCAGGAACGGAGCCGCGGCCCCGGTGAGGATCAGTTCGGCGCCGGGGACGGCGAGCAGCCGCAGGATCCAGGTGACCTCCTTGCCCAGGCCGCCGCTGCCGATCAACGTGATGCGCTCGCAGAAGTCGGGGTACTGGTAGACGAACTGCAGGGCCACGCCGCCACCGAGGGACTGCCCGATCACCGTGCAGCGACTGATGCCCTTGACCACCAGCAGGTCCCGCAGAGCGGAGGCCAGGGCGCCGAGTGAGTAGTCGTCGAAGTCCAGCGAACTCTCCCCGTGGCCGGGCAGGTCGGGGGCGATGATGTGGAATCTCGATTCCAGACGGGGTATCAGCTCACGCCAGGTGACGGAACTCCCCGCCATCCCGTGGATGAGCAGCAGCGTGGGCTTTCCCTCGCCGGCTCCGGACTCGCGGTAGGCGAGTTCTCGACCGTGGAGCACTGTCTTCTGCATTTCGGGTTTCCGCATATCGCACTCCCCCTCGGGGATGGTCTCCGCGCCGTACCTCGTCGCCAGGAGTACCTCGGCCCATTGTGCGCCATCCGGGGCCGGGCGAGCAGTTCTCTCTATCACATCCGGCCCGGATGCTCATCCGAACGTCCGCACCAGGCGCCGGTGCCGGTGGTCGAACAGCGCCCCGACCAGCAGTCGGACGACCGATCCGGGAACCAGGGTCCGGGGCACGGCCCGCAGTGTGTCGGTGATCCTGGTCGAGTGGTCCCCCAGCGGGTCGAGTTCGCGACGGTGCTCCCACACCCGACACGATCCGAGCACCGATCGCTCCTGGAAGTACCGTGGGGCCCGGAGCTCGACCAGCATCAGGTCGTCGTACTCCAGCGGCACGACCCCGCCCAGGAGGATCCACGCGCGCCCGAGCGGCCGGCCCAGCGGCACGTCCGCGATCGAGGCCCCCGCCAGTCGCGCCGGGATCCGCATCCGGAGGAGGGGCCGGAACTCGTCGCAGATCCCCTCCGCGGTCACCACATGTGCCCACACCTCGTCCCGAGGGGCGCGGACCACGCTCGACCGCACCACCTCGACCGTCACGGCAACCGCACTCCCGAGATCGCGCGGGCGATCACCAACTGTTGGATCTGCTCGGTGCCCTCGAAGATGTCGTAGATCTTGGCGTCGCGGTGCATCCGCTCGACCGGGTACTCGCGGGTGTACCCGACCCCGCCGAGGATCTGGATCGCGCGCTCGGTGGCCCAGACGGCCGTCCGACCGGCCTTGAGCTTGGACATCGACCCCTCGGCCCGGGCCATGGGGTGCCCGGTCGCACCCATCCACGCCGCCCGGCGCACCAGCAGGCGGGAGGCGTCGATCTCCACCGCCATGTCCGCGAGAAGGAACGAGATGGCCTGGTTCTCGATGATGGGTCGGCCGAACACCACCCGGCCCTTGGCGTACTCGAGCGCGTACTCGTGCGCCGCCCGCGCGATGCCCACGGCCATGGCCCCCACGGTGGGGCGGGTCCGCTCGAACGTGGCCATGGCCGCCTGCCCGCCGGTCCGTTCGCCCTCCCGCGCGCGGGCCAGCTTCTCGTCGAGCTTCTCCTTCCCGCCCAGCAGCGCCGACCCGGGAACACGGACGTCGTCGAAGAAGATGTCCGCGGTCGCCGAGGCGCGCAGACCGTGCTTCTTGATCCTGGAGCCGGTCTCGACCCCGGCGGCCCCGGCCTCCACCACGAAGGCGGCCTGGCCCCGGGACCCGAGATCCGGGTCCACGACCGCCTGCACCACCAGCACGGAGGCCTCGCCGCCGTTGGTCACCCAGGCCTTCTGCCCGGAGATCACCCACTCGTCCGCGGCCTCGTCGTAGCGGGCCCGGGTGCGCATGTTGCCCACGTCGCTCCCCGCCTCCGGCTCGGACGAGCAGAACGCGCCGACCGCGGGGTCGGCCTCGCTGCCGTAGCAGCGGGGCACCCACTCGATGATCTGCTCGGTCGTCCCGGCCGAGGCGATCCCCGCCGCGGCGAGACCGGTGCCCATGATGGACAGACCGATCCCGGCGTCCCCCCAGAACAGTTCCTCGCAGAGGATGGGGTAGGACTGGCCGGTGGTGTCCTGCCGCAGGGTCGCCATGATCTCGTAGCCGTACAGCCCGATCCTGGCGGCCTCCTGGATGATCGGCCAGGGCGTCTCCTCGCGCTCGTCCCACTCGCGGGCGGCCGGCCGGATCACCTCCTCGGCGAAGGCGTGGGCCCAGTCCTGTAGCTCGCGCTGCTCCTCGGTCAGTTCCAGGCTGAAGGTCATCGGGTCCTCTCGGTCAGGGCGTCAGGTCGGCGGGTGGCGGGTGGCGGGTGGCGGGGGCGGCAGGTCAGCGGGTGGCGGGGCCGCCATCGGAGGCAGCGACCGGCGGATCGACCCCGTCGTCGTCCCCGTCGTCCGGTCCGGACACACTGGCCCGGTCGGGCACGGGCCCCGGCCCGTCGATCGGGCCCCCGTCCGGTCCGCCCCCGTCCGGTCCGCCGACGCCCGGGTCGTCACCATTCCCCTCGGCCAGGTATCTCACCACCGTGTTGGCCATGGCGGTGACGGGGACGGCGAACAGCGCTCCCACGATGCCGAACAGGTACGTGCCCGCGGCCACCACGACGATGACGGCCAGCGGATGCAGCGCCACCGCGTGGCCCATGAGGACCGGTTGCAACAGATGCGACTCGACCTGGTGGACCACCAGGACGATCGCCAGCATGGCGATGGCGATCACCGGCCCCCGGTCCACCAGCGCCAAAACCGTGGGGATCAGCCCCGCGACGAGAGTCCCAAGGATGGGAACGAACGACGCGAGGAACACCACCACCACGATGGGGATCACGAAGGGCACGCGCAGCACCAGCGCGCCGAGGCCCACCCCGGTGGCGTTGATCGCGGCCACGGTCAGCTGCGTGCGGGTGTAGGCGCCGAGACTGCCCCAGCCCTGCCGTAGCGCCCGATCGACGGTGAGCCGGCTCGCGCGGGGGAACCACCGGACGAAGAACACCCACAACTTCTCCCCCTGGTAGAGGAAGAAGAACAGGGCGACCAGGCAGATGAGCAGACCGGCCACCGCGTCGACGGCGGTGTGGCCGAACTGGACCGCGCCCGCGGCCACGGCCTCGGAATGGGACTCGATCCAGCTGCGGACCTGGGTGACCGCCTCCTGGAGTCGATCGGCGGTGAGGTGGAGCGGGCCGTCCTCCAGCCACCGCAGTGCGGTGTCGACGCCGCCGCCGATCTTCTCCCTCATCTCCGGAACCCCGGTCGCGAGCTGGGTGGTGACCACCGCCAGCGCCCCGATGACCAGCGCCAGGACACCGAGGACGACGACGAGGGACGCCAGCGCCCGCGGGACCTGCCGGGGCACGCGGTCCACGAGCGGTCGGAGCATGGCCGCGAGCAACACCGCGATGGCGAGCGGAGCCAGGATGATCGCCAACCGGCCGATGGCCTGTCCGAGGATCCACCCGCCCCCGGCGATCAGCAGCAGGCAGGCCGCCCAGGCAGCCGCCAGTACCACCGGATACGGGAGATGGGCTCGGGGGATCACGGTCGTGCCGGTGTCCTCACCGCGGGTTGACATGAGAACACCATAGGCGCGCTGACCTCCGTCGACGTCGGGTTCGTGAGTCCCGGCCACACCGTCGGGGAGGCGCGGGGGGACACGCGGGTGCGGGCGACGAGGCGGCGCAGCGTACGGCAACCGGACCTCCTCCGCGACTGGTTGCGCGGTCCGCGCCGAGTGGGAGAGTCGGTGCGACACCCGTGCACTCACACCCAACCCATCGGAGGAGTCACATGTCTGACAAGAAGTCCGCTGCATCGAAGACGGCCGAAGCGGCCGCCAAGAAGGTCGCCGACGCCGCCGGCAAACTCGCCGACGAGGTCATCGGCGGCAGAGACGTCGTCCCCGGTGTCCCGGCCCCCAAGCCGCCGTCGCTCGAGGAGCCCACCGACCCCACCGGACCGCTTCCCCCCAAGCCGGACCAGAAGGGCGCCACGCCGTACAGCCCCACCGGAGCGGAGTCCTCCGATACCGAGGACGCCGCCCGCCAGCAGGGTGAGTTCCTCACCACCGCGCAGGGCGCGCGACTGGCCGAGACCGACCACTCCCAGAAGGCCGGCCACCGCGGCCCGGTCCTGCTGCAGGATCATCACCTGCGCGAGAAGATCATGCACTTCGACCACGAGCGGATCCCGGAGCGCGCGGTCCACGCCCGCGGCGCCGGTGCGCACGGGGTCTTCGTGGGCAACGGCGCGGCCTCGAGGGTGTGCAAGGCCGGCGTCTTCGCCGACGGCAAGGAGACCGAGGTCTTCGTCCGGTTCTCCACCGTGCTCGGGTCGCGCGGCTCCGCCGACACCGTCCGCGACACCCGTGGTTTCGCGACCAAGTTCTACACCGACGAGGGCACGTGGGACCTGGTCGGGAACAACATCCCCGTGTTCTTCATCCAGGACGCGATCAAGTTCCCCGACGTCGTCCACGCCGCCAAGCCCCACCCGGACCGCGAGATCCCCCAGGCCCAGAGCGCGCACGACACGTTCTGGGACTTCGTCTCCCTGCACACCGAGGCGCAGCACCACACCATGTGGAACATGTCCGACCGCGGCATCCCCCGCTCCTACCGGACGATGGAGGGTTTCGGGGTCCACACCTTCCGGCTCATCAACGACGCGGGGGAGACCAGCCTGGTCAAGTTCCACTGGAAGCCCCACCTCGGCGTGCACTCGCTGGTGTGGGAGGAGGCCCAGATCGCGGCCGGCATGGATCCCGATCTGCACCGCCGGGACCTGGCCGATGCCATCGAGGCCGGCGCGTTCCCGAAGTGGGATCTGGGGATCCAGGTGTTCCCCGACACCGTGGACTCCGACGGCGTCAGCGAGATGTTCCACGGGATCGACCTGCTCGACCCCACCAAGATCGTCCCCGAGGAGCTCGCGCCGGTGCAGGTGATCGGCACCATGACGCTCAACGCCAACCCCAAGAACTACTTCGCCGAGACCGAGCAGGTCGCGTTCCACCCGGGCCACCTGGCGCCGGGCATCGACGTGACCAGCGACCCGCTCCTCCAGGGCCGGCTGTTCTCCTACCTCGACACCCAGCTCACGCGCCTGGGCGGACCGAACTTCGGGCAGCTGCCCATCAACCGGCCGCACGCCCCGGTCAACGACATGCTGCGCGACGGGATGCACCAGACCGCCGATCACGTGGGGGTCGCGCCGTACCAGCCGAACAGCCTCGACGGCGGGTGCCCGTTCCTCGCGGGCACAAGCGACGGTGCGATGGTGGAGGTGGCGCAGCAGATCGCCGACGCGCAGGTGGTCCGGGACGCCCCGGCGACCTTCGACGACCACTTCTCGCAGGCGACCCTCTTCTACGCCAGCATGACCGAGGTGGAGCAGGAGCACATCGCCGCCGCCTACACGTTCGAACTGGGCAAATGCTACGAGGAGAACATCAAGATCCGGCAGGTGGAGCAACTGGCCCGCATCGACCACGGCCTCGCCGTCACCGTCGCGAGCGGTCTCGGGCTCCCCGCGCCCGCCGAGGTGCCCACGGCCGAGGTCGTCACCAGCCCCGCGCTGTCCCAGATCGGGCGGGAGTGGCCCTCCGACGGGCGCCTCATCGGGATTCTCGTCACCGAGACGTCTGACGTCGCCGCCGTCAAGGAGCTCGAACAGGCGGTCTTCGCCGACGACATGGTCCCGCTGGTCATCGCCCCCACCGGTGGCCGGCTGGGCGAGGGCGAGCCGGATGCGACCGTCGCCGTGTCCCGGACGTATCAGACGCAGCGGTCGATCGAATTCGACGCCCTCATCGTGGTGGATCTGCCCACCCACCCGAGGACCGATGTGCTGCTCAGCGAGATGTTCCGGCACAAGAAGGCGATCGCCTCGCTGGCTCCTCTCGACGGTCTCGCGGAAGTGGGGCTCACCACCGACTCCCCCGGTGTCGTGGTGGTGGACGAGGCGGCCGGGGTCCTGCCCGCGCTCAAGCCGCTGCTCGCCACCCACCGCGCATGGGACCGGCCGGACCCCGTACGGGTCTGAGGCGGAACCCACCTCACCACAGCGCCCGGCCGATACCCGGGGGTAGCGTCGACGGCATGACGGACAGCGAACCGACCAGCTCGTCCGGGGCCGCCGACGCCGCCCCCGGGACCCGCCTCGAGGCCAGGCGGGTCATCGCGGCGCCGGCGGAACGGATCTTCGCCGTACTCTGCGATCCCGACGGTCACGTGGCCATCGACTCCTCGGGGATGCTCCAGTCCGCGGAGGGCTCGGTGGTCACGGCCCCGGGCGACCGGTTCGTCGTCCACATGGACCGTGAGTCGCTCGGCGACTACGACCTCGGCCGGTACGACGTGACCGTCATCATCACCCGGTTCGTGCCGGGCGAGGAGATCGCCTGGACCATCGACGGCCAGATCAAGCCGCCCATCGGTCACACCTACGGGTACCGCCTGACGCCGCTCGGCGAGGGGACCGAGGTCGTGAGCTACTACGACTGGTCCGAGGCCCACCCGAAGTGGCGCGACTCCGGCATCCTGCCGGTGCTGGACGCGTCCGCGCTCAAAGCGACCCTGGGCATCCTCGAGCGGGCTGTCCGGAGAGGATACGTCCGTGGCTGATCCGACCGTCCCCGGCCCGACCCCGCCACGACCCGGACCGGCGACGTCCCGGGAGATCACGTTCTCCCGGGGTCGCCTCCGGTTCCGGGCCATCGATTCCGGACCGGCCGATGGCGCGGTCGTGGTTCTCCTCCACGGCTTCCCGCAGCGCACGAGTAGCTGGGACGCGGTGGCCCCCCACCTCCACGCGGCCGGGTTCCGCACCCTGGTCCTGGACCAGCGTGGCTACTGCTCCACCGCCCGCCCTGCGGGACGGCGAGCGTACCGACTCTCCGAGTTGGTTGGGGACGTCCTCGGCCTGCTCGACAGTGCCGACCTGCCCGCCGCCCACGTCGTCGGCCACGACTGGGGCGCGGCCGTGGCGTGGGCCGTGGCCGCCGGGCACCCCGACCGGGTCCTGTCGCTGACGGCGGTGTCGGTGCCCCACCTGGCGGCCTTCCGGCAGGCGATGCTCCGCTCCGACCAACTGCTCCGGTCCTGGTACATCGGACTGTTCCAACTCCCGTGGCTGCCGGAGCGGCTGCTGTCGCGCGTCGGCCTGCCGGAGCGCGCGCTGGCCGGGATGGGTATGACGCCGGAGATGATCGCGCGCTACCGCAGCGAGGTGGTCGGCGACGGTGCCGTGTCCGGCGGACTCGGGTGGTACCGGGCGCTTCCGTTCGCCTCGCCCGGCAAGGCCACCGCCCGGGTCCGCGTGCCCACGACCTTCGTCTGGAGCGATCACGACCCGGCCCTCGGCCGCGGTGGAGCCGAGCGGACGGCCCGGTTCGTGGACGCCGACTACCGCTTCGTGGAGATGGCCGGCGCGAGCCACTGGATCCCGGAGGAGCGCCCAGAGGAGTTGGCCCGCGAGATCGTCGCCCGCGCCGGAGGCTGACCCGGTCCACCGTCCGAGCCGAGCACCGCGTCCGCCACCCCACCTGCGTCGCCCCGGGTGGGTCGCCCCGGGTGCGTGGCCCCGGGTGGGTCGCCCCCGGTGCGTGACCCCGGGTGCGTGGCCCCTTTGACCTGCGCGCGCGGAAGGTCAGGCTGCGACCCGGTTACGCGGCGGGATCGGTCCCGACACGCATCGCAAGTCCGTGGGTGGGCGCGTGGCCGCGTGCCCGCCTGGCCGCCTGGCCGCGGGTCCGCGGCGCTCGCGGGTCAGTCCTCCGACTCCCACGGCGGCGGGATCACGGCGGCGACCGCCGCGGCGGCCAGGGCGACGCCGCACCCGAGCAGCAGGCCCACCCGGAAACCGGTCTCGGTGGGGACGAACAGCCCCCCGAAGTCCACGGACATCTGCGTGAGGATCACGCCGAGGACCGCCGCGGCGGTGGTGGTGCCGATCGAGCGCATGAGTGTGTTGACGCTGTTGGCCGACCCCATCTCGGAGTGCGGCACCGACGACATGATGAGGGCGGGCATGGCGCCGTAGGCCAGACCCACTCCGGAGCTGGTGATGACGGCCGCGATCATGACGCCCCACGTCGACCCCATGAGGAACTGGGCGGAGGCGTACCCGGCCGCGATGACCAGCGATCCCAGGATGAGCGTGGGCTTGGGCCCACGGGTGGTGATGAGCCGTCCGCTCACGGGCGAGACGGCCATCATGGCCAGCCCGCCGGGCGCGATCCACAGTCCCATCGCCACCATCGACTGGCCCAGACCGTGCCCGGTGGCCACGGGGAGCTGGAGGATCTGCGGGATCACGAGCAGCTGCGCGTAGAGCCCCATGCCCACGAGGATCGAGGCGATGTTGGTCAGCAGGACCGGCCGTCGGGCCGCTACCCGCAGGTCGATGAGCGGCGACGGGTGCCGCAGGACCCACCACCCCCACACGGGGAACGCGACGGCGGCCAGGACGAACAGTCCGAGGGTCAGGGGAGAGACCCAACCCCAGTCCGCGCCCTTGGACACCGCCAACAGGAGCGCGATCAGACCGACCGCCAGACCCAGGGCACCGACGGGATCCAGCGTGCCGTCGGGTTTGGCCGCCGGCACCGACCGGATGCGCAGCGCCATCATCGCGATGATCCCCACCCCGAGTACGGCCGTGCCCCAGAACATCCACTGCCATGAGCCGTACTGCGCGAGGGCGGCCGCCGCCGGGAGCCCGAGCGCGCCACCGACCCCCAACGAGGAGCTCATCAACGCGATAGCCGGACCGAGGCGCACGGCGGGCAGGACCTCACGCATCGTCGCGATCCCGATCGGGATCACCCCGATCCCCACGCCCTGGAGCGCCCGGCCGACGAGCATCGGCCACAGCGAGGTGGCCAGGGCGCACAAGACGGACCCGACGACCATCACCGCGGTGACACCGATGAGGACGTTCTTCTTGGGGTAGAGGTCGCCGAGGCGGCCCATCACCGGGCCGGCCACCGCTCCGGCCAGCAGGGTCACGGTGACGACCCACGCCGCGTTGGCCGCCGAGGTGCCGAGGATCGCCGGCAGCATCCCCAGCAGCGGGATCACCAGAGTCTGGGTGAGGGACATGACGATCCCGCCGAAGGCCAGAACGACGACCAACCCGTCCTGCTCCGCACGAACGGCGTCCCCGCCCCGAGTCCTGCCGCCCATCGCCGTGTCCTTCCAGAGACCTGTAGTCGGACACTACAGACAGGTGTCGACCGCGTCCGCTGCCGACCCCGCGCTCTTGTGGTCTGCATCACCCGGTGCCAGCATGGCCGGTGTGAACATCACCGGAAGGTCCCGGCGGTCCGCCCACCGACTCCCCGCCACCATCGTCGCGTCTCTCGCCGCCACGGCCCTCGCCTCGTCGGCCGTCCTCGCGGCCCCGGCCACGGCGCACGCCCAGGGTTCCGCCGAGGCGGTCGTCCAGGTCCTGCCCGCCCCGGACCGTCTGGTCACCTGGGGCGGATCTCCCACCGGCGCGTGCGCCGGCGCGGTGTCCACCTCACTCCGGGGTGACGGGTATCCCGGTACGGCCAGTGTGAGCTGGGCTTTCGCGGTCGCGGGCGTGGGTCCGTGCGCCCTGACCGCCACGCTGTCCTGGCGCAACCTGGACACCGGCGCGCGCGGGGAGAAGGTCGCGCAGATCCCCCACCCGCGGTTCTCCCTCGGTGTCCCGGACCCCGTCGCGCACCCCTACGACGCGATCATCTCCACCGGGTCGGGTCGGGTCGAGTACCGCCTCACCACCACCGGGGGGGCCGTGGCCGGGCCGATCGTCGTCGACACCGTCGCGTACCCGGGCTGAGAGAGGACCGGGAGCGGTCAGTTCAGGAGGCCCTCGGACGCGCGCCGCCAGTCCTCGACCGGCGGGACCAGGACGTTCTCACCGAGCACCTGTACGAGCACCGTGGACGCGCCCGCGTCCAGATGCTCCTGCACCCGGACCCGCGTGGCCTCGATCCCCCGGGTGACCAAGGCCGCCTGCAGGCGGTCGCTGCCGCCGCGGATGTAGTCGGACTCGTCGAAGCCCTGGCGGGTCCACGAGTTCCGGTAATTCGGCAGTCCCGTGTAGATGTTCAGGTGGTCCCGGGCCCGCGACCGCCACAGCTCGTCGTCGTCCTCTACACCTGCGGCGAGCACCGCAGCGTGTTCCACCACCAGCGCCGGCCCGTCATCCCCGGACCCGCCGAGGATGTCGCGCGCCCGCGCGGTGTGCTCGGGCAGGGTCAGATACGGGTGCGCTCCGGAGGTCCGGTCCCGGGACAACTCGAGCATCCTGGGCCCGAGCGCGGCCAGCACCACCGGCGGCATGGTGTCCTCGCCCGCGGCCATGGGCTGGGTCCGGTCGAGCGCGTCGAGGTACTCGCGCATCGCCGACAGCGGGCGACCGTAGTGGTGTCCGCGGTGCCGTTCCACCAGCGGGGCGTGGGAGACTCCGAGACCCAGCACGAACCGACCGGGGTGCAGGGCCTCGATGGTGCGCGCGGCCGCGCCGGCGGCCGAGGCGTCCCGTCCGTAGATGTTCGCGATTCCCGTGCCGATGGCCATGCGGCTGGTGGCCGACAGGTAGAGCTGCGCGGCGGTGAACGCCTCGCGCCCGACGGCCTCTCCGAACCACAGCGACCCCCATCCCTGGTCGTCGAGTTCGCCGAGCAGGTCGGGGATCCCCGCCGGCGGAACGCCCTCCAGCGAACCCGTCCACAGCCCGACCCTCCCCAGCCGGCCGCGGCCGGCCCGGTTGTGGTCAGCCCGGTCGGTCGCATCGTGGGGTGACTCACTCATGCACCCGAGTGTGCCAAACAGTGCGGGCTCCTGTGTGCCTCAGGTCCCGGGAGGCGTTTCACGCCGAAACCACGACCCGCCCGACGGGGGCGCGCCAGACTTCAGGCGGAACACGTTCCAGCAGAACCCTGGGACTCCGAGGAGATGAGGCGTCGATGTTCGAGTGGTCCGAGACCGACCTGATGATCCGAGAGGCCGTACGCGGCTTCATCGACAAGGAGATCCGTCCGAACCTGGACGCCCTGGAGAGCGGGGAGATGACGCCGTACCCGATCATCCGCACATTGTTCGCGGAGTTCGGCATCGACACGATGGCCGCAGACGCGGTCGAGAAGATGCTCGCCAGGCAGCAGGCACGGGAGTCGGGCGGGTCGAGCGGGTCGGGGGGCTCGAGCGGGTCGGAAGGCTCGGGCGGGGCGTTCGAGGGCCAGGACTCGCTGATGGCGGTGGTGATCAGCGAACTCGCGGGAGCGTGCATGGGCCTGGTCTCCGCGCTCGGGGTGAGCATCGGGTTGGGCGCCACGACCATCATGTCGCGCGGGACGTTGGCGCAGAAGAAGCGCTGGCTTCCGGGCATCGTCACCATGGAGAAGGTCGCGTCGTGGGCGATCACGGAGCCGGATTCGGGGTCGGACGCGTTCGGCGGGATGCGGACCTACGTGCGGAGGGACGGCGACGACTACATCCTCAACGGCCACAAGACGTTCATCACCAACGGCCCGCACGCCGACGTGATGATCGTCTACGCGAAGCTCGACGAGGGCACGGCAGCCGGTGTCGAGGACGGTGCCACCGCGACCGCCAAGCGGGACCGCCCGGTCCTGACCTTCGTCCTGGACACGGGGATGGACGGCCTGACCCAGAGCGCCCCCTTCAAGAAGATGGGCCTGCACAGCTCCCCCACCGGCGAGCTGTTCTTCGACGACGTCCGTCTCGGCCGCGACCGCCTCCTCGGGGAGGCCGAGGACCACCGGGGTGGCGACGGGCGCGAGTCCGCCAGGTCCAGCTTCACCGCGGAGCGCATCGGCGTGGCGACCATGTCGCTGGGCATCATCCAGGAGTGCCATCGACTCTGCGTGGACTACTCGCGGGAGCGGACACTGTGGGGCCAGGAGATCGGGCGCTTCCAGCTGATCCAGCTCAAGCTGGCCCGGATGGAGGTGGCGCGGATGAACGTGCAGAACATGGTGTTCAACTCCATCGAGCGCGCCCGGGCCGGAAAGCCCCTCACCCTGGCAGAGGCGTCAGCCATGAAGCTCTACGCCTCCGAGGTGGCGACCGAGGTCGCGATGGACGCGGTGCAGCTCTTCGGAGGCAACGGGTACATGGCCGAGTACCGGGTCGAACAACTCGCCAGGGATGCCAAGTCGCTGATGATCTACGCCGGTAGTAACGAGATCCAGGTGACGCACATCGCCAAGGGGCTGCTCTCGCGCTGAGCATCCGGATGACGTCCCCGTGGCCCGCCCGTACCGTGGACTCACGCCGGTAGCCGGAGGTGGTGTCGCATCGAGTCGGAGAATTCCGCCCACTGGCCCCGGTTGGTCGAGGGCGCGCGCAGGCGCGGGTCCGCATCCTGGGCGAGGGTCGTGCGCTACTCCCCCACCCTGCTTCTCGCGGCGACGGCCGCCGGCCTCGCGTTTCTCCTCGCCGAGCTGGTGTTCGGCCCCCAGAACGCGGTCTTCGCGCCGATCGCCGCGGTGGTCGCGACCGGGCTCTCTGCAGGGCAGCGGCGCGTCCGTGCTCTCGAGATCTCCACGGGCGTGCTCCTCGGGATCGTGGCCGCCGAACTCCTGGCGCGGTGGTTCGGTGTCGGTGCGTGGCAGCTCACGGTGGCGGTGCTCGCGGCCACCACCGCGGCGGTGGCGTTCCGGGCGAGTGGACTGCTGAGCAATCAGGCGGCGGTCGCGGCGGTCGTCGTCATGGTCCTCGTGCCCGTCCTGGAGACCGGCCCGTGGGTCAGGCTCGGGGACGCGGTGATCGGCGGCGCGGTGGCCGTGGTGCTGACCTCGGTGATCCCCCACCATCCCCGCCACAGGGTCACGGCGGTCGCCGCCCGGCACCTGGACCGCTTCGCCTCCGTGCTCATCGCGCTGCGGGACGACCTCGCCTCCGGGTCGCTGTCCGGGGCGGAGCGGCGGCTCGAGGAGATGGACACCCTCGCCGCCGCCCGCCAGGAACTCCTCGACGCCGCATCCGCCACGCGGGAACGACTCCCCGCGGGACCCGGCCGCGCCCGTGCCGAACGACGGCGTGCGCTGCGGGCCTCGGGGAGACTCGGCGACCGGGTGGTGCTGCTGGTCACCTCCGGGCGGGCGCTGTGTCGCGCGGGAGCGAACCTGGTCCGCCACGGCGACCCCGTCGACCCGGCCGTCGTGGACGCGCTCGACCACCTGGTGTCCGCCGTGGAGGAACTGCGCCGATGGACGACCGGCTCCGGAGACGCCGAGCTGGTCCGCCGCCTGGCACTGGGCTCGGCGGTATCGGCCTCCGCCACCTATGCCGCACCGAGCTCACCGGCGGTCAGCGTGGCGGTGGGGCAGATCCGGTCGGCCGTGATCGATCTCCTCCGGATCACCGGGATGTCTCAGCCCGAGGCCGTGGCGGCGTTGGAGGCGGCCGCCGGCCGGGCCACCCGGCCACCCAAGGGCCCGGGTGTCACCGACCATGCCGACGCGCGGGCCGGTGGCGGATACGAGAGCGTTACGTACGTTGGAAGTATGAGCCCTACAAGCGATATCACACGACGTGCCGAGGAGATGACGAACGAGAGCGGCGGGTTCCCGGCCCAGGAACAGCGGCCCCCCGGGCTCAGCTCCGAGATGACCCCGGTCCCCGACCACGGGGAACACACCTATCGCGGATCGGACAAACTCCGGGGCATGAAGGCCCTGATCACCGGCGGTGACTCCGGGATCGGGCGAGCCGCGGCCATCGCCTACGCCCGCGAGGGCGCCGACGTGGCGATCTCTTACCTCCCGGAGGAGGAATCCGACGCCCAGGACACCCGCGGCTGGATCGAGGACGCGGGGCGACGGGCGGTCCTCCTGCCCTGCGACCTGCGCGACGAGACCCAGTGTCGGCAGATGGTCCGGGACGCGGCGCAGCAGCTCGGCGGACTGGACATCCTCGTCAACAACGCCGGCTATCAGCACGCGCGCGGCGAGGGTCTGGAGACCATGGACAGCGAGAACATGGACCGGGTCTTCAAGACCAATCTCTACGCGACGATCTGGGCGAGCCAGGAGGCGTTGGACCACCTCGGGCCCGGGTCGTCGATCATCACCACCACGTCGATCCAGGCTTACCAGCCGGCACCGCCGCTCCTCGACTACGCGGCCACCAAGTCGGCGCTGAACAACCTCACCGTCAACCTCGCCTCCGAACTCGGGTCCCGGGGCATCCGGGTCAACGCGGTCGCCCCCGGTCCCATCTGGACTCCGCTGCAACCGGCCACCCAACCCGGCGAGAAGCTGGAGCAGTTCGGGTCGGACACCCCGCTCGGTCGCGCGGGACAGCCCGCGGAGTGCGCGGGCGCGTTCGTCTTCCTCGCCTCGCCCTCTGACGCCGGCTACGTCTCGGGCACCGTGCTCGGCGTGACCGGCGGCAAGCCCGTCTTCTAGAGATGGCGGGCTCGACGCGCAGTACGCCCCTGGAGGACTACGCGCTGCTGTCCGACCTGCGCACCGGAGCGCTCGTGTCGCGGGACGGGAGCATCGACTGGCTCTGTCTGCCCAGATTCGACTCCCCCGCCGTGTTCTCGGCCCTGCTCGGTGGCCCGGAGGACGGCCGGTGGTGTCTGTCGGTGGTCGACGGTGAGGTGCTCGACCGCCGGTACATCCCGGAGACCTTCGTGCTCGAGACGACCTGGCGGTCCCCGTCCGGCACCGCCCGGGTGACCGACTGTCTCCTGCGGAGCGAGTCGCAGGGGGACCTGATCCGCCGGGTCGAATGCCTCGACGGCGAGGTGACCGTCGAGCACGACCTGCGCCTGCGGTTCGACTACGCACGGGCCACGCCGTGGACACGGGAGATCGCCAGAGACGGGGGGCACCGAGCGCTGCTGGCGCTGGCGGGGCCCGACGGCATCCTGGTGACCGGGCCGATGCTGCGGTGGCCCGACGAGGACGACGACGAGTCGACGCCCAACGACGACACTCACGCCCGCACCGACGTGCGCGACGACGAACGGTCACAGGAGGGCGGGCGCGCCCGCCGGCTCGAGGGGGCGTTCGACGTCCGCGCCGGAGAGCGGTTGGACTGGGACCTGACCTGGTTCCCCTCCCACGACGACGTGCCCGACCCGCCCGACGCCGAGGAGACCATCGCGGCGACCATCAGCGCCTGGACCGAATGGTCGTCGCAGCTGGAGGTCGACTGCGATCCCCGGCCCGAGGTGACCCGGTCGCTCCTGGTCCTGCGAGCGCTCACCAATCTGGACACGGGGGCCATCGTGGCCGCGCCGACCACCTCGCTACCCGAGTACTTCGGCGGGGAGAGGAACTGGGACTACCGCTACACCTGGCTCCGCGACGCGGCCTTCACCATCGAGGTCGTGGTGGCACACGGACTCACCGAGGGCGCCGAGCTGTGGCGGGACTGGCTCCTGCGTGCGGTCGCCGGTGACGTCGACGACGTCAAGATCATGTACGGCGTGGGCGGGGAGCGGCAGCTGATCGAGACGGAGCTCGACCACCTCGACGGCTACGAGGACTCCCGGCCGGTGCGCATCGGCAACGGAGCCGCAGACCAGTACCAGGCCGACGTCGTGGGGGAGGTCATGATCGCCCTGCACGACCTGCGCGAGGCCGGCGTCCACGAGGACGAGTACACCTGGGGACTGCAGAAGGGGCTCCTGCGCTACGCGGAGAGACACTTCGACCGGGAGGACCACGGCATCTGGGAGATGCGCGGGTCGACCCACCACTTCACCCACGGTCGGGCCATGATGTGGGCCGCCTTCGACCGTGGCGTCCGCGCGGTGGAGGACCACGGGCTCGACGGGCCCGTCGAGCGGTGGCGTGACCTGCGGTCCCGGCTGGCCGAGGAGATCGACGAGCACGGATACGACTCCGAGCTGGGCAGCTTCACCCAGACCTACGACAACTCCGAGGTGGACGCCTCCCTGCTCCAGTTGCCCCACACCGGATTCCTGGACTACGACGACCCCCGGATGCTCGGGACGGTGGGGCGCATCGAACGGGACCTCGTCACCGAGGAGGGCTTCGTCCACCGGTATCGGGTCGACAGCGGGATCGACGGCCTGGAGGGCGGCGAGTACCCGTTCGTCCTGTGCACCTTCTGGCTGGTCGAGCAGTACGCCGGGAGCGGCCGCATCGACGATGCGCAGAGCCTCATGGAGACCATGGTGTCCCGGGGCAGCGACCTGGGGCTGTTCTCCGAGGAGTTCGACCCCGGATCCGGCCGCCTGGCGGGGAACTTCCCCCAGGCGTTCAGCCACATCGGGTTGATCCGGGCGGCAGACGCGCTGCAGGCGGCCCGGAAGGCACGAGAGGAAGGCGAACGATGACCACGTACGGGTTCCACGCCTCGCACGAACAGATCCCCCCGGGCAGGTTGTTGCGGGACGTCCAGCAGGCAGAACGGGCGGGCTTCCGGATCGCGATGTGCTCCGACCACTTCTCCCCCTGGTCGACGCGCCAGGGCCATTCGGGCTTCGCCTGGTCGTGGTTGGGGGCGGCACTGGCCACCACCGACATGACGTTCGGCACCGTCTGCGCGCCCGGTCAGCGCTACCACCCCGCCGTGGTCGCACAGTCGTCGGCGACGCTGGCGGAGATGTTCCCCGATCGCTTCTGGGTGGCCCTCGGCAGCGGCCAGAACATGAACGAGCACATCACCGGCGACAAGTGGCCCGACAAGGCCACCCGGCAGGCCCGCCTGGAGGAGAGCGTCGACGTCATCCGCCGCCTGCACCGCGGCGAGGAGGTCACCCACCACGGTCTCGTCGACGTCGAGAACGCGCGGGTGTACTCGCTGCCGGAGACGCCGCCCCGGATCATGGGACCGGCGCTCACCCCGGAGACCGCCGCGCGGGCGGCGAACTGGGCCGATGGACTCATCACGATCAACGACGACCCGGAGTCGGTCCGGCAGATCGTCCAGTCTTACCGGACGGCCGGGGGCCGGGGTCCTCTCGCGCTCCAGGTCCACGTGGCCATCGAGGACACCATGAGCCGCGCCCGGGAGGTCGCCCGCGACCAGTGGCAGAACCACGCCGTGGACCCCCCGGTCGCCCACGACCTGCCCACCCCCGAGGAGTTCGACCTGGTCGCCCGGTACATCCCCGACGAGAAGATCGAGGAGACCGTGATCGTCACCGACTCGGTCGATCACCTCGTCGCCCGGCTCCGGGAGTTCGAGGACCTGGGATTCGACGAGATCTACCTGCACCACGTCTCCCAGGACCAGCTCGGGTTCCTGGAGTTGGCGGAGCAGGAGCTGCTCCCGGCGCTCGCTCGCGGTTGACCTGAGGACCAGACGACGTAACGTCGCCGTCATGGCCACTGAGATGTTGCACACGTACATGCAGGACCACCACGCCGGGGCCGCCGCCGGGGTGGATCTGTTCCGGCGGGTGGCGAAGGACCACGAGGACCCGGAGATCCGCGAGGTCGTCGCCCGCATCGGTGACGAGACGGAGGAGGATCTCCACAGCCTCGAAGAGCTCATGACCCTGGCCGGAACGGCGCCGTCGGCACTCAAGGACCTCCCTGCGCGCGCCGCGGAGAAGCTCGGTCAACTCAAGCCCAACCAGCGGTTCGCCCAGAGGTCGCCGCTCAGCGATCTCCTCGAGCTGGAGGCGCTCACGATCGCGGTCCGGGGCAAGGAGTTGGGGTTCCGGGCCCTGCTGGACATCGGCGACCCGCGACTGCCCCAGCCCACCCTGGAGGCGCTGGTGGAGCGCGCGGTCGAGCACGGCGCGCAGCTGGAGAAGCTCCGGCTGAAGTGCACGGGAGCGCTTCGCGAGAGCTGAGCTGGGCTGGGCTGGTCGGAAACCCGGGCGTACCGTCTCGGGAATGAGGTTCTCGCAGGTCGACGTCTTCTCCCCCGTCCCGTTCCGGGGTAACCCCCTGGCCGTGGTCCACGACGCGGACGCACTGTCCGACACGCAGATGGCGACCATCGCCAGGTGGACCAACCTCTCCGAGACCGCCTTCCTTCTCGCACCCACCTCGGCCGGGGCCGACTACCGGGTGCGGATCTTCACCCCCACCGCCGAGCTGCCGTTCGCCGGCCACCCCACGCTGGGGGCCTGCGCGGCGTGGCGCGCGGCGGGCGGACGGCCCCGCACGCCGGGGAGGATCGTCCAGGAATGCGGGATCGGACCGGTCACCGTCCGCGACGAGGGCGCCGGCGACTGGTCGTTCGCCGCACCGGAGTTGATCAGGTCGGGCCCCCTCGCCGACGCGGAGGTGGAGCGGCTGGCGTCGGGGCTGGGACTGCGCCGCGACGACGTGGTGGACCACTCGTGGGTGGACAACGGCCCCGGCTCCTGCGCGCTGCTCCTGCGCGACGCCGAGACCGTTCTCGCCGCCAGGCCCGACATGAGGGCTCTGGCCGGGGACCGTGTCGGGGTCGTCGGCCCACACCCGACAGCCAGAGGGAACCGACCCGAGGTCGAGGTGCGCTTCTTCCCCGTCTCGGCCGGCATCCCGGAAGACCCCGTGACGGGGAGTTTCCAGGCGGGGTTGGCCGTGTGGCTCACCGGCAACGGCACGCTGCCCGCGCGCTACACCGCCAGACAGGGCACCGCGCTCGGCCGCGAGGGACGCGTGGCGATATCGGCCGGGTCGGACGACGCCCCTGGCACCGGCATCTGGGTGACCGGTCATGTGGCGCACCTCGTCACCGGGGAGATCCGGGCGGGATGACCGGCGCTGGGCGGCCGCGGGGAGGCGAGTGGCGACGCCGGCGGGCTCGGTTCAGCGCATCTCGCCCGCGCCCACGTACGGGTTCAGGCTGATCGTGGGCCTGCCCTCGGCGAACCGTGAGAGGCGGCAGTCCGTCGGGTCGACACCCGACATCGTCGTCGTCCCGTCGAGCAGCAACTCCGCGACCAGTCGACCGACCGCGGGCGACATCTTGAACCCGTGCCCCGAGAAGCCGACCGCCAGGAACAACCCGTCGAGGGGTGACGGGCCGATCACCGGGTTGTAGTCGGGTGTGGTGTCGTACGCACCCACGTAACTGCCGGTGATCGCCGGATCCGGCATATCGGGAAGGCGGTGCATGAGCCGCTCCACGACCTTCTCGATCGTCGAGTCGTCGGCCCGGTTGGAGTAGGAGTCCGGATCGATGTACTGCGGTGAGTGGTGGTCGGAGTTCCCGGCGAGGATCTCCCCGTTGGGCTCGCGGCACAGGTACTGCAGTCCCACCAGGTCCGACAGCGTGGGCACGTGCTGAAGCGGTTCGCCCTGATCCACCAGCACCAGTTGCGCGCGCTGGGCCCGGACGGGCAGGTCCAGACCGACGGTGGCGCCGAGCTGCGGCGCCCACACCCCGGTCGCGAGGATCACCTGCTCGGCGTGCACCGTGGTGCCGTCCGCGAACTCGGCTCCCACCACCCGGTCGCCCCGCCCCCGCAGCAGCGACGTGACCCGGGTGCTCTGGCGAACCCGGACCCCGTGTCGGCGGGCGGCGGCGGCGAACGCCATCCCCGTCATGTACGCCTCCCCGCGACCGCCGCGTGGCTCCCATGCCGCCGCGGCCACGTCGTCGACGTTCAGGCCGGGCCACAGCTCCGCCATCCGGTCCGGCGCGATGAGTTCGGTCTCGATGCCCAGGCTCTGCTGCATGGCCACGTTCGCGCGCAGCGGGATCACGTTCTCCTCGCCGACGATCACCGCGTATCCGCACTGGCGGAACGCCATGTCGTCGCCCAGCAACTCGGACGCGTTCTCGAACACCGGGATGCTGTGCCAACTCAGGGCCGCCATGGTGGGCGAACCGTAGTGGCAGCGGACGATGCCGCTGGACTTGCCGGTCATGCCGGAACACAGGGTGTCCTTCTCGACGACGAGGACGTCGGTCTCGCCGCGCTCGGCCAGGTTCCAGGCGATCGACAACCCTTCGAGTCCCCCGCCGATCACGAGGAACTTCACTGTCTCGGCCCGCTGAGCCGTCTCGGCCCGCTGAGCCGTCTCGGCCGGGTGCGCTGTGTCGGTCATGGGGATCACTCTCTCGTGGTGTGTGGGTCAGGCGGCGTCGGGAGCCGGGAGGTCATCGCAGGTGAGCAGGTCGGAAAGAACGTCGGCCAACGCCTCGGCGCCCCGTTCGGCGTCGGTGTCCTCCACGTGCTCCTCCGGGGAGTGCGACACCCCGGAGGGGTTGCGGACGAACAGCATCGCGGTGGGGACGTGCGCGGCCAGGACACCGGCGTCGTGGCCCGCCCCCGTGGCCAGGACGGGGACCCCGGGCAGGTCGTCGAGCAGCCGGTCACGGAACACCGGGTCGAAGGTCACCGAGCCGCTGAGCGACTCCTGCACGATCGAGCTCCCGCAGCCCTCGCGCGCGGCCGCCACCGATGCCGCCTCCGCGATCTCGTGGACCATCCGAGCGGTGACGGCGTCGTCGGGGTGGCGCACGTCCAGCCACAGATCGACCCGGGAGGCGATGACGTTGGTGCCGCCGGGGGTGGGCACGATCCGTCCCACGGTCGCCCGGGCGCCCCGGTGGGCGCGGGCGATGCGCCGGACGTCGAGGACGGTGCGGGAGGCCGGGATCATCGGGTCGCGGCGGTCCGCCAGCAGGGTGGTCCCGGCGTGGTTGCCCTGGCCGGTGAAGCTGATCCGCCAGCGCCCGTGGCCGATGATGGACGAGGCCACCGCGACCGGATTGTCCAGGTCGATCAGACCCCGGCCCTGTTCCACGTGGAGCTCCACGAATCGACCGATCCGTCCCAACGCGTCCTCGTCGCGGCCCAGGCGCGCCGGATCCAGCCCGTTGGCAGCGCACAGCTCGGCGTAGGTGGTGCCGTCGTCGTCGGTCAGGCGCGCCGCGGTGGCCGCGTCCATGGAGCCGGTGAGCAGCAGCGATCCCAGGCACGCGCGGCCGAACCGTGACCCCTCCTCCTCGGGGAAGACCGTCAGGGCCAGGGCCCGCCGGGGCCGCACCCCGCGGGCCCGGAGATGATCCACCGCCACGAGCGCCGAGGCGACGCCGAGTGGGCCGTCGAAGGCTCCTCCCCCGGGCACGGAGTCCAGGTGGCTGCCGGTGACGACCGCCCCCTCCAGCGGATGGCCGGCCGGATTCCACCAGGCCCAGATGATCCCGTTGCGGTCGGTCTCGGTGTCCAGACCCCGCGCGGCCGCCTCGGCCAGGAACCACTCGCGCAGGTCCAGCTCCGCGCGGGAGTAGACGGGGCGGCTGTACCCGCCCCGCGTCGGGTCGGTCCCGACGTCCGCGATCGCGGACATCAGCGAGGTGACGGTGGTGGCGACCGGGATGGTCATGACGGGCTCCTCGGGGGTCCGGAACGTCCGGACGGTGCGGAAGGTCGACGGTGCGGAAGGTACGGGTGTGTCACGCCCCCTCGGAGGGGACGGTGCGGCGTGGGCGAAGCGGAGTGGGTCGGACTGCGTTGAGCTGGGCGGGCCGGGCAGTTCAGCCGTCGACGCCGTCGGGGTAGGCGGTCACCGAGAGGAAGCGTATGGGCAGTTCCAGCATCGCCACCGGCCCGTGAACGCCCTCCCCGTCGATGAGCAGGGAGTCCCCCGGGCGGAGTCGGTACTCGGACTCGGCGTGGTGGTAGATCATGTCGCCGGAGAGCATGTACAGCAGCTCGGTGCCGGGATGCTGGAAGCGGGGATGGGTCTCCGACTCGGCGGTCAACGTCACCAGGACGGGTTCGATCCGCTTGTTGGGTCCCCGCAGCGCGCCGAGCAGTTCGTAGTCGTGGCCCACCGACGTGCCGCGGCCGACGATCGTCGCCCCCTGCCCGTCCGGGGTGAACACCGCGTCGCGTCGGGTGTCCGCGCCGCGCAGCAGCGAGGTCACCGGCACGTCGAGCCCGGTGGCGAGCTTCGCGAGCATGTTCAGCGAGCACGACGTCTGCGCGTTCTCGATCTTGGACAGCATCGCCTTGGAGATGCCGATCCGCTGGGCCATCTCCGCGACCCCCAGGTTCTCGGCCAGACGCAGCCTGCGGACGTGGAAGCCGATGATCCGCTCGAGATCGTTGCCGGTGGGCACGTCCACGGGGAGCTCACGCGGCGCCGCCTGGTGGACGACCCTCCGCTCGTCATCCCGGCCGGCTGCCATGTCCTCGACGGTAGTCATCGTCGCCGCCCCGCGGAAGTCACCACCCGTGACCGGCGCGGGTCCGGCCCCGGTCCGATCGTCCGGTACGACGGTCATCTACAACTCCCGCCCCGCGCGGCCGGGGATCCAGTCGGTGCCCGCCAACGGCACGCGCGCCATCGCGGCGGCCTCCATCGTCAGCGCCACCAGGTCGTCCGGCTCCAGGTGGGTCAGGTGGGACTTACCGCAGGCCCGCGCGATGGTCTGAGCCTCCATCGTGAGCACGTGCAGGTAGTTGGCCAGGCGCCGACCGGCTGCTTCCGGATCCAGTCGTCGCGCCAGGTCCGGGTCCTGGGTGGAGATCCCGGCCGGGTCGCGCCCGTCCTGGAAGTCGTCGTAGAACCCCGCCGCCGAGCCGAGGGCGCGGTACTCCTTCTCGTAGCGGGGGTCGTTGTCCCCCAGCGCGATCAGCGCGGCCGTCCCGATCGCGACGGCGTCGGCGCCCAGGGCCATGGCCTTGGCCACGTCCGCCCCCGAGCGGATCCCGCCGGAGACGATCAGCTGCACCTTCCGGTGCAGGTCCATCTCCTGCAGGGCCTGCACCGCCTGCGGGATCGCCGCGAGGGTGGGGATGCCCACGTGCTCGATGAACACGTCCTGCGTGGCGGCGGTGCCGCCCTGCATCCCGTCCACGACCACCACGTCCGCGCCGGCCTTCACCGCCAGCTTGACGTCGTAGTAGGTGCGGGTCGCGCCGACCTTGACGTACACCGGCTTCTCCCACCCGGTGATCTCCCGCAACTCGAGGATCTTGATGGCGAGGTCGTCGGGGCCTGTCCAGTCCGGGTGCCGGCAGGCCGAACGCTGGTCGATCCCCCGGGGCAGGGTCCGCATCTGTGCCACCCGGTCGGAGATCTTCTGTCCCAGGAGCATGCCTCCCCCACCGGGCTTGGCGCCCTGCCCCAGGACCACCTCGATGGCATCGGCCTTGCGGAGGTCGACGGGGTTCATCCCGTAGCGCGAGGGCAGGTACTGGTAGACGAGCTTCGAACTCTGGCCGCGCTCCTCCGCCGTCATCCCACCATCACCCGTGGTGGTGGAGGTGCCCGCGGCACTGGCCCCGCGCCCGAGGGCCTCCTTGGCCTGCGCCGACAGGGCACCGAAGCTCATCCCCGCGATGGTCACGGGGATGTCCAGCCGGAGGGGCTTCGTGGCGTGTCGGGTGCCCAGGGTGATGTCGGTGCCGCAGCGTTCGCGGTATCCCTCGAGCGGGTAGCGCGACATGGAGGCGCCCAGGAAGAGCAGGTCGTCGAAGTGCGGCACCTTCCGCTTGGCACCCCAGCCGCGGATGTCGTAGATCCCGGTCGCGGCCGCGCGCTGGATCTCGTGGATCACCGAACGCGGGAAGGTGGCGGATTCGCGCAGGGCCGGGTCGGCGGGGGCGGTCTGCATCTGCGGTGGGGTGGCCTGGTCGGATCGGGTGGGTCCGTCGAAGGGCATGTCGGGCTCCTGTCGGGGGTGCGGCGGGCGGTCAGTAGGCGGAGGCGTTGTCCACGTCGAAGGTGTAGAGGGTGCGGGCGGAGCCGTAGCGCCGGAACTCCCCGGTCGAGACCCCGGTGACGGCAGCACGGTCGAGCAGCTCCCGGAGCTCGGTGTGGTGTTCGGGCCGCATCTCCTTCTCGACGCAGTCGGCGCCGAGGGACTCGACGCGACCCCGGACGTAGATGTGGACCTCGTAGAGCGAGTCACCGAGGGCGTCGCCGGCATCGCCCAGGACGACCAGACGCCCGGCCTGGCCCATGAAGCAGCTCATGTGACCGATCGAGCCGCCGACGACGATGTCCACGCCCTTCATCGAGATGCCACACCGGGCGCCGGCGTCTCCCTCGATCACCAGCAGCCCGCCGTGGGCCGTCGCCCCGGCCGACTGCGAGGCCGACCCGGTGACCCGCACCGTCCCGGACATCATGTTCTCGGCCACCCCGACCCCCACGTTCCCGTTGACCGTGACGTGGGCACCGTCGTTCATCCCGGCGGTGTAGTACCCGGTGGGCCCGTCGATCACGACCTCGTCCGGTTCCGTCAGGCCCACGGCGAGCGCGTGCGCCCCCCGGGGAGCGGTGAGGAGGTATCTGCCGGTGCCGTCGGACTCCCGGAGGATCCGATTGGTCTCGCGCAGCCCGGCCTCCCGGACGTCGATCACGTGCGGGGCGGCGGTCGGCGCGTCGCCGACGGGTCCGAGGTCCCTCGGCGCGAAGGCCTGTTCCGGCGTCACGGTCATCGTTCTTCCTTCCTGGTGGGCACTCCACCGCGGTGCTGCGGTGGAGCTGCGCGGTAGATGGGCTGCGCGGTGGGTGGGCTGCGTGAGGGCGGGGTCAGCGCCGCCAGTGGTACACGCGACCCGGCTCCGGCTCGAAGAGACGTGCGTCGTCGATGCCCGGGAGGTGCGCCATCGCCCGGTACTCCGAGGCCATGGCGACGTAGCGGTCGGTCTCGGCGATCACCGCCGGCTTGCAGGCGATCGGGTCCCGCACGACCGCGAACTCCTCGGCGGTCGACACCAGCAGCGTGTAGAACCCGTCGAGGACGCCGGCCATCTCGGCGAGTGCCTGGTCGATCCCCGCGCCGAGCGCGATCTGGGCGGCCACGAACCGCGCGGCGACCTCGGTGTCGTTGAGGGTGTCGCAGTGGATGTCGCGTCGGGCGAGTTCGCGCCGGACCGAGGCGTGGTTGGAGAAGGACCCGTTGTGGACGATGCACTGGTCCGGGCCCACCGAGAAGGGATGTGAGCCGGCGGGGGTGACCGCCGATTCGGTGGCCATGCGGGTGTGCCCCACGCCCTGCCATCCCGAGGCCCCCGGTAGGCCGAAGCCCGAGGCCAGGTCCAGTGGCAGGCCGACGCCCTTGAGGACGGCGAGCTCGGAGCCCAGGCCCACCAGGACGGCCTCCGGGAGGGCGGTACGGACGGCGGAGGCGAGGGTCTGAGGGTCGGTTCCGGCGGTCAGGAGGACGGTGGCACCCAGCTCGCGGCCCGACACCTCGCGCCCCAGGTGGTCACCGACACGGGTGGCCAGCGTCCGGGCGTCGAGGCCGTCGGTGAGGTCGGCGAGCACGGTGACGGTGGCCGATCCGGCCGGGGTCCAGTCGGGGTTGCCGTAGACGGCGACGCCGGCCGAGTCCGAACCGCGGTCGGTCATCTCGCCGAGCATGGTGGTGAGCAGGTCGCCGAGCCGGGGTTCGAGATCCGGGTCGCGCAGGTGGAGTCCGACGATGCCGCACATGGGGGTTCTCCTGGTGTTGTCGGGTCTGGGGGTGGTGTCTGTCGGGTCGAGCGATACAGCCGCGCGGCGGGGGGCCGCGGCGTGTCACAACGCGGTCAGGTACTCGTCGATCTCCCACTGGGTGACCGTGTTGTGCCAGGAGATGAACTCCTCGCGTTTGAGATCCGCGTAGTAGTCGGCGACCCCGTCTCCACCGATGTCCAGTGCGGCGCGGACGACCTCGTCTCTCCCCAGCTCCTCCACGGCGTGGAGCAGGGTCGGGGGAAGGGTGTGGGTGGCCTCGCCGACCGTGGCCGGGACGCCGGGGTCGAGATCCCTCCGGATCCCGTCGAGACCGGCGGCCAGCTGCACCGCGACGGCCAGATAGGGGTTGGCGGAGCCGTCGCCGCCGCGGAGTTCCACGCGGTTGCCGTCGGGCACGCGGAGGTAGTGGGTGCGGTCGTTGCCGCCGTAGGTCGCGTCCGTGGGCGACCACGTGGCCCCCGACGCCGTCGTCCGTGCGCCGATACGTTTGTAGGAGTTGATGGTGGGGCACAGGATCGCGTGCATACCGGCGGCGTGGGTGAGCACGCCGGCGATGAACGAGTACGCCACGGGTGAGAGCCCGAGCCCGTAGGAGTCCTCGCCGACCGCGGGGAACACCGGGTGCCCGTCGCGCCACAGGGACATGTGAAGGTGCATTCCCGATCCGGTCCGGTCCGAGAACGGCTTGGGCATGAAGGTCGCGATCATGTCCCGCTGTTCGGCCAGCATGGAGATGATGTAGCGCAGCGTCATGACCCGGTCGGCGGTGACCATCGCCTCGTCGTAGGCGAAGTTCTGCTCGAACTGTCCGTTGCCGTCCTCGTGGTCGTTGGCGTAGTTGGCCCAGCCGAGGACGTTCATCGCGTCCGAGACACCCGCGAGGTGCTCGAACATGCGGGTCACGCCCCGGGCGTCGTAACACGGGTGGGACTCGTCGTCTCTGGGGTCGGCGGTGCGCAGCGACCCGTCATCGCTCCTGCGGACCAGAAAGTACTCGACCTCGGCCCCCACCTTGAGGTCGAGTCCGTCGGTCGCCGCGTCGGCGAGCATCCGCCCCAGGATGACGCGCGGTGCGAAGCGCCACGGCTCCCCGCTCACCCAGGGATCGCAGTGCACCAGCGCCAGCCCGGGTTTGATGAAGCCAAGGGGGGTGAACGAGCGGGGGTCGGGGACGACGAGGAGGTCGGGATCCCTGGGCTGTTGGCCGATCGCGTCGGCCGCGTATCCGGCGAACCCGAGCTCCCCGGCCTCGAGCTGGTCGACAGCGGAGGCCGGGACGAGCTTCGCGCACGGCTTGCCCCTGAGGTTGGTGAACACGGCCAGCACGAACCTCGTCCCGGTGTCCGCGACCATCCGGGCGAGAGCGCCGGGGGCGCTCAGGCGGTCACGGTCGGAGTCGAGCGCCGGGAACGACGACTGCCTGCGCGCGCCGTTCGCGCGGTCGGCGACCCCGGCGGAGGGGTCTGCGGTGACTGTCATGACGTCTCCTGATCCACTGTTTCTGCTTGGTGGTCAGAATATACTGCGGCTAAACGAGGGGTTGGTTACCTCGGTGTTACGGGTTTCCGGCCGTCGGGGACGCTTCTGAGCTGGCTCAATCACGAAGACTCGGGCACGAGGCCAGGTGCGTCCGCCGCGCGGTAACCGAATGGAAACTGGCGCGGTACCTGGCAGAAAGCAACAAAGGTTCACACTGTGAAACGCATGGTCCCCACGTCGCCCCGCCCGGGAGTGGCCTCAGAGGAAAGAGAAAGAGATGGACGTAGCCATAGCGGCGGCAGACACCGCCTGGGTGCTCGCGGCCATGGTCGCGGTGGCCTTCATGGTCCCCGGCCTGGCCCTGTTCTACGGCGGCATGGTCAGCATCCGCAGCACGCTCAACATGATGATGATGACGATCGGCGCGGTCGCCGTGATGGCCGTGCTGTGGGTCCTGATCGGGTACTCGCTGACATTCGGCGACTCGGTCGGGGGCGCAGGCCTGCTCGGCGACCCCCTCGAGTACCTGGGACTCCGGGGCATCATGGCCGAACCCGCGGCCCCGGGCCTACCACCCGCACTGTTCGCCGGGTTCCTGATGCTGTTCGCGGGGATCACCGTCGCCCTCGTGGCCGGCGGTGTGGCGGACAGGATGCGCTTCTCCACCTGGCTCGTCTTCGCCATCGTGTGGCCGGTGCTGGTGTTCTTCCCCGTGGCCCACTGGGTGTTCGCGTTCGATTCCGACGACGGTTCGGTCACGGGTGGGTGGATCGCCAACAACCTGGGGGCCATCGACCTCGCGGGCGGCACCGCGATCCACATCAACGCGGGAGTCGCGACCCTCGCCCTGGTGCTCGTGCTCGGCCGACGAGCCGGCTTCCCCACGATCAGCAGGCCACACAGCATCCCCCTGACGTTCCTCGGCGCCGGAATGCTCTTCGCCGGGTGGATCGGTTTCAACGCCGGCTCCGCCGTGGCCGCGGGGAACACGGCCGCGGTGGCCGCGCTCAACACCGTGGTCGCGGGGCTGTGCGGCGCATTGGCCTGGATGATCACCGAGCAGGTCCGCGCCAAGCACCCCACCACCCTCGGTGTGGCGTCCGGGCTCGTCGCCGGACTGGTGGGCATCACCCCGGCCGCCGCGGCGGTCAGCCCACTCGGCGCCATCGCGATCGGCCTGATCTGCGGCGTGGTCTGCCACTACGCGGTGGGCCTGAAGTACCGCCTGGGGTACGACGACTCCCTCGACGTGGCCGGACTCCACATGGTCGCGGGCATCATCGGCACCCTGCTCATCGGTGTGATCGCCGATCCCGCCTCCCCGGCCGGTGAGGCGGGCCTGCTCTTCGGTGGCGGGTTCGGACAGCTCGGCGCCCAGACCCTGGCCACGGCGGCCGTCCTCGCCTACTCCTTCACCATCACCCTGCTCATCGCCTTCGTCCTGGACAAGACGATGGGCCTGCGGGTCACCGAGGAGGACGAACGGGAGGGCCTGGACAAGGCCTACCACCGCGAGATGGCGTACTTCCAGGACGTACTCGAGCGCGACGGGCTCGACGGCGGCGCACTCGAGCGCGACGGGCTCGGGACCGACGCCGCGGCGGTCGGCGAGGCCGGGGAGACGAAGGCGGCCACGGCGTCGCCGCCCGCGTCCTCGACCTAGTCCTTCCGTACGACCCGGTCACCCCGTACGACGACGAGGAGGCGGTCCCGCGTGGGGCCGCCTCCTCGTCGTCGTCCGAGAGCCTGCGAACAGCCCTAACCGCCCGCGCCGACGGGCTGCTCCTTGAGCGCGCCCAGGATGTCGTCGACACGGTCCTTGGCGTCGCCGAACAACATCTGGGTGTTGTCGCGGAAGAACAGGGGGTTCTGTACACCGGCGTACCCGGCGGCCATGGATCGCTTGAAGACGATCACGTCCGTCGCCTCCCACACGTGGAGCACGGGCATACCCGCGATCGGGCTGCCGGGGTCCTCGGCGGCGTCCGGGTTGACGGTGTCGTTGGCACCGATCACCAGGACCACGTCGGTGCCGGTGAAGTCGTCGTTGATCTCGTCGAGCTCGAACACGATGTCGTACGGCACCTTCGCCTCGGCGAGCAGCACGTTCATGTGACCGGGCAGGCGGCCCGCGACCGGGTGCACGGCGAAGCGCACATCCACGCCCCGCTCGCGCAGAGTGCGGGTGAGGTCCGCGACGGGGTACTGCGCCTGCGCGACGGCCATGCCGTACCCCGGGGCGATGATCACCGACGAGGCGCCCGCCAACAACTCGGCCGCGCCGGCCACGTCGATCTCCCTGTGCTCCCCGTGGTCCCTGCCCTCGCCCGCGGCGGCCTCGATGCCGAAGCCACCGAGGATGACCGAGATGAACGACCGGTTCATCGCCTTGCACATGATGTAGGACAGGTACGCACCCGAGGAACCGACCAGTGCACCGACCACGATGAGCAGGTCGTTGCCGAGCAGGAATCCCGTCGCGGCCGCTGCCCACCCGGAGTACGAGTTGAGCATCGAGACCACGACCGGCATGTCGCCACCGCCGATGCTCGCCACGAGGTGCCAGCCCAGGGCCAGCGCAAGGGCCGTGACCAGCGCGAGCATCCACAGCGCCGGCGTGATGACGAACGCGACGGTGAGGGCGACGAACGCCACCAGGATCCCGGCGTTGATGAGGTTCTTGCCCGGCAGCACCAGCGGCGCGGACTTCATCTTCGCCGACAGTTTGAGGTAGGCCACGATCGATCCGGTGAAGGTGATGGCGCCGATGAACACGCCGATGAACACCTCGGCGTGGTGGATGTCCAGCAGCGCGCCGGAGAGGTCACCGTGGAGCTCGGGTTCGAGGTACCCGTTCCACCCCACGAGCACCGCGGCCAGGCCCACGAAGGAGTGCAGCAGGGCGATCAACTCGGGCATCTCGGTCATCTGCACGCGCCGGGCACGCAGCAGCCCCAGCGTCGCGCCGATGAGCACCGCGACCACCATGAGGACGATCCCGGTGGTGGCGGGATGGTGGTCGATCACCAGCGCGACGGTGGCCACGAGCGCCAGCGCCATGCCGGCGATGCCGAAGCTCAGGCCCCGGCGGGCGGTCTCGTGCTTGGACAGGCCGGCCAGGGACATGATGAACAGCAGCGCGGCGACGAGGTAGGCCGCGTTGGCGGCGGTCACGAGTGACATCTCCTCAGGCTCCCTTCGAGAACATGCCGAGCATGCGGCGCGTCACGGCGAATCCGCCGAAGACGTTGATGGACGCGACGAGGATCGCGATGGTGGCCAGGACCTGACCGACGGTGTTGTCGATCCCGATCTGGAGCAGTGCGCCCACGACGATCACGCCGGAGATCGCGTTGGTCACCGACATGAGCGGTGTGTGTAGCGCGTGGTGGACGTTGCCGATCACGTAGTACCCGATCACGATCGCCAGGACGAACACCGTGATGTGGCGCGGGATGTCTCCGGGCGCGACGGCCGTGAGCAGCAGGAGCAGCGCCATCCCCGTGGCGATCAGGCCGAGCCTGGCCCGGGGGGAGAGCTTCTTCTTCTCGGCGGGCGGTTCGAGCGGCTCGGCGGCCGCCGCGGCGGGCGCCGCGCTGACCTGCACGGGCGGGGGCGGCCACAGGACCTCCCCGTCCCGGGCCACGGTCACCCCGCGCTGGACGACGTCGTCCAGATCCAGCGACCACCGCCCGTCCTTGTCCGGGGTGACAAGCTTGGTGAGGTTGACCAGGTTGGTGCCGTACAACTGCGAGGCCTGCGCGGGCAGGCGTCCGGCCAGGTCGGTGTACCCGATGATCGTCACGCCGTTCTCGGTCACCACCACCTCGTCCGCCACGCTGCCCTCGACGTTGCCACCCTGGGCGGCGGCCATGTCCACGATGACCGAACCGCGCCTCATCGACGCCACGTCCGCGGCGGTGAGCAGGCGCGGGGCCGCCCGGCCCGGGATCAGCGCGGTGGTGATGACGATGTCCACGTCGGCCGCCTGGGCCGAGTACAGGGCCGCCGCCGCCCGGTCGTAGGCCTCGCTCGTCGCCTTGGCGTACCCGTCCGTGGAGACGACCTTCTCCTCGTCGGGGACCTCGACCGGCAGGTACTCGCCACCGATCGATTTGACCTGGTCGGCCACCTCGGGACGCGGATCGGTCGCGCGGACGATCGCGCCGAGGCTGCTGGCCGCACCGATCGCCGCCAGACCCGCCACGCCCGCACCGGCCACCAGCACCTTCGCCGGCGGGACCTTGCCCGCCGCGGTGACCTGTCCGGTGAAGAACCGGCCGAAGTGGTGGGCGGCCTCGATCACGGCGCGGTAGCCGGCGATGTTGGCCATGGAGGACAGGACGTCCATCGACTGCGCACGGGAGATCCGCGGAACCGCGTCCATCGCCAGTGCGGTGACCCCGCGCTCGGCCAGGACGGACAGCAACCGCTCGTTCTGAGCGGGCGCCAGGAGTCCGACGAGGGTGGCGCCCGGCCGCAGTCGCGTCACCTCGGTCTCGGTGGGGACGGCGACCTTCATCACGACGTCGCTCGACCAGGCGGTGTCGCCGTCGACCAGGTCGGCGCCGGCGTCGGCGTAGGCCGCGTCGGAGAACTCGGCGCGGGTTCCCGCCCCGTTCTCCACCACGACCCGGTATCCCAGGCCGATCAGCTTCGCCACCGTCGCCGGCGTGGCGGCCACCCGCCTCTCCGAGGGATCGGACTCGGCGACCACGCCGATCACCGAGGGGGCGGCGGCGGGATCCGGCACCTCGGTCTGCGGGGACATATCGGGGATCTCTTCGAGGCTCGAGGCCATGGGGGTTCCTTCGACAGCATTGTGGAAGACAGCGTTGTGGAGGACAGCGTTGTGATGGGGCGACGCAGGTAGACCGGCACGACCGACCACGAACGATGTCCGATCCTTACACGGTTGCCGGCCCCGGCGTGGGGTCATCCGGGATCGCGTCGGAAACCGGTCTCGGGCCTTTCATCACGGGCGATCAGTTCGATGCGAGCCGGGGTACGAGCTCGCGGGCAGGGCGGGCGAGAGGGTGCTCTCTGCTCCGTCCACCTGGTCGGCAATGCCCTCCGGGCCTCGGCATGGTGGTGCCGCTACCCGGGAGCACGTCTGGATGAGCTTACGACACGACAAGAATTGAACTTGATTCAGGTGGGGTGGACGCCGTCCGACCACCCTCCGCCGGAGCTCTGTCGCGCCCGGAAATGCATGAAGCCGGCCTGTCGGCCGGCTTCTCCGGGGCAACCCGGCTGCACTGGATGTGTGGGCGAAGGGGGACTTGAACCCCCACGTCCCGAAGGACACTGGCACCTGAAGCCAGCGCGTCTGCCATTCCGCCACTCGCCCGAGTAACGCCCGAATACGTTAACACGCGCCACACCGGCCGTACCAATCCGCTGGTGGAGCACGGTCACGCGGCCCCCGGGGTGTTCTGAGGCGTGCTTCGGGCCGCTCCCGCCTCTATGATCGACCGGATGCCGCCCACACGAGTGGCGGGGCGGACGAACCAGACGCACACCGCGGAACCGGGCACACACCACAGAAGAGGAGGCACTCATGGGAATCGTCGGCAAGTTCGAACGCACACTCCAGGGTGCGGTGGGGGACGCCTTCGCCCGACTCTTCGGTGGCAAGGTGGTCGCGGCCGAGGTGGAGTCACAGCTACGCAGGCAGGCGGAGGCCTCGCTCAAGGTGGTCGACGGTCACCTGCTCGTCTCCAACAGCTACACCATCACCCTCGCCCGATCGGACTACGCGTCCTTCACGGAGGACGAGGCCCTGGCCGTCAAGACCTTCTCCCGCCACCTCTCGGATCACATCGCGGAGCAGGGGTGGGAGACCTACGGCCCGGTCACGGTCACGTTCGTCGAGCGCGACGACCTCCACACCGGGCAGCTGCGCATCAACGGGGTCGTGGACCCCGACGCGGTCCCCTTCCACATCTCGGCCGCCGCGCCGGCGCCGGCACCGGGCCATCCGGCTCCGTCGTCGCCGGTCCCCGCGCCGCCGGACGCCAGTCAGGAGAGACACCCCATGAAGGCACCCGCCTCCAACTACCCCGTCGCCACCCGCTCCGGATCCGCAGCCCAGAACACCGGGTGGGGCGGCCCGTCCGACGCCCCCACGCAGATCACCCAGGGACGCGCCTCGCTCTCGGTGACACTTCACCTCGAGGACGGATCCGGTCGGACGTTCCGTCTCCAGCGCGGGTCCAACCTGCTCGGACGCGGCCAGGACGCCGCCTTCCGCCTGCCGGACACCGGGGTGTCCCGGCAGCACGCGGACATCCACTTCGACGGCCGCGAGGCGGTCCTGTCCGACCTGGGCTCCACCAACGGGACCACGGTCAACGAGGGCCCCGTGCAGGACTGGCAGCTGGCGGACGGCGACGTGATCCGGGTAGGACACTCGGAGATCACCGTCCGGTTCGACTAGCCTCGACAGGCATGGACCCCCGGGAACCTCCGGGGGCGATCACACGTTGCCCGAGGTGACCTGACCGGAGAGGGAGGACCGAACTCGTGCAGGGACTCGTTCTGCAACTCTCGCGTGGCCTCCTCCTGGTGATGCTGTGGCTGTTCATCTACCTCGTCCTGCGCGCGCTGAAGACCGATGTCTTCGGCA
The DNA here is from genome assembly GCF_003052165.1 of Dietzia sp. JS16-p6b. NCBI lineage: Bacteria > Bacillati > Actinomycetota > Actinomycetes > Mycobacteriales > Dietziaceae > Dietzia > Dietzia sp. JS16-p6b. Next base: position 38,494 of record NZ_CP024869.1, on the reverse strand, counting down.
ACGTCGGGATGAGGTCGGGTGGCCAGGGTGAGCGTCGTGGTGGATTCCTCGGCCGCGGCACCAAGGCGATACGCCACCTCGTCGTCACCCAGGGCGCCCTGGCCGGAACCCGCATCACCCTCTCCGAGCAGCCGGTCCTGCTCGGCCGCGCCGACTCGTGCACATTGGTGATCGACGACGACTACGCGTCCAACCAGCACGCCAGGCTGTCCCCCCACGGGCCGGACTGGTTCCTCGAGGACCTGGGTTCGACCAACGGCACCTATCTGGACAGATCGCGGGTGACGACACCGGTCAAGGTGGCCGCGGGCACGCCGATCCGGATCGGCAAGACCGTGATCGAGCTGCGCGCGTGACCCCGTCGCTCAGCTACGCCGCCCGCTCACACACGGGGATGGTGCGCGAGAACAACGAGGACTCCGCCTACGCCGCTCCCCGCGTCCTCGTGTTGGCCGACGGCATGGGGGGCCACGCCGCGGGCGAGCTGGCCAGTCAGATCATGGTCGCGACCCTGGCCAGGCTCGACGAGGACCAACCCGGTTCCGACCTCGCCGGCGCGCTCAGCAGGGCGATGAACGAGGGCAACCGGGCGATCGCCGCGCACGTCGAGGCGCATCCGGAGGCCGACGGGATGGGCTGCACGCTGACCGCGCTGCTCTTCGACGGGCGACGCATGGGGCTGCTCCACGTGGGCGACTCACGTGCGTACCTGCTCCGCGACGGCGTCCTCACGCAGATCACCAAGGACGACACCTTCGTCCAGTCACTCGTGGACCGCGGCGAGCTCACCGCCGAGGAAGCCCACGTGCACCCGCGCCGCTCGCTCATCCTCAAGGCTCTGACCGGCGAGCCCGTCGAGCCCACCACCGCCGTCCGGGAAGCCCGGGTGGGAGATCGCTACCTCCTCTGCTCGGACGGCCTGTCCGACCCGGTGAGCACCGAGACCATCGCCGAGACCCTCGCCACCGGCTCCGCCGACGCCGCCGCCGAGCGCCTGGTCCAGCTCGCGCTGCGCTCGGGAGGGCCCGACAACGTGACGGTCGTCGTGGCAGACGTGGTCGACTCCCCACGCGGCGGTTCGGTCGTGCCCGTGGTCGTGGGCGCGGCCTCGACGGACGAGCCCGGCGAGATCGCCGTCAACGCCGACACCGCCGCCGGTCGGGCCGCGGCCTTCTCCCGTGCCCAGGTCGCCTCCCAGAACGGCACGGGAGGCGCCGAGGACACGGCCGACGAGGGGGCGCCGGCCGGGAACACGGAGCAGCGAGCCGCGGACGAGCCGGAACCCGCCGCCCCCCGCGGCACCCGCTGGCGTTTCGCGATGAGCGTCGTCGGGGTGATCGTGCTGATCGCGGGACTCGTCGGGGTCTCCGCGCTGCTCGTGCGGAGCAACTACTTCGTCGCCGAGGAGGACAGCCAGGTGGTGGTGAAGCGCGGCATCTCGGGCGAGGTCTTCGGCATCTCCCTCGCCTCCGTGAGCCAGAAGGCCTGTCTGACCGAGGACGACGAGCTCACCCTTCACGACGCCGGGACGCTCCCGTCGCCCTGCAACGTCTTCGCCATCGGCGATCTGAGCGAGCCGGCCCGCGAATCGGTGCGAGCGGGAATGCCGTCGGGCAGCCTCGCGGACGCCAGGGCCCAGATCTTCCGACTCGCCGAGGACAACCTGCTGCCGCCGTGTGCACCCCGGCGCGACGGGGGCAGGAGCGAGGAGCCGGCGGAGGCCACCACCTCGCCGTCGGCGCCCACCACGTCTCCCACCACCTCCCCCGGCCCCCCTCCGGAGCAGTCACCCGAGCCCTCCCCCGAACCCACTCCACGTCCCGCCCCGGCCTCGGTGCCGGGGGTCGACTGCCGGGCGGTGAGCTGACCTGTGACCACTCCCGCATCCGGAACGCCCGCGGTCACCGTCCCGCCCCGCCGCGGCAAGGAACTCGTCCTCCTCGTCGCCGCGTCGGTGATCGTCGGGTTCTCCCTGTTCCTCGTCCAACTGGCCCAGGAGCAGGAACTGAGCCTGACCCTGCTCTGGCTGACCCTGGCCTACCTGGGCCTGTGCGGGGTGGCGCATCTGCTGATCCGGTGGTTGGCGCCGTACTCGGACCCCGTGCTGCTCCCCGCCGTCGCCCTCCTCAACGGCCTCGGCCTGGTGCTCATCTACCGCCTCGACCTGGCCTACGCGGCGCGCGCCGTGGCCAACGGCAACGACCCGCCGGGGATGGACGTCACCAGACAGTTGCTCTGGACGCTGATCGGCCTGGCCTTCATGGCGGCCGTGTTGTACTTCCTCCGCGACCACCGGGTGCTGTCCCGGTACGGATACACCATGGGCTTCTCCGGCCTGGCGTTGTTGGCGATCCCGGCGGTACTTCCCGCCCGGTTCTCCGAGATCAACGGCGCCAAGAACTGGATCATCCTGCCCGGCTTCACCATCCAACCCGGCGAGTTCGCCAAGATCCTGCTCATCATCTTCTTCGCCTCGATCCTCGTCGAGAAGCGTGAGTTGTTCACCAGCGCCGGACGTCGCATCCTCGGCGTGGACCTGCCCCGCGGGCGGGACCTCGGGCCGATCATCGTGGCGTGGTTCCTCTCCCTGGGAGTGCTGGTGTTCAACACGGACCTGGGAATGGCGTTGCTGCTCTTCGCCACCGTGCTGACCATGCTGTACGTGGCCACCGAGCGGATCAGCTGGCTGCTCATCGGCGTCGTCCTCGTGGGCATCGGAGGCGTGTTGGCCTACGCACTGTTCGGCCACGTGCGGGTGCGGTTCCAGATCTGGCAGGACCCCTTCGCCTACTTCGACACCGGCGGTTACCAGAGCTCACAGGCCCTGTTCGGGCTCGCCTCCGGGGGCATGGGCGGCACCGGGCTCGGCAACGGGCGACCGGACCAGGTGCCGTTCGCGGGTACCGACTTCATCACCTCGACCATCGGCGAGGAGCTCGGCCTGATCGGCCTCGCGGCCGTGCTGATGATCTACGCGATCGTCGTCCTGCGCGGGATCCGGGTGGGCCTGACCATCAGGGACAGCTTCGGCAAACTGGTCGCCGTCGGCCTGGCGTTCACCGTCGCCATCCAGGTCTTCGTGGTGGTCGGCGGGGTCTCCACCCTCATCCCGCTCACCGGGCTCACCCTGCCGTTCATGGCCTACGGCGGGTCGAGCCTCCTCGCCAACTACGCCCTGTTGGCCATCCTGCTCCGGTTGTCGCACGACGCCCGTCGACCGATGCCCACCCCGCGTCAGACACCCGCGCTCGCCGAGGCGGCCACGGGCATGATGCGGACCCCGCTGCTGGCCCGCGTCCGGAAGGCCGGGTGAGCGCCGGGTGAACGCCGCCATCCGCAGGGTCGCGGTCGCCGCCATCGTCATGGTGGTGGCGCTGCTCCTCCAGCTCACCTGGGTCCAGGTCTTCCGCGCCGATGAACTGCGGGCCGACCCCCGCAACACCCGGATGCTGCTCGACGAGTACTCCCGCCAGCGCGGGCAGATCACCGCCGGGGGCCGCGTGCTGGCCATGTCGGTGCCCTCGGACGGCAGGTACGAGTTCGAGCGCACCTATCCCACCAGCCCGGTCGCGTTCGGTCCGACGGTGGGGTACTACTCCCTGCAGTACGCCACCTCGGGGATCGAACAGTCGCAGGACGCCTTCCTCAACGGATCGGACCCCAGGCTGCTCTCCCAACGCATCACCGGACTCATCTCCGGCCGGACCCCCCAGGGCGGGTCGGTGGAGCTGACCCTCGACCCCGCCGCGCAGGAGGCGGCCTTCGGCGCACTGCAACGGGGCGCCGGCCAGGGACCCTTCGTCGGCTCGGTGGCCGCGGTCCGGCCCTCGACCGGGGAGGTGCTGGCCCTGGCCTCCAGCCCGGCGTTCGACCCGAACGCGCTGTCCAGCCAGGAGCAGACCGTCCGCACCCAGGAGATGGAGCGGATCGAACAGAGCCCGGACCGGCCGCTGCTCAACCACGCCACGCAGCAGTCCCTGCCGCCCGGGTCCACCATGAAGGTCATCACGACGGCCGCCGCACTCGAATCCGGGATGGGACCGGAGACGCCGGTGTCCGGTGCGGACCGCACGCTGCTGCCCGGCACCTCCACGTTCCTGCAGAACTACGCAGGCCAGACCTGTGGTGGCGGCACCGTGACCCTCCGCACGGCGTTCGAACTCTCCTGCAACGTGCCGTTCGTGGAGCTCAGCCAGGAGATCGGCACCGACGCGTTCACCGAGATGGCCGAACGATTCGGTCTGGACGGCGGGGAACCGGATGAACTCGGGATCCCCGCGGCTCCGTCCGGCCTGGGCCAGATGGAGGACGCCGCGCAACTCGCCATGAGCTCGATCGGTCAGAGCGATGTCCGCATGACGACCCTGCAGAACGCCATGGTGGCGGCCACCGTCTCCAACGGCGGGGTACGCATGCAGCCCCAGTTGATCCGCTCGCTCACGGCGCCAGACCTCTCCGTGGTGCAGGGGTTCTCCCCCGAGGACGCGGGGCGCGCCCTGACCGACGAGCAGGCCGCCACCCTCACCGAGCTCATGGAGGGCGCGGAACGCAATGCCGGCGGCGGGCTGCCCGGGGTGACCATCGCCTCCAAGACCGGTACCGCCGAGCACGGCGTGGACGCCGCGACGACCGTGCCCTACACCTGGTACATCGCCTTCGTCCCCGGCCAGGACGTGGCCGTGGCCGTGGCGCTCGAGTCAGGTCCCGGCATCACCAGAGACACCGTGGGCTCCACCTACGCCGCCCCCATCGGCCGCGAGGTCCTGGGGGCACTCCTCGGGGGCGCGGGATGAGCCTGAACTCCGGAGCGGTGCTCTCCGGCCGGTACCGACTGCTGCGCCTGATCGCCACGGGCGGGATGGGACAGGTCTGGGAGGCCGCCGACGCGGTGCTGGACCGACACGTCGCGGTCAAGGTCCTCAAGGCCGAGTTCTCCTCCGATCAGGAATTCGTGGAGAGGTTCCGGTCCGAGGCCAAGGTGACGGCGCGGATCTCCCACCCGGGTGTCGCGACGGTCTACGACTACGGGCAGATCGACGACCCGGCCTCGGGAAACCCGCTGTCCTACCTGGTCATGGAGCTCGTGGTGGGCGAGCCGCTCTCCGATGTTCTCGCGCGCGAGGGGTCGCTACCGCTACGCCACACCCTGGACATGCTCGAGCAGACCGGTCGCGCACTCAACGCCGCGCACGCCATCGGGCTGGTCCACCGGGACGTCAAGCCGGGCAACATCCTCATCACGCCCTCCGGGCAGGTCAAGCTCACCGACTTCGGCATCGCCAAGTCGATGGGGTCCGCGGCGGTCACCCAGGCCGGGATGGTCGTGGGCACGGCCCAGTACATCGCACCCGAGCAGGCCATGGGTCACGAGACCACCCCTGCCGGTGACGTCTACTCCCTCGGGGTCGTGGGATACGAGTGCGTGTCCGGGCGCAGGCCGTTCGTAGCCGACTCCCCGGTGAGCGTGGCGATGATGCACGTCCGCGAGACGCCGCCCCCGCTCCCCGACTCGGTACCGCCGTCGGTGCGCAGGCTCCTCTCCGACGCCATGGTCAAGGATCCGAACCGGCGGTACCCCGACGGGGAGGCCTTCGCCGAGGCGGTCTCGGACGTGCGCGCGGGCCGTGACCCGCGGCCCCCGCAGGCGTTCGCCGCGGCCGCCGGGGGGGTCCTCGGTGCGGCCGCCGGCGCGGGCGCGGCCACCGCCGCCACCACCGTCCTGCCCGACGAGACACCCGGGCCGGGCACCGGGTCGCGTCCGGACCCCACCCGGGCGTACACGGGACTCCATCCCGGGTCGGCCGCGCAGGCCCGATCACGCCCGCCGTACCGAACGCAGCGGACACCCGCACAGTCCCCCGCACAGGCGCCTGCACGCCGCCACCCCGCCCCGCCGGTCACGTCCCGGCCCCCCCGACGACGCGGCGGGGCGGGGTGCGCCGGCTGGTTCCTCGTCGTGGTGATCCTGCTCGCGGCCCTCGCCGTCGCGGCCGCGATCGCGCTGTCCAACGCCGGCGTGTTCGGACCCGGAGGCCTGTTCGGAGGGACCACACCCACGACCCCGCCCGCGACCTCGGTTCCGCAGACCCTGACCCAGACCCAGACCACCCAGGTTCCGGCCCCCGCCCCGGAGCCCGCCCCCGAACCCACTCCCCCTCCCCAGCCGACACCGACCGTCACACCCCCGGCGCCCGACCTGCAGGACATGCTCGATTCGCTGACCTCCGAGTTCAACTCCTTCGTCCCGCAGGCCCAGGTCGGGGGCGGCAACCCGGGCGGCAACGCCAGTGGCAACACCGGCCCCGACGCGGCGGCCCCGGCCCACGGCAGAGCAGGTGACCGCGGATGACCACACCCCATCTGCTCGCAGGCCGGTACGAGATCGGCGAGGTCCTGGGCTTCGGCGGGATGTCCGAGGTCCACCGGGGACGGGACACCGTCTTGGGCCGCGACGTGGCGGTCAAGATCATGCGGCCCGAACTGGCCCGCGACGAGACCTTCTACCAGCGCTTCCGCCGGGAGGCCCAGAACTCCGCCTCGCTCAACCACCCCTCGATCGTCGCGATCTACGACACGGGCGAGGAACGCACCGACGACGGTGCGCTTCCGTACATCGTCATGGAACTGGTCGAGGGCGACACCATCCGGGACATCGTCAAGATGGACGGCCCCATGGAGGTGGAACGCGCTCTCGGGGTGATGGCCGACGTCTGCGGTGCTCTCGACTTCTCCCACAAGAAGGGGATCATCCACCGCGACGTCAAGCCCGCGAACATCATGATCTCGCGCGACGGGGCCGTCAAGGTGATGGACTTCGGCATCGCGCGCGCGGTCAGCGACTCGACCTCGACGCTCACCACCACCTCGTCCGTACTCGGCACCGCCCAGTACCTCAGTCCCGAACAGGCCCGCGGCGAGACGGTCGACGCACGATCTGACCTGTACTCGGCCGGCTGCGTGTTGTACGAGATGGTCACCGGAACCCCCCCGTTCAGCGGCGAGTCCCCCGTCGCGGTGGCGTACCAGCACGTCCGGGAGTCCCCGCAGCCTCCGTCGGCGATCAACCCCGAGGTCGGTCGGTACGTCGATGCCGTGGTCATGCAGGCGATGGCCAAGAACCCCGAGAACCGGTACGAGACCGCCGGGGACATGCGCACCGACCTGCTCACCGTCCTGAGCGGTGGTCGTCCCGCCGCGCCGCTGGTGCTCTCCGACGATGAACTCGACGACGGCCAGCGGCCCGACGCCCCCCACGGGTTCGCCGGGGCGGGCTTCGGCTCGGGCCGGCCCGACCGGATCCCGCCGTCCGAGGCGCCGACCGAGGCGCATGCACTGCCCGGGCTCGCCGCCGGTGGGGCCACCGGTGTCGGGGCCTCGCGGGCTCCGGGCCCCGACACCGGTGACGGCGGCCGGGGACGGCCCCGCGCGGCGACGATCGCGATCGCGGCCCTGCTCGTCCTCGCCGTCGTGGCGGGTCTCTCGATCTGGGCGGCGTCCGACCGGAACGGCGGGGTCGTCCAGGTCCAGGAGGTGACCGTCCCGGAGGTCGCGCAGCGGCCCGTGCAGGAGGTGGTCGATGAACTGACCGCCCTCGGCCTGGAGCCGGTACAGAACCCGCAGCCGGACGAGAGGGTCCCCGCGGGCCTGGTGGTCGCCTCTGATCCGATCGCCGGCAAGCGCCTCCCCGTCGGCTCGGAGATCATTCTCCTGGTGTCCACCGGCAGGCCGATCCTCATGGTCCCCAACGTGATGGGGATGTCACCGGTTGACGCGCGGGTGGCCCTCGAGGAGGCAGGGTTCGAGGTGCTCCCGGAGAACGAGGCCCGCCCCTCCACCGCCGAGGACCAGGACAAGGTCGTGGACACCGATCCGCCCCCGGGCGCCCAGGTGCCCTCAGACCGCCCCGTCAGGTTGACGGTGGGGTCCGGCCCCGAGGAGCTGCAGGTGCCGGGGGTGGTGGGGCAGTCCATCGACTCGGCCCGGGCCACCCTCGAGGGCATCGGATTCCGGGTGGACACCCGCAGGGTCGACGGCACCGCGCCGGAGGGCGAGGTGGTGGACCAGTCCACCCCGGCGGGGCAGACGCAGCTCAAGGGAGCCACGATCACGCTGCAGGTCTCGGCGGGTAACCGGTTCCTCATGCCCAACCTCGTGGGCGGCACCGTGCCCGATGCGCTGGCCGCGCTCGAGCGCGCCGGGTGGCGGGGAGGCCGCGGTCAGCTGGTCGAGCTTCCGCAGAACGACCCGGATCTCACCCGGGTGGGGCAGATCTATTCGCAACAGCCGCCTGTCGGCGAGGCCGGGGTGAACGACCAGGTCGTGGTGCGTGTGATCCGCTTCGGGCTGGTACCCGGCCCCGGCTGAGGGCCTCGCGGGGTGCTGCGGCTCAGGCGAGCGCGGCGCCCCGGGCCCGGTCGAGCTCCTGCTCCAGACCCGCCACCAGGGCCTCCTCCGGCTGCTCGCCGCACATCCCCAACCAGTTGGCGAGCATGCGGTGGCCTCCGTCGCTCATCACCGACTCGGGATGGAACTGCACCCCGTGCACCGGCATCTCGCGGTGCCGCATCGCCATGACCAGACCGGACCCGGTCCACGCGGTGGGCACGAGGTCCTCCGGGATGGTCTCCGGCAGCACCGTCAGCGAGTGGTAGCGGGTCGCCGTGAAGGGGCTGGGGATCCCGGCGAGCACGCCGGAGTCGTCGTGGGTGACCCGGCTCGTCTTGCCGTGCATGAGTTCGGCGGCCCGGTCGACCGTGGCCCCGAACGCCTCCCCGATCGCCTGGTGTCCCAGGCACACGCCCAGCACCGGGACGCCGGCGCGTCCGCAGACCCCGATGAGCGGGATCGTGGCCCCCGCCCGGTCCGGCGTACCCGGGCCGGGGCTGAGCAGGACGCCGTCGAACTCCGCGACCACCCCTGCCAGCGACGCCGGGTCGTAGCCACCGTCGGGTCCGGCGAGCCTCACGTCGTCGTTCCTCCACACCTCACACGTCGCTCCCAGCTGGCCCAGGTACTGGACCAGGTTGTAGACGAAGCTGTCGTAGTTGTCGACGACGAGGATGCGCATAGATGCAGCGTACTGCCGTCGGTGGGATGAACGTCCGGGGTGGGGCTTGGTAGACTGCCCTGGATCAGCCCCACCAGTGCAGCCCCACCAGCGCGAGGACGTCATGCCCAAGTCAAAGGTCCGGTCGAAGACCGAGTACACAGACGCGGCCGTCAGCCGCACCCCCGTCAAGGTCAAGGGGACGCCCACGTCGCAGTGGTACATCATCGTGATGTTCGGTCTCATGATCCTGGGGCTCGCGTGGTTGGTGACCTACTACATCGCCGGTGAGCGGATCCCGTTCATGCAGTCCCTCGAGACGTGGCAGAACTTCGCCATCGGGTTCGGTCTGGCTGTCGTCGGGCTCCTCATGACGATGAACTGGCGCTGACACCCGTTCTCACTGAACCCGGTTCCGGGTAATCCACAGTCTTATACACAGGTCACCCCCCGCACTCCGCGGGGGGTGACCTGCATTTTCTTAGCGAGTTGACATCCGCGCAGGTCAAGGTGGTGTATCCGGCGAAGTAACCGCTGTTACCGCTGGTCGGACCCGCCCGCACAGGCTGTGGACAACTCCCTCCACACTGGGGACAAACCCGTGACGACGACGACGCGGACGACTCCGCAGGTCGGGGTGCCGGGCTCTCGAACGCGGATCGAACTCCACCCGTGTGATTCATCCACACTGTGGATTCCGCCTGTGGATGAGAGAGGATGGGGGGATGAGTGAGCCAGCGGCGTCTCCCGGCGGGCACAGTGCGGATCCGCGGGATGCGGATTCGTGGGATGCGGATTCGTGGGGTCCGGGGGTGCTGTGGCCGAGCGCGCAGATCGCCCTCGGTGTCGGCGCCATGGCGGTGGGTGCGGCGAACGGGGACCCGCTCGGGCTCATCCTCACCGGACTCCTGGCGCTGTTCGTGATCCCCGCGGGGGTGATGCAGCTGATACGGCGTCCCCGGATCGAGGTGGTGGACGGTCAGATCGCGATCACCAGGCTCAGGGGCGTGGTGTTCGTCCCGCCCGCTCGGGTCGTCGAGGCGCGGGCACTCGGGGTCGCGAGATGGGGCGTGCGGCAGCACCTCATGCGACTGGAGTACGTGGATGACCGGGGTCGGGAGGTACTCGAGGTGTTCACGCGAGGCGACCTGGGGGCCGACCCGCGTGAGGTGACCGACCGGTTGGTGCAGCTGGGGTTCGGGGGCTCTACGCTCTGAGGAACAGCCCCGGCGACATGGTGTCGGCCGCGTACCAGGCGGCCGTGGCGACGAGCGCCACCAGAACCAGGTAGCCGAGCCACGACACGGCCTGGCGTCCGCCGCGGCCCACCCCTCGCGGTAGCCGACGGGGCAACGACACCACGACCAGCGCGCCGAGCGCACCCACGAGCAGGCCGCCCAGATGCGCGGCCAGCGAGACGCCCGGGACCAGGAAGCTCACGCCGATGTTCAGTACCAGCAGTATCCCGATCCCCTTGACGTCCACGCGCATCGACATCGCGACGATCGCGTAGGCGCCCATGAGCCCGAAGATCGCGCCGGACGCCCCGGCCGTGAGCGCGTTCTGGCCGTAGAACATCACGGCGGCGGACCCGCCGAGGGCCGAGACCAGGTAGAGCGCGAGGAATCGCGCATGGCCGATGCTGCGCTCGACACCCAGACCGAGGATCCACAGCATGTACATGTTGAGCAGCAGATGCATGGGGCCGAAGTGCTGGAACGCCGACGTCATCAGACGCCACCACTCGTCATGGGCCGCGACCAGCGGCGGATACAGCGCCGTGGCCTGGAACAACACGGCGGAATGGTTGGCGAGCAGACTCCGCGACTGGGCGACCGTCGCGGCGTAGACCGCGAGGTTGGCGGTGATGAGCCACGCGGTCACCGGCTGGAGGCGGAAGAAGCGGGAGACGGCGCCACCGCTGTGGGTCTGAGTGGTCATGGCGTGGTGGGGTGTCACCGTTCCTGCATCGTCATGGAGACACAGACGGCGCGGGACCGGGGTACCGGTGCCCGCGCCGCTGGCCGGGTCGTGTCGCCACGACCCCGGGGGTCAACTGTCAGGAGATCTCGATGGACTCGATCACGATGTCCTCGACCGGACGGTCCATGGCCCCGGTCTTGGTGGTGGCGATGGCGTCGATGACCTTCTGCGAGTCGGCGTCGGCGACCTTCCCGAAGATGGTGTGCCGGTTGTTCAGGTGCGGCGTGGGGCCCACGGTGACGAAGAACTGCGAACCGTTGGTCCCCGGGCCCGCGTTGGCCATGGCCAGCAGGTAGGGCTCACTGAACTGGAGCTCCGGGTGGAACTCGTCCTTGAACTGGTAACCCGGACCGCCACGACCGGTGCCCGTGGGGTCGCCGCCCTGGATCATGAACCCCGAGATGACGCGGTGGAAGATCGAACCGTCATAGAACGGGCCGCTCTTCTCGCCCTTGGCGTTGGCCTGCGAGTAGTCCTTCGAACCGTCGGCCAGGCCGACGAAGTTCGCGACCGTCTCCGGGGCGTGGTTGCCGAACAGCTCGACGACGATGTCGCCCTTGGTGGTGTGGATGGTTGCCTTCTGCGTTGCGATGCTCACGGCGACCATCCTGCCACGCGGTACCGGTGGATGTCGGTGAGGTGGTGGTCGGGGTCCGGGCCCTGTGCCACCATCTACCCATGAGCACACGAAGTGATCGAGCCGCTGAACGCAAGGCCATCAAGTCCGCCGAGAAGGACCTGAAGAAGGCCGGCACCGCCGCCCGGAAGGCATTCGACCTCAAGGATCCCCGCTTCCTGGGTGAAGCGGCGGTGGCCGCCACCCGCGGGCCCGCGGGTCTGGCGCTGTTCGGCGCCAGCCGCGGCATCCAGGTGCTGCGCGAACGGCGCGCGGAGCAGGCGGAGATCCTGGGCAACCTCGCCGCGGACGCCAAGGAGCACGCCGAGTCCCTCCGGGAGCAGACCTCCGTTCTCACCGCGCCCCAGGACAAGCCGAAGAGGCGGCGGCGCCTCGCGCCCCTGTGGATCGTCGGACTCGCCGGCGGCGCCGCGGTCGCGGGTGCTGCCGCGTACTTCCTGCGTGGCCAGGAGTACTCCGGGGCCGCGCCCACGACGACCCCCAGGACCACGGCCTCCACCGAACCGGCGGACTCGTCGAGCTCCGCGTCGTCGTCGGCTGCCGCCGCGGGTTCGGCACGCACCGGTGCGGACACCCCGGATGCGGGCACCACCGGTGAATCCGAGACCGGCGAGGACCTCACCATCGAGTCCCCCGATCCCGAGGGCCCCGCGGACCAGCCCGACGGCACGGCACCCGCGGCCGGCAGTGCCGCGCCCGGCCCGGCCGCCGGCTCCGCGCCGCAGCCGTCGGACGACGATCCGGCCGGTGGTTCCCCGGCCGACAAGCCCTGACCTGCAGTTGATGGGTGAGCACGAGTCTCCGTGGAGAGTCGTCGCCTCTCCGCTGACCGGGCTGGGGCCGCTGGACGTCCACGCGCTGTACAAGCTGCGCGTGGACGTCTTCGTCGCCGAGCAGGACTGCCCGTACGCGGAGATCGACGACGTCGATGCCGACCCCGGCACCACGCACCTGATGGCCTGGGCTCGGGCCACCGAGTCCGGACCGGACGAGTTGGTGGCGGCCCTGCGCGTGTTCGAATCGGGGGTCCACGGTGGGGTCATGCACCTCGGCCGTGTGTGTACGGTGCCCGGGTGGCGAGGGCGGGGGATCGCCGGTGCCCTGATCCGTCACGGCATCGGGCTCTGCGGCACGACGCCCGTCGAGATAGGCGCCCAGTCCCACCTCGAGGGGTGGTACGAGCAGTTCGGGTTCCTCCGGTGCGGGCCGGACTACTTGGATGAACGGATCCCGCACCTGCCCATGCGGCGCGAACTCGTAAGATGAGGTGCGGCTCACCCCTCCCGACATCTTCCGAGGACACCACATGACGTCTGATGCTGCACCGCCGGCCACGGAACCTCTGGTCAAGGCTCTGCTCCCCGAGAGCGAGATGCCGACCCACTGGTACAACATCCAGGCCGACCTGCCCGAGCCGATGGCGCCGCATCTGCACCCTGGCACCAAGGAGCCGCTCGGCCCGGAGGACCTCGCCCCGCTCTTCCCCATGGCGCTCATCGAGCAGGAGGTCACCGGCGAGCGGTACGTCGAGATCCCGGAGGAGGTGCGGGAGATCTACCGCCTGTGGCGGCCCTCGCCCCTCATCCGCGCCCGCCGACTGGAAAAGGCGCTCGATACCTCCGCGAGGATCTTCTACAAGTACGAGGGCACCAGCCCGGTCGGCTCGCACAAGCCCAACACGGCCGTGGCCCAGGCGTACTACAACGCCGCGGAGGGAATCACCAAGCTCACCACCGAGACCGGCGCCGGGCAGTGGGGGGCCTCGCTGGCGTTCGCGGGCCAGGCCTTCGGCATCGAGGTGGAGGTCTGGCAGGTCAAGGCATCGTTCGAGTCCAAGCCGTACCGCCGCATGCTCATGGAGACCTTCGGCGCGTCCGTTCACCCCAGCCCCTCCGACCTGACCGAGGCCGGACGGTCCTTCCTCGCCAAGGACCCCCGGACCCCCGGTTCGCTGGGCATGGCGGTGTCAGAGGCGGTCGAGGTGGCCGCGGGCGATACCGAGGCCCGCTACTCCCTGGGGTCCGTTCTCAACCACGTGTGCCTCCACCAGACGATCATCGGCGAGGAGGCCCTCAAGCAGTTGGGAATGTTCGGCGAGACGGCCCCCGACTTCGTGTTCGGGTGCGCCGGGGGCGGCTCCAACCTCGCCGGTCTGGCGTTCCCCTTCATCCGCGAGAACCTGGCCGGCGCGCGGACGAGGATCGTCGCTGTCGAGCCGTCCGCGTGCCCCTCCATGACCGAGGGTGAGTTCCGCTACGACCACGGGGACGTCGCGGGGCTGACACCGCTCATGAAGATGTACACGCTGGGCCAGGACTTCGTTCCGGACCCCATCCACTCGGGCGGACTGCGATACCACGGGATGGCACCCCTGGTCAGTCACGTCAAGCACCTCGGGCTGCTCGACTCGATCGCGGTGGAACAGAACGTCGCCTTCGCAGCCGGTGTGGAGTTCGCCAAGGCCGAGGGAATCGTCCCCGCGCCCGAGTCCACCCACGCCCTCGCCGGAGCCCTCGACGAGGCCCGCAGGCACACCGGCGAGGCCGGCACGGGCCCGTCCATCGTGATCGGCCTGTCCGGTCACGGCTTCCTCGACCTCCCTGCCTACGAGTCGTACGTCCGCGGCGAGCTGGGCTGACCGACCCGCGCCAGCAGGGCACCGCGCCAACAGAGCCACCCCCGACCCGACCGATCCACTCTCACCACCAGGAGCCACCCATGGTCAACCCGATCGATTTCACCGACCGCGTCGCTATCGTCACCGGTGCCGGCGGCGGCCTCGGCCGCGCGTACGCCCTCGCCCTGGCCGAGCGCGGTGCCAAGGTCGTCGTCAACGACCTCGGCGGTGACGTCCACGGCGAGGGCGGCACGTCCTCACCGGCCCAGCGAGTCGTCGACGAGATCGTCGCTACCGGGGGCGAGGCGATCGTCGACGGCACCGACATCACCGACGAGGCCGCGGTCGACGCGCTGGTCTCCTCGGTCATCGACACGTGGGGACGCATCGACATCCTCATGAACAACGCCGGCATCCTGCGCGACAAGTCGTTCGCCAAGATGGACACCGACGACTTCCGCAAGGTCCTCGAGGTCCACCTCATGGGCTCGGTCAACTGCACCAAGGCCGTCTGGCCCCACATGGCCGAGGCCGGATACGGCCGCATCCTCATGACCACCTCGTCCTCGGGCATCTACGGCAACTTCGGCCAGAGCAACTACGCCGCCGCGAAGTCCGGCCTCGTCGGTCTCATGAACGTCCTGGCCATCGAGGGCGCCAAGAAGAACATCAAGGTCAACTCGATCGCGCCCACGGCCGCCACCCGCATGACCGAGGACCTCCTGCCGCAGCGGGTGCTGGACATCATGGGCCCGGAGACCATCGCACCCGGGGCGCTGTTCATGGTCAGTGAGGAGGCACCCACCAAGACCATCCTCGGTGCCGGCGCCGGGGTGTTCGCGGTCTCGCAGATGGTCGAGAGCCGGGGAATCTATCTCCCGGACAACGCCCGGACCCCGGAGGTCGTGGCCGAGCGGTGGAGCGAGATCGCCGACCTCACCGACGCCCAGACCCTGGAGGGCGCATTCGAGCAGACGTCCAAGTACGCCGCCCTCGCGGCGCGTGAACTGGGGCTGCACCTCGAGAGCTGATCACGCCCCCCCGCGCCACCGCGCGGGAGTCGTCACTCCTGGTCGGCGAACTGTGTCTCGTACAGCTCGGTGTACCGCCCACCCGCTGCCAGCAACTCGGTGTGGGTGCCCGACTCCACCACGCAGCCGTCCTCCAGCACGAGGATGAGGTCGGCGGCGCGGACGGTGGACAGCCGGTGCGCGATCACCAGCGACGTCCGGTGGGACATTGCCTCGGTCAGGGCCTCCTGGACCGCGGACTCGTTGGTGGAGTCCAACGCGCTGGTGGCCTCGTCGAGGACCACGACGGACGGCTCCGCGATGAGCAGTCTCGCGATGGTCAGCCGCTGGCGCTCGCCGCCTGACAGACGGTACCCGCGGTCTCCGATGACGGTGTCCAGCCCGTCGGGCAGCGAGCGGACCAGGTCCTCCAGCCGCGCCCGGCGCAGGGCGTCCCACACGCGCTCGTCGGTGACCTCCGGGCGGGCGAAGGTCAGATTCGCGCGGATGGTGTCGTGGAAGAGATGGCCGTCCTGGGTGACCATGCCCACCGTCCGGCGCAGTGACGACGAGGTGACCCGACGCACGTCGAGGCCCGCGACCCGCACCGCCCCCGAGTCCACGTCGTAGAGGCGCGGAAGCAGCGACGCGATGGTGGACTTGCCCGCGCCGGAGGACCCGACCAGGGCGAGCATCTGACCGGGATCGGCACGGAAGCTGATCCCGTGCAGCACCTCCTGGCCACCGCGGGTGTCGAGCACGGCGACCTCCTCGAGCGAGGCAAGGGACACCTTGTCGGCCGAGGGGTAGGAGAACCGGACGTCGTCGAACTCGATGGCGGCCGGTCCCTCCGGCACGTCGACCGCGTCGGGGGCGTCCTTGAGCAGCGGGTCCAGATCCAGGACCTCGAAGACCCGCTCGAAACTGACGACGGCGGTCACCACGTCCATCGGTGCGTTGGCCAGAGAGGTCAGGGGTCCGTAGAGGCGGGTCAGCAGGAGGGCGAGTGCCACGACGGACCCGGCGTCCATCCCGCCGGACAGGGCGAACCAGCCACCGATGCCGTAGACCAGCGCCAGTGCGAGGGTGGAGACCAGCGTCAGCGAGTTCATGAACACGCTCATCAGCAGCGCGGTCCGGACCCCGATGTCCCGAACGCGGCCCGCGCGGGAGGCGAACTCCGCGGATTCGGCGGCGGGGCGGCCGAAGAGCTTGACCAGGGTCGCGCCACCCGCGTTGAAGCGTTCCGTCATCTGGTCGTTCATCGACGCGTTGAGGTCGGAGGCCTCGCGACGCAGTCTGGCCAGACGCCGGCCCACATAGCGCGCGGGGAACAGGAACACCGGCAGCAGCAGCACCGACATGAGAGTGAGTTGCCAGTTGATCCCGGCCATCACGACGAGGGTCAGGATGAGCTGGACGAGGTTGGACACGACCCCGGAGAGGGTGTCCGAGAACGCCCGCTGGGCGCCCATGACGTCGTTGTTGAGTCGACTGACCAGCGCGCCCGTGCGGGTGCGCATGAAGAAGGCGACGGGCATGGTCTGGACGTGGTCGAACACCGCACGGCGGAGGTCGAGGATCAGGCCCTCGCCGATCCGGGCCGACCACAATCTGGTCACCACCGCGTTGACCGCTTCGACGACGCCGATCACCGCGATGGCGGCGGCGAGGAGGAACACCACTCGCACGGCGGTGCCGTCCACGATCGCCGTGACGACGCGGCCGGCGAGCAGCGGGGTCACCACGGCGAGTGAGGCGCCGAAGACCGAGAGGATCAGGAACAGGACGATCCGCCTGGTGTGCGGTTTCGCGAACTGTCCGATCCGCCGGAAGTTCTCGCGGGTGAACACGCTGCGGTCGAGCGTGATGTTGTTGTTCTCGGCCCGCATCAGGGTGCGCATGGCGGCCTGCTGCATCGTCACGTCCGCCACTCCTCCTGCGTCGGAGAGGGGGTTTCCGACGACCTGTCGGTACAACCGCGTGTCCGGTGCCCTTATTCCACGGGTGCTGAGCTGACCGGGCCGCCGAGCCGACGACGCAGATGGGTCACGAAATAGCCACGTCTGGACAAAGTGAGAGATCGTGTCTAGACAACGCCACGGTTTTTGTCTAACCTCGACCACATGAAGTGGCGTATGCCACATCCCGAGTGAACTTCGGAGGTCGTGACGATGTCCAGCACCGAATACATCCGCCCCCGCGGCGGAGCCGATAATCCAGACCGGGACCACATGACGGCTCCCGCGGGGCAGGCCGACTCCCCCGTGGGGGACGCCACCGACGGAGGCGTCGAGCCCTACGCCTGGACCGACGTCAAGCGGTACCTGTGGCTGCTCGGGTTGATCCCTGCCATGGGCCTGTTCCTGTCGATGCCGTTCGTCATCGGGTTCAACTCGCTGGGTCTGGGGTGGGCCGCCACCGCCGCGTGGTTCCTGCTCCCCGTCCTGGTGTACATCGTGATCCCCCTCGGTGACCTGGCGATCGGCGCCGATGGAGAGAACCCGCCGGACGAGGTGATGGACAAGCTCGAGGCCGACCCGTTCTACCGGTGGTGCACCTATCTGTACATCCCCTTCCAGTACGCATCCCTCATCGTCGCCTGCTACCTCTGGACCGCGCAGGACCTGTCGTGGCTCGGGTACGACGGTGGTCTCGGGATCGCGGCGTCGATCGGCGTGGCCTGGACCGTGGCCATCACCGGGGGCATCGGGATCAACACCGCACACGAGCTCGGCCACAAGATCGCCGGGAGCGAGAAGTGGCTGTCCAAGGTCGCCCTGGCCACGACCGGGTACGGGCACTTCTTCATCGAGCACAACCGCGGACACCACGCCCGCGTGGCCACCCCCGAGGATCCGGCCAGCTCTCGCTTCGGCGAGTCGTTCTGGGCGTTTCTCCCGCGCAGCGTCGTCGGTTCCGCACGATCGGCCTGGCACCTCGAGGTCGAGCGTCTCGGCCGTCTGGGCAAGGGGCCGTGGACCATCCGCAACGACAACCTCAACGCGTGGCTCATGACGGTCGTCCTGTTCGGTGGGCTCATCGCGGTGTTCGGCTGGGAGGTCGCGCCGTGGCTCCTCGTGCAGGCGGTCTTCGGCTTCTCGCTGCTGGAGGTCGTCAACTACCTCGAGCACTACGGCCTGAAGCGACAGAAGACGTCTGCCGGCCGCTACCAGCGCTGCCGCCCGGAGCACTCGTGGAACTCCGACCACCTGGTGACGAACATCTTCCTCTACCACCTGCAGCGGCATTCCGATCACCACGCCAACCCGATGCGCCGCTACCAGGTGCTGCGCAGCTTCGAGCAGGCCCCGCAGCTGCCGTCCGGGTACGCCACGATGATGATCCTGGCCTACGTGCCGCCGCTGTGGCGCAAGGTCATGGACAAGCGCGTCCTGGCCCACTACGACGGGGACATCACGCGGGCCAACATCCAGCCGTCCAAGCGTGAGAAGATCCTCGCCCGCTACGGCGTCGACGCGACCCCCGGCGGGACCACCGCGGTGGCGGAGAATGTCCTCGTCGACACCGACATCGCCGCCGACCAGACCTCACCGACCGGCGAGTACGTGTGTCCGAACTGCGGGCACCACTACTCCGAGACCGCCGGTGAGCCCCGCGAGGGCTTCCCTCCCGGTACCCCGTGGTCGGCGATCCCCGCCACCTGGCGGTGCTCGGACTGCGGCGTCCGCGACAAGGTGGACTTCCTGCCCGTGAAGTAGCCCACCACCCCCCGCGGGCATGAGATCAGGAACAATGGACCGCATGCCGCCCCGCCCGTCGACACGTGACCAACGCTCCTCCGGGGACTCCCGGGGGGGGCGTTGGTCGCCCCGCCTCACCGTCTTCGACGCCATGCACCAGCTGCTGGAGTCCCGCGACTGGTCAGCCGTGACCATGTCGGACGTGGCCAAAGCCGCGGGACTGAGCCGGCAGACGCTCTACAGCACCTTCGGCAACCGTCAGGGACTGGCGCAGGCGTATGCGCTCCAGTTGTCGGAGAAGTTCGCCGGTGAGATCCGGGACTCGATCATCAGGCACCCCGGGCAGATCGAGCTCGCCCTGAGTGAGGGGATCAACGGGTTCCTGCGGTCCAGCAGCCGGGATCCGCTGATCCGGGCGCTCGTGACCGGTGACATCAAGCCGGACCTACTGCGTCTGATCACCACCGAGGCCGGGCCGCTCATCGAGCGTGCGACGGAGGTGCTCATGCCGGCGCTGTCGGAGAGCTGGATGCGGATCGAGGCGAGCCAGGCCCGGTTGGCCGCGTCGATCATCGCCCGGATCGGCATCAGTTTCATCTCGCTCCCGCCCGAGGACCCGGACCAGTTGGCCTCGGGCCTGACCGAGGTGATCGCCCCCTACCTACAGAAGGTCGTCCAGGTCGACGTCCAGCAGTAACGGTCCGATCAGGCTCCGTCCCCCACCGTCGACCGCTGATCCGGTCGACCCGGGACCGCGACGCTCGCCTCGAGGAAGAGACCACGGGCCTCCACGCACAACCGCTCCCCCGCGTGGATGGTCGCCTTGGTCCAGGTCTTGCGGCCGTCCACCTCGTCCACCCACGAGCGGAACGTCAGGGGCTTCAGTAGCGGGGTGGGTGAGCGGTAGTCGATCTCGTAGTGGGCGGTCATGCCGTACCGGCCTCCCCAGTGGTTCGCGAACCCCATCATGTGGTCGATGATGAGGGCGCTGATACCGCCGTGAACGCACCCCGGGGGGCCCTGATAGGCCAGTCCGAGCGTGACCTCGGCCGTCACCGAACCGTCATCACACGCGGAGAACCGCACCGGTGGGGCGATCGGGTTCTCCGGCCCGCCGACGGGATTCGCCCTGCGGGAACCGGCGCCCGTCCACATCGTCTCCAGTCGGCGGGCGGGCTCCGGGACGCGCGACTCCAGGAGGTCCGCCACCCCGGCCAACCGGTCGGCGATGTCGTCCAACCGGACTTCCGAGTGGGCCAGTCCGGAGATCGCCTCGCGCAGTCTGCGCAGCTCCACCACCGTGCGATCCAGATCGGGATCCGGGGTGGGGAGGTCGGGGACGGGAACGGGATCGAAGGTCTCCCCCAGCCGCTCCCGCATGCTGCTGAGCTGGAAGTCGTCCACGCCCTCGATTCTCGGGAGGGGACCGCGACCGACTTCGGGACTGTCGTTGTTCTGGGCCATACTCTGAAGACTATGTCGACACCCGTCAGAAAAGGACAGTTCGATCCTTCCGCGTACGGTCCCTGGGCTCTGGTCGTGGGCGGCAGCGAGGGGGTGGGGGCCGAGATCGCCCTCCGCCTGGCCGAGGCCGGGATCTCCTCCGTGCTGGTCGCCCGTCGGACCGGACCCCTGTCAGAGACCGCCGGCGAGGTCCGCGCCAGGGGCGTGGAGTGCCGTGAGCTCTCGGTCGACCTCACCGAACCGGGTGCCACTGACGCGATCGCCGCCGCCTGCGACGGCCTCGACGTGGGGCTGGTGGTTCTCAACGCGGGCGCCAACACCTACGGGGCGGAGTTCGCCGAGTCGGACATGGACCGCGTTCAACAGGTGATCGACCTCAACATCACCTCGCCGCTGCGGATCATCCGCCACTTCGCGCCCAGGCTCCGGGACCGCGGTCGGGGCGGCATCGTGGTGATGGGGTCGATGGCCGGTTACCTCGGGCACGCCGACATGAGCATCTACTCGGCCGCCAAGGCGTTCAGCCGGGTCTTCGTGGAGGGCCTCTGGCTGGAGATGCGCGACCACGGTGTGGACGTGGTCGAGGTGATCCTCGGCGTGACCCGCACCCCGGCCATGATCCGCGCCGGTCTGGACATGGACCTGCCGGGCATGACCGTGAGCGAGCCCGCCGAGGTCGCCGAGGAGGTGCTCGAGTCGATCGGCCGGGGGCCGGTCCACGTCTGCGGAGGGCAGGGCAATCGCGCGGGTGTCGAGTTCAGCTCCGGGGTGGATCGCGGCCGGATCGTGGCCGGGGCGCACAAGCGGATGAAGGCACTGCGCGGGGAGAGCTGACCCCCGCCCGGCTCAGCCCTCGACCGGCCGGTCCCGCTGCGCGTCCGAGATGCCCCTGGGTTCGATGAACAACGCCTCGGCACGCGCGCACAGCGTCTCGCCGGTGTACAGGGTGGCTCTGGACCAGATCTTGCGGCCCTCCACCCGCTCCTGGCGCGCCTCGAACCTCAGGGGTGCATCGAGCGGTGTCGGCGAGGTGTAGATCACCCGGAGGTCGGCGGTCATCCCCACGCTCTTGGCGGCGGCGTTGGCCAGGCCCAGCATCTCGTCGAAGATCAGCGCGACGATCCCGCCGTGCACGCAGCCGGGCGGGCCCTGGTACTCGATGCCCAGTCGCAGATCCGCCCGCACGGTGGCGTCGGGCAACACCATCGGCTCCAACGGAGGGGAGACCGGGTTGCGGCTGCCGATGGCGGGGTTCGAGGCCAGATGCTCGGGGACCCCCCAGGTCACATAGTCCGACGGCCGCACCATGGTGCCGACCGCCTCGAGATGGTCGGCGAGCTCCCGCACCGTCGTGACGGCGTCGTGGACGTCGTCGAAGCGCGACCCCGCCACCAGACCCCGCACCCGGCGCAACTCGCGGGCCAGGTCGGTGGCGCCGGTTGCGTCGTCATCCCAGGGCAGGAACGGGACACCCCTCCCGTCGCCCGGAGCGGTGCCGGTGGTTCCGGGGAGGGGATCGGTGGCGGAGGCATCGGTGGTCACGACAATCGAATCTACTCCGTACTCCCCCGGGCGCCGGGGTCGCCCGCCGCGGGATACCCACCGGCCCCGTGGCCTCGCCGCCCGGGCGATCGGTCACCTACCGGTTCCCTGCGCCGCCCCGCGCCCGGCGCGGCGGCCGAAGAAGGACCCGTCGCCCAGGGAGGTCCCGGAGATGTACCCCTCGCCGTGCAGCCCGTGGGTGCACCGGCCGGCGGCGAACAGACCGGGGATCGCCTCACCCGCCCGGTCCAGGACCCTGGACTGCAGATCCGTGTGGAGCCCGCCCAGGGTGAAGCCCTGCGCCTTGAGGGGGAGGCCGTTGAAGGAGTCCGGCCCCCCGGCCCCGGTGGGATAGGCGCCGAACGGCGGCTCGAGCGGTCGGACCCAGCGCGCGCTCTTGCCGAACTGGGGATCCTCGCCGTTCCGGGCGCCGGCGTTGTATCTGCGCAGGGTGTCGGCCAGCGCCTCCGCCGGAAGCCCGCAGTCCGCGGCGAGCTCCTCGATGGTCTCCGCGGCGTGCATGGGCTGCATCCCCCACAGTTCGCTCTCCGGGACGTCCTCGATGCCCTTCTCGTCGATGATCACCCACACCGGGGGCCGGCGGTGGTGCACGGCGGCGTGGCAGTACAGGCCCGGGTAGACCTCCTCGTTGATGAAGCGCTGGCCGTCGCCGTCGACGAGCATCGCCCCCACCGCCAGGCGGGGGATGATGAGCATCGCCGTCTCGGTCTGGTGCATCCGGCGCACGGCGGCACCCACGTCCATGCCCATCTCGATCCCCGAGCCGTCGTCGCGGCCGTCGGACACCTTGTCCTTGCCGACCTGCTGCGGCGCCCACTGTTCGAGCATGCGGTCGTTGTCGACGAACCCGCCGGTCGCCAGGACAACCCCGCCGGTGGCGCGGTACTCCCGCTCCTCGCCGAACTCCGTCGCCCGCACGCCGACGACCCGTCCGTCGTCCATGATCAACGCTCGAGCCCTGACGTCGCAGTGCAGTGTCACCCCGGCCTTCTGCGCGGTGGCCACCAAAGCATCCATCAGCACGTTCCCGGCGAAGTTCGGGGCGGGTGGGCGGTGACCACGGGCCGCCGGGCGCGCGATCGAGGCGTAGGGTTCGGCTCGCTCACCCATCCACATCAGGCCCGAGTCGTCGCCCGGCATCCACGTGGGGGTGTCCCACAGCTTGGGGTTGAAGACCGCACCGTGGGCCACCAGCCAGTCGTGGTGCTCGACCGCACCCGCGCAGTAGTCGGCGATCTTGGCCTCGTCCGCGTTCGGACCGAGTGCGGCGGTGAGGAAGGCGCGCATGTCCTCCTCGGAGTCCTCCACGCCGAGCGCCCGCTGGGTGGCGGTGCCCCCGCCCAGGTAGACCTCGCCGCCCGACTGGGAGGACGATCCCCCCGGGCCGGAGGCGCCCTCCAGCACGATGACCGACGACC
This sequence comes from Dietzia sp. JS16-p6b, assembly GCF_003052165.1. Classification (NCBI taxonomy): domain Bacteria; kingdom Bacillati; phylum Actinomycetota; class Actinomycetes; order Mycobacteriales; family Dietziaceae; genus Dietzia; species Dietzia sp. JS16-p6b. Next base: position 15,052 of record NZ_CP024869.1, on the reverse strand, counting down.
CGGCCTCCGCGGCCTCGATCGCAGCACACGCGCCCGCGATGCCCATTCCCACCACCACCACGTCCGCCGAGTGCACGGTCGGACGGGTGTCTGAACTCTTGTCCGTCATGCGCCACACTCTACGTGTAACGTGTTCCAGTTCGTGCATTACTGTCGGGTTCATGACCCCGGCTCGCGACCCCGACCGTCTGGACGCACTCGAGGCGAGGCTCGGTGCGACCGAGTCCGCTCTCGCCACGATCCGCGACGAACTGGCCCGGGCCACGGACGAACTCGCGATCCTCAGACTCGTCGCCGACTACTCCCCCAGGGTCGACTCCGGGGACGCCGAGGGGGTCGCCGAGCTCTGGGCCGCCGACGGGGTCTACGACGTGGACACCGGCGTGCTCGAGGGCCACACGGACCTCGCGGGGATGGTGCGCGGTGACGCCCACCAGGGTTTGATCGCCCATGGTTGTGGCCACGTGCCCGGCCTGCCGGTGGTCCTCCTCGACGGCGACCGGGCGGTGGCGACCGGGTACACCCAGTTGGTGGTCCGTTCCTCCCGGCCGGGGCGCTACACGGTGACGCGGGTGACGGCGAACAGATGGGAACTCGAGCGTCTCGGTCCGGTGGACGCGTCCGACCGTGGCTGGCGAGTGGTGCTGCGGACCGCCCGGGCGGTCACCGAGGACGGAGAGGGCAGACGCCTGCTCGGCAGATCCCGCGAGGGGTAGCGTGAGACCCATGATCCGCCGACGACCCGCGGTCCCCGACCCCACCCTCCGCGCGGGACGGCTCGCCCTGCTCACCACGTGCGCGGCCCATCTGGGTTTCCAGTCGATGGTCACCTCGGTCGTCTACCCGACGCTGTTCGAGGGCCCGACGCTGGGGATCGGCGAACGCCAGGCCGAACACGCCCGCCGGATCGCCCCGGTGGCCCTGACCCTGTACGCCTCCGGGCTGGGTGCCGCCGCCTGGGCCGCCTACGGATCAGTCCGGTCGCCCGGCCGCGACGGGCTGACCGCCACCGTCGTCGCGTGCCTCACCACCGTCGCCGTGCCGGCCCTCACCGCCGGGGTCGTCCCGCTGCACATGGGGATCGCCCAGGAGCAGGTCACCCGGCACCGCATCCAGACGTTGCTGGCCTCCGACCGGATCCGCACCGGCCTGGCCGCGATCGGGGTGGCGGCCGCCGCCCAGTCACTGAGCAGCTGACTGTCACCGCCGCTGACGGTCACCCCGCCGCTGACGGTCCACTCCCCCGGCCTGGTGGCCGCATCCGGGCCGCCGCCAGCAGAGCACCGACCGCGATCACCGAGACCACCGCCGACATCATGTGGAAGGCGGTGGTGAGGCCGACGACCTCGGCCAGGAGTGCCGCGACGACGGCGGGCACCCCCAGCGACAGGTAGGCCACGACGAACAGGGCGGAGAAGACCTCTCCCCGCGAGCTGGCGGGGGCGTTCTGCGCGACGAGCGACGTGCCCATGAGGAACAGCAACCCCATGCCCACTCCCGCGACCGCCGAACCCACCACGAGCCCGGGCACCGACGCCGCCGCGAGCGCCAGTGAGGCCGCCGCCAACCCCGCGACGAGCGCCACGCCGCCGATGACCACTCCCCTGCGCCACTGTCCCTGACCCGCACGAAGGTTCCACACCAACTGGGCCAGCGCGGCGGCGGCCTGCAGGCAGGCCACCACCAGGCCGGTCACCAGGTAGTCCGATCGGCCGACGAGGCCCTTGGCGATCGCCCCGCCCAGACCGAGGAAGACCCCGCCCACGGACCACGAGGCGATCACACACACCGCGGCGAGGGCGAAGGCCGGACGAGCCGCGGCGGGCACCGCGACCCGTTGGAGCCGCACCGCGTCCCGGAGGGTCTGAGGGCCGGCGCCCGATGTCTCGGGCACCAGGAACACCACCCCGGCGAGCAGAGCGGCCAGTGCGGCGCCCATCACCACGTACGGGTGGACGAGGGGCGACGACGACGCGGTGGCCACCACGCCGGACAGCAGCACGCCGGCCGCGATCCCGAAATTGGTCGTGGAACTACTGGTGAGCGCACCGACGCGGGCGTTCCTGTCCGGATGCAGTTCGATGATCGCCGCCGCCGCCGATCCGGTGACCAACCCGACGCCCAGGCCCTATACCACCCGCGCGGCGATCAGCCAGGCCACCGAGGGTGCGGCGGCGAGCCCGGCCATGCTCAACACCAGCAGCACCAGACCGGTGATCACCACGGGCCGACGACCGATCGCGTCCGACAGTCGCCCCAACAGCAGTAGTGGCACCAGGACGGCCAGTGCGTAGACCGCGTAGACGACCGTGATCATCGTCCCGCCGGTCCCCCACGCCTGCTGGTAGTCGACGTACAGGGGTGACGGCGTCGCGCTCGACATCAGCGCCGCGGTCACGACGAGCGCCATCAGGACGAACGGTGTCCACGAGCGGGGTGTGCTGTCCACGGGCGGTCCTGGGGTCGGGTCCACCACGACCGGAGTCCACACCGGGGCGCACCGGGAGTGGAGTGGAGGGGCGGGAGAGGAGGGAGTGGAGCCTAGGGGATTCGAACCCCTGACATCTGCCTTGCAAAGGCAGCGCTCTACCAACTGAGCTAAGGCCCCGTTCCGCAAAGCGTGAACGCCGGACCGCGGCGGGCGATCCGGCGTCTGCCGTGCGGGGGTGGGCCTAGGAGGACTTGAACCTCCGACCTCCAAATTATCAGTTTGGCGCTCTAACCACCTGAGCTATAGGCCCTCGTACCGAAGCGTTAATCTACCCGACGCCCTCGCCGCCGCCCAAATCGGCGGGTCGGCGCCGGTGGCGGGGTCTCACACCGGACCGCGTCTCAGTACCGACGGTCCCCCAGTGTCACCTGGACCCCACCACCGGTCAGCCCGGCGGCGAGGTTGTAGATGAACACGGCGAGGGTGGCGAGGACGGACAGCAACAGGACGTTGAGCAGACCCACGCCTCCGCTGTAGAGGAAGATCGTCGACGGCCCGATGGCGGCGGCCGATTCGTCACCCGCGACCCCGGAGAGCAGCCCACCGAGCCGGTCCCACACCCCCATGCCGGAGAGCAGCAGGTAGGTGACCCCGATCGCCACCATCCACACCAGGTACAGCGCGAACATCAGCCCGAGCACGGTGGTGAACGCCGACCACGGGTCGATGCGTCGCAGGACGAGCACCGATTCCATGGGGCCGCGTCGCTCAGTCGGCGGGACCATGGGGGCGGCGCGGCCGGCCGCGCCGCCCGAGTGGGCGGTCGCCACGCCACCGGGCAGCCCCTCCGCGCGGTGCTGGGTCGCGGCGGGGAACGACGCGGTCGCGCCCGCGTCGTCGGGGGCGGTCTCCCCGACGGGGGCCTCCGACCCGGTCGGGTATCCGGCCGACCCGCCGAAGCCCGGCGCAGGGGTGGAACCCTTGGGTGCCGGGCCGCTCCCGGGTCCGTCGCTCGGCTCGGTCATCGCCCTCTACTCCTTCTCGGACGCGGCATCGCGCCGGTCGTCGTCGTCGGGCTCGTCGGCGTTGCGGGCGATCGCCAGCAGCGCGTCGTTCTCCGCCAGGTTCATCAGACGCACGCCCTTGGTCTGACGGCCCGCCTTGCGGACCTGTTTGGCGAACGTTCGGATCACGCCACCACTGGAGGTGATGGCGTAGAGCTCGTCCTGCAACTCCACGATCGTCGCACCCACGAGCTTGCCGCGCTTGGGATCGAACATGAGCGTGAGCACGCCCTTTCCGCCCCGGCCCTGGGCCGCGTACTCGGCGAGCGCGGTGCGCTTGGAGTACCCGCGCTCGGTGGCCACCAGGAGGAAGAGCTGGTTCTCGTCCATCTCCGAGCGGACGACCGACATGCTCAACAGCGCGTCGCCGTCATTGAACCGCATCCCCATGACACCGGACGTGGCCCGTCCCATGGGACGGAGCGTGTCGTCGTTGGCGTGGAAGCGGATCGACTGACCCTTCTCGGAAACCAGGAGGAGGTCGTCCTCGGGGCCGGCGAGCGCCGCACCCACGAGTTCGTCACCGTCACGGAGGTTGACGGCGATGAGGCCGCCCGACCGCGGGGAGTCGTAGTCCTCGAGACGCGACTTCTTGACCAGGCCGTTGCGGGTGGCCAGCACGAGGTACGGAGCGTCCTGGTAGCCCTTGATCCGGATGACCCCGGCGATCCGCTCCTCCGGCTGGAACGCCAGGAGATTGGCCACGTGCTGTCCCCGCGCGGTGCGGCTGGCCTCCGGGAGCTCGTAGGCCTTGACCCGGTAGACCCGGCCCTTGGTGGTGAAGAACAGCAGCCAGTCGTGGGTGGAGGAGACGAAGAAGTGCCGGACGATGTCGTCCTGCTTGAGCTCCGCGCCGCGCACACCCTTGCCGCCACGCTTCTGGGCGCGGTAGAGGTCCGTGCGGGTCCGCTTGGCGTACCCGGTCTCGGTGATGGTGACGACGACGTCCTCGCGGGCGATCAGGTCCTCGTCGGTGACGTCGCCGTCGGCGGGGATGATCACCGTGCGGCGGTCATCGCCGTACTTCTCGACGATCTCGCGCAGCTCGTCGCCGACGATGGCGCGCTGACGCTCCGGGCGGGCGAGGATGTCCTTGTAGTCGGCGATCTCCAGCTCGATGGCGGCGAGCTGGTCGACGATCTTCTGCCTCTCCAGAGCCGCGAGACGACGCAGCTGCATGTCGAGGATGGCCTGGGCCTGGTCGTCGTCGATGTCGAGGAGGTCCTTGAGGCCCTCCCGCGCGATGTCGACGGTCTGTGATCGACGGATCAGCGCGATGACCTCGTCGAGCGCGTCGAGTGCCTTGACCAGTCCGCGCAGGATGTGGGCGCGTCGCTCGGCCTCGTCCAACAGATACTGGGTGCGCCGGACGATGACCTCGATCTGGTGCGCGACGTACAGGCGAACCAGCTGGTGGATCGGGAGCGTCCGCGGCACACCGTCGACGATCGACAGCATGTTGGCGCCGAACGAGGTCTGCAGCTGTGAGTGCTTGTACAGGTTGTTCAGCACGACCTTGGCGACGGCGTCACGCTTGAGCGTGATGACGATCCGCAGACCCACACGGTCGGACGACTCGTCGTCGATCTTCGAGATGCCGGCGATCTTGCCGTCGCGCAGCTGCTCGGCGATCGACAGGATCATGTTGTCCGGGTTGACCTCGTAGGGCAGCTCGGTGATCACGATGATGGTGCGGTTGCCGTCCTCCTCGATGGAGGTCTTGCCGCGCATCCGGATCGACCCTCGTCCGGTGGTGTAGGCGTCCTTGATGCCCTGGTCGCCGACGATGAACCCGTGGGTCGGGAAGTCGGGTCCCTTGATGAATCCCATGCAGGCGTCGAGCGCCTCCTCGTCCCCGGCGTCCGGGTTCTCCAGAACCCAGTAGACGGCCTCGGCGACCTCACGGAGGTTGTGCGGCGGAATCTTGGTGGCCATCCCCACCGCGATGCCACTGGATCCGTTGATCAGCAGGTTCGGGACCCTGGACGGCAGGACCGCCGGCTCCGTGGTCTTGCCGTCGTAGTTGGGCTGGAAGTCGACCGTGTTCTTGTCGATGTCCCGCACCATCTCCATGGCGAGCGGGGTCATCTTGCACTCTGTGTAGCGCATCGCGGCCGCGCCGTCGTTGCCGCGCGAACCGAAATTGCCCTGGCCGTCGACCATCGGGTAGCGCATCGCCCAGGGCTGGGCGAGCCGGACCAGGGTGTCGTAGATCGCCGAGTCACCGTGGGGGTGGTAGTTACCCATGGTGTCGGCGACGGGCTTCGCGGATTTGACGTAGCTGCGGTCGGGCCGGTAGCCGTTGTCCCACATCGCGTAGAGGATGCGACGGTGGACGGGTTTGAGGCCGTCCCGGACGTCCGGGAGCGCCCGCCCGACGATGACGCTCATCGAGTAGTCGATGTAGCTTCTCTGCATCTCCGCCTGGATGTCGACCGGCTCGATGCGGTCGTGTCCCCCGGCGTCGGGCGGCAACGTCGTGTCCGTCATGGGCTCCTCTTCGGTTCCTCGTCGCGCTGGCTTCTCTCGCAGACGATGTCGCGGGCACACGCGTGCTCAGACGGCGGCCGTACGACCCACCCAGTCTATAGGTCCTGCGGAAACGGGCTCGAGGGCACGCCTCGGCCACCCGATTATCACCTCGTCGTCAGGCCCACGGTCCGTGTCGTCCCTGTGTCCGGCGTCGTCTCGACGGATTTCCGCGCCCGCGCGATGTGGCGCACGTAACATTTCCGTCATGTCGCCAGTCCTCAGTGAACCCGGTCTCCGCACTCGTCGTCTCGTGGCGGTGGCAGGAGCCGCGGTCTTCGCGCTCGTCAGCGGCGTCCTCGCGACCGCTGGCGCGCAACCCTCGACACCGGTGAGCGCGAACCGGGACAGCGTCCAGTTCGACCGACCGGGTGGCTTCTACGACACCCGGGGCCTCCCCGTCGGCGCCCCGGGAGAGGTCTTGAGAGCCGAGTCCTCCGGACTCCCCCTGGCCGTGTCCCTGCCGGGGCTCCCCGAGGTGCCCTCGCCGCTGCCCGCTCGCGCCCAGCGGATCGTGTACCAGTCCGCAGACGTCGACGGACGACCGGTCGCCACCTCGGGTGCACTGTACGACTCGACCGCACCGTGGAACGGTCCCGGCCCACGGCCCACCATCGTGATCGGTCCCGGCACGCAGGGTCAGGGCGATGCGTGTGCTCCGTCCCGGCATCTCGAGACCGCGCTCGGCGTGAACCCGCAGACCGGGGGCGCGGTGCCCTCGTACGAGCAGGCGTTCGCGCTGGTCCTGGCCGCCCAGGGCTTCCGGGTGATGGTGATCGACTACATCGGCCTCGGTACTCCAGGCGTCCACACCTATTCCGACCGGGTGGAACAGGCGCATGCCATGCTGGACGGCGCCCGGGCCGCACGCGCTCTGAGCGGGGACGCTCCGGTGGTGTTCTGGGGCCACTCCCAGGGTGGAGGTGCCTCCGCGGCCGCTGCGGAACTCGCACCCGTGTACGCCCCGGACGTCGACCTGCGGGCCGCCTACGCCTCCGCTCCCCCGGCGGATCTGCTAGCTGTGCTCGACCATATCGACGGGTCCACGCTCACCGGCGCGATCGGGTACGCCATCAACGGGATGTCCCAGCGCTTTCCCGCCGTCCGGGAGGTGGTCGACCGCCAGGTCAACGACGCCGGGCGGGTCGCGCTCGCAGACATCGCGGGTCTGTGCACCCTCGACCTGCGCTCCGCGTACGGCATGCGTACCACTCACGAATGGACACACTCGGGCCGCAGCCTCGGAGAGCTGATCCGCTCCGAGCCCGAGGCGCTGCGGGTCCTCGATCATCAGCGGATCGGCCGACTCCGGCCGGACGTCCCGGTGATGGTGGCCGGGGGGGTCCACGACGACATCATCCCGCTTCGGCAGGTCGAGCAGCTCGCCCGCGACTGGTGCGAACAGGGAGCGGCCGTGCACTTCCGCTATGAGACGACCCCGCCCGTCGCCGGCGTCACGCACGCCGCGGCGGCCGTGACCAACTTCCCGGCAGCCCTGGATTTCGTCACCCGCCGGCTGGCAGGTGAGCTCGCCCCGAACGACTGCGGGAGCCTGTGACGCAGGGGATCAGACGTCGAGGAAGCGGACGTCGCGAGCGTTGCGGGTGATGAAGTTGCGACGCGCGTCGACGTCCTCGCCCATGAGGATCGAGAACAGTTCGTCGGCGGCGGCGGCGTCCTCGAGGGTGACCAGGCGGAGCGTACGGACCGTCGGATCCATGGTCGTCTCCCACAGTTCCTTGGGGTTCATCTCACCGAGACCCTTGTAGCGCTGGATCCCGTCCTCCACGTTGATCTTGCGCTTCTTCTCCAGGCCGATCTTCAGGAGCTCGTCGCGCTCCCGGTCCGAGTACGCGAAATCCGGCTCGCCCTTACCCCACTTGAGCTTGTACAGGGGCGGCTGCGCCAGATAGACGTTTCCGTTCTCCACCAGTGGCCTCATGAAGCGGAACAGCAGGGTGAGCAGAAGCGTGGAGATGTGTTGACCGTCGACGTCGGCGTCGGCCATCAGCACGATCTTGTGATAGCGCAGCTTCTCGAGGTCGAACTCCTCGTGGATACCCGTACCCAGGGCTGTGATGATGGCCTGGACCTCGGTGTTCTTGAGGACCTTGTCGATCCGGGATTTCTCGACGTTGATGATCTTCCCGCGCAGCGGCAGGATCGCCTGGAACATCGAATCCCGACCCGACTTGGCCGAGCCCCCGGCGGAGTCACCCTCCACGATGTACAACTCGGATTTCGCCGGGTCCTTCGACCGACAGTCGGCCAGCTTTCCGGGGAGCCCCCCGATGTCGGTCGCCGACTTCCGGCGGACCATCTCACGGGCCTTGCGCGCGGCGACGCGGGCCTGGCTCGAGGCGATGCCCTTGTTGACGATCACCCTGGCCTCGGCGGGGTTGGCCTCGAACCAGTGACCGACGTGTTCTGCGACCTGCCGCTGAACGAAACCCTTGACCTCGGTGTTGCCCAACTTCGTCTTGGTCTGCCCCTCGAACTGCGGGTCGGAGATCTTGGCCGAGATGACTGCGGCGAGACCCTCGCGGATGTCGTCCCCCGTGAGATTGGGGTCCTTTTCCTTGAGCAGTTTCTTGTCGCGCGCGTACTTGTTCACCAGCGAGGTCAGCGCAGCGCGGAAGCCCTCTTCGTGGGTTCCGCCCTCGTGGGTGTTGATCGTGTTGGCGAAGGTGTGGACCGATTCCGAGTACCCGGAGTTCCACTGCATCGCGACCTCGACCTCGTGGCCCGTGCCCTTGCCCTCGAAGTAGAGGATCGTCGGGTGGATCGCGGTCTTGGACTTGTTGATCGCCGTGACGTAGTCCTTGAGGCCCTCGGGGTAGTGGAAGGTGCGCTTGCGCTCGCGAACCTTGGCCGCGTCGGGGGCCTCGGTGGTCTGGGTCTCGGACCGTTCGGCCGCGTCGGCGGCGTCGGCGGCGTCGGTTGCCCCCTCGACGAACGCCTTCTCCGCGTCCACCGCGTGCTCGAGGTCCGACCCCTCGTCGGAACCGGGCGCGGAATCGGATCCACGACCTTCGCTGTCCGCGATGGCGTCGAGTTCGGCGGCCTGCTCCGCGCGTGACCGTCGATCGGTCAACGTGATGGTCAGACCCTTGTTGAGGAACGCCATCTCCTGGAGACGTCGGGCGACCACGTCGAAGTCGTACTCGGTGGTCTCGAAGATCGATGCGTCCGCCCAGAAGCGGACGCGGGTCCCGGTCCCCTCCGCGGGGCCGGCGTCCACGAGCTCCTCGGGCTCCGCCATGTTGAAGTCCTGCTGCCACAGGCGTCCGTCACGCTTGATCTGTACCTCGACCCGCGTGGACAGAGCGTTGACCACCGAGATTCCCACACCGTGGAGTCCACCGGAGACCGCGTAGGAGTCGGAATCGAACTTGCCGCCGGCGTGCAGCTGGGTCATCACGACCTGCACGGTGGGCATGCCCTGTTCGTGCATCTCGACGGGGATGCCGCGCCCGTCGTCGATCACCTCGACGCCGCCGTCCTCGAGCAGGGTGACCTTGACGCCCGTCGCGTGACCGGCCATGGCCTCGTCGATCGAGTTGTCGACCACCTCCCAGATCAGGTGGTGCAGACCGCGGGGCCCGGTCGAGCCGATGTACATGCCCGGACGCAGCCGGACGGCCTCGAGTCCTTCGAGAACGGTGATCGACGACGCACCGTAGTCGTTCGCGCCCTGCGTGCTGGCCTTGCTCTTGGCGTCCGCCACGTGCGAACTCCTCGCGTCTCGGGGGTCTGGGACCGGCCCAGTCTACCTGCGACAACCCTCGTGGGGTCCCCGGGCTCGCCAACACGCCCCGATGGACGCCCACCGGGTCCCGCCCGTCAGCCGTAGGTGTCCCGGGGTCCGCGACCGGACACGTGCAACGGGCCCTTCCGCCAACTCGGCTTGTCGGGCCCCTCGATCCTGAGGCGCCGGACGTGACCCGGCCCCATGGCCGCGGCGATCTTGCGGAGGATGTCGGCCGCCACGAGCCGGAGCTGGGTCGCCCACGCGGTGCTGGAGGCGCGGACGTACAACACACCCTCCTCCAGTCGCTCCGGGGTCGCGTGCGCGGACACGTCCTCCCCGACGATGCGGTCCCACTCCGCGAACAGCCTGCCGGTGGCGACCTTGTCGTCCCATCCCCGCCTCCTGGCGACCTGGCCGACGAGCCGCCCGAGCGGCTGGGGATCCCAGGGGTCGGCGCCCGAACCGGTCCAGCCACGTCTGCGCAGGCGCTTGCCGCCCCCTACCGGTCCGGTTCGGCCGCGCCCGATCTGCTTGCCGTCCGCCCGGGCACGACTCCGAGCCTCCTCGAGGGCCTGTCTGGCGATGTCATAACCACGTTTCGGTTCCTCAGACGGTGTTATCGGCCGCCCGGCATGGTCATCGGTCACTAGTGCACCTCACTGTCCGTCGCCGTGATAACCGAATGACGACCGGCTCCCTGGCCCGTCATCACCACGTCATGACGGGTCCCCCTCAGACCGTCCGGCACGTCGTCGCCGACCGCCGCCGTCACCAGGACCTGTTCCACCCCGGTCGCGGCCTCGGCGAGAGCTGCTCGACGATGCCGGTCGAGTTCCGCGAACACGTCGTCGAGGAGCAACACGGGTTCGACCCCGTCCGCGCGGAACAACTCCAGTGACCCGAGGCGCAGCGCCAGGGCGAACGACCACGTCTCGCCGTGGCTCGCGAAGCCCTTGGCCGGTTCGTCGCCCAGGGACAGGACCACCTCGTCCCGGTGCGGCCCGACGAGCGACATCCCCCGGTCGATCTCGTCCTGACGCCGGCGGCCCAACTCGGAGAGCAGAACCGCTTCGACGAGTTCCGGATCGGCGAGCTCGGCCTCGTCCGGTGGGGTGGCGACGCGGAACCGGTAGGCCAGGTCCGCCGGTCGGGACTCCGGAGCCAATCGCCGGTAGGCGTCGGCGACCAGCGGCCGTAGTTCGGCGAGCAGGGCGATCCGCCCCGCGACGATCCTCGCACCGAGGTGGGCGAGGCGGCCGTCCCACACGTCGAGGGTCTCGAGCGCCGCGTCCGCGCCCTCTCCCCTCCCGCGGCGCAGGACGCCGGAGGCGGACTTGAGCAGGGCGGAGCGCTGCCGGAGCACCGAGGAGTACTCGGTGAGGACACCCCCGTGGGCGGGCCGACGCTGGACCTGGAGCTCATCGAGCAGCTTCCGCCGCTCGGCGGGCTCCCCCCGGACCAGTGCCAGGTCCTCGGGTGCGAACAGCACGGACTGCACCACGCCGAGGATGTCCCCGAGGCGGCGGCACGGCGAGGTGTTGAGCCGCGCGCGATTCGCTCTTCCGGAGTTGAGTGCCAGCTCGACGGTGAGTTCACGCCCGGCGTTGTGCGCGAGCGCGGCGATCATGGCCGTCTCCGCACCGGTCCGGATCATCGGAGCCTCGGTGGGCACCCGGTGGGATCTCAGGGTCGAGAGCACGCCCACGGCTTCGAGGACGTTGGTCTTCCCGTGCCCGTTGCGCCCCACCAGTGTGGTGACCCCCGGGTGCAGCTCCAGCTCGAGCAGCGGCCACGAGCGGAAGTCCAGAAGCCTGAGATGACGCAGGTGCATACCGGCGGTGTCGCGACAGCGCGGTCAGCCCGGCAGACGGACCGGCATGAGCAGATACGTGTGGTCCGACTCGACGGGCGCGATGGAACCGTCGGCCTCCGGGGAGGGCAGGGCCTCGGGCGCGGGCCGAAGGACCGCGGGCCGGCTGGCCTGGGTGAATCCGAACGCGACCCGGGCCGAATGCATGCTGCCGAGCCCGTCGAGCAGGTAACCGGGGTTGAACGCGATGGTCAGGGGCTCACCGAGGAAGTCGACCGGGAGGGTCTCGGAAGCCTGAGCCGCGTCGTCGCCGCCCGCGGAGAGTGCGACCTCCCCGTCCGAGAACGCCATCCGGACCTGCACTCCCCGGTCCGCCACCAGGGCGACTCGCTTGATGGCCTGGACCAGGTCGTCGACCTGGACGAGGGCCATCGAGGTGTGTTGGGTGGGCAGGAGTTGGCGCACTTTGGGGAACTCGGCGTCGAGCAACCGGGTCGTGGTGCGCTGGCCGGACACCAGGACGCCCATGATGCCGTCCGCGCCCACCTCGGAACCCGCGCCCAGGCTCAGATCGACTCGCCCTCCCTGACCGGCTGACCGGGTCACGTCGGACAGGGTCTTGGCCGGGATCAGCACCTCGACCGACACGTCCTCGCGAGCGGGTTCCCATTCGAGATCCCGGATCGCGAGGCGGAACCGGTCGGTGGCGATGAGGGTGACACGAGGCCCCTCGATCTCCATCCGGATGCCGGTGAGCATCGGGAGCGTGTCGTCCTTGCCCGCCGCGACCGCGACCTGGGCCACCGCCTCGGAGAACGCGTCGACCGCGGCCGAGCCGGTGACCCCGGGCATCGCCGGGAGCTGCGGGTAGTCCTCGACGGGCATCGTGGGCAGGGTGAACTTGGCGGAGCCACAGGTGATGTACATCTTCTGCGCACTCACCGTCACCTCGACTGGACGGTCGGGAAGGGCCCGCGCGATGTCGGCCAGCAACCGGCCGGACACGAGGGTGCTGCCCGGTTCGGAGACCTCCGCCGGGACCGACACCTGTGCGGAGGTCTCGTAGTCGAATCCGGAGATCGTCAGACCGGAGTCCGCCTCGAGGAGCACGCCACCGAGAATCGGCACGGACGGTCGGGACGGGAGGGTCCGCGCGACCCAGGCCACCGAATCGGCGAAGTCCTCGCGGGTGACGCGGAACGTCGGATCCGTGATCTCCATCGGTGACCTCTTTCTGGGCGGGGTGCACGCCGCCGGCATCCGGACGGCGGGCCTGTTCGCGGCGGTGGCAACTGTGTTCGCTGGTGTCGTTGACTGGCGTCCGACGGGGTCCGGCGGATCATCTCCATGAGAGTAACCGCTCGCACCGACGGTGGACACACGGACTCCTGTAACCCGGTCAAGCAGGCTCGCCGTTCCACATCCCTACTTCTTACAAGAACTCTAGAGAGAGACAAGAAGTAGTAGTAGGTCCTGTGAATTTGTGAACCGACGGCTGTCTGTGCAGGTCAGAGCCAGATCATGCATGTGGACCGATCCGGCTCATCTTGTGACTTGCCCGAGACGACAGTGGAATCACCTGTCTCGGTCCACCGTCTGTCCACCGTCGGTCCACAGAAAACCACAGGGTTGTCCACAGCTGTGAAGGGTGATGCCAGTGGTGTGAGGGGGGTCACATATGGGTATCGGTGCGCGTCGGCTCCGCCCAGCGGGTGGGGTTCTCGTTCCGGACGGCAGTGGTAGACGGACGGTCCGAGACGGCGGCGCAGCGGCCCGGACGCCGGGCTCGGGGCTGGCGGACGCGGTTCGGCGGGCAGGGGCCCGAGACGTGCCAGGAGGATGGTCGGAAGGCGGTCGGAAGGCGGTCAGAGGGACCGCGAGCGTTCCTTGATCCGGGCGGTCAGTTCCTGGATCTGGTCGTACATCCGGCGGTCGTCCTTGATCTCCTTGAGGATCTTGCGCTGGGCGTACATGACCGTGGTGTGGTCCTTACCGCCGAAGGTGACCCCGATCTTGGGCAGCGAGAGGTCGGTGAGCTCTCGGCAGAGATACATGGCGATCTGTCGGGCGCGCGAGAGGGACCGCGTCTTCGAGGTGCCGCAGAGCTCGTCGATGCTGGTCGAGAAGAACTCCGCGGTGACCGCCATGATCGTCGCTGCGGAGATCTGCAGGGAGTCGTCGTCCGAGACGACGTCGCGGAGGACGACCTCCGCCAACGGGACGTCGATATCGTGTCCGTTGAGGGAGGCGAACGCGACGACTCTGATCAACGCTCCCTCGAGCTCGCGGATGTTGCGTTGGACCCGGGTGGCGATGAGCTCCAGGACGTCCCGCGGGACGACGTAGTTCTCCGACTTGGCCTTCTTGTCGATGATCGCGATGCGCGTCTCGAGCTCTGGAGGCTGGATGTCGGTGATCAGACCCCACTCGAACCGGGTACGCAGCCTGTCCTCGAGTGGCTGGAGCTGTTTGGGGGGACGATCGGAGGAGATCACGATCTGCTTCTGCGCGTTGTGGATCGTGTTGAAGGTGTGGAAGAACTCCTCCTGCACCTGTTCCTTACCGATCAGGAACTGGATGTCGTCCACCAGGAGGATGTCCGCCTCGCGGTACCGCTTCTTGAACATGTTCTGGCGGCCGTCGCGCACGGAGTTGATGAAGTCGTTGGTGAACTCCTCCGTCGAGACGTACTTGACCTTCTGCTCGGAGTACATCCGCAGGGAGTAATGCCCGATGGCGTGGAGCAGGTGCGTCTTCCCGAGCCCCGACTCTCCCCAGATGAACAGCGGGTTGTACGCCCGTGCGGGGGCCTCGGCCACCGCGAGTGCGGCGGCGCGAGCGAACCGGTTCGAGTTGCCCTGGACGAAAGCGCTGAACGTGTATCGCTCATTGAGACCCGGGGCGGTCGCCGCTGACAGGGCCTCGTCGCGATCGCTGCCGTGCAGCAGCCGTTCCGCTGCGATCTGCTCTTCGGTCATCCGCGTGGGACGAGGGGTGGAATCGGCCTGCGCCTGCTCCGGCACCGGTCGGTGGATGTCGTCGACGTCGATCGGTGGCTCGTCGACGTCGACGTGGTTGCGCTGGCCGGCGAGCGAAGTGTCGACCTTGACCGCCAGATCGACCGGTTCTCCGAGTTGGGAGCTCAGCGCCCTGGTGATCGGTCCGCGGAGGATCGATTCGATGTTGTCCCTCGCGAACGCCGACGGGGCGGCGAGCATCGCGAATCCGTTGACCACGGCGATGGGTTGGACGAGGCGTAGCCAGGCCTGTTGCTGGCGGGACAGAGCCGGGTTGTCGTCGCTCGCCAGAGAGGGGTCGGTCAGTTTGTCGAGAACCGCGCTCCACACGTGTTCGAGATCGGGAGACACGGTGTGCGGTCTCCTCTCGTCGATGGGAAGCGGTTGCGGGGCACCGGGCGATCTGACCCGACCGGGCACCACACTCTATCCACAGGCTCCGACCCAGGT